>LXQD01000153.1 GCA_003326215.1 Nostoc minutum NIES-26 | reverse complement strand
TAACGCTTTCCGCATGGCGGCTCAAACTCTTTGTCGTAGTAACTCGGCTTTAGGCGCTTATTACCGTCGTATGCAAGCCAAGATGGGCGCTCCCAAAGCTATTACTGCTGCTGCTCACAAGCTAGCACGTATTTTTTATCGCCTTTGGACTTCTGGCGATCAATTTATTGACCCTGGCGTTGATGCTTATGAGCAACGGTATCGAGAGCGTGTAGTTAACAACCTCAAGAAAAAAGCTTTGGCTTTTGGTTTGGAACTTACTCCCATTTCTGACTCAACGCAATGTGTTTCTTGAGAGATGTAAAAACTTCCAGTCGGGTAGTCATGTTGCAGAATGCGGCTGAGAATCAGACGTTGTGCTAGTTGTAGTCGTAGTTTCTGCCACGAACTGAGTACAGTGCGATCGTCAGCATTATCGTGAATATCTTCTGCCTTAAGAATTATTGCTATTCCCAATACTCGATCGCCTGCTTGTGCAACACGAATATTTTTATAACTGAAACGATTGTGCGATCGCTGGACAAAATCAGTGAGTAAGGGAATAGCTTTTGAACCAAAAATTAACGCAAACAGTTCTGGTGCTGACTCATGAATTAACCACGCTACGTCCTGTGGGTTGTGGCGCAGTAGCGACATTGTGGTACACCAAACTTCTAAGGGTTGTTTAGTCATAATTTGAGTAGATTCGACCAAGAACTGGTGGTATGTTTCTAATTTGGTGCAAAACACGTTCCTAGAGACTACAGCAGCCCTAGCACTGTAGTTTATCAAATGATGTATAGAACTCTTATTTGATTTTTAAATATACGTGGAGTGCTTTATACCTTTGGCTAACGCACCATCCGATAGTTTTGGTGCGTTACGCTACTACCTTATTGGTTTAACAGTCCAATAGCCTGTTCTAGGTGTATCTTAGCTTTGTGCAAGGCTAACAGCTTTTCTTGCTCATAGCGGTCAGGATAATTCATTCTCCTGCCTTCCAGTGTTATCTTGATTAGTGCTGCTTGTTCATCAGTTGGTGAGTTCATCTCATCGATCGCAGTACTGATTACCTGAATAGCAGCAAAGTCTGGATTTCTGAAGCCCTTGCCTTGCTTGAACTGGGAAACAGCTATCTGAGGAAACGCCATCAAGCTGACTATATAGCTAGTTTTGTATCCTGAGTTACCAGTTGCTTTGATGCCATATCTGCGACACAAGTCGCGTAATTCTGAAATGGTTTTGATTTCAAGTTCCGATCGTGTAAACATGGAATTGTTCATTTGTAAAAGTGGACGTTGGTGGGTAACAACTTTTCCAGAGGAATACCCACCACAAAAAAACTTTAATCTTTTGGCACCACAAGATTCAATTTTTATTGATAGTTCTTAACAATGCCTAATCCTAAGGGAACTCCTGAGAATTTACGCCCAATCAAATCAAATAGAGAAGAACCTTTGACAGATAGGATTAACCTACGTATCACCAAGGCTATGAAGGAGAAGCTGTCAGCTAAGGACGACCCTCCGGAATTTTGCCGTCGCGCCATCCAGAAAGCACTAGATGAAGATAGCAATGAGTAGTCTAGAGATTTGTCCGTAATATTTACTTCATCCTTCAGATGACAATAATTCATCTCTTGCTGTTAATCTTGTGTATCTCAGCTGTATTTTTTTACTGCTATGGGATTTATGCAGCGATCGCTTTTTTAAACCATCAAAACCCTGTCGATGCCGATTTTCATCCAGCAATTACGATTTTGAAGCCTATTTGCGGGCTTGATGATGAAGCATACGAAAATTTTGCTTCTTTCTGTCGCCAAGACTACCCACAATATCAAATTATCTTTAGCGTTCGCGATCCAAATGACCCTGGTATAGCAGTGGTGCAGCAAATTATCCAAGACTTTCCAGAGTTGGATTTGCAATTGGTAGTCAGCGAACACACAATTGGCACTAATTTTAAAGTTTGCAATCTAGCAAATGCAGAATCCAAAGCTAAATATTCCATCTTGCTTTTGGCAGATAGCGACGTTCGAGTGGGGCCAGACTACTTGCAACGAGTTATTCAGCCAATGCGCGATCCTGATGTTGGTGTCGTTACCTGCCTTTACCGTCCCTTGACTCAAGGATGGGTGGCAAATCTAGAAGCTATTGGAATTTCAACTGAGTACCTTGCTAGTGTTTTAGTTGCAAATAAGTTGGATAAAATCGAGTTTGCTTTAGGCCCAACTATTGTAATTCAAAGAACAGCACTAGAAGCAATTGGAGGATTTCTGGCTATTGCTGATTATCTAGCAGATGATTTTCAACTTGGTTACTTGCCTGCCCAAGCAGGTTATAAAGTGGTACTTTCTGATTATGTTATTGACCATGCAATCGCCACAACAAGCTTCGTTGATTTAATTCAGCGTCAGACACGTTGGTTTCTCTGTACGCGATTTTCTCGTCCTTGGGGTTATTTAGGACTGATTTTGACTTTTGGTACAGTTACAAGTTTGCTGCTGCTGATTGCTACGGGAGGTTCAATATTAGGCTGGACTACGTTAGTTATCACTTGGGCAATGCGGTTAGTAATGGGTTGGGTAGTTGGTGTCAAAGTTCTCCATGACGCAGTTGCCAAAAAGTTTTTATGGGTCATTCCCTTGAGTGATTTGATTCTGTTTGGCATTTGGTGCTACGGATTTGTGGGTAGCACAATTGAGTGGCGGGGACGGCAGTTGAAGTTGATCGAAGGGGGTAAACTAGTGGCGATCGCAAATGATTCTGTAATTCATAATTCATAATAAAGAACTAAGGAGTAGGTTGGGGAGCCACTGCGTTGCAGAGTCAGTCTCGTGGGCGGGTTTACCGACTTGAGAGAACTGGCGTGGGGTTCCCCCCGTTGTATCAAGTGTAAGGGCGAACGGTTGTTCGCCCTTACAAGTTCTTGTATGTGTATCAATATTTTGGTGAATTGGTATTAAGAGGATGTTTGAAAAGTCTAAATTGTTATACCATTTCTTTGTGAGGCTGCGCCAAACTTTTTTCTTTATTTCTTTGTGTCCTTTGCGCTCTTTGCGGTTCGTTCCTCATATAGTTTGTTGCATCTTCATACAGAATGGATATTACTAGCCTAAGCGACTAGAAGTCGCGGCTACACGAGACTTTACCCGCCTGCGCGGGTTGAAAAACCTTAATCTTTTGTTAGTCCGCGCAGGCGGACTTAGTTTGTGTAGTAGCGAATTATATTCGCCCAATACTTTTAAAACATCCTCTAACAGTCATCAGTCACTTATTGAGTGAAGTTTTGTCATACTCCACTTTGCCATAGTTGAGTTTTACTATTCGGTCTGCTAAATGAAAATAGCGATCGTCATGGCTAATAGTCACTACTGTTTTGCCTTGCTGCCGCAGTTCTGGTAGCAGCTGGGTGTAGAATATTTCCTTAAACACTGGGTCTTGGTCAGCTGCCCACTCATCAAATAAATAAATTGGTCGGTCTTCTAAGTATGCTGTGAGCAAAGCCAGCCGTTTCCGCTGTCCTTGTGAAAGAGCAATGGTAGAAAGTTTGCCATTTTCAACTTTTACCTTATGGTCTAGTTGGAGCTGCTTGAGATATTTTGTAGCTCGAATATCTAAGTCAGCATTTTCTAAACCTAAAAATTCCTCAAATAAATAAAAGTCGGAGAACACCACAGAAAAATGCTGACGATACCATTCTCGATTCTGTTCAGTAATCAGCTCTCCATCAAACAAAATTTCGCCGTTTTCTGGGATATATAGTCCAGTAATCAGTTTTGCTAGGGTTGATTTACCACTGCCGTTCCCGCCAACGATGAATATTATTTCTTGAGGATAAAGTGTCAGGTTGATGGGACCCAAAAAAAAGCTGCTATCTTCTCGATCTCTATAATAAATATGAGTAACACCCTTCAGTTTTAAACTGTGCCACGAAGACTTGAAAGCAGCTGGAACAGTCGATACTTCAGATCGACTAGCTAAAGATAAACCTAGGGAATCTATCTTTTGCAAAGCAATGCTGGCTTTGCTGAATAAGGGAAGTTTACTAACAATGTTGTCCATTGGCAACACCAAGTAGGTGAAGGTCAAGATATAGCCAGAGAGTGTTTGGGAGTTGATTTCCAGCACATTAGGCAGTGCGAACAATACAAAACCTAGTGCAAAAAAGAATATAAGTTGACCCCAACTAGAAGTTGCAGCAAAAAGACTCAAACCAGCAATGTTGTGACGACGGAAATCGCTAGCAGTTGATTGCAGTTTATTTTCTAGAAATACTTGCCGCCGACGGTAGTGCAGCTTGAGTTCTTTAACTCCTTCGGTGATAGTGCTTAAATGTTTAAATAGCTGATCTTCATCCTCACGAGCTAGGGCAAGCAATTTCTCTCCTCTATTTAACAGCCACTTGCAACTAGCGATCGCTACCACTGCAAGACTGACAACCATCAGCAATACTAACCAGGATAGCCAAGTTATATAGGTCACACAACCCAAGACAATCGCTAGATTAATAAACAGTGAAGGCATTTGATAAACAGCATTGGCAACTGTCTGAATATCTTCTGTTAGGGTTGCTAATAGTCTAGGGTTTCCTAAGCGTTCGAGATGACTTAACTCTGCATAAAGAATCTGCTGACTCAAACGCATCCGTAATTGCAAAACCGCATTTTGAGACAGGCGAATCAGCATCACTTGTGAAACGATACTGGTAATCAATGCAATTATGGTTAGCCCGACAAAACACCAAGCTATAAATGTGAGACGTTCAGAGACATTATGACTAGCAGCACTGCTGATTAGGGCAATTAGTCCAGCGCTACTGCCACCACTGAGAAATCCGGTGACGATCGCGATCGCCACCATCCCCCAAGAAGAACGCAAAAGAAAATAAATTAAATTCATTACACACACCCAGACCCAGTTGGACACAACAAAAAATGAAAATCTCTTTTTCTATGTCCCATGCCCGATTTCCACAACAGTTGTTTGCCAACCAATTAAGTTCGCACTTCTAGGGAGACTTTATAGTCTACCAGTTAATCGTTCGTTCAGCCAGCTAGGAACTTCAAACTCCCTAATCCTAGTTCTTTGTGCCTCCTGTCTTGAGAGTGCTGAGTGCTGCCTCTTTGCCCCTCCGCCCCTCCGCCCCCCTGCCTCCCCTGCTCTCTTCTCCCCCTGCTCCCCTCACGTCCCTGGTAAATTTCGCAAACGCTCATCCAAATGAGTACGGTCTGCCAAAGCTTTTAATAGCGGCCCATGTGAGGTAAACTCTACAATGCTGACCGACCCAACAGGACATCCCAAACGAAAACGGAAGCGTCCCACATCAATCCCCAGCAAACTACACAAAATAATTCTGATAGTTGCCTTGTGAGAAACGACTAACACATTACCACTACCGTAAAGATACTTAATTTCTTCAATTACCTGCATGGCACAAGAAGCAATTGTAATTGCCATTTCTCCACCAGTTGGCGCATACCAAGCGGGATCGGCTGACCAGCGAAGATAATCATCGTGATATTCTAGGTTGATTTCTTCGGGGGTTTTTCCTTCCCACTTGCCATAGTTAATTTCCTTTAAACCATCCCGCAGTTCTAGTTCCATCCTTATTGCTGTACATAGAGGTTTTGCTGTCTCCACAGTTCGCCGCATGGGACTGCAAAAAATAGCAGTCCAGGGGAAAGAACTGTATGCAGATGCAAAAGCCTTTGCCATTTCTAAGCCTTCTGGGGTAAGTTCTGAATCTACCGAGCCGCAGAAAGCATTCTTAAGACTGCATTCTGTCTGTCCGTGACGGAGTAAGTAAAGATTTAAACTCAAGGTTTTTTCTCACTGACTTTCAAATGGACTAGTACAACAAGGCAAAAGTAAAAAGAAAAAACACTTATGTCGTCAGCTTTTTACCTATTTCAGATGGTAGCTTTATTTTCGCCCCCGATGTACTAGAGATAAAAATGTATTGCGAAGCACAGTCAAGGCGATCGCTAATATATATACAGTGCCACTATTTTCAGATTTACTCGCTTGCAAACCCAACATTATGACAGCAGTCAATCCTTATCTTGATGGCAACTTTGCGCCTGTACGTGAAGAAATCGCCGCTGACACTCTATTAGTAATAGGTAAACTACCCCTTGAACTATCAGGAATATTTGTGCGAACTGGCTCCAATCCTCAGTGGCCACCTATAGGTCAGTATCACTGGTTTGATGGGGATGGGATGTTACACGGGGTGAGAATTAGCAACGGCAAAGCAACTTATCGCAATCGCTACGTGCAAACAGCAGGATGGAAAATCGAGCGAGCAGCAGGTAAGGCAATCTGGACTGGACTGTTGGAACCGCCACAGATAGACAACCCCCACGGCCCTTACAAAAATACTGCTAACACAGCTTTAGTGTGGCACGCAGGTCAACTGTTAGCGCTATGGGAAGCGGGTACGCCTTACGCCATCCAGGTTCCAGAGTTAGAGACAATTGGCGAGTACACCTACAATGCTAAACTGACCTCTGCATTCACTGCCCACCCCAAGGTAGACTCAGTTACGGGAGAGCTATTATTTTTTGGTTACTCTCCATTTACACCACCATACTTGCAATACAGTGTAGTTTCAGCCCAAGGTGAGTTGTTGCGGACAGTGCCAATTGACCTGCCAATAGGGGTAATGATGCATGATTTTGCTATTAGCGAAAACTACACGATTTTTATGGATCTGCCGCTGACTTTTAGCTCAGAACGAGTGCAGCGGGGAGAACCTATGCAAATGTTTGAGAAAAATCGCCCCAGCCGTTTCGGCATTCTTCCCCGTCATGGCGACAACAGCAATATCCGCTGGTTTGAGAGTCCAGCTTGCTTCGTACCTCATACCCTCAACGCCTACGAAGAAGGGGACGAGGTAGTACTAAGTGGCTGTCGGATGAAAGATTCAGGACTTCTAGAACCAATCCAGAGTGATGAAGAAAGTGACAGACCGCTTTACCAATGGCGATTTAATCTCGTCACTGGCACTGTTCAAGAACAGATGCTAGACGATGTACCCATAGAATTTCCTCGCGTCAACGAACAGCTATTGGGACGAAAAACGCGCTATGGTTACACAACAAGAGTAGCTAATAATCCAGTACTTCTGTTCGATGCCCTGATCAAATACGATTTTCTGATTAACAAGTCTGAGACTCTCGAATTCGGACAGGGGCGTTATGGTGGCGATATTGTATTTGTACCGCGTCCTGGTGCGACGGTTGAAGATGATGGCTGGATTTTGACTTTAGTCCACGATGAAAATTCAGCAACTTCTGAGTTGTTAGTAGTGAATGCCCAAGATGTGACTAGTGAACCTGTGGCGCGGGTGCTAATTCCCCAGCGAGTACCTTATGGATTCCACGCTGCTTGGATTTCTGAGGAAAAGTTGAGCAGTTCTGTTTAGGATGCATTAGGATATATGTCCTAATGCATCCTAAAACGGTAGTAACCAAGCCCTTCGGGTAAGGCAGAGAAGCCACTGCCGTTAGCGCAGCGAAGCGCGAGTCCTAGAGCGTCACCCGTAAAGGTTTCCGTCGATAGCAAAGTGCCGTTAGCGCAGCGTTAGCGACGTTAGGAGCGTCACCCGTAATGCTAAAACAGAACCCGCAGGGTTAGGAAGTAATTAACATTGGGTCATAAATTTGGCACTCTTGAATTCCATACCTGCCCAGAATAGAGCTAGCGCGATTAAGCTCATTGTCTATGCCACTAACAATAACTATAACTATGTAATTGCCTTGAGCAATTTGCTCATTGTAAAAGCGTGCCCATTCATCTGGTACTCCTAATCTTATAGCGTCAAAGCGATCGCTTACACTAATGTCTGCTGACCCTTTGAATTGAGAAAAGTCTTTGCAAATCAGGGAAATTTGGCTTAACGGGAAACCTGCCGTATATATGTCGTTAATTGCCGCATCAGTATTATCAATGTTATTAAAGTAATTAATGGCATATTTGGTGAGAATTTCACTATTATTAGGAATGGCAGTAGTAGGCGTGGGGATATAATCTGTAGTTTTGAGCTTATCGTTGAAGCGATCGTAAATGCCAAATTCTTCAATACCCCAACGTTGTAGAATTGCTTCTACTTTGGCAATTTCTTGTGATGTACCATCTACTATTATTAAATAGTGTCCATGCCCTACTCGCTCGTTATATGCTCTAGCTTGCTCTTCTGAAATTCCCCAACCAACTAATGCACCAGCAAAAGTCCCAGTAGCAGCACCAATACTTGCTCCGACAAAGGTTGTAGCTAAAGCAGTCGCCATCGCGCCAGCCAGCATTATTGGGCCAACCCCAGGGATTGCTAAAGTACCAAGACCTACTAATAAACCAGTCAAGCCGCCTAAAGCACCCCCCGAAAGTCCCCCCACTGTCGCAACTTCGTCAGATTTATCACCAATACGCTCCCTAATTTCATCATCACCAATCTCGCGATCGCGGTCTGTATACTGTACAAGTACAGATACTTTCTCCATTGGCAAGCCAGAATCTCTCAACTCACGTAGTGCTTGTTCTGCATCTCGATGATTAGTAAACACACCTACACAACGCTGATATCCACCTAAAACCATTATTACTCCTTAGTAGTTGGGGAAAATTGATTCCCTACTAATTTAGTTTTTCAGTACCTGTAATATTAAATACGAGTTTGTTTAACTCAAAACCATCCTAAGTAATAAAATACATTTAGTAAGCTACTGGGAGTGGAAATGATGTTGTTGGAATTAAAGCGCATCCATGTACCACCGGGACAAAGAGTGCTGCTGCGAGATGTAACATGGCAAGAATTGGAAACCATTTTAGAAGAATTGGGAGAACACCGTGCAGCACGAATCGCTTATGATAGGGGAATATTAGAGATTATGGCACCATTGCCAGAACATGAAGATAATAAAGAAATTATTAGTGATTTAGTTAAAGCACTTTTAGAAGAGTTAGATATTGAGTTTAGATGCCTTGGTTCTACCACTTTTAAAAATAAAGCAATGGTTCAAGGTATAGAACCCGACCAATGTTTTTATATCAAAAATGAACTAAAAATTCGTGGTAAGAAGCGGCTAGATTTAACAGTAGATCCACCTCCAGATTTAGCTCTAGAAATTGATATCAACTCTCGTACTCATTCTAATATTTATCAATCATTAAAAGTGCCAGAGCTTTGGCGTTTTGAGAACGATAAGCTACAAATTAACATTTTGCAAGATGGGCATTATGTAGAGTCCCCAGAAAGCTTTAATTTTCCTGGATTATCACTGATTGAAGTTATTCCCCAATATCTTGAGCAAAGTAAAATAGCAGGCAGAAATTCAACACTCAAGGCTTTTCGTATTTGGGTGCGACAGCAGAGATAACAGAAAATCTAGAGTAGAATGCAAGCAGAATTCTGTTTAGATTAAAAAGCGATCGCCCTCTTGAATAATGATGATATCCAATGGGTTGTAGCACAGAAAAGCCCAACTATAGCAATCATGATTAACTAATAGCTATTTGTTTGCCTCCATACCAATGCTATACCCTAGATTGAGGTACTTTTCAGATTTATAGAGTTGAAGTGCTAAAGTATTTCGCTACCGTGTGGTCAGCAATTATCGCCGTTCTGGATAAAGCTGCTCACTTTTATCCATTTACTAAGTTAATGCGATCGCCCCCAGACTCTTGCGAAAATAATATCAGGTGACTTTTCTCCTAATTTCCAGCAAGCCATCATGTATCAAACCGACCCCCCGCGTCCTCCTAAAGAATTCCTACCCACTATGTATGACCTTCCCAGCGAAGACTTAGAGGAACCTGGTTTGCCTGACGAATATCATCTTTTACAACCCCAGTTACTACGAGAAACTTTTTCCACCATTAACTATCCAGAAGATCGGGTATTTGTCGCTTCCGATTTAAATCTTTACTACGATGTGCGTCATCCTCTCTGGTACAAACGCCCCGACTGGTTCGCGGTTGTGGGCGTACCAAGATTATATGAGCAACAGGAACTCCGCTTGAGCTATGTGACTTGGCAAGAAGGAGTTAATCCCTTTGTGGTGGTGGAGTTGCTCTCACCGGGAACAGAAAAAGAAGACTTGGGGCAAACTCTGCGTGATGCTAATCAACCCCCAACAAAGTGGGAAGTTTACGAACGTATTTTAAGAGTACCTTACTATGTGGTATTCGATCGCTATACTAACCATTTGCGAGCATTTCAGTTACAGGGTAGCAGTTACACAGAGTTAGAATTACTCCAATCGCGTATCTGGATAAATGATATTCAGCTGGGCTTAGGACTATGGCAAGGTGTTTATCAAGGAAGCGATCGCTTGTGGTTGCGGTGGTATGATGCTCCGGGTAACTGGATACTGACTCCCGAAGAGCGGGAAAGAAAACAAGTAGAAAGGCAAAAGCGAAGGGCTGAACGTTTAGTAGAGCAATTACGTGCCCTTGGAATCGAACCAGATTTTGGTGACGAGGAAGAGTAATTCGTAATTAAGAAACTTCAGACTCTATGTAGGTTTCCACATGCTTGTGTCTATCGCGTTCTTTTTTCAAATTGGTATAAGCTGCTATGGTCTTTTTGCTAGTGTTTATGCACTTGTTCGAGCAACCATATGGAAGTAATAGTACCTAAAAAGTTACCAGTAATAGCAGTGATGTTTCCCAGCATCACGAACACATCAAGCGCTCGAATAATTTTGTTAGGGTCAGTGATTGCCACTCCTGGAGGTTGGGATATAGATTTTGCCACTAACACTGCTACTGTAGCTCCAGCGCCTAAAATGGCTAATAATATTCCCACTAAACTCACGATTATTGCCAGTCGAATGGCTTTAGTTGTATCCGCCTTACTAGGATGTAAAGCTGGATTAAGATTTTCTAGACTCTTGCCTATGCGAGTGTAACGATAATCCCAATACACACCGAACAACAGTACTAAAACTGCACATACAGCCCAAAATATACCAACTCCAAGACCTGGATTTGCTTGGTCGGCAAAGCCACGGCCAGTAGCGGCAACCAACAAAGCTATACCAGAAACTACTGCAAGTCCCAATTGTACCCAAAAAGCAATCCAGCCTGTCAGGCGAACAGTATGACCAATTCCTTGAGTTGCTGGTGCTAGCGAACGCACTTCTGATTCAGTTTGCATATTCATTCTCGTTAAGTCTAATCACCATTAGCCCATATTCAAGAGTAATTCCACAGCTTGCCCTATACCCCCATCCGCAGACACAATCACTTCACAATCTTGCGGCATAAAATCTTAGCCGAAGTCGGGAGATGAAGGATCGCAAAGGCAGCACTCCTAACTCCTGACTTTCAAAATCCTGCCAAATGATGTTCAGTTATCAAACTCGGGGATGATGAGTAATTAGCAGTTAAGTTACAAAATCGCACTATAAACAGTGATATTTAACCGATAGACAAGCTATGTCTGACGACAAGCCTCTTCGAGCCTAAGCAAAGGATAAAAGGATAAGGGCTATGATTAAATCTTGGATGGTGATTGGGGGCGTAGCTTTTTTAGTTGCTTTGGGGGCTAACTTAATTACACCAAGCGATCGCAAGTGGTTCAAACGCTTACAAAGACCCAATTGGCTAACTTTTGAGGCAGCAATTCCAGTTATCTGGACTGTAATATTTATTTGCGGTGCTTGGTCAGCTTATATTGTTTGGGAAAGTAATCCAGGAACCAACACAACTTGGATGCTGATGGGTTTATACCTGCTTTTAGAAATTGCGACAATTGCCTACACGCCTGTAATGTTTCGGCTTCGCAGTCTCAAAGCAGGCACAATTCTCGGTGCCATAGGTTTCATTATAGGTGTTTTATTAATACTTATAGTTTTGACTATTTCTGGTTGGGCAGCACTGTTACTAGTTCCTTATTTGCTTTGGAGTCCAATTGGTACTTACACCACTTGGCAAATGACTCGCCTGAATCCTCAAGATGCTTAATACACAAGGCGGAGGGGCAGAGGGGTAGGGGAAGTAAATTCTTCCCTCCCTTGTCTCCCTTATTCCCCGCGTCCCTGTTGTCCCCTTGATCTCTCCTAAAGCATTCATTTAGTAACAGATGACGTAGAGTTTTAAAGATTGGTGGAAATCGCCTGTACAGGACAGGTGGGAATACATTGTTCGCAAACAATACAACGCGATCGCGTGAATGTCAACTTGTATGTCTCTGGATGCAGAGTCAGCGCTTCGGTAGGACAAACACCAGTACACAAGCCACAGTGAACGCACACATCTTCATCAATGGCTATTTCGCCTAGGGTAGAGGAAACAGTGATATGCCGCGATCGCATCCATTCGATTGCCGCATCTAACTGATCGATGTCTCCTGATAGTTCTAAAACTAGTTTGCCAATTTGATTTGGGGCAACTTGGGCGCGGATAATACTTGCTGCTACGTTAAATTCTTTTGCCAATAGGTAAGTGACTGGCATTTGAATGGCGCGTTTGGGGAAAGTGAGGGTGACTCGTTTTTTCACAACTTTGAGGGAGTGGGGAGTTAGGAGAATATTAACAATTGATGCTTTGATTCTGGCTTTTACTTAGATGCAACGTAAATGCTGATTAGCTTATAAGTTAGCAAGGAGAGCAGCTTTAGTCAGTTAAACTAAAGAGGAGATTACTTAATAAGTTTTAATAAATTTGTTATGACTACAGATTCGCCAGTTAATTCTCCCGACAAGCCTGAATCCAAGGTTGGGACGCGTGTGAGAAATTTCTTAATTGCCATAGTAGCGATCGCCCTCAGCGTTGCCTTAGTTTTGGGACTGCGAACTGAGACAAATTCAACTTCACTGACTCAGTTAGATGAGGCATCTACACCCTTAGAAGTAGCTATCAGTAACGGCAAGCCATCAATAGTGGAATTTTATGCTAATTGGTGTACTGTCTGCCAGAAGATGGCTCCAGATATTGCCCAATTAGAAAAGCAGTACGCTGACAAGGTGAATTTTGTCATGCTGAACGTAGATAATACTAAATGGTTGCCAGAGATGCTGAAATATCGGGTAGATGGCATTCCTCATTTTGTATTTTTGGCTAAGAATGGGGAAAACATAGCGCAAGCGATCGGCGATCAACCCCGCATTGTCATGGCAAACAACTTAGAGGCTTTGGTTGCTGGTTCGTCCTTACCCTATGCCCAAGCTAGTGGACAAGTTTCCAAATTCTCCGCCCCGGTTGCACCAACAAGTAGTCAAGACGATCCCCGCAGTCACGGTAGCCAAGTGGTGAATTAGTAAATCAAAGATTTTTATGCAAACAAAGATAAACAGTGGTAAACAGAGAATTTTAGCGCCCAACTTTTAGAGAACTCCAAGAAATAATATCATGTCCGGTTGAAGACTTATTGTTTAGACTAACGCGGGGACGCAAAGAGATATTAATAATAAGTAATTAGCCGGACTCGATCAAATTATCCCGTTTGAAGTTTTTGGCAGTTCACAGTCATCTGTCATCCGTCATCAGTTGATTTTGATACGACTCTAAAATTCCACTGCGAATTATAAGTTGCGGCCAAATTAATACAAAAAAGCCCATCCAAATTAGTACAGGGATGGAAATCAAAATGGTAAGCCAGATAGCTTTAAATAATAACCAGCTACCACTAATCAGTGTTATACCTGTGAGCAATATAGACCAGGGCTGACACCACCAAGGTTTGTAATTCCAAGGACTTAGAGGCTTCTGTTCAGACATTGGTTTCAGGGGTAAATCTGCAAATCATGCTTTAACTTATACCAATTTAAAAAAAGAATTTAAAGACGCACCATGGTGCGTCTCTAACAAAGGATTTGTCGCAATCATTTATTGAATAGAGATTAGCGTTTTAATTGTTCTTTCCATTCTTCTAGGGTGATGTATTTATTTTCTAGAATATCTAGAACCTGAATTTTGCCACTTGGACTCAAGACACGAAACCAATAAATTGTTGTATTGTGGTCTGGCTCATCTTCAAATACTCGAACTGTGTAGTAAGGTTCATCTAGCGTAGGAGAAGCATCGACGATCGCAGCAACCCGTATACTACCCTTAGAAAGTCTTTCAATTTCTTTCGCCTTGCGTTGTACTTCTGGCAGTTTCCAAACTAAGTTGAGGGCCGTCTTTTCATTAATCTCTCTGTTAGCCTGAGCCAGATTCGCAGTGGTAAACTTCTCTAAATTAGCGAACAATTGTGAGGTATTTAGCTCCATTTCAAAATGGTCTTGGGGAATTTGATTAATATCCGAGTGACTTGTTACTCCTAGCAGTAAAGAAGCCATGAGAGGATACCAGAGTAATCTTGTCATGAAGCTATTCCTTATTGTCTTTCTTTGTCGGCAAGCCTTTAAAAGGCTACTAAAAATCATATCCAAGCCAGAGTAAAACTCAAAATCCATCAATTAATAAATTGGAATTTTATGCTCAGATTTTTTTGTATGGTTCGTCTTTTATCTTTCCACCACCTCACGCACTAAAGAGGCTAATTTATCAGCACTATCAGGAGTTGCGATCGCCTTGGACTTCTCCCCCATTGTTGCCAACTCTTCTGGTGACTGCAACAAACTCAACACCTGAGTTTGCAAAATCTCAGCCGTTAACTCCGATTGCTTAAAGGTTAATGCCGCACCAGCCTTGGTAAATACTTCTGCATTGTAAGATTGATGGTCTTCAGCGGCAAATGGGTAAGGAATCAAAATCGCTGGTGTTCCACACACTGCTAATTCTGTCAAACTACCCGCACCAGAACGACTAATCGCTAAAGTAGCTCGTCGCAACAGTGCTGCCATATTGTTGTAAAAAGGTAACTCTATGTATTGCGGATGCTTGAGAGTCTCTGCATCGGGATCGCGATCGCCAGTTAAATGGACTACATAAGCACCAGCCTCAAACCAAGCTGGCGCTGATTGGCGCACCAACTTGTTGACAGCAACCGCACCTTGACTGCCACCAAAGACGACAATTAAAGGCACGCCATCAGGAATGGCTAAATCCAGCGTTACACTTCCTTCATCCAGAAATTGCGTTAGCGAAGCTTCTCTAAAAGAGTCTCGCACTGGAGTACCTACACAGACATTTTTGGCACGAGGTAAATATTTAGCCGCTACCTCAAACCCTAGCGCCACCGCCGTACACCAAGGGCCAAAAAAGCGAGTTACCTTACCTGGTAAAGCGTTAGACTCGTGGAAAACGACAGGTAAACCGAGAGAACGGGCCGCAATTACTGCTGGCCCGGCGATATAACCCCCCGTGGTGAATACTCCTTGAAAATTCCCTTGTTTCAAGATGCGCCGGACTTGCAGAATCGAACCAATGAGTTTACCCAAAATCAACACAGACGAAAATCCAAACCCTTGCTGAAACCCTTCAACTGCAATAGTATTCATAGGATACTGTTTGGGAACCAGTTGAGTTTCTAGCCGATTGGGCACACCCAGCCATTCGATTTCATAATCTGGTAGTTTTTGTGCCAGTGCGATCGCCGGAAACAAGTGTCCACCAGTCCCACTGGCAGCTATTAGTAATTTTATCGGTGCGTTTGCCATCAAACCTCTACCGTTTAGCGCCTAGCTTAACTAAGATAAAACAATTTCCTTGCCTTCTGTACTCAAATCAGTAAACTCTTACCCAATGACTAACATTATTGCCTTTTTACTAACCCACCAACGAAATTTTTCTGCTGGCATCGGCATGATTGTATCCCTCCTGACACTTGGTTTAACCAGTGGCTTACAATCTGCTCAAGCCACTACACCACAGCACTTAGTTCAAGCCGGGGAACCTGTTCAACGCAGTGTCAACAATGCACCAGCTGAACTGAAAAACTTGTTGGCGCAAATTGATGCATCAGCAAGCCAAGGCGATATCAAAAAGGTGATGCAATTCTATAGCCCCAATTTCGTTCATGGGGACGGATTAAACCGCCAGACGCTGGAACAATCCTTAATTACACTATGGAAACAATATCCCAAATTGCGATACAGTACACAGCTGCAATCGTGGAAATCTGAGGGTAATGCCATTGTGGCTGAAACGGTAACTAACATAACTGGTTTACCTGCTGCTAATGGTAATAATATGGCTCTAAATGCCACGATTACATCCCGTCAGCGCATTTCAGGTGCAAAAATCGTCCGCCAAGATATTTTGTCTGAACGCAGCCTCCTGACATCTGGTAGTAAACCACCCCAAGTAGATTTTAAATTACCACAGCAGGTGAAAGTCGGTCAACAGTATACTTTTGATGCGATCGTTAACGAACCACTAGGTGATGATTTTCTTCTGGGAACGGCACTAGAAGAACCCGTTCAAGCAAACAAATATCTCAACCCCACACCTGTAGACTTGCAATTACTAACATCTGGCGGACTTTTTAAAACAGGACGCGCACCATCTACCCCCGGTAGCCAATGGATTTCTGCCGTCATCCTCCGAGGCAATGGCATCACAATGGTCACTCAGCGCCTGCAAGTAGTTAAACAGTAGTTAACTGAAGTGTGAAGTGTGAAGTATAAAATTTTAACCTTCATGCTTCATCTACCCAATACAGATAGTATCGTTCGCTATCTACCCATGCCCTCTCAAAATTCTTGAGAGGAACAATCTTTAAATCATCTCGGTTTAAATTCAGTTTTTTATTTAAAATCAGTAAAACTTTGTTTGTGTCCTCTTGATTCTTTAACAGAGAACTAATTTGTTTTAATATTTCAGCTTGCTCAACTTCTGTACGACCTTGTCTAAAGAGGGTAAAGCTTCCCATTCTTTGAACTTCGGGATAATAAAATTTGCGATTGAGATAACCCGATAATGGAGCCATGGTTGCATCTCGGCTGGCAACAATAAATTCATTCTCTAATTGTGATTGTTGAATGTAATGAGCAGTTTCACGACTAGCAGAGAATGGTACGATTAAGTCTCTAGAAAAACCGTAAATTCCTCCTAAAAATTGGACATAAAGAATTAACATAAAGGCAATATGATGCCATTTTTGAAAACGGTCGAGTAATTTTGGTTGAATAGAAAATTTGTTTGCTAAGAAAGTAGAGTCTTGATAATAACTTCCCAGCCACAACGCTGCGATAAGAACTAAATATAAATGTCCAAAATGTCGAGGACTACCTGAAAATTTCAAATATGTAAATGTAAGTATTACAGAATTTCCTATGATGTAGAAAAACAGCGGAAATGGTTTTTTAGATAACTTAATTAAGGTTAAAACAAAGACAAATAGGGCAATTAAAGCACAAATAATTAAATCCAGCCATCTTTTATGTGGGACGATCAAAAAATAACTAGCAAATAATCTGTCTATGCTTTTCAACAAATAACGGATATCTAATTGCATCACCCATCCATTCTTTAACCCACCACTAAGATAACTATCTAATGGAGGAGTAATAATATAAATCGCAAAAAGAAAAGAAAATGCGATAATTCCAATACTTAAAAATAAGTCATATTTTCGACTGTGGCTAAAATACTGCTTGCGATGTTCCTTATCAAAACAAAATTCGACTAGCAAAGTCAATGATAAAGAAAATGATACAAATAAAGCATAAGCATTACTATTTGCCAATAAACCCAGGAAAATTGCTAAGTACACATAAGTTGTTTTTCTCGATGAAAAAGCTGCACAAAAAGCAAAAATAAATAGCAGACTAAATGCATAGTTTCGAGAAATCAAAAAATATTCATAAAAAGGAAAAAAACCAAAACTAAAAATAAATTTTTGTTGATGATTGAAAGGACTATATAAGCAAAAAAGAGCGACTGCTGCACTTGTAATACCGATATGAAAAAGTTGCATCATAACGGGAGTATCAGCAATTTCTCTCAAAAATGCCAGAGATAAATACCATAAAACAGGATGACCTTCATAATGAATATTGGCAATTAAATCTCCAAAAGATTCACTATCTCTGACAATCAGCCAGGGATTTAGTTCATCTCGCCACATCGAATGGTTGAGAATACCTATTAAACCGAGAATCAAAAAAATAATTATAATAAACCAAGGAGACTGACGAGATAACCTTGAAATATGATTGTTCACTTTGTTAGCTAGCATTGTTAGTTATGAATCTTTACTTAAAATCAAAACGGTTGAAATAGAATTTAGTTAACTTGCTTGATTGTATCAGTCATGAGTTCCGAATTGTTGGACAATTGACAATTGACAATTGACAATTAACTAACAATGATTTCTTTGCAAAATCAAATTATTTTGATTACTGGTGCAAGTAGTGGTATTGGTACTGCTTGTGCCAAAATATTTGCTGGTGCGGGTGCAAAACTGATTTTAGCGGCGCGACGTTTGGAACGGTTGCAGCAGCTAACAGAGGAACTTAAGAAAGAGTTCGAGACAGAAGTTTATTTATTACAGTTAGATGTGCGCGATCGCGCCGCTGTTGAATCTGCTATATCTAATCTACCGACCGCTTGGTCTGAAATCGACATCCTGATTAACAACGCTGGTCTGAGTCGCGGTTTAGACAAGTTACACGAAGGCAGTTTTCAAGACTGGGAAGAAATGATTGATACCAATATTAAAGGCTTGCTTTACCTTACCCGCTATGTCGTTCCTGGTATGGTAAAACGCGATCGCGGCCATGTGGTCAATGTAGGTTCTATTGCCGGACACCAAGCTTATCCCGGTGGTAACGTCTACTGTGGTACGAAAGCTGCCGTGAGATTAATTTCTGAAGGCTTAAAACAAGATTTGTTAGGCACTTCTGTACGCGTGACTTCCGTTGACCCTGGTATGGTAGAAACTGAATTTAGCGATGTGCGCTTTCACGGCGATACCGAACGCGCCAAGAAAGTTTACCAAGGAGTAACCCCGTTGACTCCAGATGATGTCGCTGATGTAATACTTTTCTGTACCACGCGATCGCCTCATGTCAATATCAATGAAGTAATACTTATGCCAGTTGACCAAGCTAGCGCCACATTAGTAAATAGGCAAATAGAAAAGTAAGCAACGTTAACATTATTTCTTGAAGGACAACCAAAACAGAGGCAACCCACTTCGTTGATGGCTGAAAAACAGTTCTCTGCTCCGGAGCCGGAAAGCACTCATGAAGATACATGTTCCGCCGTATCTGCGCTAAATTCTGCAAAATGGTCGAGTGAAAGTTTGGCACGTTTCATATTGGCAGGCGAGATGAGTAGTTCTTTTCTCAGTTGCTGCCAAAAGGGGGTTTGTATTCAATCAGACCCTCTTTTTTTCTTTGTGCTTTACGCAAAAAGCGAATAATTTTAAAATTGGCATTCTTAAAGTTTAGAAGTCAGTATCAGCCAAACCCAAAGCCAGATGTAACGCGATCGCTGAATTTTGACAAGCATTGGTTATCAAAAAATTATCAAGTCCAGTCCCAGCAATAGTTGAGCCACTCACTCTGGGAACCAGCCCCGGTCTGCAATGGAGTTGCAGGGGATGGGCTTGTGAGGTGCGATCGCAATTACGATGCTTTCTTAGTCGCAAATCCCTGGTATAGATGAACCATCAAATCTGGAAGATTTTCAGGTGTGAAACGCTTTAACTCTACATGGTCAAAACGTTGTTCTACCAATTTTTGAATATCTCGATTCAGGTAACATCCATCGGCTAAGACTTTCTGAATTGGTGTCAACCGATGCTGCCAGACTTGTACGCTAGGCTTATTACTCAGCCCATGTTCCACGAAAAAGAACCTACCACCCGGTTTTAATACTCGATAAACTTCTTTGAGTGCTTGCTGTACATTTGTAATACTGCACAAAGTCCAAGTGCTGACCACGCTATCAAATGTATTGTCTGCCATTGGTAAATTTTCACTTGATAGTAGGAGTTGCTCAACTGTGATACCAGAGTCACTAATACGCTTGTTTGCCAAAGCATTCATCCCAGGATTCACGTCAACTGTAGTGATTTTGTGAATATCACAAGGATAGTAAGCCAAATTTAATCCAGTTCCAAACCCAATTTCCAGCACTTCTCCCGTTACGTCGGCTAAAAGTTCCTGACGATATTTGGCTAAGTTTGGAGCTGACAAACTCCAGTCTAGAAGACGTGGAAAAATAACTTGCGAATAGAATCCCATAATTCTCAGTCCTCCACAATTCAATTTTATGTATGGAATGCCATTTTATAAGATCGCCATTTTTTGCAGACACACTTAGCCTAAAATATATTTTTATTCAGCGAAATCTAATCAGTAAGCTTCTTGATTTTTATATTTAAAACATGGATTTATTAATTATCCTGGCTGAAGTCAGTTTCGTAATCTTCATTTTCTTGTTCGTAAACTGGCTTTTGGGCAGGGTCTTCAAGCTATTTTTGAAAAACTCTGTAGTTAAAAGCGACGGGAGAAGTCTCAAAACTCTGCGTCGGAATATTATAGGGCTGTTGATACTTACTTGTTTGGTGTTGTGCATTCTGATTGTCGGTGCTAATGGTTTTCTAATTTATAGAGGCGAAAACCTTCAACAATACACACTCTTGTTGATTAAGCGTATTCCATCAGGATTTTGGGTGACTTTAGGAATTGGTTGCGCTCAAAGTATTGGTACTTTGATTTTAGCGGCGATCGCTTTAAAATTCGTACGCTATTGGCTCAAGGTAGCTAACATTCGTGCTAAGAACATTGAACAAAACACTGCCGACGATCAAAGTATTGATACGTTCTTTAACAACCTCAACAATATTATTACCGCTGGTATTTGGCTGTGGGCTGTCATTTGGTGTAGCAAGTTTCTCAAAGTACCAGTAGTGGTATCTGAATATTTGTATATTTTATTACGGATCTATCTGATTATTGCTGTTGGTTTACTCATACCTAAAGCAATTACCGCCATTATTGATAGCCTAGATGCTCTAAGTATAAGATACTCCAGCCCTGATAACCTTCTAAGATTCTACGATCGCCTCCGACACCTAATCCCCTTTTTAAAGCGGTGTCTGGAATTTGTGATTTATATCTGCGTAGCAACATTGGTGATTCAGCAAGTCCAATCCATCGCCAATATCGCAGTTTTCGGGCCTCGAATTGTCAAGATAGTCGGAATTATATTCATCAGTCGTGTTTTGTTTGAGGTTGTCTACTTACTTGTTGAAGAGGTATTATTCAAAGACCAAAATCTGAATGAGATTCAAACAAGCAGACGTTTGACTCTCGTTCCTCTCATCCGTAGTTTTTTACAATATTTAGTTTATTTTGGTGCGACTGTCTCCATCCTTTATATCCTCGATATCAATCCCGCTCCCATACTCGCTGGCGCAGGCATTCTAGGTATAGCTGTTGGTTTTGGGGCGCAGACACTAATCAACGATATTGTCTGCGGCTTTTTTATTCTGTTTGAAAATTATTACTTAGTCGGTGATTATATCCAGGCTGGCAAAGCGGAAGAGAAGCTTGTAGAGGGAATTGTAGAGGCGATCGAACTGCGAGTCACTCGTATTAGACACCCTAATGGTCAATTGCAGATTATTCGTAATGGCGATATTGGCTCAATTACTAATTACTCTAAACAGTATATTTTTGCAGTTGTAGAAGTTAGCGTGCCTTATGACTCCAATTTAACTCATGTGTACAAAGTGATTGAGTCCGTAGGAGAACAGTTAAAAGCAAATGAGCCAGATGTACTTGAACCCACACAGGTGGATGGAGTAGAGAGCCTCGGAGAATCCAATTTGTTGCTACGAACATTGACGAAAGTCAAGCCGGGAAAGCATCTTCACATCCAGCGCCTTCTTCGGAAGATTTTTACTGATGCTTTAGTACGGGAAGAAATTACAATTCCTCTTCGGATTGAAACTAGCGAACCTTAAAGTTAAAAATCTTAATTTTCGATTGCTTTTGTTGCTAACTCAACATCAAAATTGGACTGTTGCTTGCTTGACGGGAAATTAAAAGCATTCTGCTGCTTTTACCGTACTGAATAAATTGGGGGTATGAATTAATGGCAACTGTAGAACTAGAAAAAAAGGTAATGACTGAAGAAGAGGTAACAAAGCTGTGGGAAGCGTTCAAAGTATTTGATACCGACGGTAGCGGTGCCATCTCAGCAAAAGAATTGGGGGAAGTGATGCGATCGCTAGGTCAAAGTCCTAGCGACACCGAACTGCGCGACATGATTAAAGAAGTGGACGTTGACTTATCAGGCAGTATTGATTTTGAGGAATTCAAAACCCTGATGGTATCAGCGCAAGGCGATCGCAAAAGCCGTCTGAAGCTGGCATTCAGCGTGTTTGATGAAGATGGTAGCGGTCAAATTACGACAAACGAACTGCACAGCGTCATGAGTCTGTTTGGGCTAACAGATGCAGAACTCGAAGAGATGATTAAAGAGGTCGATAGCGATGGTGATGCCTCAATTGACTTTCAAGAGTTTATGAAACTGGTTCCAGAAGAGTCAGAAATCACCAGCGGCTATAAAGATTCACCCATTTCTTTTACCAGTTCCCCTGCAAATAATGCAGCCACCGTCACCTCAGACATAACGGCGACTACTGACGCACCCATATTAGCAACCACCGCATCTCCTGAACAGGAAACACACAGCGATAATCCAGAAGTAGCACGCCTCAAAGAACTGCTAGCGCAACACCCACAAAAGCAAAAAGAACGCGCCACCTCTCGCCTGCAAATGCAGATTGGTTTGTTTCGCCTGATTCAGGGAGCCGCCTACCGCTGTTTCCGTGAGAGTTTCTCCGCCAATCACGAAACCCATCTGCGCGTCAGGAACTTGCCTTACAAA
Organism: Nostoc minutum NIES-26; assembly: GCA_003326215.1. Taxonomy (GTDB): domain Bacteria; phylum Cyanobacteriota; class Cyanobacteriia; order Cyanobacteriales; family Nostocaceae; genus Dendronalium; species Dendronalium minutum. Next base: position 113,093 of record LXQD01000153.1, on the reverse strand, counting down.
ATTACAGACTTTGTGCAGTTTGTGCAGAAAGCGATCGCATTGTACAAAGGGTTAGATGTTGTAGAAAAAGCTTGCTACCCCCTGTTAGATGCAGTCGTTGAATCTATCGAAAAAGAGTACGCCCGGCTGGAAGACCGCATCAAAAATTGGAACACCATCGAAAAAACACCCGAGATGCTGTCTGAGGAAAAAGCGATGCAGGAGGCACGCCGTAAATCCATCTCTGTCAAGGAGAAGTTTGCAGCAGGCGTGGAGTTTGCCATTACTGTAAAGAAAAAGCATTTCAGCTTTCGCGATATTGCAGCAGGCGTGCTAGCGATCAACGAACTCAACCGCTTGAGACAGATAGAACTAAATGCAGAGCTTACCCCACCTCCTCCTAAATCAGCAGGCGATCCCAAAGATTACCTCAAGCAGTGGAACCGCGTTATCCTCGCCGATGCTTCAGAAGAAATACACGGTGCTATGATGCCAGTAGCTTATTGGTATGAAGATTTCATGCCAAAGTTGCTAGCTGCTTTCAGTGTCAACACTACCGCCGATATCCAAAACAATACCGTACCTAACGAAGCGACTTTAGCTCAGTGGTATGAAGATACTAAAGCAGTGGGGGAATTCGATCGTTATGGGGCGGATGTGGCAGAGAACTTTTTTCAATGCACTCCCGAACAAAAGCTGGCAGTTAAGCAGGCGTGGCGTTTGACACATCACTACCTCAATGGCGTGCAAAAACGGCGCGAACGCCAAGAGTTTGGGCGCGAGTCAGGGGCGCTCTCGCAATATGTGGCATTCATTGATGTGTATTTGGCACGGAGTGACATTAAAGATGCCCAGATGCGCGTTAGTTTTCCTTATTACATTGGGCCTGCGGTATGGCGTTTCTTCCACACCACGGCTGAAATCGTGTGTACCAAGCCATACGAAGAGCAAAAAACGCTGGTAACAGTTTTCCAGGACTTCTTTAAACTATTTGCCACGATGTACCCTTGCCCTTACTGTCGCCACCACCTCAATATGTATGTGGTGCAGAACAAAGAGGTCGATATGTACCCGGTGGAGTATCTTTTGCTGGGACGCGACCCAAAACTGAATAATTTTGAGGTGTCGATGGAGGCAAAGCTGTCTACAGTTATAGATGGTTCCGCCTTGCGCTTATTTTTCTGGAAACTACATAACACCGTTTCCTCATCTATTGCTCGCTCCGAGGAATGGTATCACAAGGATGAGAAAGCTTTTTACACTACTCGCTATTGGCCTAGTCTGGACTCCGAACTCGCACGAGGCAAAGCACTCAAACACCTCAGCATCTCCGTTGAGCGCTTATACCGCCTCTATGGGATTCTTAAACCGGCATCGCGGTTGGCAGGAGTCAGAGCAACTCTCCAAAAGCTGTTGGAGAAAGGCGATGAGACAGGCATCAGTGAGGCGTGTACGCTAGCCGAGGATTATATCAAAGAGTTGGAATCATCTGCGATCGCCGGGCAATTTCTTCAGGAAACCTATCACTTTGACCCTGAAATTGTAGATCAAACTCCCCACTTTACTCCTGAAGAAGAGGAGTTTGCCCGCAGTGGCGTATTTGTAGAAGTTATATAAAGAATAACAGTTCGTACTTCTAAGGTAGATATTGCCGCTTACCTTACTTGTATCAGTTTAGTTGCGCTTCTTTAGTACCTGAATACAATATTATGTGCAGGTGTTAAAGAAGTAATTATCTCTCTTGGTCAGCTTCATCTGCTAGAGAATTAACCGAAATCATGCCCTGGTTACTAGAATACTGCCGTGTACTCTAGCCGAATACTCAACAGTATAAAAATTAGTTCTCAGATACTTGACTGTTACTACCATCAATTCGGACGCGGGAATATCTCTGCTGGAAAAATTTCACTGTTTGCCGAAAATAAGAGTTAGGAAGAAGGCCTACACCCGCCGAACTCAAGTAAATTTGGCATCAACTGACAGGACAACAACTCAACGACCAAGGAGTACAATTGCTGCTGGAGCATCTGGAGTACAAAAAGGTTAACTTTCGTAAAATAGAGTTAGTGACTAATCTTCACAAATAATTATCATTATTTATTCCAATTTTCAGTCTATTTTGAGGTTATTTAAATAGTTATCAGCGTAGCGAAAAGCAGCTGCACTATCGTAAGCAGCAATAGCTAAAGCTTGCAACAAAACCTTTAACGGAACTTCAAATTCTGTAAGTTTCTCAGCTAAAATTACTAAATTTTTATTTGTTTCAGGTACAGTCGTCTCTAATAACTGAGAGCCTATTTTTTGTGCTTTCTCCAGGTTTACTTGGATATTGGACATCACAGGATGGGTCATAAATGTACCCTAATAACTTGAATGAGTGTAGTTTTGCTCGAATGCATAAACTAACGTAACCGTGTTTTTGCGGTATTTGCTAATTGACGATCTGAGATAATCAGTGTAATTGCAGTCATGTATTTCAATCAGTTTTAAAGAAAATATAAATTTTATCGTTAGAGCAAAAATGGCTTTAACCATTTTCTCTATCTGCACCTCACTTAGGTCAATTAGCGCTTCTAGCGCTAATTGTTTGATAAATCATTGTTTGTTATTGACGAGGAATTAATTAATCTAGTTTTTGAAGGTTTACTTGGTCAAATATGAATATTTAGTATCAAGAGATAATTGACAAAGACTTCAATCATTTTATGTGTATAAATATCCTAAATTAGTATATTCGTTATATTGCTAGGCAGAACACTTTGGCTTCTGGGTAAACTAAAAATAACACTTATTGTTTCCGTATTATAAAGCTGACTGCTGATTACAAATAATTCAGAGGGTTTACCAAATGATAAAAACAAGTTACGAATTTGACCAAGCTATCCTACCCGCAGGATTTTCATTAAAGACTAATGTATTGTTACGTTTTCGTGCTGACATGCCTGAATCTCCCCGACGTAACCTTAACCTTTCGCTTGTAATCGATCGCTCAGGCTCTATGGCAGGTGCTGCCTTGCATCATGCACTCAAAGCTGCTGAATCTGTAGTGGATCGACTTGAGCCAAAAGACATTCTCTCAGTAGTTGTTTACGATGATGAAGTGGATACCGTTGTACCACCTCAGCCTGTGACCGACAAATCTGCGCTGAAAAATTCTATACACAAAGTCAGGGCAGGAGGTATTACCAACTTATCTGGGGGATGGCTCAAAGGTTGTGAATATGTGAAAAAGCAACTCGATCCGCAAAAAATCAACCGCGTTCTTCTGCTGACCGATGGTCATGCCAATATGGGTATTCAAGATCCCAAAGTACTCACAGCAACAGCAGGGCAAAAATCTGAGGAAGGCATTACCACAACGACATTAGGTTTTGCTCAGGGTTTCAATGAGGATCTCCTGATCGGTATGGCAAGGGCTGCTAGTGGCAACTTCTACTTCATTCAAAGTATTGATGAAGCAACCGAAGTGTTTAGTATTGAGCTAGATAGTCTCAGAGCGGTGGTAGGTCAAAACCTCAAATTGACGCTTGAGTTGGCTGATGGTGTCAGTCTTGTTGATACCTTAAGTCTTGCTAAAGTTAGCCAGAATAACGCTGGTCAACCTGTCATTACCTTAGGGGAGCTTTACGAGGGTGAAGACAAACTTCTGGGGTTAAGTCTGGAGATTTTCTCTGCTCAAGTAGGTGAATTACCTGTGATAAAGCTGCATTACAGCGCTGATGTAGTGCAAGATGACATCATTCAAAGCGTGTCAGGCACAACAGATGTTGTTGCCAAAGTTGGCACAGTTGAGGAATCAGCGCTTGCTTCTTCTAGCCATATTATCCTTGACTTGAGCCGTCTGACTATTGCTAAGGCCAAAGAAATTGCCCTCGATCTCGCAGAGCATGGTAAGCATCAAGAAGCGGAACAAACCCTGCGCGTGCTTGTGCAAGATCTGCGAGATAAAGGCTTGAACGAGAATTTTGAAATAGCTGAAGAGATAGATCAGCTTGAATATTTCGCAGGTCGGATTGCACAAAAAACTCTGGGCAATGCAGGACGTAAAGAACTGCTAGATCAAACTTATCAGACGATGACGCGCAATCGCAGCGATCTGGCGGGCCGTGGTGTCACTGCGGGCGATGAAGTATACGCGATGCCGATTGTAAATGAAGTCGGTTCAGGTGTTGAATTGTACTGTGTTCGTGAAGGGGGTAAGCTGCGGGTCAAAGTAATGTCCGATGGCTACGATTCAACTAAAAACGTTCAGTTTCCTCGCTCCATTCGTGCTGAGGGAGCGCACTATGTCGTTGAAGGACTAGAACTTTCAAGCGATGGCTTCGCCAACGCCAAGGGCGATCGCACTTTCTATCGCGTACGTGGCAAAATCACTCGTTTTGCTAAACCCGGCCAAGCAGATATCTTCGTTGCTCCAAGACAATCAAAGCCAACTAGCACTAGCAAAGCCTCCAAAGGGCCTGCTAGCGCTGCCGACCTTCTTACCACTGACACTGTAAATAATGGCATTCTAGTTCAGTGTGTTAAAGATGGCAGCAAGTTGCGCGCTAGGGTAGTTTCTGACGGATATGAACCGGATTGGAATATGCGTTTTCCCCGCTCAGTTCGTGAGGAAGGAATGCTTTACGTCGTTGATGAAGTTAAGACAGCGCCTGATGGAAAATCTTATATTGCCTGTGGTGAAATTAAGCGATTTGTGCAACCCAACATTACCAATTGAGTTGAAAGGTTTTTCTAACTCAAGATTGATTAATAGTTAGGTTACGCTTCAATCAAAGGGTTATAGTCATCCGGGTTGGTAAAACCAGCGATCCAGGCTGCTGCTTGATGGCAACTCTGCATATACGGGGGAACGCGCAGTATATGAGTGTGTCTTGTGGATGGACAAATCACCTTCAAGACCATAAGGGCTTCGTCATTCTCGAAAGGAATGTAGACAAGTTGACGTTCCCCTCCCGCATCTCGATCGCGATCGCGTATCAACCCTCCCACTTGCTGTAAAAATGTCTCGTAGCTCAGACGCTCAATCAGCACACGGCGCAACTCAACATTCTCTATATTGAGGATATCTTGCCCTGTTATGGACTGCGACTCAAAGGCTAGGCGATCGCTCACCTGTACGCCTCGCCAGCGCAAGACAAAACCATGTCCCGCTCCTAAACTGGTAATCCCACTTCCAGCTAACTCAATCCAATGGGTAACATGAAGACCTTGGGGAAGGTTAGTTAGGTTCACACAGTTGCTGATATCGATAGTTTCACAGGTGAGATTTTCAGGGAGATTGTAAAGCTCCGACGCTCTGCTTAAATCTAAATGACCTAAAACACGCATACCATCCCATGCCCGATGCTCAAGAATGAGTTTTCGGGCACGTTCAGCCGATACAGGCTCATAAATTTCGTTTGGTCGTGGCTTAACTGGTTTCTTCGGCACACGCCCCTTGGACATCATAGTAAGCATTAATCCTCTACCTCCACGTAAGCATCAGGGCGATATTCACGTTGTCTCCAAACGCGGTAAAGACCTTGAGCTAATTCAATTGCCCGATGCTCTTCATGAACCAAGGTAGTACCTGCTTGTTTCACCTCAAGAAAAAGTTCACTACCATGCACCCATAACTGAACAGCATTAGGTTGCTGAATGCGATGGCTGTGTCCTGTGACTTCACCATGAGCAAGAGTAGCACCTACACGCTTTTGGGCACCATCAGGTATGCTAGCAATACGTTCGATTAAAACGTCACCATGTCTGTAGAGAACACTAGCTTGGTTAACTTGGAAGTTTTTGCTGTTATTCAGCATATATATATGTAGTAGGACTGAAAACTGGGATTTCAGCTTTTGAAAACTAATATATTATAGTACATTTTTACTATACAATTACTCCCTTGGCAAGTGGCCAGAAAGCCTATTGACAATGGTTGACTTGTCCCCCACGACTTTTAACTGTTGATGAATTTATTGCCCACTATGGTGACAGCGATCGCCCTGAACTAATTGATGGTAAATTATTCGAGATGAAACCAACAGGATCGCTTGGGAGATACCATTTCCTCTTTTCTATTTTCCGACTTACAACTCAAACTCGACGACATCATCCCATAGTGACTGCACAGATGAATAGTTATACTCAACGTAGGCTAACTGACTGCTGTGTGAGCAAGAGAATTAGTAGAAATTGCTTGGGAAGATTGAGATACTTCAGCTTGACTTACTGGTAAAGAGCGGATTAACTCTCGAATTACATCTGTTGCTGGTCTACCTGTGATTGCACAGTATTTTTCCAGTTTTTCAGTTTCGGTGGATGCAAGATTTACCGTTATTCGTTTAGTAGCCCATTTTTTGTTCATGATTTACTTTATTAACCAAATTTAATGTCTAAATTCAGATCGTCTGCAAAAGCTAAACCATGTCTATCTTGAGAACTGGAGCTTTTCAACAGCCAGTTGAAACATATAGCCTTTGGTATATGAGCTTTTCAGCCAATACTAAAAACTACAGGTTTCAATCTGTATTTAGGATTAATATTAATCCCCTAGCATTTTCAAGTACAGCAGACTTGCCATATTTTTATTCTAGCCAATACCTTCGCTGGAATATTTTCTTCTATTCAGAATCTTTATAGCTAAAGTCAATAATTTATACAAACCTCACATTGACAGCAAAATTACCTTCTATCTTTTACAGAGTTAGTACACTCCGCTGTTGACCAAGCGCAATGAACAGAGCGATCGCATTGTCACCGTATTGCTTGTAATTAGGTCGGCGTGAATATTTATCGTTGGGATAAGGCAGAAGGTGAGCCACTGCGGTGAAGCAGCCCCCGTCTTGGGGACTTCCAAATAAAAAAATAATCAATCGCTTGGGGGAGCAGGGGAGGCAGGGGGAGAAGAAATTGGATACTGGTATTGGATGCAGGAATTGAGTAATTTAATTATTGGATGTCCCTTGGGGTGAGGCAGTCCGGTCTTGGGGTTTCCCGAAGTAGAGGAACTGCCGTTAGCGTAGCGTTAGCGACAAAGGAGCGTTACCCGTACTGCTAAAGCAGAACCCGCAGGGTAGGGCAGAAGGAAAGAGTGTTTGAGCCTATTTCATTTTTCTTCACATAGTTTAGTTTTTTCACATCGTTCTACTTAAATCTTGACTGCGTATGTGGTTGCAACGCTATGCCTTGCAGAAATACTCACTTCTTTGATAGCCTTTTGTGTTTCCCAGGCGTTTTTGATTAACTTGATGCGCTTTTTGGCATGAAGTGTTAGAGGGTTTTTGAAAGATATACAATACAGGCGATGACTTCTACGATCCAAACTGAAAATATTTTTGCGCTAATTTGCTAATTGGATCGTCTTCAGTTGATATACCTGTAGATTGATTTTAATGTAACTATAGATAGAATAAACTTCATTCCGCAGATTGATGCAAGCGGTAGTCTTTTAAATTTAAATATTAACTAGGTGAAATTTTACTGAAAACTATCTGCGTATAGCGCGATGTTTGATAAGTATTTTCTCATTTCTTATTATGCAAAGCGGAAATACAAGGGTATATCTTTCAGAATTTCATTTTTTAAGGACTTAAACATGGAAGCATACCTTGATAATTTGATGGATCAAATTTACCAGGTAAAGGCATAGGCTTCTCTCTGGAAGTACAAGTCCTGCGTTGTTAACGCTGTTATTGAGGATTGCAAATGAAGATTTTTACTGTTGTTTTATCTAGCTTACGTCCTGTGCGTTTCTTAATTGTGGCTTTTACTTGTGCATTGCTATTTTTGTCTAGCGTAGTCCCGGCTTTTGCAATCAGTAGCCCTAAAAGTGACCCCGAAGATGCTACTACACAACTTCTAGGAACTCAGCGCGAAACTGACGAAGTCGCTAAATCACCACCTCCTGGATTGAAAGAGGTTCAAAAGAAATCAAACGAGGGACTTAATGAAGTTCAAGGAGCTGCTGATATTGAGAAACAGAAGCGTCCTGAAAATTCACAGGGTGCAAGCTCAGTCAGAGATGAAGTAGAGAATTTTCTGGAAAAAGTGACAGGTAATAAGTAAGCAATAATACTTAATGCTAATGGGCAGTCTGAAACAAAATTAGCGTTATAATTGGAAGCGAATTACATTCTTTAGGTAATTACCAATTATTTACTAAAGCTTAAAGTTGCAACTGCAAATTAGTACAAACTCCTCTTCACTAAAAGTACACTTCAAAAACTGATTTTTAGTTGTTACAAAGTAGGCATCTTGATTGCTGGTAGCGTTCAAGATGTCTATTGTTTTTATTTGAACTAAAAGAATATATAGCAATGATATTTGATTATACCAGTTTGAAAAAAATACGATAAATAGATGAGTAGAGGCATAAGGTCTTGTGGCCCTACGGATTATTGATGTATTGTAAAATTTTTTTGAATTGGTATTACTATTTTAGTTATTAAGTAAGTCGGTGGGAAAAAAACTAACTATGTTAAGAAAGATAAATAAGGCTAAAACTCTCTTCCCTCCTGCCTTCTGCCTCCTGCCTCCTGCCTCATCCCAACTACAAATATTTACGCCGTTCTACTTAGATATTTGTTAAGTTTCTCTGTTTGTTATCTGTTATCAGGCACAGATAAATATAAACCTAAGTTGTAATTAGTTAGGTTAATACAATATTTCCTATGGTTGATGCATGTTATGTCAAAAATTTGGGATGTTAATTAATAAGTTTGCTTAGGGATAAAAATTCATGCGTGCGATAAACATTGGTTTGACAGAAGAACAGCGTCAAGGAGTAATAAATCTGTTGAATCAAGATTTAGCAGATTCCTATGTGGTGTTGGTAAAAACTAAAAAGTACCACTGGGATGTGGTCGGCCCTCAGTTCCGCAGCCTGCACGAGCTTTGGGAAGAACACTACGAAAAACTGACTCTAAATATTGATGCCTTGGCAGAGAGGGTTCGCGCTTTGGGTGGCTACCCAGTTGGTTCCATGGAAGGATTCCTCAAGATTGCCACCATTAAAGAACATGCTGGTAATGTCCCCACTGCAACGGAAATGGTAGCTAATCTCGTGGAAGATCACGAGCAGATTGTTCGCAACTTAAGGGAGCATGTGGATCAATCTGATGAAAATTTCCACGATCAGGGGACTGCCGACTTTCTGACTGGACTCATGGAAGAGCACGAGGAGATAGCTTGGATGCTGCGTTCATTTATTGAAGGGCAACCTGTAGAGCCAAATGGTACAAAGCCAGCAGCAGAAGCCAAAACCCCAATAGGCGTGTAGCCAATAATAGATATAAATCCAGGTCATAACATTTGGGGACTTCCAAATAAAAAAATATCCCATTGTAATTGTTAACTGTGAATAGTGAGCCAGTGCGGTCTTGGGTCTTGCCCAAGTGGAGCAACTGGCGTTAGCGCAGTGTTAGCGACGCAGGAACGTCACCCGAAGGGTCTTGAGGGTTTCTACGCCACTTGCTACCCTTCTCCTAAAGAGGCGCTGCACGAACGGGAACGCTTTCTGCGAACAAGCCGAGAGATTTATCCAACGCAGTGGCTCCCTATAAGCGACTGGCGTTAGTGCAAGCGGTAGTGATGCAGGAGTGTCACCTCGAAGGTGTCAACAACTTCAAGTGGGATAATTTTTTCTTGGAGTTCCCTTGGGCAGCTTGTAGGAAGATTAAATCTTCTTGCAACTGCCTTCTTACATATCCACTATAAAAAGCAAGATTTAAGGAGTATTCAAGTGCCAAAAGCTTATAAAGCAGAACGTACAATCTCTGCTGTATTTAAAGAACAGAAGCAGATTGATGATGTTATTCGACGTTTACTTGACAGAGGCGTGCCTAGAGATCATATTTCGGTCATGGGCAGGAATTTCCAGTCGGAAACTCGAATTTCTGGCTTTATTACTAAAAAAGACATAATTTTGGGAGGTTTGAGAACAGGAGCAATTTTCGGCTCTTTGTTTGGTTCGTTCCTCAGCTTACTCACAGGGGTAGGTGTGCTGTTTATTCCTTTTATCGGTTCAATTGTCGCAGCAGGTCCAATTAGTGCCCTGTTACTGGGAGCTACTAGCGGCGCGATCGCAGGTAGCGCAGGTGCTGGTTTGGTATCGGCTCTGACTGCTTGGGGAATGCCAGAAGATAAAGCCGCTATTTATCAAACTCGCTTACAAGCTGGCGAGTTCTTATTAATGGCAGAAGTTCCCAGCGATCGCGTTGGTGAATTTCAATTGCTACTCGAAAGTGCTGGTGGCGAAGAAATTAATACAGTTGAAAAAACATTTGCTCGCCCTTGTCTCGGGCCTTGCAACAGTGCAGAGGATTTGTCTCCAGAGGTGCGATCGCATCTTTCTGAAGAAGCCCAACGCACGTTCATTGAGCGCTATAACGCCGTTTTAAACGAGACAAGTGATGAGTTCACTGCCGAACAAGCAGCATGGGAAGCAGTTCATAAAAACTATGATGAAGATGAAAATGGTGTTTGGTCAAAAGCTAAAGTAAACGTTTAATGTAGTTTGTTGGTAATTGGGTAGAACTGATTACCCATTACCAACAATTACTCACTTAATTAAATAACACAAGATGTATTGTGTAAGTAATAAGCTAAAGTTTTCTAAACAATCTTGCTTTAATATTTTTATCTGTACATTAATTACGAATTATTAGGTTCTTCGGTACGTATTATGCTGGACTTTTTAATTAAAGTCCGTAACTTGCCTTAATAATCAAGCCTTACAGGCAGCTGTAGCATTAATTTCATCACTAAGTCTCAAACGATAACAATAACGGCTGTTCTTATTGTCCAGCAATGGTTTCAAGCTGATTTACAAAGGTATTTAGCATAACAAGTAATGAAGAGCCAATTATTATTAGGGTGATTTATAGCTAGCAACGCGCAGAGTTAACTTACCTTGGCGAGGATTTTTACTAAAGACAAATGCACCTTCTTCCTTTTCACCACGGGATAAAAAATCAATTTGTTGCTCTCCTGTTTCTGCTACTTTGTCGTCAATCTGTAACTCAGCCATAATCTGAACTGACTCAGCTGTTTCTCCTCCAGTATTGACGACTTCAAACGGAACATAAAATTGTCCCTCAATTTCTCTAACACTTTTGTTAGTGACAGAAAGGACTGGAGGTTCATGTTTATCTTCGAGCCAAGTGTAGATTACTAATCCTACAATTACTGCTAGGATGAATGAGGCAGTGCTGAATGTTACCCACTCCGCAGGCGATCGCTCTGGTTTTTGTTCTTGTGTTTTAGTCATATTGCTAATCTACCAGCTGCACCACCAATAGTTGCAGGTAAACCCAGCACTAAAGTATGCTCTAACCACATCGTCCAAGGATCGTCAAAAGTTATCTTTTGAAAGAACCACAGCATAAAAGCACCTGCTAGTAAGGATAATAAGTAAGACATAATAGTCTCGCTTGATGGTCGTTGGAAAATTCCTTGCTGCTGTCTGCGTTTTTGCTGGTCTGAAAAGCCTGCCTGAAATACAATCCCATAGGATATCACCAAAGATGCGGCGATAATTGCCAAAAGCCAAGGTGGTGAAACAGCGGCTGCTAGCATGGGAATTTCATCAGTTGGGGCAATGTTAAATGCAATTACAGTTGCACCAATTAGGGTTGCACCCATGTCAGAAAGGGTGGCATGTAACTCGCTCTGATTGTGCTTGGCGGTATTTGCCTGATAACTTGCTTGTACTTCAGCATTAGTGTTACTGGTGTCTCCTAAGAATTGGTTGGCTAATGCTACACCAAGGGTAAAGGGTACACTTTCAAAAATAATTTTACCTAAGATTTCTCTGAGAGAAGTTTCAAATGTTAATTCTCGCAATAACAGTAGCACCAAGGTAGAACAAACTAGACCGATCGCGATTGCTTCTACTGTATCTATTAGTGCTTCATAATTTCGCAAATTACGTCTACGTTTACGAAAGCCTTCTGTCTGGTTGAGTAAGAAAACCGCGATAAACATTAATGCGATCGCCGTCATTATTTGTCTCGGTTCGGCGAGTGAGCCAATCCACCAAACCTCCATAGTATAAAGCAACGGTATTCCAAATAAAAAACCTCCACAAGCACCCCGAATAATGTCATTTATCTCTCTCGCCCAGACATTTTTCTTATACTTTGTTGCCACTTTGATGTTTTCCTTGTAAATGAAATTTGCCTTTTGTTAACGTAGACGCGCAGGGGCTTGCCCCAGGCTACTGCAAAGAACGCATAGACACGTACTGTAAAGCAGAACCTGAAGATAATGATTGTAAGTATAAAACTTGCTTAATTAAACGTTTGCTTTTAAAGATATCTTACCATTTTATAACGCATCTATCTTAAGTTGTTAGATGCTTGAAAATTTAATACGTCCAATTATAGATATAAAAAATTTACTTTACTGATATTTTGTTTTTGGGTAAAATTTTTCAATAACTAAAGGTAAAATATAAAACTATGAGTATCGAAAAAAGAGTAGAAGCTACTGCAAAAAACATCGAAGGTAAAGTTCAAGAAGTAGTTGGGGAAGTAACTGGTAATCCAGCAGACAAGGTAAAAGGACAAGACAAGCAAGCTGAAGCTCAAGTTATTCATACTACAGAAAACATCAAAGATGAAGTGAAGAAGATTATAGAATAGTTTAGATTAGTCTAGGTAGAATCTTCAGGAGCTATGACGGTTTATACAGTTTCAAGATGCTTTAGCATTAGTAAAAAATTATAAATCACCCCTGTTTTTAATAAATAGGAGTGATTTTATTTGTTGTTAATGAGAAAAGGTTAGATTATAATAGAGAATTATCATGAAAGCATCGCACAGAACGATTCTCAAGAGTGCCTAACGAAATAGGACTTTACACTTGTAATTCAAAGCTATTGTAACAGGCAAGTAATAGCTAAAATACTGTGTGTTGCCTGCTATAACCTCAGTTAGTTAAGTTTGACATAGTGGCAATTTACATCTAGGCGCTATCACCACTCCGAACCTACCTTAAACTTTGTAACTTCATAAAAGTGCGTTCGCTACCGTGGCAATCTAAGTTATCTGACTTACGGAAGGTTGTTACATTCCGGTACAACCTCAGTTACTGGGGATTCTAGATAAAGTCGAACCACAACAGTTGAGTTGTTAATCCACCAGAGAGGTACTGCCCCTCCTATCTCTGCGTTATCAGCACAGCGCCTCGCTTTTCGGCTTCAGGTGGATAGGCGGAAGATGGAGGAATCGAACCCCTACAGTTACCCATACCCTGGTTTTCAAGACCAGTTGCCGTCCATTCAGCAGCATCTTCCATTCAGGGGTGCCTGACGGGAGTTGAACCCGCTATAACTGGTTCCACAAACCAGCGCCTCGACCACTTTGGCTTCAGACACCATCAGTGGAATCAATGGGAATTGAACCCATGACCTCCTGCTTGCAAGGCAGGCGCTCTAGCAAACTGAGCTATGACCCCATATTCGGTGGATACTGGTCGGAATCGAACCGACAACTTTCTAACAGCCAGTTAGACGCTTTACCAATTAAGCTACAGACCCATAAGCGGGAGTGGTAGGACTCGAACCCACAACTTTCGAGGTAGAAGCTCGAAGCTCTATTCCATTGAGCTACACTCCCAATATTTGGTAGTCCTGGCAGGAATCGTAGACGCGTTCGCGAAGCGTTCTCGAAGAGTAGCGGCTTCCCGAAGGGTACCTGCAACCCTTTATTTGTAGGGCAATTGCTCTACCGTTGAAGCTACAGGACTACGTAAGCGAGTGGCGAGACTTGAACTCGCACACTGAATGTGGCGCACTCAGATGCTACCGACTACATCACACCCGCAAAAATCAGAGCGGACGGCGAGATTTGAACTCGCACGAAGACGGTGGAAACGTCTCATGCTACCGTTACATCACACCCGCATTCTGAAGCTGGTAACAGGAATTGAACCTGCAACCTACTGATTACAAGTCAGTTGCTCTGCCAATTGAGCTACACCAGCACTGTTTTTGGTAACGGGGGCAGGAATTGCACCTGCTGATATGAGGCTTATGAGACCTCCAAGCCACTCTTGCTTCATCCCCGCAAAATCACCAAATACCCCTGACTGGATTTGAACCAGCAACCTCTTCGTTCTAAGCGAAGCGCCTCTTCCGTTGGGCTACAAGGGCAAAATCTGAGTGGTAGGAATTGAACCTACGACCTTGAGTTCCCGAAACTCCTGCGCTCCCAACTGCGCCACACCCAGATATTTTGATACTCCCGACAGGATTTGTAGACGCGAAGCGGCTTCCCGAAGGGTACCTGCAAAAACTAGATCCTCGGTCTAGTGCGTCTTCCATTCCGCCACGAGAGCTTAGTACCCCTGACAGGATTTGAACCTGCAAAATCTGGACTCTGATTCCAGCACGTATGCCAGTTCCGTCACAGGGGCAGATCGGAGTGGCAGGATTTGAACCCGCGACATCCTGCTCCCAAAGCAGGCGCGCTACCAAGCTGCGCTACACCCCGTTGGTACTCCTGGTGGGACTCGAACCCACAATCAAACAGATTTTAAGTCTGCCGCCTCTTCCAATTGGGCTACAGGAGCAAGTTTTAGATTTAAGTTTTAAATTTGGTACTCCTGGTGGGAATCGTAGACGCCCCCTAGGGTGACTTCCCGAAGGGTACCCACAACTTACCGTTTTTGAGACGGCAGCCTCTTCCAGTTGGGCTACAGGAGCATAAATAAATTGGCTGCCTCGCTAGGACTCGTAGACGCTCGAAGAGCGGCTTCTCGAAGAGTACCTAGAACTTCTGATCCAAATTCAGAAATGTTGCCATTACACCACAAGGCAATAAATGGTTGCCAGGGCAGGGTTTGAACCTGCAACCTCATCGTTCAGAGCGATGCGACTTACCAATTCGTCCACCCGGCAATGAAATAAATGGCTGCCTCAGTAGGACTTGAACCTACAACCTCGCGGTTAACAGCCGCTGGCTCTGCCATTGAGCTATGAGGCAACGCAGCCCCCCAGGTCGGAATCGAACCGACGACCTCCTGTTTTTCAGACAGGCGCTAACTACCAACTGAGCTACCGGGGGATTAAAGAGGAGAGATGGGTCTTACCCAGTGGACTGGTTTAATTCGACCTGAATCAGCCACTCCAGCATCTCTCCCATCTAACGAGAGCGGAGGGATTTGAACCCTCACGTCTTCAGTTTCGTAGACTGAGATGTTATCCAGTTACACCACGCTCTCAAGGCGGAGAGGACAGGATTTGAACCTGCGACGGATATTAACTACCCGTTTCCTCTTAGCAGGAGGATGCTTTTAGCCACTCAGCCACCTCTCCACAGTGGGTCGAGCAGGATTTGAACCTGCGCGCAAAATAGAACAGTTTTACAGACTGTCGCTTTCAACCAGACTCGGCCACCGACCCAAAATAATTCCTCCGACGGGATTTGAACCCGCAATCTCTGCTTTGAAAGAACAGCGACTTAAACCGTTCGTCCACGGGGGCATAATTGACGCAGGGACTAGGATTTGAACCTAGAACATCGGATTTGGAGTCACGAGGTGTTGCCGTTACACCATCCCTGCATTGGTGGCAGCGGTGGGATTTGCACCCACATCAACCAGGGTATGAACCTGGTGCTTTGCTAGTTAAGCTACGCTGCGATCGCACCAAAGGCTGAGGTGAGATTTGAACTCACGATGTCGGTTTTGCAGACCAATGCCTTCGACCACTTGGCTACTCAGCCATTTGGGAGCCTCGACGGGAGTTGCACCCGCTTCTCTGTGCTTGAGAGGCACAGTGACTTATCTAGTCGTCCACAAGGCTACACGGGAGTAACGAGACTTGAACTCGCAACCTATCGCTCGACAGGCGATCGCTCTAACCAGTTGAGCTATACCCCCATGTTTGATATCTGTGCCCAATTTTTAGGCTTTTAGGCACAGATTGTTGGTGAACTTGCCCATTTCTTATTTAGTTTTCAAGGTTCGGAAAAATTACTTTTAACTATTAGAAACTGTTAGCAAAATAACCGACGCTCTAAGTAATAAACCTGTTGTGTATTACTGATGTATTCGGTTGTTTTTGCCTTTGCAAATTTAGAACTTTTTTTGTTTCTTGCTTCTACTTCAGATGGTTTGGAAGTAGATGGAGCTTTGCGACCCCTGCGTTCCTGCACTACTTGTATGTAGAACATGACTTTAATCCTTGAGAAGCTTTGTCTCTCGCTTCACTACATTTATACTACATAAATACTACAAAAGATGTCAAGGGGTTCTAGAAAATTTTTTTGAAATTGTCTGAAAATGCTTCCTGGCTAAAGATATAGGCTATTAATCTCTTTAAAAAGCAAAACTACAGCTTATGATCGAGCGAGTTTTTGGAAACCTGATGTGACAAACGACAACCTTGAGCGACAAAGGATATTTGGTATTGTGGCGATCGCCTTTTCTGTAACAGCTTGTAGTATTACACCAAGCAAGCTTCTACAATTGAAGACTGACGTGCTAACAAGTCAACTCCACACTCTACAAATTCCAGATTATCCAGCGAACAGCAAAGACAATTCCCAATTATTACCATCAGCCAAAGTAGGAAACCTATCTTTTGCTGCACCAAATAAATTTCAGGGAAAAACAGTTTATCAGGTGCATCCTGGTAGCAATGAAAAAGTTATTGCCCTAACTATTGATGATGGCCCTTGGCAAAACACAACCTCACAAATGCTGGATATCCTCAAGCAAAATGATGTGAAAGCGACATTCTTTTGGGTAGGACAAGCCTTACAAGCTAATCCCGAACTTGCCAAGCGAGAGATAACCGAGGGACATGCGATCGGCAACCATACTTGGCATCATTGGTATCGGCATATGGACGAAGCCACAGCCAAAAGTGAAATTGAACGCACAGCCGACCTAATTTACAAAACCACAGGAGTGAAAACTTATTTGTTTCGTCCGCCTGGAGGCGTTTTAAACAACGGACTAGCTGCTTACGCTAAAACTCAGAAAAAAACTGTAGTTATGTGGTCGCTAACTTCAGCTGATACCGATCCTCGCGCCAAACCGCAAGCATTTGTGAACAATGTTCTCAAAGGTGCAAAACCTGGTGCCATTGTTTTAATGCACGATGGTGGCGGCGATCGCCAAAGAACCGTAAAGGCTTTGCCACAAATCATCACCGGACTTAAACAACAAGGCTACCGATTCGTGACAATTCCCGAACTACTAAAAATAGGGCCATAAAGGGTGAGAGTTAGACTCACCTTACTCTTTTGTTTATTCGCTCATGACAGAAGCGCAAGCTTGCGCCTCCTGCCAAAGTTTGTGTAACAAGAACTCAGCGCGTGAAGCAAAGCTGTCGCCGTTAGGCGAATTGCTCATCGTGGTGACAAACACACCCTCAGCATCCTCAGAACCATCTGATAGCCAAGAACCCCGCAGGGTGACTTCTAGATACTCAACATCGCAAGCACACAGAGCAATGATTTCGCTGTCATCTCGTTTCACCTCAGCCTTGAGCAAATCTACCCCTGGTAAATCAACAGGCAGCAAAAAGGAAGCAGTGCTAGGTTCAATGCACAGACTTTGCCCAACTCGCAGTGCCAAAATCACTCGCTGTGCCACCCATTCCTCTAGCGACTGAGTGAGACACTCTAAATAAAAGCTCCCTTCGGTATAAGTTAATTTCAGCATTCCTTATGCTCTCCTGTTATTCCAGGTTTGCTTGCACATTTATCCAGAACTGTTCGGCCAAAGAAATCGCCTGGTAGACTAATGCCTTTAGCGCTTTTTGCAGTTGCATACCAGCTTCAAATAGGGTACGGTCGTCTTTACGGGAGTTACATCTTTCACAAGCTGTGACTAAGTTATCCCAAGTGTGTGAGCCGCCTTTAAGCTCGCAAAACCACACGATCTAGTGTTAGATATTTGCTACTGTTGCAATATTGGCAACTGTAATAGTCTTGCGGCAACACTTCCCGCCGATTGACTGGCGGAACTTTTCACATACGCTCACTAGAAGCAATTTTCAAGTGAATATGTTTTGGTACATCTATTAGTAAGCTAGGTGAGTGAACTTACCATCCGCTTTGCGTCAGGAAACCTAACGCTTCAGCCTTGTTTGTTATTAACAATACAATTGCTTGCTTGATATTAACCTGACACAATGGCAAGTAATTTTGCGAAAAAACCACCATAGATTGCTCTAACACTTGCATTAATTTCGCGCAGCGTATCGAAGATGTCGTCACAGCTTCACTCCTTATAAAGAAACCCCCGCTTCTGGCTCAGGTGAAGCGGGGGTTAGAAATTGACCGAAATATTTTCTGGTCTTATATCGGTACAGTATTCCTTCGTCTGTACCTCCCGCTTCTTTCATATAGTTGTGGTTTTACATTCAGCGCGCCAATGTTGAGATATCTAAAATCATAATTACCCTCTGTGAGTTGCCGATGGATTTGGCTCCCATCGCCCATAAATAAATACTCCACTCCCGCAGCTGCTGATTCCCAACTGGCTCGGCAGTTGGTAGCAAGCAAAGAAGTAGAGATGGGGTAAATGGATATCACAGAAAATTTCACCTATTGAACATTCCTTTAAACATACTACACTTGTATTACTATCCTGTCCATACTTTAAGGAGAAAAAGTTATGCATACAATCGCTCGCACCCCAACCACTGACATGGAAGTTACCAGCATTCGCCTAGAGCGAGAACTCAAAGAGAAACTCAAAGAGATAGCAGGTAATCAAGGGTATCAAGCCCTGATCCGAGATATTCTCTGGAATTATGTTCAACAAAAATCAGGTGAGTGGAAACCCCGATTTTCACGAGCCGATATTCGAGCTAGTATAGCTGCTACTGCTCAGCAAGAAGAACGTTGTGTACTAACAGGTCAACTAATTCAACCCCAACAACCGATGTTGCTAGGACTGACAAGGAATGGCGATATGGTTCCTTTGAGTGTCGAGAGTCTGGCTGGATAGCCTTATATTCAAGTGAATGCAGCTCAGTTGCCCTGGTTAGTAACTGGGCTGTATTCATAATTTAGTGTTATTTATTTTGTTTTAAAATTAATTTAAAAAAAGTTATACTATAGTGCTTATATATGGAAAAGAAAAAAGATTTATTCTTTTGGACATTGCAACAAAGAAATAGGGCATATTTGTGACAAACCCCCAGTTGCAGTAAAGGTTTGTTCCCTATCCCCTCATATCTCCATCATCCTATCTCCTTGCCTTACTGTGTAACGGCACTTGACAGATGAAAAACATCGGACTAATAAGTAAATGATTGTAGAGAATAAGGTTAGACAACAAGATCGCAGATAATTTGCTGCGCTACTCGGTCAGGTATCCACATTTTTACTGTAATTCTGCTGTAATAGTATTTAACGTTTAGCAAATCAAATAGAAGATTAGCTTGCTTTATAAAAATCAATGCCAAAAATAATACTAAAATTATAGAAATACCTCAGTAGTAGCACTGAAAAATTTTTGAACTTGCTGCCTCAATTACAGAAGAATTACGGTTTATGTATAGTTACAGACAGGGTATTCTAGGCCAAAGTTAGTAAATCAAGTCTGCATAAGCCACCCAAAGATGAGTTGGCTGAAGCACTTTAATGTATTTTGAATATTTTAATACCTATGTATAAATTGGTTTAATATACCAATATCTTGGTCATCTATATAAAAAAAGGCTACAACAGGTAAAAGCAAAGTCTTAATACAAAGATTTGTAATTCCTCAGGTGGAACAACACCACTAAAAATGAAGAATATGCCAAGAAGTTGGGTGCAAAATAAATGGGGTCATTATCTAAGAGCGTGCCAGGAATGAAAAATCATTTATCACTGCCGCCACAGTGCCCGGATGACCTAGAGCGACTACAACCATACCCAGTCAAGCTGATGCAGCATCAGGAAGAACTAGCCCACCAGTTGGCACAAAAGATTAACCACATCATTGCCAATACGTCAGCAACGGCACTGATGCTGCAAGAGATTGCCCAATTGTTGGGAGTTGCCTCTCAAGTTGATTGCTGCCTAGTTACAGTTACGGATGAAGCATCAGTCGAACCAACTACTGCTAACTGGTGTTCTAATGAATATCTAGGAATGCCGCACCTTAACGAGATGTTCCCGATGGAACAGTTGCTGATGGACTGGCGAGTATTGCAATGTGGAGCTGAAACTTTAACTATTGAAGATATTTCAACGATTCAAAACAGTTTGGTAGTTGGATGTCAATACTTACCATTGCCGATCAAAGCTGTGTTAGCTATTCCTACCCGTTTCGCAGGAAAAAATAATGGGGTGATTAGTCTGATCAAGTTCCAACCCCATGACTGGAGTGAGTCAGAAAAACAACTCCTAAAAGCGGTGGAGTCGTCTTGCGCGATCGCTTTCTCTCAAGTGGCACAAGCACAGTTGATTGCTACTCAACAGCAGTATTTGCAAAAGACCAACCAACATCAAAGCTTGATCAAGCAATTGACAATACTCAGTCGTACTAACTTGGAGATCAATCAAATGCTCCAGTTGGCGATCGCTTCTACTGCCGAATCTCTACAAGCAGATCGGGGTTTGCTCATACTCCTGAAATATACAGATCCCCTATTTAGGATTCAATCCAAAAAACAAATTCCTAATGCCAAAGCTACTGTTGTTGGCGAATGGAATCGGGAATCACAAACTAGTACTACTAGTAGACCAGACAGCTTAGAGAAGTCATTTTCACTTGCAGATTGTGGTTTATGCCAGCGTGTGTTCACAGATTCTGGAAAACCAGTAATCATTAATGACTATACAGACTTACAGGATACATCGACAGTTGCACCCTTGTTTGCAGTTGAGGCATTGCCTGCGGTATTGTTAATGCCATTAGAAAATCAAGGCAAAGTTTTAGGATTCCTAGTACTACAGCAAGCTGTTGCTCGCAGTTGGCAAGTAGCAGAATTAAATCTTGTGGAAATGGTCTGTGCCCAAGTGAGCAATGCCATAATTCAGTCACAGACATTGCGGCAGGTACAAACTGTGGTAGATGAGCGGACGGCAAAACTCAAAAGCAGTCTGGAACTCCAAGCAAAATTGCATGAAAGAACACGGCAATATGTAGAGCAGCTGCGGGAACTTAACGAACTCAAAGACGAGTTTCTGAGCAATATGAGCGATCGCCTGCGCTACCCGCTGACAAATATGCTGATGTCGATCAAAAATTTACGTCGGCCGGGAGTCACACCAGAGCGTCAGTCCACATACCTGAATATCCTAGAGCAAGAATGTACTAAAGAAATAAATTTAATTAATGACTTGTTGACACTACAAAAATTAGAGTCTCACCAAGAATCTCCTCAGTTTGAAATTATTGATTTAAATACTAAAATTCAGGAGTTAGGGTCATCCTTTGAGAGAAGACTGGTAGATAAAGGATTAAGCATAACCGTAGATTTACCACAAGAGCCGTTAAAACTACAAACTGAACTAGAAAGTTTTGACCGCATCCTTCAAGAATTATTAAATAACGCATCTACATACTCGGAACGTGACAGTATCGTTCACTTGGAAGCCACTCACCAAGTTGAGCAACTTGCCGATCGAGTTATGATTAAAGTGACTAACACAGGACGTGGCATCTCAGAAGAAGAGGCGACCTACATTTTTGATAGGTTCCGTCGCGGTAAAGGAGGACGCTGGACACCTGGGACTGGCTTGGGACTTGCTTTAGTTAAGTCCTTAGTACAGCATCTCAACGGGTCAATTTCCGTTGAAAGTATTCCCATCTTAGATTCCCAACTGAGCAAAATTTGCTTCACTCTCACTCTGCCTCAATTTTCTGACGAAAGTAAACCATAATTGGCGAAAGTGACTGAACAATACAACACCACAGAGGATCTCGCTCTCATCGCCGCTGGTGAGGACACAAACCTAGAAGACAATTTGGCTGCTAATGTAAATAATTTGCCATCTGTAGCAGTTGAAATTGAGAAAATAGCAGAGCGACAGCGGCAAATTACTGCTAAGGTGCAAATTCCCCAACCAGTTGAACCAATCTGGAGGGTGCTTACAGATTATGAAGCCTTAGCTGACTTTATACCCAACCTAGCCAAAAGTCGTCTGCTTGAGCATCCTAAAGGTGGTATTCGACTCGAACAAATCGGTTCTCAGCGCTTACTCAATTTCAACTTTTGTGCGCGTGTGGTTTTGGATTTGGTAGAAAATTTCCCCAAAGAAATTAATTTCCAGATGGTAGAGGGAGATTTTAAAGGCTTTTCTGGTAGCTGGTATCTAGAGCCTTATTTCCTCGGTGAGTGTATCGGAACTAATCTCTGCTATACCATCCAAATCTGGCCGAAACTCACCATGCCAGTGACAATTATTGAACGTCGCCTCAGCAAAGATTTGCGTTTAAATCTTTTAGCTATTCACCAACGTGTTGAGCAATTAGCTAATCAAAATTCCTAATGTTTATCTGCCTTTGCTTCAAAAATCTTCTTGAGGTGAAGGCTAAGTTCTCATAAACAAATATTACTCTGCTTTTTGATTTATTTTTCATTTTTTAAGTACCCCCAGGGGAATTCGAATCCCCGTTACCTCCGTGAAAGGGAGGTGTCCTAGGCCTCTAGACGATGGGGGCATCAGACTCAGACCTTATATAAGTTAACGAATTTTCCCGCTGATGTCAACAGCTTTTGCCAAGAAAGTTTGAGTGGAAGTTCAACACGTTGTTGATAAAAGCGATCGCCATCAGAATCAAATAAGCTCTCGTCTTTGAACTGAAACTGTGGGGGCACAGCGAAAGACATACATAGTAGCCCTAAATTATTTGTGAAATCTCGCGTATGGACTGTTTGTTGAACACCAGTTGATACCCTTGCGGAAAACCGCGCAGAGTGCGTCTACAAGTCGCCAAAGCTGCCCATAGAGTACCTTGGAAATCAACTTAACACAGTATCTTGCCAAAGCACTAACTCCTGTTGATTGTCAGCACTTCTTTTTTGATAACTGACATAGGACTGCTATCTCTTTGACTATGATTTTTAGATAATTGCAAACTCAAATATACTTCGCTATCTTGGGTTGATACCACGTATCTAAAAGAGTGCTTTTACTTTCTACCTAGACACCGCTATTTCTTCCGAGCTAGCAAAATCGAGTATTATAAATAACTAAGTATGAAAAAAAGTTTGAATTTAGCAAAGACAAAGGGTGTGATGTTGTACCCTTTAGAGGTAATATTTACTCTTCTTTACAAAAGATTTTGAAATATATCGCTCAAAATCTACAACATGGAAGCATCTTTTGAAATCACCCTACAGATGGCGATCGCTGTTTTTGCAGGGATTAGCGCCCAAGTGCTGGCTGCATACTTGCGCGTACCTAGTATTGTGTTGTTGCTGCTAATAGGCATTCTGCTTGGTTCTGATGGCATTGGGTTTTTGCACCCCCACTTGCTAGGCACAGGACTAGAAGTCATTGTTGCTCTAGCGACGGCAATAATTTTATTTGAAGGCGGACTCAACTTGGATCTGCGAGAGTTGGGTAGAGTTTCTGTTAGCCTGCAATTACTCGTCACCTTGGGAACGCTAATCACACTGCTTGGCGGTAGCATGGCAGCTCACTGGTTGGGTGAATTTCCTTGGAATATAGCTTTTCTCTATGCTTCTATAGTTGTGGTGACAGGGCCAACTGTGGTCAGTCCTCTGCTTAAACAAATCAATGTGGATCGACAAGTGGCAACGCTTTTGGAAGGGGAAGGGGTTTTAATCGATCCAGTGGGAGCTATCCTTGCCTTCGTTGTTCTTGACACCATTATGAATGGCGATACCGATCCCATTAACGCCATTATCGGGTTACTTATGCGTTTGGGAATTGGTGGAGCAATTGGTGGAATAGGCGGCTATTTGATGAGCTTGATTTTCAAACGCGCTCATTTTCTGTCATTCGAGTTAAAAAACTTAGTAGTGCTGGCAATACTTTGGGGTTTGTTTTGTTGGGCGCAAACGATCCGCAGTGAATCGGGTGTGATGACAACAGTAGTTGCAGGAGCGGTATTTGCCAATTCCTCGGTGCCAGAAGAACGCCTATTGCGAAGCTTTAAAGGTCAGTTAACAATTCTCAGCGTTTCTGTATTATTCATCCTGCTAGCAGCGGACTTATCAATCGCTAGTGTGTTTGCCTTGGGTTGGGGCAGTTTATTTACCGTTTTAGTACTGATGTTTGTCGTTCGCCCGATTAACATCCTATTGTGTACCTGGAACAGCGATCTCAATTGGCGACAAAAATTGTTTTTAAGCTGGGTTGCTCCTAGAGGAATTGTTTCTGCCTCTGTTGCTTCTTTATTTGCAATTTTACTCACACAGCGAGGCATTAACGGTGGTGATGCCATCAAGGCTCTAGTCTTTTTGACGATTATCATGACAGTTGTCTGTCAAGGGTTAACAGCTGGCTGGGTTGCTAACTGGCTACAAATCACTTCTAAAGAAGCTACTGGAGCAGTAATTGTAGGTTGTAATCCCTTGAGTCTGTTAATTGCCCGATTCTTTCAAGAACGGGGAGAAAACGTCGTCATGATTGATACTGACCCAGAATGTTTTTCTCAAGCAGAAGCTCAAAATCTGCGTGTGATATCCAGCAGTGCCCTTGATGCTGCTGTTTTGGAAGAAGCGGGGCTTGCTTCTATGGGCACTTTTTTGGCGATGACGAGTAATGGTGAGGTAAATTTTGTCTTAGCTCAACGGGCTGCTGAGGAATTTCATCCGCCGCGTGTCTTAGCGGTTTTTCCTCGCGATCCACAAGCGGCTGTAGGTTCAAATAATAAGGTTAATCAAGCTTTTGCTACAGATTTAGCAATTAAGACTTGGAACGAGTACCTCAATGATGGGCGGGTCAAGTTAGGCACAACCACACTGGATGAAGTTGAATTTTCTAATCAACTAGATCGTATCCAGGAAAAGATTCGGGCTGGGGTGCTAGCACCTTTGTTGGTAGAACGAGAAGAACGCTTACAGATAATGCCAGCAAACCAAGAGTGGGAAGTAGGCGATCGGATTATCTACTTACTATATGACCCCAGACCTAACCTTTTAAAACGTTTATCTGGCGCTAGCCAGTCTACTCCTTTGTCTCTAGAAAGGTTACCGGAATTGGAAGAAGTGCCTCTAGCCAAGTTGGCTCAACTTTCCGTTAGTGATGTTCCTGGTGGGTGAGGAAGAGGGCAAGCAAAGAAGGGGGAAAATTATTAAATCCTCACTCTTGTACAGACGCGATTAATCGCGTCTCTACTCAGCACTCAGAACTTTTTTGGGCGCTTCTTGATACATTTCTTTTTCCTGCCACAGTAATGCTGATAAATGCACTACAGCCAAAAGAATGGCAGCAATGGAAATCAGGTAGTTGTGTATGCTGTACATGTGTTGGACAGTAACGCTGCTGATTGCTCCACCGCCTATTAAGATGTCTCGCAGTTGGGAACCAATCAAAGGAATTGCTTCAATATTTCCTAGCTCAATGTTAAAACGCCAGTATCCTTCTTGATCCCAAGATAAAATCATCGCTGTCCAATCTAGAGCGATCGCATTTAGGGTAAATAAAATCCCGCTCACCCAAGCAATCAGCCAACTCTTGCTAAATTGCCGACTTAAAAACATTGCCACAATCTGAATGAGGGCGATCGCAATTACTGCGTTACCAGCAATATCGTGTGCTCTGTGGAACAGCCACCCATAAGTTACCTCTGTATCAATCATTATCAATGAATGATAAGCGCCACCTGCTGTTGGTTCGTAGTAAAAAGACAGTAAAACTCCGGTAGAAACATAAATTAAACACAAGGTAAGAATGACGACTGAGAGTACAGTCGTTAGTCGCCGCAAAATCCTATCGAACTCAGTGCTTTGCATGGCTGACTCCTCTTAAATTTTTTAACTAATAATGTATTTTTATTACAATTTTAACTAAGAAAAGTTAAGTCTTTTTATTTTTTATAAAAATAAAGTTTTTTAAAGTAAATATTGTGCCCAAGTTTTTAATGGTTCTGGTGAGCCATACCAAGTTCCAGGACTTCTGGGAGAGTGCCTGACACCTTCAATCACAAGATTTTCAGCACCTTCTAAATGAGCAGCGGCAATAGGTGTGATGCCATCTCCCCAAGTGTTACCAGTGCCACAGGTTAATTGATAACTGCTGTAAGCTAGCCAGCTGCCGCGCCGCCTAGCTCCAAAAATGCTTTTGCCTGCAACACAAACGTAACGGACATTTTGGTAAAAAGCTCCAGGGTAATTATTGTTAACAAAATCTAGAGTTGAGCGCGTCCAGCGTTCTTGGCTGATATGGGGTGTACCTAGAGCGATCAGAGTAGCAACAAAGGGGTGAGCTCTCCAGAGGGATGGTTTCAGTTCACCACGTGCTACATAAGGTTTTTCTCCCAGGTAAATACGGGAAATCCAGCCTCCTGCTGAGTGACCAATCAAGTTGATTTGAGCAGCGTTACATTCTTGTAATATCTGTTTGACTGTGCGATCGAGTTTCCACAAAATTGGCGTTACTGGTCTTCCACCGAGAGTAGGTATCCAGTCACGCCGTCGCAGCGGTACTGTAATCGTAGGAAACCCCAACTCTTTGAGAGATTGTTCTAATTGACGATAGGCGATCGCACTTTCTAAATATCCAGGTAAAATAACGGTGGGTAATGGCATCTTTGGAGGTTGAGGACTGAGTATTGGGAATTAAAAAATAAAAAGGTAAAAAGAAAAAATATTTTCTTTTGAGGTGTTAGTTCCGCATCTTAAAAAAAGAGCAAAGTTAGCTACAGTTTGCCACTAGGGTGATGTGGTACTCTGAACTCAAAGTCCTTTCTGTGTTACGAGCGTCTGGAAATATATTACAAAACCCTAAGTGACTGAAAAGTAGTTGGTTACTCAAACAGATAACTTGAGTAGGCGTAGTCTATGTCTTAAGACTGACGCGATCGCTATAACTAACAACTACTCTAGGTTTCAGTTTTTGTTGTGCATCTCCTCATAAAAATTAAAAGCGATCGTTTCCAGGAGCTACATCAGCAAATGCAATTCAAAAGCGCAATACTGCCTTATTAAAATAAAAACTTCAAAAAAATACAATGTTGCCGTTTTGAGTGCCAGCACAGGAAGTTATTATTTTTAAGAGGGCGCAACTATTGCAACAAAGATAAATTCCCTTGTGTTAACTGCAATTGAGCCGAGTGAACGATAACAGCTATGTCTTACGTCTCCTTGTTAAAAAATATACCAGAAGTCTTAAGCCAGCCAACTGGGATAGCAGCTATAGCATCTCTTGGTATCCACGGTGCTATTGCGTTGATTGTGCCATTGATGCCTGTAGATTCTAGCAAACCTAAAGAATCAGCATCAGCAAAATCGGTAGGAATTTTGGAATTAAGTCAAGCTGACCAAAACCGTCTGCCGCAAACTCCAGGTAGCAATCAAGTTGCTCTGCAACCGCAACTACCGCAACAACTACAACTACCTCAACAGTTGCAACTACCGCAACAATCTCAACTACCTCTACAACAGCCAGTTCCTCCTAATCTGGATGCCCAATCAATTGTATTGCCTCCGTCACCACCTGCGTATACGCAACTGATCCCGCCACCAATTGCCACAACGCCTAATAACTATCGTATTTATTCCTCATCCAAAGGACAGTCTTTGCAGCGAGTTCCCAAAGATGATTTCGGATTTGATACGTCTGGTTTCAATGCTGCGAATAAAAAATTCACTGCGCCAATTCCTAATTTTAGTCAAAAGGAAATAGCATTAGGAGAATCCAAACCCCTACCTGTAGATTCATTGCCGAAAGTATCTCCAGCTACAATACCCAATGATTTGCTGAATGCCCAGTCTCCCAGCCCTTCTGTTACTCCACCTATGACAACGGCAAACAGTAACATTACTCCACAAACAGCGCAATCCGGGAATGGTGCATCCAAAGTTGCTCAAAACCAGCCACAAGTAGCCCCTATTGGACAAATTCCCAAGGCTGGAGATAACTTGATCCTGGCAAGTGAAAATATTAATAGGCAGTCTGGAATTACATCTAGTAGGATACCTAATTCGCCTACTAAAGGAACAGAACAGGCGATCGTCGCACAGGTAACCTCTTACGAAAATCTGAGAAAAGCAGTCCAGAGAGAGTACCCCAATTCGCAAGAAAAAGCAGTTATCCGCGACACAATCTCTACAAACAAACCAGGTATTGAAGGTACGGTCTTGGGTTATTTAGTAGTAGATCCCGAAGGTAAAGTCTTAGATATCAAGTTTCAGGACAAGTCAGTTACCCCTGACTTACAACTAAAGGCGAGAGAATATTTCAATACCAAGGCTCCCAAGGGAGATAAGCAGACTAACCGTTATCCATTTAGTCTGCGTTTCCAAAACTATGGTAATAACTCTGCTGGAACTACTCAAGAGCAAACGCCAGCTGTAGTGATTCCTAAACCGTTGTCTACGCCAGTTACTGGAAATCAGCCAACGCCAGCACCAGCAGCTAGTGTTAAACCATTACCAACACTGCGAATTAGAAACGAGCAGCCAGTACCTGCGCCGACAAGCAATGCTAAACCACTGTCTACACCAACAGCTAATAGCACTCAGCTGTCGCCCTCTGTGGAATCTAGCCAAAAACTAATACGAAAGTTGAACGAAGTGAGGCAACAAAGACAAGACTCTACTAATCCAGAAAAATAAAAGCCGTTTTGAGGTTTCCCTAAGAGCTGCCGTCCCGCCACCAACATAAAAGTATGGTGAGGGATTTCGGTACTTATGACGCTCGTGACGCTCGTTCGCTCTTAGCGTCTCCCCTTGGGAGAGGACTCGCTAACGCTGCACTAATGCTCTTAGCGTCGCCCTTTGGACGAGTACTCGCTAATGCCCTAGGCATCGATTCTTGGGCGAAGACTCTAGTTAAAACTATAGCGATTCTCAGTCGAGTGCAATATGCGTTTGATTTGAGAGTCAGAAGCCAGGAATCCAGGAGTTAGGATAATTATATATTCTGGCTCCTGACTCTTGGGTCTTGTAAGTTGGGTATATTTCATTCATCTGAGAATTGCTATACAAGCTTAAGTTTTGAATGATGCCCAGATTTTGAATGTTTAAATCCAAAATCTAAAATTCGGTTACCGAAATTACCAGCCTTGTTCCGCTTTTTGGAAAACGTAAGCAGCTACATCCAAGATTTCCTGAGCGCTCAACTTGCTTTTGAAGGCAGGCATAGCATTTTTGCCGTTCTGTACTTGGTGAATAATTGCCTGAATCGCGTCTCGATTGTAGTTTTCCAAGTACTTTAACAATGCTTCCTTTTTCAAGGTTTTCTGAGAAATGAGGATGTTACCACCACCTATATGGCAAGCAGCACAGTTATCGTTGAAAATTTTGGCAGCGTTGGGTGCTTCGGCAGCTAGTGCTGGATGAATAGATGTAAGTCTGAATAGAGCGATCGCCAATAATAATATTTTTAATATAATTATTCTCAAGATATTCTCCTCGCCAGAAGCCTCTAGCAACTAAAAAACCATCTCCAGCAACCTATTCTATGGTTCATACAAACAAGCCTCAGAATAGTTATATCTATCTAAAGTTGCCAGTTGCTATTTGTACTCTACTCCATAAGGTTTTATTTTCTAGAGAGTATAAACGCTATTCATTCCTGATGTAGTCAAATTTGAACAAAATTAGCGGTGACGAGCTAATAACCTCCATCGCCTGTGGCGTTGAGCATTTCGGCGGAAATAGGACTCGTCACCGCCTATTTATCTGTCCATTTTATAGGACACTCTAGGAATGTGGCATGTTGGTTTTTACCAATTTTGCTGAGGAAGTGGGAAAATTATCTTGTCTCAACAGCGCTGATTCTAGCCTTCGACAGTGATTTTACCAGCCATGCCAGCACCACGGTGGGGTTCGCAATAGAAGGTGTATTCACCAGCAGGTGCGTCTGCGGGGAAAGTGGTTGTTAGCTTTTGACCAGGACTCATTAACAAACTCTTGTGAGACAGAGATTTTGCTAAAGCAGCGTCCTTAGCTGGGTTTTTGGCAGCGTCAAACACAACATTATGGGGAGGAACTTTGTTATTCACCCATTCAATTGTGTCGCCTGGTTTAATTGTCAACTTTGCTGGTTCAAATGCCAGTTGTCCTTTATCACTACCCAGTTTCACTTGGTATGTTTCAGCCATAGCGCTGGGAGTAAAAACAGCGAAGCTGCTAACAACTAAAAGGATCGTTAACATAGCTAGACTAAACCGTTTCCAACTTGCCGCAATTAATTTCATGACTCTCTCCTAACAATAGTTTTTATTTTCCTTATTTCATTTTAAATAAAATCAACCGCTAAATATGACAATCTGTCGTAGATAGAATTTTTTTTTACAATGGGGAAAAATCCATAGCAAAAAGTTGTATAAATAGCAATAACTACTAGATTGGATTACACCAAAAAGTTTCAGGGAAAAAAAGAAGGTAAACAGTCAAAATCAGAAATTTTTATTTTTTCTTTAGAAATACTCCCTTGCTTTTCAAAAACTTTCTGTACCCCAACCTGGAGATTTTTGTGCTGCTGTGAGAACGAAAGCAGCTAAACTTTCTATTTCCTGTTGCGATAGTAGACTTGGAGGTAACTGACGGCACCAATAAGTTTCTTGACTACCATCGTAGGTCATAGGTTGGCGCATGAAGGTAACTAAAGCATTAATGCGATCGCGTGGAGGATTAGCTTCTTGAAGCTTTAGAAGCGACAGAGATACTTGGGGATCTGGCAACGTTGCACCGCCTACATGACAATTAATGCAGTTATTTTCAAAAAGTTGCTTGCCTACAGACAATTCTTGTGGTGAAAACAAACGCATGTTACCTTGTTCATCCATTTCCAGAGCTATTGGCTCTGTAACATGCAAATATCTAGCTATGTAAGAATCAATCTTGTTAGCAGCTTGGGCTGGCAGGCTGCTGCTGTAATAGACCACAAAAACAACGACTAAAATCAGTAAACGGGTAAATAACCGACACAGCATCAGAAGCTTGTGAGTGTATTGTGAGCGAATACGTATTAGTAACTGAGGTATGGGAAATTCAGGGTTCTCCCTTTGGGGATTAGGAGTAATGGGGGTCGGGGACTGAGTACTGGGGAAGAGTTTTCCCAATAACCGATACCCAATCGCCAATACCCAATCCCCAATGATTCAGCACTAAGTTGGGTATTTAGTAATAAATTTTACCGCCTCCCCATTGTTGGCCAACAACTTTTGGTTGCAGGAGAATATGACCGGCGATCGCTTTCAAGTCCTCGTCGGTCAGATTTCGCATTTCTGTGAAAATATCTGCGCTCTTGGTGCTGGGATGAATTTCTGAAATCTCCTCTTCTCCGTCATAGGTAGTGGGATTTTTCATGTAGTCCACCAAGCCTTCAAGGTTGTTACGGTTGGGTGTTGCCAGTGCCAGCGCTTCTGGTTCAAGTCCCACGTTTTGGTTTGTCTTAGTAACGCCCCCAACATGACATTGGGCACAAGCGTATTGAAATAAACGTTTGCCTTCTTTAACTTCTTTTAGGCTGAGTACAACGGTATCACCATCATCATTTAATGGCACTGTTCTGGTAGCTTTGTCCAGTTCCACCGCTGTCGCACTACCGACAATCATCTGAAACGTCAGCAAAATAGTAGCTACAACAACGCCAATTAGTCTTCTAAACATGTTTCCCCTTAAAGATTTTGACGCTCAACACAGCTAAAAAAGCGATGCTCAATCTCCCGTGTCGCTAGTCGTTAGCGATTAGCTAAAGCCTAAAATAGCCCTTTAGGTGACATCGGTATCACCCACCGAGTCGCTAGTACCTTTTGGGTGTATTTCAGACAATATTTGCGAAATAATTGCCTTTGCATCCTCTAACGCCAAACGGGTCTTTTGGTGTTTATAGGCAATTCCCAGTTGGTTGCACAGAGAAAACACTTTTTCTACAGGAAGACTGTAGTCTGCTGCTATCTCTGCGATCGATAGGTCTGCAAAACCCATAATGTTTTGTTAACTGACAGATAGAGATTGAGTCGCTGTAATACCAATATCATGTTAAGAGCGCAATTTGTCGCCCAAAATACGGTTTGGGATCGTGGGAGGGTAGTGGAGGGTAAGGGGAGGAGGGGAGATAAAACTCTTAACTCCTGACAACTGACTACTGACTACTGACTACTAACCTTTCCCCCCTGTAAATGTAGCGCTTTGAATAAAGTAGCGGTTGAAAAAGGCATAAATTCCTAAAGCTGGCAGGGTGAATATCATAGAAGCTGCCATAATGTAGTTCCAATAGCTGATATATTGCCCTTTGAAGGTGTTCAGCCCTAGAGGTAGGGTAAACATTTCTGGTTCAAACAGAATAACTACAGGTAGCAAGAAATTATTCCAACTTCCCATGAACACGAAAACAGCTTGTGCTGCGAGTGCTGGTGTTGCTAGCGGCAAAACAATATGACGGAAAATCCCAAAGGTATTTAAGCCATCAAGTTGAGCAGCTTCCTCTAGTTCCCTAGGGAAATTGACGAAAAACTGCCGCATCATGAAGATGAAAGTAGCATTGACCATACTAGGGACAATCATGCCCTGGTAAGAATTCAGCCAGCCGATCGCTTTCAAAATCAAAAATGTGGGAATAAGTGTGATTTGTGCTGGGACTGCTAGCACTGCCAAAATCAAGAAGAACCAGAAGCGTTTGCCCACAAAGCGCAGTCTCGCCAAGGCGTAACCAGCCATTGAGTTGAACGCCAAGTTTAACAACGTCACACTGACAGCAATTACTATACTATTGAGCAGCCAGCGCCAAAACAGGGGTTCTTGCAGAAAGATTTGCTTGTAATTATCCAGGGTAAAATTCTTGGGTAAAAAGTTGGGTTCGCCGTTAACAATCTCTGATAGCGGCTTAAATGATGCCGATAGTGCCCACAAGAAAGGAATTAGGGTGATGAGGGCATATACAGTCAGTAAGACGTATAACAGTATTTTGAGCCAGGAAAAGCGAGAAATGTTAATCAAGTCCTTTCCCCTCCAAAAAATCGCTGCTGAATCAAAGTGATGGTTATGATTACCGCTGCCAGCAAAAAGGCGATCGCTGCGGCATATCCCATCTGTAAATTGCGAAATACAGCCTGATAAATAAGTAGCACCACCGTCAGAGTAGCGTTATTGGGGCCGCCAGTACCACCAGAGAAGATATAAGACTGATCGAACAATTGAAACGTACCAATTACCCCGATTGCCACCACAAAGAAAGTTACAGGTTTGAGTATGGGAATAGTAATGTAGATAAACTTTTGCCATTCATTTGCCCCATCGAGTTCTGCCGCCTCGTAAAGTTTTTGGGGAATATCCTGCAACGCCGCTAGATAAATCACCATGTAAAATGGCGCAGTTGACCAAATATTCATAATCATGATGCCTTTAAGGGCAACTGCTGGATCGCCTAACCAGTTATAGGTAGGTAGTCCCACAAAAGCGAGAAAATCGTTTAATAGCCCATCAGTGTTATAAATCCACATGAAAATGAGTGTCAGCACTGCCGAAGAAGTAACTGTGGGCAAAAAGTAAAGGATTCGCCACCAGTTTTTGCCACGAATGCCAGCATTCAAGGTTACAGCCAGAATTAAAGCCAGTACAGTTTGAGTTGGAACTACAATTGCTACATATTCTGCTGTGTTTTTCAAAGCAATCCAAACGCGATCGTCCTTAACTAATTGCGTGAAATTGCGAAAGCCAATGAACTCGTATTCAATACCGCCCAAAAGTTTAACTTTTTGTAGGGAAAGAAAAATGGCATAGAGAATGGGCAACACCACAAAAGTTCCCACAACCAGAATGGTGGGAGTCATGAATAGGTATCCAGCCAGGTTTTCTGTGATATTCCAACTGCGGTTTCTGCGCCGCCTGTTCGTTTCAAACACAACTGAACCTCCGCTTACATCCCGCACAACTCGGATGTAGCGTTGAGTCGTGCACGATCATTTATCGTACCCTAGAAGGAAAATATTGAATTTCACAGGAAAAGCGATCGCTTGTGTAAGTTAGCTGCATGTGTGACTTAGGGAACTATATATTTGGTTTCATTGGAATACTAATTGACTCGACTAAAGCAATAGGATACAAAATGTCATATACAACCTACTTACGTTCAATCAAAAACGAACTTCAAAGAACTGGTAAAACCAAAAAAAGCCTCAGAGTCAAAACCATCATGGAACAGTTTGGCTACCAGCGTAGAAGTCAATCTTTTATAGACGATTTTAATACTGCTCTTGAACAAGTGGGGCTTTGTGCAGATCCAGTATTTGATTTATATATTCCCTTAGATACTAAGATAGCTATTTCTATTAAAGGAGTAAATCAAGTAGCTGAATCGGAATTAATTGCAGCAAAATCACGAGAGACTATTTCAGTTAAACATGATTTTTTCTACTACTTGTTTGATTTTGGTTCTGACCAAGAATATGAAAGATTTCAAGCATGTTTAGACTCTAACCAGCCAATAGGTATTTTTCTAATTCCCCAAGTAGAAGATTTCTTTTCTGATATTGTTGTCAAAATCTTCAATTATGAGTTAATTAGAAAATCTCAGTATGGAGGCAGTAACACTATACCCAAAGCCTCCAACCGAAAACTTGCAACACATCTTGTCTCAGACCGAGACTGTGAAGATGAAAAAGAAAATTCTATCTCCGATGCTAGTATTTTTCAGTTTTATCGCTCAACTATGACTAGCATTATACTTGGTAA
Organism: Nostoc minutum NIES-26; assembly: GCA_003326215.1. Lineage (GTDB taxonomy): Bacteria > Cyanobacteriota > Cyanobacteriia > Cyanobacteriales > Nostocaceae > Dendronalium > Dendronalium minutum. The sequence continues at coordinate 78,358 of LXQD01000153.1, read as the reverse complement.
CACTGGTTTAGAATTGCTTGATTCTGAAAAATTTGATGAGCAGTTTGAACAGATATCTTTATATGCTAATAAATATAGTAATGAACAAGTTTGTATTTTATTTCATTGCCCATCAGTCACAGAAATTCAAGCTCATCAACAAGAAGATACTTTAGGATATTTGGTAGATAGAATTGCGAGTAAAATTCCTTTCACTTTTACTCTCAGGTGTAAATATCCAAATGAAGCTGCTGTTGACCATAAAGAAGAAATATATGCCCATTTTCGCCTCCTGCTGGAACTTCCATCTTATGACATTGAAGAGGATGATGCATCTTTGCAGAATTACTTTCTAGAATTACAAAAAGCTCAAATACAGGCTGAATCACAGTTATTGTTGAGAATGAAACCTGAACATTTTGAGATTTTAAAGTGGCAACAAGAAAGCAAAGAATATATTTATCTCAAGTATTTTGCTATCAAAACTTTGGAAAGCTTAGGTTATGAGTTATCTAATGTAAGCTGTGAAGTGGAGCTGAGTTCTAAAGATGAGGAAACAATAGATGAAGATACGTCAGATGATGAAGAATATCAAAGTGAAATTATAGAAGTATATGTAAAAAATCAGGTGGTTGTTGAGATAGAAACTCTCCAATATCAAGAATTTCAGGATAATAATCTGTTTTTAGATACAATTAAAAGAATTCTCAGAAAATCAAAGGTCTGGCCTAATAAACTAGAGAATGTTTGGTTGGTAATTCCTGGCTTTGAAATAGCACGCAACTATTACCAACTTAAAAAAGCTAAGGAAATATTAGAATATAAGCTTTCTAGATATTATGGCGATCGCTTTCAAATTTTAGTCATGGCTCCCGATTATGAAAAACATCAACTAGTTCCAGTATCTTTTGACTCTATTGACTACCCATCTTTTGAATATACGGCTAAACAACCTAGTTTAGTACAAGCACATCCCATTAGTAACCGTATCAGAGAAGTTAAGCTTAGCTTTAGCCAAGTTAAAGGTCTGAATGAAGAGAAAGAAAAATTAAGCAAACTCTTGAAGCTACAATCTAAGGGATATAAAGGCTATATTGGGGGAATTCTCTTTTATGGTTTGCCTGGATGCGGTAAAACTTTACTGGCAAATGCCTTCGCTAATGAGTCTGGGAGATATTTTTTTAAGTTTTCTCCTGCTGATATTGTTAGTGTTTGGATAGGTCAAAGTCAAAAAAATATTCGAGATATTTTTGCTCAAGCTAAGAAAAAAGCTCCTTCACTTTTATTTATCGATGAGTTAGATAGTATTGGCTTTAATCGTAACGAAGACAACGCACATACGGATCAAAAAGCAACCATTAACCAATTACTGATAGAACTGAATAATCTCCAAAATAGCGATGTAATTGTAATTGCTGCAACTAACTATCTAAGTGGGATTGATAGTGCTTTAAAACGTTCTGGCAGATTGGATTGGAAAATTCCTATCTTTCCACCAGACCAAGCAGAAAGAATAGATTTGTTCAAACACTACTTGTCACAGCTTGAGATTAATCAGCTAGTTAACTTTGAAATTCTCGCAGAAAAAAGCGCAAGATTTACATCATCAGATATTGAGTTAATTTGTCGGGAAGTCAGAAATGCTATCATTCTAGAAGAGATAAGTTCATCTTTGACAACTTCAGATGTCATCACCTACATTAATAATCTGCAAGATGGTGGCTTAAGTCTCAATCAAGAGCAAGTCAAGGAATTTTTGGATGAATGTAAGCAATTGAGTGTGAAAAATCCCAAGTTAGAAACTCTTAAATTAGAATGGGGATTAGATTAGCAATAGCTTAATAAAAATGGCGATCGCTTATTTTATTAGCGTTAACAATCTGCTATGAACGTTAATTTAACGCCCTAGTAATTATAGCTGTGGCCAACAATTTGAAGCGAAATTTTTATCTTCGCAAACTGCTGCTAATAAGTATAAAAATACTGGCGATCGCCTACATTTCAACTTGTCTACTGCTATTTTTTCGGCAGCGTTATTTTATCTTTCGCCCCACTCCACAAATCTTAACATTACCTAATTCACCCGACTTTCTTCTTCCCTACAAGGATGTGCGTTTACCTATTGTCGGCTCTAGTGAATATATACACGGCTGGTGGATTCCAGCACCATCTCTCAAGAGAAACTTTCTGTAATTCCAAATGAGCCTCTAAAAATCCTAAAATCACCTAAAGTCTTTTTGTATTTTTGCGGTGCTGCTGGTAACAAAGGTTATTACAACCATGTAGCTAGACTTCAAGGGATGAGACAGTTGGGGTTTTCTGTACTGGTGATTGACTACCGAGGTTTTGGCAGTTCTCTACGTCTTCCTGTTTTGTTTATTCATGGAACTGCTGACAGTGTTGTTCCATCCTACATGAGTCAGCAATTATACAATGCTGCCCCTGAACCTAAACAAATCTTATTAATTCCTGGAGCAGAACATTTCCGAATTTATCAGCCTGGAAGTAACTCGTACTTGCAAGCAATTCAAAAGTTTATAGATAAGATGTAACTTTTGTGATGCGATGCCAACCTTGCTACTTTTTCCCTTACTCCATCGTTTTAATCTGTTGATTAGCTGCATTCTGCGATCGCACCATCGCCTGTTTTAATGGTTGTTGCCCCAGCAAAGCGCTAATAAATTGGTTATCAAAGTTGTTGACAATTGCCGCCGGATACTTACCAACCTGCCACGGTGTAGCGTAATCAACTCCAGCTACCAATGGCGACCTGAGAGGGTCTTGGTCATAACCTAATTTCTGGGCTACCGATTTACGTGTTGGCAATGCAAAGCCTGTCCCCGTCCATTTTTGCATCCCTTGTTTACCTGTAAGATAGGAAATTAATTCCCAGGCTTGGGCTTTGTGCTGTGCCTGTTTGTTCATCACGTAGGCTACCGTATACACCATCGTACCTTTTTTACCATTAATGGTGGGTACTTCGGCTGTAGCAAACTCTAGTTGAGGGAAAGTTTCAGTTAAGTAAGGAATTGCCCAGTTGCCTTCAATTACCATTGCCACCTTACTCTGACCAAACATTTCATTACCAGAATTTGTCCCAACATCAGATTTTAGGGCAGAGGAGCGGTCTTTTCGATACTGGTCTACCACTAACTGCAATCCCTGCAAACCTGCCTCACTAGCAAAGGTCGCGTAACCATTTTGGTCAACGACTTGCCCATTAAAGGCTTTAATTTTGTATGCCTGACGTGCCAACTCTGGGGTAACTCCGAAACCGTATCTGTTAAGTTTGCCTGTCAACTGCTTGGAGTAGGAGCGCAATTCATCCCAAGTCTTTGGGGGATTACTCAAGCCAGCAGCGGCGAAGGCTTTTTTGTTATAAAACAAAACGAGGGTAGAATAATCTTTGGGAAGACCATAAATTTGGTTCTGGTATTTGAAGCTGTTAAGTAAAGTCTCCTCAAAATCTGCTAAATCAAATTCGGGGGTGATATAACTATTTAGCGGTTCCAGGACATTCTGGCTCATCAAAAAAGGAGCCTCTAGGGCATCTAAATAGAAAATATCAGGTGCTGCTTCCCCAACCAAGCGGGTTTTGAGTACATCCATGTATTGGTCAGAAATCACCTCATATTTGACTTTGATAGTTGGATGTTCTGCCTCAAAGTCTTGCAATACTTGTTTTAATAGTTTTTGCTCAACAGGATTGCCTCCCCATCCGCTGAGTTTGATAGTAACTGCCGTGGGGCTTGACAATTTACTTGACATTTGTAGACTGTGAACAGTAATCAAAGCGATCGCGATCGCTATTATCAGTCCCCAAAATTTCAACCAGCTTTTTTTGCTCACAACTAGATAAAAGTCTCTTTAATTTCACTTATATCTTCTGCAACTGCGGGCTGATATTTTAGTCTTCTGAATTTTTGTTAAGAAATGCAAGATAAAATAACAAAAAGTTATCACCAAAGCTTATGAAGACATACTAAGTATTTCAACCAATAGTTTTTAGCTAAGTACTTTTTAATTCAATTGTAGTTTGCGAAAAAGTTAAGGATTGTCAGTGGTTCTGCTCCCCTGACCTCTCTGCTCCTCCGCCCCCTCCGCCCCCCGCATTTATGGATTCTGCTCAAATTGAAACAGCTTCACCTCTGACTCTGGAAATTCCCCAGATTGTCTTACCACCAAAAGCACTTCCCACTTCAAGACCCAGTACCCGAATTTCCAAGCAGGCGATTCGCACTAGTTTAAAAGCTTCTACAGGGGATGCTGTTTTCTCAGCGATTTTCTCCCTGATTACAGGTGGGATTTTGCTGAGTAATTTCCTAGTAGAGTTAGATGCCAGTCCAATAGTGTTTGGAATGCTGTCTTCTATACCCATGCTGGTGAATCTGATTCAACCCTTAGGTGCCTATTTATCGGAACGCACCACCAGCCGCTTTCAGTATGCCCTGCGGACATATGGAATTTCTCGACTACTCTGGCTGTTTTTAGTTATAGGCATCGTCATTTTCTATTGGGGAGGAATTAATTCACACCAGTTGATGGTGTTGACACTCTTGATTGTTCTAGCCACTCATCTTTTGGGAGGACTAGGAAACGCATCGTGGTTAAGTTGGATAGCAATGATAGTACCTCGGCGATTGCGAGGTAGATATTTTGGGCTACGCAATAGCGCCGGCAGTCTAACCAATTTGCTGTGTCTGCCTTTAGCGGGTCTAGCTGTATCACATTGTCCTGGTGGGGCTTTACAAGGTTATGGAGTAGTTTTGCTGGTCGGTATTGTGTTTGGAATTGTAGGGTTGTGGTGTCAGTATTTTCAAGTTGATGTGAATCCACAATTGCAAAACACTGTTGTCGAGTACCCTCAAAATAGTGAAAGTTTCATACCTCAAAAAGATGAATTGGGTGATGAATCACTCTCCATAGCAAATATTAGCTCTCCACAAAACAATTTTGCTAGCAGTATTTGGAAAAACTCTAATTTTTTGAGTTTTCTGCTCTATTTCGGGTTATGGATGCTTGCTGTTAATATCAGCGCTCCTTTTTTTAACCTCTATATGCTAGACACGCTGCATTTAGATGTAAGTTTAGTGACCCTTTACACTAGTATCCAGGCAGGGGCAAATTTGCTTATGCTGATTTTATGGGGCAAGTTAGCAGATAAGATAGGCAATCGTCCAATTCTGATTGCAGTCGGAATTTTAGTTGCTGTTTCACCACTGCTTTGGCTGGGAACTAGTAATCATCACCTTGACATTTGGCTATGGTTGCCGCTGCTACATATCTTAGCTGGAGTGACTTGGGCGGCAATTGACTTGTGTAACAACAATTTGCAAATAGGGATTACACCAATTAAAAATCAGGCTATTTATTTTGCGATCGCAGCTGCTGTCTCTGGGGCTAGTGGTGCTTTAGGAACAACCATCGGCAGTTTCATCGCCCAATTTATTGGGTATGGCGGGTTACTAGGATTATTTACCGTTTCTAGTTTGTTTCGACTAGTAGCCCTTGTCCCACTCATCTTTGTGAAAGAGCAACCAACACAATCTTTAACTCAGATGATACAAGTTTGGTTAGATCGCAAAAAGATAGTTCCAAATTAGGCATTGAAGAGATTGATTTATCTTGACTCAAGCTCTAGTAATATTAAAAACCTTGACTCCTAAGTGTTGACAGTTAACTGTTAATTGTCAACACCATATTCGTTGCATATTGAGTACAAAACTAGGTAAAACACTTTCCCCAGAAAGAGTTTGAGGTAATTTTAAAACTTCTGCATTCTGTTCTGGACGGTAAATTTCTACTTCCTGTTTTTTTCTGTTTATCAACCAACCCAAACGACACCCATTTTCGATATACTCTTGCATCTTATTCTGAGTTTTTTTCAAGCTGTCATTAGGTGAAAGTATCTCAATGACAAAATCAGGACATAGAGGAATAAATTTTTCTTTTTGTTCTTTAGTTAAAGCATTCCAACGAGATTTTTCCACCCAAGAAACATCTGGAGAACGGTCAGCTCCATTTGGTAAAGTAAATCCAGTTGATGGATCAAAAACTTCGCCCAATTGATTTTGGTCGTTCCAGAACCATATTTGAGCGTTAATAGTAGAATTACTTTTTCCTGTTTCTCCTCCCGTAGGTGGCATTAGAATTAACTCTCCTTGAGCATTGCGTTCTAATTTTAAATCGGGATTTTCTTCACACAATCGATAAAATTGCTCTCTTGTGAGTTGAATTACAGAATTGAGGTTTAATGTAAGTGCTGTCATAGGAGTATTTCCCGTTTTTGTTCGCTGACTGGGCTACAAACCTATATCCATTTTGTTCTACACCACAATAAATAGCAGTTCATCGCGTTGCTTGTGCCTGCCTACCGACTTGGCGGCGATTAATCGCTTGACCTCATCGGGTTTGAGATATTCGGGCGATTGGTAATTTAGACTTTTTACCGAAAGTCTCTCACTCCACGGGGACGCGCTGCAATCTTAAGCCAAATCGACTACTATCCAAGTTGAGTACATTATTGTACTATCTAGTAGTACATAAAGGTGATTTCTATGGCTAGGAAAAAAAACTCAAGCGATCGTGTTGGCTTCAACAAAGATTTCCAAAAGGTCATATACACAAGTCCACCACCATGCCCTGTTAAGCTGATCCCAGAGCCGCCAGCACCCTTACCAAATCCGTAGCTGTAATCTCTCGGTAATTTTGTACGCAATCGTGTAAGGCTTGTTGTGGCAACTTCTCGACTTCCGGCTTCAACTTCAGCTAATTGCTGGAGTGGCGTAATACACAATAAAAGAAAGCAAAATAAGGGCACGATAATACCGTGCCCTTACTGAATTCATAACTTTGTTATTCACTAACTCTGGAACTTAAAGTCATTGTCTCCCACAATACCATAGGGGGTGTAGTTGGTATGGGCTGGTGCAAAGCAATCAGCTGCGCTAGGGTGTTCTTTAACTGGGTACGAGGTACGATGTCATCGACAAAGCCATGCTTGAGCAAATCTTCTGCCGTCTGAAAATCGTCTGGCAGTTTTTCCCGTAAGGTTTGCTCAATTACCCGCCGTCCTGCAAAACCGATGGTGGCTTTTGGTTCTGCCAGAATAATATCGCCCAACATGGCGAAGCTAGCGGTGACACCACCAGTAGTCGGATTGGTCAGAACGGGAATATACAATAGTCTGGCATTACGATGGCGTTCTAGGGCTGCGGAAATCTTTGCCATCTGCATCAAGGAGAGCATTCCTTCTTGCATTCTTGCTCCACCTGAAGTACAGACGATAACTACAGGATATCGTCGCTGAGTCGCTTGCTCAATCAAGCGTGTGATTTTTTCTCCCACAACTGAACCCATACTACCACCCATGAAGCGGAAGTCCATCACGCCAAGGGCAACAGATAAGCCATTAAGTTGACCCAAACCAGTTTTAACTGCATCTACTAAACCAAGTTTTTCTTCAGTTTCCCGCAAGCGATCGCTATATGATTTGCGATCGCGAAATTGCAGCGGATCTGTTGGCCGCAAATGCTCATCTATCGGTCTCCAGGTATTGGGATCTATCAATTGGCGGATGCGTTCATCACTGTCCACCCGATTGTGATGACCACATTCAGCGCAAACCATCTGATTTGCTCTCAGGTCTTTCGTATATGTCAATACCCCACACTGAGAACATTTATGCCATAGTCCATCAGCAATTTCACGTTCTTGACGTTCTGGACTGGTAGATCCTGGTTTACGCCGATTTGCAAACCAATCAAATAGAGACTTTAAACCGCGTGATTCTTCGTTGTTCGCCATTTTTATTTTATTCAAGTGGTTATGAGGTCGAAAACAAGTCAAGTCGCTACGGGGCATTTATGCTAACAAATCCTAAGTCCAGAGTAAATAATTGTAACTCTTGACCTTAGCTTTCAAAGTCTCCAGATTTGCTCTTATACAGACGCAAATAACACCCCTTTTTGGCTCTTGAACGCCAGATGCATCAGTCGGGCATTGCCCACCTATTGTACTGGCTCCTCTTGACTACATCGTCAAATTACGCTTATAAGCAATTTAGACCTTATTTTGCATCTTTGGTTGCCAGCTTAACGAAATTACTTATGCCAACACAAGTCCTTTGTTTGTCTAATCTTGTAAATGAACTCTAAAAGGATAGGGTCTTGGGCTTTGCTCAAGTAGAGGAGACAGTGCGTTCTAGGGGTTCCCATGGCAGTCCGCTCAAGTCGAGCAACTGCCTTGCGGAGGGCACTGCGTTGGGCGGCTTTGCCGACTTGAAGCAAGTGTCCGTTGGGGTTACCCCCCCGTTGTGGCAACTGCCGTCAAGTTGCGTGAGCTTGTACTGTTTTTTTATCCTTCATCCTTAAAATTTCATACTTTTTTTTACAATTAGTTGCTTACCAAAAGCTACTCTTCATTGAGAGGGTAATACAAGTCACAGGTTGATATTACCAAGCTCTGAAGAATCTGTGGCGTAATGCCAGCTACAGTCAAGGATAATGAAGCTTTCTAATGATGAACTGATGAAATAACAAAGATGAAAAATCCCAAACATCAAATTTAATTATTAATTTTTAATTTAGTTTTTATCTCTCAATCTTCAACTAGCTGGAAAAAATAACCGCAGATAGGCAGACAAAATTGCTTCGCCACCAAACACAGTAATTATTGCTCCTAAAGCCAAAAAAGGACCAAAAGGTATTTTTTGACCCCATTTTCGCTGCGACATTACAATTGCCCCGATTCCTACCAATGCTCCTGCCGTACAGGCAACAAAACCAGCTAGGAGCAAATATTTCCAACCCAACCAAGCTCCCATCATGGCTGCTAATTTGGCATCACCTGCACCCATTGCGTCTTTATAAAATACTTTACTAACAATGGCGATCGCTTCAAACAGCCATAAGCCTAATACTGCCCCCACTATCCCCATCATCAGGTGACGTACTAATCCCACCCAGCTAGCTTCTGAAAAAAAACCAACTGTCATTTGAAAAACTATCCCTAGTACCAAACCCGACTGAGTAAGTGCATTGGGTAGGATCATGGTATCTAAGTCAATGAGCGATAGCGCTAATAACCAGCTACAAAAAGCCCAGTATCCTAGCGTAGCAATTGAAACTTTAAATAGCAAAAAAATGAGTACAAAAATGATACCTGTTACCGCTTCTACCACAGGATAACGGACAGCAATCTTACTTTTGCAGTATCGACATCGCCCTCGTAACCATACCCATCCCAGCACTGGGACATTATCGTAAGCCTTGAGCTGGTTTAAGCAATGGGGACAGCGGGAAGGCGGCCAAAGAATCGACAACTTGGCTGGTAGCCGATAAACTACAACATTGATAAAACTACCAATAGATGCACCCAAGGCGAAAACAATGATACTCGCCGGGATGACTATCAAAATGTCCATATAGTCATTTGTCAATTGTGAGCCAGTGCGGTCTTAGGGGTTTCCCTCATGAGCAATTGGCGTTAGCGAGGAACGAGCGTCACCCAGAGGGTTCTGTGTCATTTGTCGTCGATATTTCGTCCTTTGTCGAGAGTTACAAGAAGGCAGGAGGCAGAAGGCAGGAGGCAGGAGGTTAAGAATATAAACCTTAATGTTATTTCTGACTGCATACTTTTTTTGCCATGCTGCACTAGTAATTAACCCTTGACTAATGACTAATGACTAATGACTTAATGACTAATGACCATTGACTAATACATACACGATTCAATTTGACTTAATGGCACAAAACACTCTTGTGGCAAGAGAACTGGTTGGTTAGTAAAAATCACTTTACCTCGATGAGTAACGCGATTAATTGCTACTCCTGAAGGCTGCCCAACTATTTCAGGATGAACCTCACAGTGGGTATAGTAAATCTGCCCCGCCGCTCTAATCACGGCAGGATCGACCAAAGGAGGTTGTTTCCTGGAGGCAGTACTTGAGGCAGTATAGTTTGTTTGTTCTTGTCGTAATGCGTACACTATCGACCGCTTATATGATTGCTAGATTTCTCTCTAGTTTATCTGAAACTTTCAGCAAAGGCTGCCAAATTGCCTAGGTAAGACAAGAAATTATTTTTCTGCAAGAGCCTGAATGAGTGCATTGCCCATAGCGCGGCATCCTAGCAGATTTTTGCCTTCAGACATGATATCGCCTGTGCGATCGCCTTGTTCTAAAACTTGGAGTACGGCTTGCTCAATGCGGTCTGCTGCCTTTGGCTGGTCTAAACCGTAGCGTAACATCATTGCCGCACTCAAAACTTGGGCTAAGGGATTTGCTTTATCAAGTCCGGCAATATCTGGTGCAGAACCGTGGACGGGTTCAAATACGCCAGGGCCAGAAGCTCCTAAACTAGCAGAGGGTAACATACCAATGCTACCAGTGAGCATGGCAGCAGCATCAGAGAGAATATCGCCAAACAAATTGCCTGTCACGATAGTATCGAACTGCTTAGGAGCGCGTACCAGTTGCATAGCAGCGTTATCAACATACAGATGAGATAGTTCCACATCTGGATATTCTTGGGAGAGTTTGGTGATGCGATCGCGCCATAACTGAGATACTTCTAACACATTCGCTTTATCCACCGAACAGAGTTTCCCATGACGTTTCCGCGCCGCCTCAAATGCCACTCTGCCAATGCGTTCAATTTCTGATTCTGTGTAAACCATTGTATTAACACCGCGTTTTTCACCAGTGTCAGTGGCAAAAATTCCTTTGGGTTTGCCGAAGTAAATTCCACCCGTCAGTTCGCGCACCACCATAATATCTACGCCTTCCACGACTTCGCGTTTCAAAGTCGAGGCATCAATTAGCTGGGGCAAAATTTGGGCTGGGCGCAAATTGGCAAATAATTCTAACCCCGCACGCAGTCCCAACAAACCCGCTTCCGGGCGTAAATTGGATGGCAAGGAGTCCCATTTATAGCCGCCAATGGCTGCGAGTAATACAGCATCACTATTGCGGCATGTATCTAGAGTGGCGGATGGTAGGGGTTCGCCAGTAGCGTCAATTGCCGCACCGCCAATCAAAGCTTCTTGGAATTCAAACTGAATATCAAATTGTTTCCCTACGACTTTCAACACGTCTACCGCTACTGCCATAATTTCGGGTCCAATGCCATCGCCGGGGAGTAGGGTAATGCGGTAGTTCTGGGTCATAGCTGGTATTCACTAGGTAAATGCTTGCAGATTAAATATCATACCCAGCAAAATGTACTTATGGAGTTTTCAATTTATTTTAGATGTTTGTTGCCTGAATCGTCCTTTCGATAACCAGACACAGGAACGTATGCCATCTTTCAGCTTTATTTACATTTCCCCTCTGCCCCTTTGCTCATACTCCTACTGGCTGTCGAACTTGCGATTTTACCGCTTCCACAATGGCATCTGCGTCTATTTTGGCAGCATGAAGTAGTTCTTCTGGTGTGCCGGAACCTGGCATATCACTAACTGCTAGCCTAATTAGTCGCAGTTGCGGCCCATCATAGATAGGAGTACTGCTAGTACCAGCAAAGGTATCAAGCACCGCTGCGCCTAATCCACCTTCCAGCCAGTGGTCTTCGACAACTACTAAATTACCCTTTGTATCGCGTGCAGCTTGATGCAGCGTCTGTACATCAATGGGTTTAACAGAGTATGCATCTATAACGCGTATCATGATGCCTTCATTTTTTAAGCGGTCATAAGCTTTGAGGGCTTCATGCAGAGTAATACCTGCACCAATTACAGTAGCTTGGTCTTGGTCAGAACTTTGGACTATTTTACTGCCACCAATGGGAAACTCTTCATCAGAGCTATAGATGACTGGAGTGTTTTCTCTTGTGGTGCGGAGATAGACTACTCCATCGCGATCGCTCATTTGGGCTACTAGTTTTGCAGTCTGATTGGCATCACTAGGATAAAGTACTGTGCTATTCCACACTGCCCGAAAGGCTGCTAAATCCTCCAATCCCATCTGCGAAGGGCCATCCTGACCTATCGAGACTCCAGCATGAGAACCCACTAATTTAATGTTGGCGCGAGAGACAGCAGCCATTCGTACAAAGTCATAGGCACGAGTCAAGAAGGCGGCAAAAGTGGAAGCAAAAGGTTTGTATTTTCGTACTTGTAAACCTACGGCAGCTGCTACCATTTGCTGCTCAGCAATATACATTTCAAAGTAACGCTCGGGATAAGCTTCGGCAAAATCTTCGGCATAAGTGGAATTACTAACTTCAGCATCGAGAACAACCACATCCGGTTGAGCGGCTCCTAAGGCTAGTAGGGCATCACCATATGCTCGACGTGTTGCAACTTTTGCACCTTTGTCATAGGTGGGAAGTTGTAGTGGTTGAGCTTTACCTGTAGAGACAGGTTGACCTTGTTCTTCAGGTTTGTTGACCTGAATTTTGATCTGGCGTTCACCACCTAATTCTGCGATCGCCTGTTTTTCCTGTTCGGCTTTCAACGCCTTACCATGCCAACCACCCAAATCCTCTAAAGCAGCTACACCTTTACCCTTCTTTGTCCGAGCAATAATTACGGTGGGGCGATCGCTGATAGTTAAGGCCACGCTAAATGCTTGATCTATTTCTGTCAAGTTGTGTCCATCAATCTCAATCGCTTGCCAGCCAAAGGCTCTGGCTCGTGTAGCATAGGCTTGTGTGTTCCAACCTAATTCTGTTTGACCCCGCTGCCCCAATCTATTAACATCGATAATGGCAATCAGATTATCTAGGGTATAGTGTGACGCACGATCGAAAGCTTCCCAAATCGATCCTTCAGATGTTTCACTATCACCCAGGAGCGTCCACACATGGTAGGGGAGTTGATCTAGATATTTACCTGCCAGAGCCACTCCTACAGCTATCGGCAATCCTTGTCCTAAGGAGCCTGTTGCTACATCAACCCAAGGTAAAACTGGTGTAGGATGACCCTCTAGCCGACTGCCTAATTTTCGTAGTGATAGCAAATCCTCATCAGAGATGACCCCCGCAGCTTTGTACATGGCATAAAGCAGTGGTGCAGCGTGTCCTTTAGAGAGGATGAAGCGATCGTTATTGGGATTATGTGGATTGTCAAAGTCGTAGCGGAGATAGTTCGAGAGTAAAACTGCCATCAGATCTGCTGGGGACATCGACGAAGTAGGATGACCCGAACCCGCAACGGTTGTAGCGCGAATACTATCAACACGCAACTGTTGTGCTAGTTCATGCCATTGGTGTAGTTGCTCCTGTGTGGTCATGATAGTTTTCCTGTATGAAAATCAAGGGCATCAATAAATTCTCAGTAAATCCATTGTCTAATCACTCTTTTTTGGCTAAGCCTTGCTGTTTTCCCAAAAGACATTGCCAATATGCTTAATGTAAAAGACAATATTCTCTCTTTCGACTTTTTATTTTTAATTTTTGGCTTTAGTTATGAGTCGTAACTTCTTAAACCAAAAATAGCCATGAATCTAATACCAATTCTGTATGAAGATACGTCTAATTATCTTAGGACTTAGCAAAAAAAATCAAAAACAAACCGCGTTCGCGTCAGCGTCTCGTAGAGAAGACACATACTGCAAAGCAGAAGCCGCAGGCTAGAACGCGAAGAAATGAGAGATTAAGAGAGTTTGGCGCAGCTTCACAAAGAAACGGGATAAGCTATATATCTTGGTCAGAGATTTATTTCACTCTTCCTGGGTTAACTCTAGAGAGTAGGAGAGACAACCGCTTCTTTCTAATGGAATAACTACCCTTTATTGCTCAGGACATAGAAAATTTATTATGTTGGATTACGTATTTTATGAAGTTATTTTTACGAAAATAAGGAACTTTTGAATCTCAGTTATTGCTATCAGTTTAAGCTTTTAAAATAAATTAAAATTTAGCGATTGCCTCAGTCATAGGGGGTAGTGTAGCTATATCAAAAGTATGAGTTTTGTAATTGGTAGTTGTGGACAATTCATTAGCTATATTTTCTTTTTTCCTCTTCAATCAGCCTCAAGAAAAAGCAATCCCTACTATGCATCTAAATAGCCGAAATCTATAGTAATTATTACGAGCTTATCAACTGAAGAATCCCCAATTTAACACCGACCCGGCACAATAGAAAACAGCGATCGCCTTGAGATTATGGGCGATCGCTTTAAATGATGAGGATAAAAGCGATGAAATACTACCCTGATAGAGGTATTAGCTGTCTTTGTTCAAGATATGTTAAGATGCTGCTCTTCTATCAGTACTGAAAACTGCAATGTACATATCATAACAAACGGCTCAGATTCCACAGATTACTTATTAAGAGCAGCCGATCGCGGATGACAACCTAGTCTTACAAAATGAAATTACCGCTATCTAAACTGCCGACTTTGACGTTCCTTAGTGTCACAAAACTTTCAAACTCATTATCACCATTTGTGTCGATTTTAACACTCGTATTACTGCCAACTTGGCCTAATTGTATATAGTCTTTGAAAGGATTGAGGCTGACCAACCCAAGTATATCGAAAACTTTGCTGAGGTCAATCACTTCTTTTGCAGCGTTAAAACCAACGATCAGATCGCCTTTTTCTGAAAGGCTACGATAGGCAAATACGTCATCACCTGGTCCACCAAGCAAGACATCTTTACCATTGCCACCAATCAAGGTATCGTTACCATAGCCACCAAGCAAAATATTGTTACCATTGTTACCAATCAATCTATCGTTACCTTTAGTGCCATACCAGGAATTACTAGGTGGATCTGTATATCCACTTGATTGATCTGATGAAATAGGTCTACTAGCGGTGACTTCGTAAGCACCAATATCCGGTTGAGCATCTCGCTTTACCCCGCCTTGATCGACAGTAGGCACATTACTACCTTTTACACCAGCATTAATAGCAGGGCTATTTGGTTCAAGAGGATGCACTAAAACTCCTCCGATGTCTTGCAGTTCATCAAGACGAGGATCAACAATCCGACTGCCAGCTACAACTCGGCGAGCGCTGTATGCGGGGGCAGGATATTCAATGTTACCACCGCCATCTTTGAGTGAAAACGCGACTTGCTGTTGGTAGCGATCGCCTGCTGTGTTGTAAGCAACAATCGAGTTAGTTAAGGTTATGTTCTTATTACCACCGAACATAACTGCCCCAGCAGCGCGTCCAGCAAAGTTGTTAACGATGGTGGAATTGACTATATTAACGGGGGCGGTAGGATCGGTGTCAAAGAACATGGCTCCACCCGCATCTTTGGTCACCTTGTTTCCAGAAAAGGTGCTGTTAATGATGTCCACCGACGAGCTTCTATCTATCCACAAACCTCCTCCTTGCCTTTCAGCAGTATTGTTGGCGAAGGTAACGTTCTTGATTGTGAGGGCACTGTTAGCTCGTAATCCCCCTCCTCGTGATACTCCTTGAGCGTTGTAACCTGCACTATTGCCGACTATAGTGCTGTCTTCAAGAATGATTTTGTCTGTACCGTAACCATAGAGAAAAAGTGCGCCGCCTTCGCCTTTGGTATGGTTATCTTCAAAGCGACTGCCACGGACGATAATTGTACCTCCGACTGGAGAACCAGATCCTACGGGGTTTGCTCCATCGGTGAAGATTGCACCACCACCAACATCACCCTCTGAAGTGTTGCCCTCAAAGACCGAATTCTCTACTGTCAATGTGCCCAGCAAGCTATAAATTGCACCGCCATTTACCCCTTTGTTGTCTGTAAATATGGAGTCTTTGACAACGAGGTCACCAGCACCACAAGTGGCGATCGCTCCACCACTCCAACCAGAGTTTGTAGAAGTACCATCATTCTCATCAAAGCTACTGTTAAGTACTGTAGAACGACCACCATAGCCAAGGTAGATGGCTCCGCCTGTACCACCACTATTGTTGTTAAATTCACAGTTATCGACTGTGATGCTGCCATAGTCACAGACTTGAATCCCACCGCCTCTTCCAGTCGTCTTACCCTCGGCAATAGTGAGGTTCTGAAACTTGGCATTAATCTGCCGCTCTACAGTAAATACTCTTGTGGCATTGTTGCCGCTAATCTTTAAATTTGCTGCTCCTGCTCCATTAATCGTCAGATCCTTGGTAATTACAATTTCACCACTGGTAAGTTTGATGGTCTTATTGGCCAGTGTGGAAGCAAACTCGATAGTATCCCCGCTTTTAGCAGAGGCGATCGCCTCTCTTAAAGAACCTGTTCCGTTGTCTGCAGTAGTAGTAACGCTAATGGTAGCCATGCTTTGAATTCCTTTTTAATTCAAGGTTTTCAGATAGACATTTTGTCCAAAATCACTCTTGTTGTGATTCAGAAACAGTTGATCCTTCGTTCGAGACGATGGAATTCAGAACACTTTAGTTTGCCTTTTTATAAACTTGGAAACATGAAAATCTCACCGTGAATCTACTTAAATTGAGCGAAAGAGTTAAACCTCCTAATTTTTAACCAAGCATCTTCTCATACTTTTGATTGATTGCAATCAGTAAAGATTAGATGAAGGAACACTTTTTACTTCTTTTAAGTCTTTTTATTAAAAGGTGTTTCCCAAACCAAAAGTTAAAATGTTTCCTAATTTGGCTTTGTGCATAAATTAAAGCCAATGTCAATTGGTTGTTAGTACTCTTGCCAAAATGCAAAAGCTATACATATAAACAAAAAATATTTCATCTTATTTTTCACTTTCCTGCATTTAATTTCAAAAAGTCAATCTGGGCATGGATTAGAGTTAATGTATCTACGTTGAATTTAGATTTGCGAAAGGTGTAGATCGGCTTGAAAAAAAGATTTGATATTTATGTTGAAAATTATTGTTTCTATTGTTGAGATTGTCTAAATTGAGTTTTCATGATTTTTGGTGTCAGTATAAATATGCAGTTTATTTATTTAACACGTCTTATAAATAACATTAAAATATTTTTATAGATAATATTAAGAATCAAAAAAATTTAGTATGAATTAATACCTATTTTTTAAATAATAAAATGGTACTGATAGCATACTACAAACAAAGTAATTTACAAAAAAGCACAATAGCAAATGATGAAGTACTCTCTTGTCAGAAAAATTAGTATTAATTTTGACTTAAATAACTAAAAACTATTGATTGTTCTTCAGTTTTTAATTACGATATATGTTATTTTTATTACTTTATTTCATTTAATCATAAATAAAATAAATATAAAATATTAAAAAAAGTCATACTTTTGTATGAGACACTTCAAAAATAACAAATAAAAAGCTAATTACTCATAAGTAATCGTAATCATTAATTGCTTTGTTGTTAAAAAAATCTCTTGAGAAAAAGTGTTACCGACTACAAAATTCTGAAGTATTACTTCTTTAGGCAAACTTTTCGATTTACTAAATGCATTAGGTCTATGAGATCGGTATCACTCAATTAGAACGGAAGTTTTCTGCTGAAGTAGTTCCAAGAAAATAATGCCCAGGAATAGAAATGAGGAGTTTTATCTTCTCTTTGTTTCCTTGTCCTCCTCAGAGGAGCCTGCGTTTAATCCACCAAATACGCAGTCGGAAGGCAAGAATCAAGAGAAGGAAACCGAAAATGATTGTGTAAGCAGCAATAATCCGCAGAATTGCTAATGCCCCAGCAAGAGGACAAATTATCAGTAGTAAACCGAAGAGTATCGATGCCGTGCCGGCTAATGCTAGTAACCACTCATTCTCGATTTGTTTTCGCACCTGAATTGCTGTTAGGATCTCGAAAATGCCAGTCACGATCGCCCAAGCTGCGATGAAGTAAAGCAACACTAATGCAGCTATACCGGGCCAGATGAAAGCTAAGGTTCCCACTGCAATACCAATTTCTCCTTCTAGTAACAGCAACCATCCGCAGGTATTATTCAGATCGTCTCTGAATGCTGCGATCGCTAATAAAATTCCACCTATCAATACAAAGGCAGCAAAGAAAAAGACCAATGTTGTCAGGGTAATCGCAGGCAAGAATAGTGCAACTAAACCAAAGATAACGGCGATCGCTCCCCGCAATGCGACTATCCACCAATTTCGAGCTAATCGGGTTCCCATTCTGATAACACCAAGGTTTTGTCTCATAGTTTGAGTACATTACTGGACTAGCTCACTCAGCCTGATGATGGAATTAGACTGCAAAGGGAAAAGTCTCCGGTGGTTCACCCATTTCTGAGTAGGCAGTGCGATCTAGGGGTTGTACTCCTTTTGTGTCATCAATGTGAACTACTGCGTCAAATTGTTCGGGGAGACGGGCATAAAAGTAGTGACTGATACGCTCAGTTTCTGGTTGATAAATGACACCGATTGCTCTTTCCAGTCGCGGTTGCCGCAGATTAGCAATTACGGGATTATCATTTCGTAGAAGTAGCAAAAACTGGGGTAATCCAGTCTGATGAAATAGCGCTTCGTAACTTACTGGTAGAGCAGAACGAACTTGCTTGAGTTCGGTAGTTCCACCCCAGTTAGAAGCAGCGGTAACTGTACCTATATAAGTAGTAAAGCCTATCAGTACTGAGTCGCTACCATAGCGATCGCGCACCAATTGACCAACATTCACTTCACCCAGCGTCCCCATATCAGTTGCTCGTGCGTCTCCTATATGAGAGTTGTGTTCCCAAACAACGACTTTAGTTTGTTGACCTTGTCGATCTAGATAGTCAACTAGCCGCTCTAGAGTTTCTGCCATGTGGCGATCGCGAATATTCCATGACGATACTCGATCTGTAAACATGGCACGGTAGTAGGCTTCGGCATTCTTCACCAGTCGAGCATTTTGCTCAATAAAAAATAACTCATCTGCCTTTATCCGACTGTCTTTTTGGATGTACTCGGCAGTCCGTTGTTGTAGTTCTTGCAGTTGATTTATTACCTCTTGCTCACAGGATTTCGTGAGTCCAAAACTAGTAGCATACCCATAGGTCTGAGTATCCTCGCCAAAATGCTCAAAGCAAGAGTAGCGATAACGGGCACGTTGGGCAGCTTCGGGGTCAATTTTATCCAGATAATTGAGAATTGCTTCTATAGAGATATACATGCTATATAGGTCTAGCCCATAAAAGCCGACTTTGATAGCATTTTCGGGTAGAGCGTCATTATATTCCCGCAACCAATTGACAAAATTCAGGACATCTGTGTTGCGCCACATCCAGGTGGGAAAACGTTGGAAACTTGAGAGCGCTTCCGCAGGTGTTGGATCGTCATTTGCACCCTGTACGTAACGATTAACACGGTAGGTATCTGGCCAGTCAGCTTCAATTGCTACGGCTGTAAATCCCTTCTCTTGAATTAGCCGTTTGGTAATTTCAGCCCGTTGCTCGTAAAACTCATGAGTCCCGTGAGAAGCTTCGCCAATCAAAGCAAAACGGGCATTGCCGATAAAGTGCATCAATGGGTTGTAGTCTGCGATCGCACCAGTCAGTTGGTATGCAGACTTACGCACTGCATCGGCTAGGTTAATTATAGTTGCGTCTACCATAAAAATTAAATATTCAGAAGCACTGTACGAGTTCCAAACTCCGTTTCCTACTATGTCACACGTGTGCTACAAATGAGCAGCAAAGCAGAGGATTGAGGTAAAATAATTTGTACCTCTAATGCCTGTGAGTCAAGATCAATATAGATTCATAGTTTGCTAAACTCAGCTTAAAAATCTCAAACGCCTCTTCCATCTGGCTAATGGCGCAGATGCCAGACATATATATCTCTCCAGAGGAGGAGCTGATTTGCGGGGCGGAGGGGCACAGGAGAATTTATTACAAGTCTTTCCCGTCATCTTTCTCAAGCCCAAGTAGAATATTAGTCCCTCCGAAAAATTGTGGTTAAATGAGCTAGAGTGAACACCAATTATGATGCAAGCTGTCTACCCTATTAGTAGAGTCGCTTGCAGACGGGGGATAAAAAAATGAGGGTTTGGCTTGCCTGCTTTTTAGTGTTGTTTGCGTTGGCAGAATTATTTGACTGGTTACAAGAATTTACTCTGCCATTGCCTATCTATATTTTGGGAGGGGCTTTTTTAGCTGTTGCTTCTAATTATGACAAGATTATTGGCTCTTACTTCAGTGATGCAACTATGGATACATCACCTGAAGCATCTTTATTAGATTCACCAACTCAATCCCCTAAATCGATTTCTTTTACAATAGCTAATCCAGTTGAAGATGCTCAACAATCAGAAACGCAGTGAAGTGACTGGGGAGAAGGAGAATAACTCCTAACTACCAACTGATAAATGATTCCTAACTCAGTACCTTCTTTAACCGTTTTTCGATGCCGAGATTGCCCTGCAAGCCTCCTGTGTGTATGAGTAGGAGGCGATCGCCTTTATGAAAAAATCCCTGCTGTAGTAAATCCATCACTCCATAAAACATTTTAGCGGTATATACGTAATCTAAGGGGATGTCATGTTCCTGCCTGAACTGCTGGCTAAACAGTAACAGTTCGTCGTTCACCTTTGCATAGCCACCGCCGTGGTAATCACATATCAAATCCCAGGATGCCGGCGAGTCAGGTGGTGTGGGCAGACCACAGGCGAAGTAATTCTCTACCAAGTTGTTGATTTCTGGGGCGAGAAATGCACCATTTTTCAGTACGGGAAAACCAAGTACTCGCTGCTCTTTACGCAATGAAAGTGCGATGCCAGCCAGTGTAGTGCCCGTACCGCAGGCCACGCAGATACAATTGAAGTCCGTTGCTTCGCTAGCTATCTCCGTGCAACCGCGCACACCATTCAGATTGCTGCCACCTTCAGGAATCATAAACACCTCACCGAAACTTTGCCGCAGATATTCCTGTAGGGCTGTGGTGTTTCGTTGTTGATATCTCTCGCGGTCAAAGTACACAAGCTGCATACCTTGCTGTACAGCAAAATGCAATGTAGGATTTAACGGCAGTCTTTCCTCCCCACGGATCGCAGCGATGCTACAGAATCCAAAAAGATTGCTAGCGGCGGCGGTTGCATAGATGTGGTTGGAATAAGCCCCACCAAAGGTGAGCAGCGTCGTAAAATTGTTCTGCTTGGCTTCCAAGAGGTTGTACTTCAGCTTGAACCACTTGTTGCCATTCACCCATGGATGCATGAGATCGAGGCGCAGCACATATAAATCAACACCAGCCCGGCGGGCAATTTTGCTGTTGATTTGTTGGGTAGGAGGAGGCAGAAAGGTTGACAACATGAGGAAACAATTGTCAGGTTGCGTTGTACGTTGCGATCGCTAGTAAAACATTATTACCTCTGCGTAGTCTCAGGTTTTATCTGGATAAAAAATTTGTAAGACTTAACCTCTATCTATGACATCTTTCTTTATCGTTTATATACCAATAACAATAATTACATTGTTTTTATAACTCTTCACAGCCTCTTGACAATATTTCAGAAAATTCATCGATGGAATTAATGCCTGGTATCAGCAGAATAGTTCTAGGAGAGTAATTGTCATTTTTTTTGACTTTATGTCGTTGTATTAAGCAGCTCAAGCAAGCTTAATTATTTGAAAAATGACTACTGGGTAAGGGCTTTTTAGTTTATTTTATCCAATCTCCAATATCTCGCTTAAGGGTTTTAACAACAATTAAAACTCAAAACACCAACGCATAGTTTTAATAAGATGAATATCAAGACTACAAGCATTATTTTCATTGACGACTCTGTAACTAACTACGAAGTATTGCTTAAAGCTTTAGTATCAAAAACTGAAGCAATTGTTCTTAACTCAGGCAGGGATGGGGTAGAGCAAATCACTCAAGTACTGTCACAGCGCCGTGGAATTGAAAGTGTCCACATCGTCTCTCACGGCTCTCCTGGCTGCGTTTACCTGGGTAACACCCAACTCAGCCTCAGTACACTGCAACGCTACACTCAAAATTTACAAAGCTGGTTATGCCCATCTCTATTACTCTATGGCTGTAACGTCGCGGCAGGGGATGCCGGAGAGGAATTCATCGAGAAGTTGCACCGATTAACAGGGGCAAATATTGCTGCTTCGACTACGCGGACAGGTAATGCCGCGTTGGGGGGAAATTGGGAACTAGAAGTTAGCGTCGGATTAACTCTCTTTTCAAGAGGGACACGAGAGGATATGAGCTTAGCATTCCGGCAAGATACTCTTGCTAAATATCCTGAGGTACTTGCTGCTGGAGACTTAGATCCTACTTTTGGCAACAGTGGTAAAGTTATCACTCCTATCGGTACAAGTAACTACGATGGTGCTAAAAGCGTTGTTATTCAAGCAGACGGCAAGATAGTTGTGGCAGGGTTTGCAGATAACGGTAGTACATATAATGACTTTGTTATCACTCGCTACAACTCCAATGGCACCATTGATTCTAGCTTTGGTAATAACGGTATAGTCATCACTCCTGTTGGCAGCATCAGCGACTACGGCTATAGTATGGCACTTCAGGCGGACGGCAAGATTGTCGTGGCAGGATATGCTCATAATGGCTACCAAGCAGACTTTGCTGTAATACGTTACAACACAAATGGCAGTCTAGATACGAGCTTTGGCAATGCTGGTAAGGTGATTACTGAGGTAGGCGGCGACGACTATGGCAAAAGCGTTGCGATTCAGTCAGATGGAAAAATTGTAGTTGCAGGTAATACCCAAAATAGCAGTACAAGTGACTTTGCCCTGACACGCTACAACACAAATGGCAGCTTGGATATTAGTTTTGGTAATAATGGTAAGGTAATCACTGATATAAATGCCAGCTACGACTATGGCAATAGTGTTGCGATTCAGGCAGATGGCAAGATTGTCGTGGCGGGGATTGGTGCGAACAAAAACTTTGCCCTGACACGCTACAACACTGATGGTACTCTAGATTACAGTTTTGGTAGTAGTGGTAGAGCGATCGCCGACATCAGCAATGGTAATGATGAAGCTTACAGCGTTGCGATTCAGTCAGATGGCAAGATTGTTGTGGCAGGAACTGGTAGTAACAGTTTTGCCCTAGCACGCTACAACAGCAATGGCTTACTGGATACCAGTTTTGGTAATAGTGGTATAGTTGTTACCCCTAGTAGTGGTAGCAACGTAGAAGTCATCAATAGTATCGCCCTTCAGTCAGATGGCAAGATTGTGGTGACAGGGTTTAGCTGGAATGGCAGCACCAAAAACTTTGCTGTGGCACGTTATGATGCCAATGGCTTTCTAGATAACAGCTTTGGCAGTGGTGGTAAGGTGATTACTGCGATCGGTAGCGGTAGTGCTAACGATGGCGGTAAAAGCGTTGCTATTCAATCTGATGGCAATATTGTAGTGGCAGGGGGTAGCTACGGTGACTTTGCGGTGCTGCGCTACCAAGGAACTTCCACTGGGACTCCCACCTCATCAAATACTCCTCCCACTTTGATTGACACCATTGTTACCCTCGACTCAGTCAATGGGAATGCAAGCACACCTTCGGGGGTGGTAGGTACTCTAGTTTCCTCCTTGGTAAGCATAGGAAAAAATGTATTCGATCCAGACAGTGGGGCAGTTACTGGTATTGCTGTAACCAATGCTAAGACTGACAATGGTCAGTGGTGGTTTACCACTGATAATGGTGTAAATTGGTACTCTTTAGGTAATGTATCGACTGAAATTGCTCGTCTGCTGGCAGCAGATGCCAACACCCGTATTTATTTCCAACCAAAT
The DNA here is from genome assembly GCA_003326215.1 of Nostoc minutum NIES-26. Taxonomy (GTDB): domain Bacteria; phylum Cyanobacteriota; class Cyanobacteriia; order Cyanobacteriales; family Nostocaceae; genus Dendronalium; species Dendronalium minutum. The sequence continues at coordinate 54,789 of LXQD01000153.1, read as the reverse complement.
TTCAACTTCCAAGGCAATATTATTGATGCCATTACCTTTCGCGCTTGGGACAGAACGTTCGGTCCCAATGGTGCATTTGCTTTCATCGGAGGTAATGGAGGCCCCAATTCTGTAAGCACCGCCACCGATACTGCCTCAATCACAGTAGCATCCAATACTTTTGTCTATCACCAACTGGCACAGAGCGACTTTAGCCAAGATTGGTCAAACACAAATCTAATTAATACTGATGATGATTGGAGCAATATACCCACCATTAGAGGATTCCGAGGGGATAATTTAATCAGCAGCCCTGGTATCGATCCACAAACCGTGCGTATAGACGGTTCTGCAACTCCTATTGATGTTAACGCTAATCAGACCAATCCTAATACCTACACATATAGTGGCATTGCAGAGTTCGCACTTAGCAACCCAACTATTGCTCTTAGAGGTTCATCAACCGTTGCACCCCATTTAGTACTTTATTTAGATGCCACTGGGCGGCATAATCTCCGCCTAAATTTCACGCTTAAAGACATTGATTTTTCTACACGCGATGCTATACAACCGATTGCTGTACAATACCGTCTTGGCAATACAGGAGACTTCATCAATCTGCCAGCAGCTTTTGTACCCGATGCTTCTAATAATGCTACAACCTCAGCTTCTTATGACGCACGGGAAGCACGCTTGAGTGTCTTGTTGCCACCCGAAGTCACCAATCAGCCGCAAGTACAAATTCGCTTCATTACTACTGATGCCAATGGGGAAGATGAGTGGATTGGGATTGATGATATCAAGGTGACGAGTACAGCTATTAGCACCAATCAGGCACCAGTAGCGACCAACGACACATACTTCGTATCTGAAAACATACAATTAACTACTGCTGCTGCTATAACAGCCCTGACTTTAGATAGCGATCGCGGTAATTATATTGGTCAAAGCGATTACTATAGCTATACTCCAGCCACAGGTAATTTTGGAGCTTCACGAGCCTACCCAACAAACACCAGTAGCAATAATGCTGTACGAGTTAGCTACAGTGAACCTGGAACTGGTGGCAAATGGTGGGATCTCTCATTTGCAGCTCCATTTAACGCACCACTCACAGCAGGCACAACATACACAGGTGCAGCACGTTTCCCATTCCAAACTAACAATCAGCCTGGTTTGAGCGTCAGTGGTGATGGGCGTGGATATAACAGCTTGACAGGTCAGTTTACCGTTAATCAAATCGTCTACGGCTCTGGTGACGAAATTCTCAGCTTTGATGCCACTTTCCAAGAATTTGGTGACGGCGACCCTGCCAGCGAAGGTTTCAAAGGTCGCATTCAATACCGTGCTACGCCTAACAATCTCATTGCTGGTGTATTAACCAATGACACAGATAAAGAAAAAACTGCACTAAAAGCAACCCTAGTGTCTGGGCCAAACAACGGTACCATTGTTCTCAATTCAGATGGCTCTTTTGCTTACAATCCTCAAGCTGGCTTTAAAGGCATTGATAGCTTTACTTACAAAGCTAATGATGGTATCGCAGATTCTAATATTGCAACGGTCACTTTGTATGTTGGTAATCAAGCTCCTAGTATCAACTTACCAGCGACTAACCCCACCTACACTGAAAATGCTACTCCTATTTTCATCGATCCTAGTGCAACTGTTACAGACCTTGACTCCCAAGACTTCGACACAGGCAAGCTGACTGTTCGCTTCAGTGCTAACGCTACCCCAGATGACCGTCTTGCTATCCAAAACAGCACAATTAATAACATTGTAGTTAACGGCACAAGCATCTCCCACAATACCAGTTTCATCGGCACTTTCAGCGGCGGTATCGGCAATCAAGAATTGGTAATAAACTTTAACTCTAAAGCTACGCCTGCTGCCATTCAAGCACTGCTACGTAGTATTACTTACAACAACATCTCAGATAATCCCTCTACTGTTCCCCGCACGGTCAACTTTGTTCTCACTGATGGTGACGGTGGTATTAGTAACACTGTTAGTAAGACTATTAACGTTACTGCCATCAACGATGCTCCTAAAATTAGTTTGCCAGGAACTAATCCCTCCTACACTGAAAATGCTCCTACTATTCTCATCGACCCTAGTGCAACTCTCACAGACCCTGATTCTCAAGACTTTAACACAGGTAAGCTGACTGTTCGCCTCAGTGCTAACGGTACTGCTGATGACCGTCTTGCTATCCAGAACAGCACGACAAATGAGATTGCAGTCAGCGGCACAGACACTATTTTATATAGCGGCAGCTTTGTCGGCACTTTCAGCGGTGGTATCGGCAATCAAGACTTGGTAATCAACTTCAACTATAAAGCTACGCCTGCTGCCGTCCAAGCATTGCTACGCAGTATTGCTTACAGCAATGTTTCAGAGAACCCCTCAACAACTCCCCGTACCGTCAGTTTCGTCCTCACTGACGGTGATGGCGGTGTTAGTACCACGGTCACTAAAACTATTAACGTTACTGCTGTCAATGATGCTCCTGTGATTACCGCAGGTCAAAGCTTTAGCATTAATGAAAATACTGCTAATGGTACGGTGGTTGGTACTGTAGTTGCTACAGATGTGGATGGCAGTACATTCTCCAACTGGACGATCGCAAGTGGTAACCTTGACAGCGATCGCGACGGTCAGGCTGCTTTTAAAATCGACTCCGCTACTGGACAAATTACTGTTAACGACAGCGACGACCTCGACTTTGAGACTAACCCTAACTTCCAGTTGCAAGTTACTGTCAGCGATGGTACTAACAATAGTGCCACGCAAACTGTCACAGTCAACCTTGAGGATGTCGGCGAAAATACCCTTTATGGTACGCCTTCAGCTGATAAGCTAACGGGAAGCGCAACCGATGATGTCATCTACGGTTACGAAGGAAACGATCGCCTTTATGGAGAAGCAGGAAAAGATACCGTCTATGGTGGTGCAGGTCTTGACTATCTCTATGGTGGTGTAGGTGATGATAGCCTTGACGGTAGTGATGGCAATGACTACCTCTACGGTGAGAATGGCAACGATCGCCTCTATGGTGGTGCTGGCAATGATTACCTTTCTGGCGGTGGGGGTAATGATATTCTCGAAGGTGGCGATGGTAATGATTCTTTAGCCGAATCAGGTGATGTCAACTTTACTCTGACTAATAATCAACTGTCTGGGTTAGGTAACGACACCTTCATGAGTATTGAACGGGTAACGCTCACTGGTGGTATTAGTGACAATATCTTGGATGCTTCGGGGTTCAGTCTTGCTGGTGTCTATCTCTACGGTGGTTTAGGAAATGATACTTTATTGGGTGGCGCTGGCAATGATTACCTCTACGGGCAAGATGGCAGCGATCGCCTCTACGGTAGTCTGGGCAATGACTATTTATATGGTGGTACTGCTAATGATACTCTCGAAGGTGGCGATGGTAATGACTACCTCTACGGTGAGAATGGCAACGATAATCTCATCGGTGGCGCTGGCAATGATAACTTTTCTGGTGATGTAGGTGATGATAGCCTTGATGGCGGCGATGGCAATGATTCTCTGCGTGAATCAGGTGATGTCAACTTTACCCTGAGTAACAACCAACTGTCTGGATTAGGTAACGACACCCTCATGAGTATTGAACGAGTAACGCTCACTGGTGGTATTAGTGACAATATCTTAGATGCTGCGGCGTTCAGTTTTGGTAGTGTCTATCTCTATGGCGGTTTAGGAAATGATACCTTGTTCGGTGGTAGTGGCAATGACTATCTCTACGGTCAAGACGGCAGCGATCGCCTGATTGGTAATGCAGGCAATGACTATTTATATGGTGGTACTGCTAATGATACTCTCGAAGGTGGCGATGGTAATGATTACCTCTACGGTGAGAATGGCAACGATCGCCTGATTAGTGGTGCTGGCAATGATAACCTTTCTGGCGGTGCGGGTGATGATATTCTCGAAGGTGGCGATGGCAATGATTCTTTAACTGAATCAGGTGACGTCAACTTCACGCTGACTGATACTCAACTTTCTGGCTTGGGTAATGACATCTTCAGTAGCATCGAACGAGTAACGCTCACTAGTGGTATTAGTGACAATATTTTAGATGCTACGGCATTCACTGTTGCTGGTGTTTATCTCTACGGTGGTGCGGGGAATGATACGGTGTTGGGCAGTAGTGGTAAAGACTCCCTCTATGGGCAGGATGGCAGCGATCGCCTCACGGGTAATGCAGGCAATGACTATCTATACGGTGGTAATGGTGATGACCTACTCAATGGTGGTGCAGGCAATGACATCCTGTATGGGCAAGCAGGTGCAGATATCTTGGTTCTTGCTTCTGGCAATGGTATTGATACCATCTACGGCTTTGAGGATGGTATCGATCGACTCGGTTTATTTGGTGGTTTGACTTATGGGGCTTTGACTATTTCTTCAAGTGGCAGTAATACTTCCATTCGTATTACCTCCACAAATCAAGTATTGGCTACTTTAAGCAGCATTAATTCCAGCTTGATTAATGAGAGTGATTTTGTATCTCTAGAGACTTGACATGAGTACGCATGTTATGAATTTTTCTAGCATCTAATTTCCAGATAATTTTCGCTAATTGTATTTTCTGCAATTAGCGATTATTTTTTAAACTAATTTGGTAGCTATTTTGCTGATTTGCTTTGCTCCATGAAATTTATCGGTATTGATTTAGGCTGGAAGTCGCAACCAAGTGGCTTATGCTGCTTAGAATGGACAGATCGACAACTGCAACTACTCGATTTAGACCGCAAAGAAGCCATTGCAGATATCCTCAGTTGGTTAGATTGCAGCGTACAACCAAACGAACCAGCCATAATTGCTGTAGACGCACCCACCTTAATCCCCAACACTACGGGGAGTCGCTTACCCGACAAACTCACCCACAAATACTTTGGCAAATATCACGCTGGTTGCTACCCAGCTAACATGAACTTACCGTTTGCAGAACGCACTGTAAACTTTGGCGTAGAATTAGAACTTCGTGGCTTTGTACACGCACCCACTATCGAACCGCAAAAACTCAGCAGATATCAAATCGAAGTTTTTCCCCATCCAGCAATAGTGCATTTATTTGGCTTAGAACGCATCCTCAAATACAAAAAAGGACGCATCAGCGAGCGTCGTTTAGAATTAATCAAACTCTATCAATATATTCTTGATATCCTACCTACCCTTACACCTCCTGTACTTCTCTCTTCCCTTAACGGTTCCTTAGTTCTGGAAATCCCTTCTACAGGTGCAGCACTCAAAGCAACCGAAGATAAACTAGATAGCCTAATCTGCGCTTACGTCGCAGCTCACTGGTGGTATTGGGGAGAGCAACGTAACCTAGTATTAGGCGATCGCACTACTGGTTACATTGTCATCCCCCAGAAAATTTTAGATTTTGGATTATCAATCTAAAATCCCTTCGGGTGACGCTCCTGCGTCGCTAACGCTGCGCTAACAGCAGTCCCCCAGACGCTCGGTCGCGTAGCGTCTCCCCTTGGGAGAAGACTCGCGCTTCGCTGCGCTAACGGCAGTTCCTCTACTTGGGGAGCCACTCCGTTGCGGTGAGCAGTCCGTTGGGCGGCTTCGCCGACTTGAAGGAACTGCGAACCCGAAGGGGGGTTCCCCCCGTTGTAGGCGGAACGCCTTCCCGCAGGGTAGGAAGTGGCGTGAAACCCCAAGACCGGACTGCCTCACCAAAATCCAAAATCCAAAATTGGCTTACTCCGCCCAAGCAATCAACCTTGGTTCATAGGAACTAGATAAGTATTGATGTTTCGGCAACACACGCAAAGACAAGCCTTGCAAGCCAGAACTGGTGTAAGTGATGTCACCTGTATAAACACTCAATTTTTGAGTATCCTGTCCTTGGAAATCCATCACTACTGGCACAGCGTTGACGATTTCACCATTGGCATCGATCGCACCTTGGTAGAGTTCTACTTGCACATCATCATTGGTCAAAGTTGACAAGTCAATTTTGGCTTTGACGGCAACGGTTTGGTTAACCTCAATGTCCGCAGCTGACGATACGTCAACATCTTTGATTTTGATGTTAAACCAGTCTTCACTCAGTTTTGCTTTCCAATCAGCTAATTCTTTAGCTGGGGCATAGTTATCGGTAGTTAGGATATGGTAGCGATCGCTAGCTGGGAAATAAGCCCGTAGTGCATATTCTCCCACCATCCGCGCTGTATTAAAAAACGGACAATTCAATCGAATTGCATCCTTCATTTTGGCAACCCACGGACGAGGCAAGCCATCAACATCTCGGTGGTCGTAAAATAGCGGTACCACTTCCTTTTCTAGCAACTCGTAGAGAGCATTTGCTTCTACTTCGTCTTGGTAATTAGGATCGTCGTAATTCTCGCCATGTCCAATTGCCCAACCAGTACGGACGTAATCAGCTTCATCCCACCAGCCATCAAGGACACTTAAATTTGGCAATCCGTTCATTGCGGCTTTCATGCCACTAGTACCAGAAGCTTCGCGGGGACGACGTGGTGTATTTAACCAGATATCGCAACCCGCCACCATCAACCGGGATATATGAATGTCGTAATTGGGAACAAACACCACCTGTTTTTCCAAGTGTTGTTCGCGGATAAAGTGATTGATGTCGCGGATCAGTTCTTTACCAGGAATATCTTTAGGATGCGCCTTACCAGCAATCACGAATTGCACTTTCCGGTCTTTATTGCCCAGTAAAATCCGTTTGATACGTTCAATATCGCGCATCCAGAGGGTGGCGCGTTTGTAGGTAGCAAAACGACGGGCAAAACCAATGGTTAAAAGATTCGGGTCTAAAACTTCTTGCGCTTGGCCAATTTCCGAGGCAGAAGCACCGCGATCGCGCAAGTGCTTGACTAAATGCTCTCGGACATACAAAATCATGTCTAAGCGGCAGCGTTCGTGATTGCGCCACAACTCTTCATCCGGAATAGCATCCATCCGTTCCCACAATTGGTTATCTGGTGGTACTGATGACCAATTTGGCCCAAGATAGCGATCGTACAACTCCTGAGTTGATTTAGCAACACAACTACGGGCGTGGACACCATTAGTAATTGCCGCGATCGGTACTTCCTCTACCGGCACTTTCTTCCACAAACCCTGAAACATCTGCCGCGATACTACGCCATGCAGTTGCGCCACTCCGTTAGAAAATGTTGCCATCTTCAACGCCAACACAGCCATACTGAAAGGCCCAGATAAATCACCCGTATTCTCACGTCCTAGTCCTAAAAATTGCTCTTTGGGCAAGCCAAAGATTTCTGCATAGTATCCTAGGTAGTACATAATTTTGTCGGGAGCGAACAAGTCAATTCCCGCTGGCACTGGCGTGTGAGTAGTAAAGATGTTGCTGGAAGCCACTACCTGTCTAGCTTGGGCATAATTCAACCCTTCTTCTTGCATCAGAATGCGGATGCGCTCTAAAGCAGAGAATCCCGCGTGACCTTCATTCATGTGGTAAGCGGTGACATTATATCCCAGTGCTTTCAGCATCTGCACACCACCGATACCCAGCATCATTTCTTGGTGGATACGCATATCGATGTCGCCACCGTACAGCTGATCTGTGATGTCGTGGTCGTAAGGATTGTTAGGTTCAATATTGGTGTCCAACATATACAGTGGCACCATTCCCACCTGTACGCGCCACACTCTGGCATACACCTTGCGTCCTGGATAATCTACCGCAATCCGCAGTTCTGAGCCATCGGGATTGCGCTCTAGGTGCAAGGGCATGTTATAGAAATCGTTGATTGGGTAGCGTTCCTGCTGCCAGCCATCAGCGTTGAGATACTGAGCGAAGTACCCTTGCTGATACAGTAAGCCGACACCGACCAGGGGTAGCCCTAAGTCGCTGGCAGATTTGAGATGATCTCCTGCCAGAACACCCAAGCCACCAGAATAGACAGGTAAACAATCTACCAGTCCAAATTCAGCCGAAAAATAGGCGTAGCATTCTTTTGGCTTCTGGCTGCGTTGTTTTTGATACCAAGTACGCTCCTGCAAATAATCTTCTAACTGGCGATCGGCTCGATCCATTTGGGCGAGGAAGCCTTCATCTTCGACAACTTCCAAAAGCCGCCCTTGCGAGATAGTACCCAGCATCAACACCGGATTATGATGACTGGACTCCCACAAATCGGGATCTAAGCGACGAAATAAATCTTTGGTTTCAACGTTCCAGTCCCAGTGCAAGTTATATGCCAGCCGCCGCAGCGGTTCGAGTCGCGGCGGTAGTGAGGGGGAGACGTTGAATGTGCGAATTGGCTGCATAGGTTGGCAATACTCCTAGTTAAGCTATGGCTATTGTTGACTGTCTTTACCCAATGTTGCCAATTCTTTATACTGTGTTTGTAAAAATGTGATGACTTTGTTAAGGTTTGAAAACAATTCTCTCCTTAACTGCCAAAGTTTACACCAAGGTGTTTCTACGTTTAGACCTTCCCTTCAAGCACATACTTGGTATATTAAAATTTAATTATTTCCTAGGTTTTAAGAGATCAATGCACATTACTTTGAACTAACGATAAATATTTCTATTTATTTTATATTCAATCTGGTAGTTATTACTGAGTCAACAAGACGCAGAGGGGGAAACCCCATACTTAAAATTATTAGTTCTGGAAAAAGCATGAGTGTTTCGTGGGGATAAGGAGGTAATACAAATATTTCTTTCCCAGTCTCCAGTCCCTAATTTGCAGATTTCCAACAAATTTAGTGAACCATTAATTATATTCTAAATTCGGTAGGCTAGAGTAGGCTACTGCGATACCATTTTTATAATGTAAATCACATCACATAAACTTATGGAGCCAGACTCTTTACCAACCGAGGTAATTCTGACGCATCCGCGTCAGTCCCTTGGTAGAGTCCAACTCGATTGGACACCCCAACCTGGAAATTATCTAGATTTTGAAGGTAAAACTTACGCAGTTTTAGAGCGCCGCCACAGATACCAATTTAAATCAGGGCGTTACCGCTTGAATACTATAGCTATTTACGTCCAATTTGCTCAAAGACCAGCAGAAAAAACTTTAGTAGAAGGACGTTGGGTAATTGGTGATGCTACCTGTAGCTATAATGCTTATTCTGAAATCATTCGCTGTGCAGTCAATCCAAATGGGCCTTGCGAGTCTTGCCGTTTCTATGAGAAGGATGAATGATAAAAAATGAAACCTTTCATATTTTACCCTTTGTCCTTTAGCCTTCTTCAAACATTTCTCCTACACTTAGGCGAGTACCATTAACAAAATCCCATCCCGATTGGGGACGTTTGCCAGCTGGCTGAACTTCTTGCAACAGCAACAAACCCTTGCCAGTTTGGACGATCGCTCCAATTCCCTTGGTGATGCTTACCACTTCTCCGGGGCTACCCGATATACTTGACAAATCAGGCAATTTATGTACAATTTCTTGTAATTCTGTTGGGAGTTCGCGATCGTAAGCAGAACCAAGGGGAATGGTAGCTGTAATTTTCAAGGCTTGGCTGCGAAAAGTAGTAGTACAGTTTGGGTAAAAGCCTCTGATTTGATTATGTAATTGAATAGCACTTTTTGACCAATGCAACCCGTAATCCTGCTTTTGAATCAAAGGTGCATAAGTCGCTTCAGAATTATTTTGCGGAACTGCTTCAATTTCCTGACGTTCTAGTTTTAAAAGGGTTTCTAGCAATAAATCTCCACCAATTGCAGATAACCTTTGAGCTAAATCTTGAGCATTATCAAGCAATCCAATAGGTGTAGTTGCTTTCAGTAGCATTGCTCCAGTATCCATACCCGCATCCATTAACATTGTGACGATCCCCGTTTCCTTTTCACCGTTATACAGACACCACTGAATCGGAGCCGCACCTCGATATTTAGGTAAAATCGAGCCATGCACATTAATGCAGCCCAATTTTGGCATATCTAAGATTTCTTGCGACAAAATTTGTCCATAAGCAACAACAACAAACACATCTGCGTCTGATTGTTTGAGTTGTGTTAAAGTGTCAATGTCTTTTTTGACGCGCTGGGGTTGCCATACTGGTAAGTTGTGAGCGATCGCTACATTTTTTACTGGTGAAGGGGTAAGTTTATTTCCCCTTTCCCGACGTTTATCTGGTTGTGTAACAACCGCCAAGACTTCAAATTCTGGTTGCTTCAGCAACTTTTCTAAAGTAGGAACAGCAAATTGAGGAGTACCAAAAAATATGATTTTCATTAGTCAATAGTTAGTTGTGAGGCAGTCCGGTGAAGCACTTGCTGTCTTCTCCCAAAGGGGAGACGCTGGCGCGAAGGCGGTTTCCGTCGATAGCAAAGTGCTGTTAGCGCAGCGAAACGCGAGTCCTCTCCCAAGTTAAGCAAGTGGCGTGAGACGCTAAGAGCGAACGAGCGTTACCCGAAGGGTCTTAGTGGTTTCCCTAAAGAGGAACTGCCGATCTTCGCAGCGTTAGCAAGGCAGGAGCGTCACCCGTAAGGGTCGGTTGTTAGTTGTCATCGGGAAGTAGGAGTCAGTATTTATTCTCCCTCATCTTCCTTATTTCCTTACTCAGCAATCCTAATACACTAGCAAAACCTAGGTTTATTTGATAGACTAATGAAGTTGTTGGGAAGCAAATAAGCTGATATCAACTGTATTTGCTGCTAGTATTTCTAATTATTTGGCTATGTCTATCGACAGGTCATTTATGTCTACCTACTCAATCTCTTTTATAACTATGCCTTTGGATTTGGCTATAGGTATATTTGCGTTTGATAGAATTGCGCTTTTGCAATTGTTACAGTTACGATTAAGTTCTTGCTGAGGGTGGATGCTAATGGTATTTTTCGAGTATCATGTGATGTGCGTCATCTTTCCCAGCTTTTAAAGTAACGCCTCACTTCTATCGTTATTGGGGTCTGTGCTGTTGTAGCAGGAAATTAGGGGAGCCTCCTGCGACTTAGCTATTGCTAACGCCACTCCCAACAGCCCAGCTATTCTGCTCTACCTTCGTGCTGCCAGTATCTGTAGGCTACATGATACTCTTAATACTCTTTAACCTAATACCAGTGTTCTGGCACGGTTGGATGTAAGGGGTAGCAAAAGTCTATTTGATGCAGTAATTACTTAGTTAATCTGCGTTAGATTTGTGCTGGCAAAATTCCCGTAAAAAACAGTAATTTGCTAGTCAAAGGTGCAAATAATGATATTAGATTTTTGTAAAAATATACAAATTTGAAGGAACTATCTCGTTCAATTTTTGAGTTTGTTGTTATACCTGTAATTATCTCCTACCCACTAGCTACACAGTCATTGCTCCTCACACAGCAACCACCCCTCTAGAGAGTCCACACATGCTTAAACCCCTCTTGCTGTCAGGATGGTTCCGCGCTCAACCATTTCTCAATTACATTGTCGTTGTAATGCTGATTGCCCCCTTAGTTGCGGCATCAGGTCATGCTACCTCAGCGAAACAATTGAAAGTAGTAGCAAAAGTTACTTCTGAAACTGGAGAATCTGACTCTGTGCCACAAGAAGTTGCTGCTATTAGCGAACCTGAGTTAGCGGAAATATTAAAGCTTTCTCCAGTTAACTCCGCAACTGAAGAATTAGACTCTGTATCATTGGAAATGGATGCTGTTGGAGAACCGCCAACATTACAAGCGGACAAAATTGAGTCTTTGGTGGCAGAAGATTATTCTCTATCAAGCAGTGATAAAGCCGATATCGGTTCATTGGCGGCAGTAGAACTCGCACCAATACCAGAGATATCTGTTAGTGAACTAAATTTAACGCCAAAATTCAAAGCTGCTCATATCCAATCTTTTACAGGAGAAAGTAATTCTCTGCCGAGGAAAGTGCCTATTGTTAAATCATTGGCAGCAACTCAAATTACGCCAGTTGTACCAATTCTGACGGAATCACAACCAGATTCGACGACGGGAACACCTGCTGCTGAACAACCTGATGAGTCACAAGCAGTCCAAGCAGACCCAATAGGAAGTCCGCATCCGATACCTTGGAAATGGATTGTGGCAACTCAGGAAGCTATTGGTTCCAAAGGTATTTCTGGAGTGCGCTATTACCGCAGTGTACCTGTGGTTTCTCCTGATGGGAGATATGTGGTTTATAGCCGGGTACAAATGGAAGTAAAACCTGAAATGTACAACAGCAGAGTTACCAGCGTTCTATTTGTAGAAGATAAACAAACTAAGAAGTTACAGGTGATGGCTTCCACTGCTACTGTCAGCGATCCTTTAGTAAGCACAAATGTTTCATCATCGGAACCGAACGACACAAATGGGAAGATCGGGGTGTTAGTTCCTGTTAGCTGGTCAGAAAAAAGCGATCGCTTCTTAGCACGTAAATTTGAAGGAGTATTCAACACAGGTGATGCTACAGACCATGCAGTGATTTGGGATCGGCAAAAAAATCAAGCCAACACCGTTGCTCCTGCTCAAGAAGAAGACGACCATGAAAAGATTGCGGTGTTGTTAGGTTGGAGTAAGAATCAACCAAATAATGTACTATTCCGTGCAGGTGAAATGGGAGACGAGAACTGGCCCTTGGTACAAGTTGATACTAATGGGAAGACAGTAAATACTACAGATGCAGATCAGCCTATTACTTTTGGTCAAAAAATTACAGAAGTTTGGCCAGGTTCACAAGTCGCTTCTAGATAGTTTATCGAAAAATCAATCAACTCCCGTTGTCGGTATAGCTGACTGCGGGAAATTTTTTTTGCAAAGGGATTTTAGATTAAAAGTCTTGACCACAAGTCAATACAAACCTTGTGGAATTCTTTAATTTTTAGACGTGAATAGCAAGTGTGTTGCGAGCAAAACTGAGTGACCGGGCTGCGGGTATGGGACAATACTAATATCTCAGCACTTATTTATCAAGTGCAAAACTAACACAACTGCTATTAGTGGTTATTTAGTTGAAAAAGCTTACTATTTAGCCATTAGCTTTATCTCACTTTGCCTAAAAAAACTGTTTATGAGCAAAAGACCAAAATTCAAAAGTCAGGAGAAATCGACATTCTTCTGGTTTCTGACTCCTGACTCCTGACTTTTTGGAGATGGTTCGCTGCTTTCCAATTCGGGTGTTTCAAGCAACATGTCTTTGACTCGACGGATTGGCAAATTAGCAATTAAGGCTGTCGTCCGTTGGTTGCTTTCTAGAGAAAATTCCAAACCATTCGTTTCGACTTCCACATAGCGACAAACTATTTCTAAGATTTCTTGCCGCATTTTTTCTAAAATCTGAGGTTCTAAGGCAGCGCGATCGTGGGCAATCACCAATTGTAGGCGACGTTTTACTTGAGCGCGACTGTCGTCAGAACTGCGAGAAAAAAGTCGTTCTAGAAGTTCAATCATTGCAAATAGGTCTGTGGCGGAGATTGGAAAATGAGTTAAACAATCTTTGTCCACAACAACTTTCGCAGACGAGCGAAGATGTTGTCTTGGGGTGAGTCAAAATCCAGAAAATCAACCGTTTCCCCTTCCAATCTACGAGCGATGTTATCAAAGGCTAAAGCAGCTACAGACGGAGTTTCCGCTAATACCAAAGGTTCTCCGCGATTGGTAGAGACAATAACACGCTCATCGTCAGGGATCACCCCAATTAGGGGTATTGCAAGAAGTTCCTGAACATCTTGCACTGACATCATATCATTTGCCCGTACCATTGCGGGTCTGATACGGTTAATTATTAAATGAACACGCTTGACACCTTGCGCTTCTAGTAATCCCACTACCCGATCGGCATCACGAACTGCGGAAATTTCTGGCGTGGTGACGATTAGGGCTTCTTTAGCGGGGGCGATCGCGTTTTTAAAGCCGTTTTCAATCCCAGCAGGACTATCAATCAGCACGTACTGATACTTTTGTGCCAGTGCATTCACCAATAACTTCATCTGTTCGGGATTGACTGCATCTTTAGAGCGATTTTGTGCTGCTGGCAAAAGTACGAGGTTGGGTAACCGCTTATCTTTCACCAAAGCTTGTTCTAAGCGACACTCTCTAGACAGCACTTCTACCGCAGTATAAACGATGCGGTTTTCTAGCCCTAGCAGCAAATCCAAATTTCTTAGACCAAAATCCGCATCAATTAGGGCAATTTGTCGCCCCATTTTGGCTAAAGCCATACCTAGATTTGCTGAAACTGTGGTTTTACCCACCCCTCCTTTGCCGGAGGTAATCACAATAATGCGAGTCATGATGTGAATGCGCTCGATTGGCGTTCAGGAAATATAGAACAATAAATTGAAGTATGTAAATTGAAGTATAAAGTATGAAGTATCGTATCAGATATGAAGAAATATCTGAGCATAGTGACGAGAGCAAGGTATGAATATTTTTATTTCATCCTTTAGCCTTTAGCCTTGAACCTAGCCTGCGGCAAGCCGCTACGCGTCTACATCCTTCATCCTTCAAGTTAATATTTATAGGACTTGATTGATCCTGTTGAATTGGTTTTTGGAAAAATCATTTGCCCTAGCGATGCGAATTCCTTGGGGGGTAATATGGGCCACTTCGGGAAAAAACTGCATCGGGGATTTCTCTGGTGCCCTGGCTACAGTATCTGCGATCCGCAATTGGGTTGGTTCCATTTGCAAGGCCATAATCAGACACTCACGATTGCCTCCAGCACCGGCATGGGCAATTCCTCGTAAACGTCCCCACACCAAAATATCTCCTTGTGCAATTACAATACCACCTGGATTTAAATCTCCCAAGACAATTACTGAACCAGGATGACGAATTTCTACTCCAGAACGTATTGTCATTTCCAGATAGAGGGCATCTGCTTGGGGTGTAGAGGTGACTTTTAACCCCGAACTTAAGGAGGTTTCTGGCTGTATCTGTTCTACAGAATAGCCAGATGTGACAGCAGCGATCGCGGTTTGACGACGACTAGTTGCCACAGATTTTAGTTGGAGTTGAACTTCACTGAAGGATTCAGCCAGTTCTTGGAGTTGTCTGCCATCTAGTAAGCGATCGTGTGCTATTAAATGCACTGCTGTGTTGGGTATACGCAGGCGATCGCCTGCATTCAAGCGGAATTTCAATTGTTGCCAAATTTCAGACCAAGTAAGTTCTGAAGCAGGTACTTGAAATTCTGTGGGCAAAATTACTACTAGTCGTCCCTCCTCACTTTTCAATTGGACTTGGATATTATTGTTGAATTTATTCTCTACTATTGCTGACTCAGTGAAATTGATATCGAAAAAAGCAGAATTTGCATCGATATCAGTGGAAACATTATTGGACTTGCTATCTGGGATAACAGGCTCTGTCTCTACATCGTCAACGGTAGAATTTGACTTTAAATAGAGGAGAACAGAATTTAGCTCTGCATCCGGGATGATAGAATCAGAATCTGCATCAGAAATGGCTAAATTTGGCTCCATATCAAAAACGGTAGAATTGACCTCTATATCCGAAAGGTCAGAGATGGATTCTGCATGAGGAAGTGCAGAATTTGACTCTAGATCGGGAGTAGCAGAATCAGAAGTCATGCAACACCAGCCAAAAGACAAGGGATACACCGAGTAATTACCAATATTAGTTGCATAATGCAACAATATTTTCACTTAGTATTTTTAGTTAATCTTTTGTAAATTGTCCCTAAGGCATCAGCATCGCCAACATTACCAGGAAACAGCACAACTGGCAAATTGGCAAACTGGGGATGGTCAGAGTTTGTAATCACTATCGAACAACCAGGTAAAATTTGACCAAGTAACCGAGCTGATGTTAAGGCAAGACCTGTACTCAAGACATCGTTTGAGGTAATGCCACCCTTACCGATCAAAAATCCGATATCCGATGGTAAACCTCGCACAATATCCATTAATAGACTTGAAACCTTCACCCCAAACTCCAATCGTGTTTTCACATCCTTAAAAGTAAGTTCTTGACGACTGGTATAAACTACTGGTGTTTTGCCAGAGTTGTGTGCCGTCCGTATCTTTTCTAGGATATCGTTTAGTAGTGTAGCAGATTGATTTTCTCCATCAAGTAATCGTGCTACATCCACTTCTATACCTACTATCCCCTCTACTTGCAACAGTGCCTCTAACTGCTGAGTCGTCTTTTTGACATGGGAACCAACAATTATTGCACCTGGTTTACCTTGCCGCACGTACTTTGCCATATTTTCTGCGGCAATGGGTTGGGGAGGTAAGGCAGCTAAAGCCGTTAAGATACTGGCAGCACTGCGAAATAAAAAGCGTTTTCCTTGACTTACTGCGGTCAATACATCGACTGCAAAGGAATTGAGATCCGCTTGGGTTTCACCATCTACAACAGCACACTTATTACCACTGAGTTTTACTAAGCGTTCGAGACTACCAGCACGGATATCGGCGAGTAAAAATCTTTCTACTGCCTCAGCACTGATACGTCCTTGAGTCTTTTCTTCCACGTACTTGGGTAAATAACTGTGATGGTAGCTAAAGACTGAATCTTTGGCAAACTCAGTTTCATGTACTGGTGTGGGTATGCCATCGATAATCAAGTAATGTATGCTATCGCGGGTAATGCGTCCGCCCTCAAAAAATGCGGGAACGAGAAAATGAGCATCAAATGGCCCGAGTTCAGTAGCGATCGCATCTGTTTCAATCGGATAATGTCCCCGCAAAGTAGAATCAGAACGGCTGACAATCAGAAAATCAGTAATACCTTCAGCAGCTAATGCCAGTTTCAAGTTCTGGCAAACTTCTTTAGTAACAGCAGCGGCTGACTCTGGAGGCATAGCTCTAGTATTCGTTAGCACAAAGAAAATCGGTGACTCATCCCGCAACCCAATGCGTAAAGTGTCCACATCCCAGTGCATTAGCAGCAAACAGCTGTGGACTGTTTGAGAACCCGTGGGGTCATCATCCAGGACAATTATTTTCGGTTTATTGCTCATTTAAGTCTACGGTGCGACTGTTTTCTGGGAAAAATTGAGTTGAGGAAACTTTAGCTTAGTCTTTTTGTAATTTTTTGATTTCTGCTTGCACATCAAGAGCAATTTGCAAAGATTGATTTAAAAGTTGACTATATTCGCTGGCTTGACTGCTAACTTGTAAAGCTTGCAGATTGGCTAAATTATTGACAAATAACTCTTGGTTATTAGCAAGTAGTTTTTTATTATCTCGCAAAATTCGTTCGCTTTTCAGAGCCAGTACTAAATTTTCTCTAATAAGTTGTAGGGCAGCAATTACTTGCTCTCGGTCATTTATACTGCTTTGATTTGCAGATGTTGCCAATTGATCGTTAATATCTATTGCTTGTACAACGCCATGATATTTATCGACCTCATCTAAAAGCATTGTCAGTGCTTTGGGACAGGTCATACGTCGCCATAGCGATCGCCCAATTAGGACTGCGATCGGAACTAGAATCAGTAAGAGAATTCCCAGTTTAATTGAAGAACCGATTATTGGCAGAATCAGAAATGCATAAATAAAACCAACAATTATTGGGGTTAGCGCCAAGGCTACTAGCATTTCATTGAGCAAAAACCCTAGTCGCTTCTCGCGGTCTTTCATCATAGAAGGTCGAAATACATCGTCTGGATCGAATCCAGTCAAACGTCTTAATTCCCCCTTGCTAATTTCCAAGCCTATTAAGTCCGGCTGCACGGCTAGATACTCCTATGGAAGTGCGAGTTGCTTATTTATGATGGCATTTTAACTAGGATATGAAGCAGGGTAGTAGGAGGTTTCCAAAGCCAGTTTCCTCGCCGAAATTTGATTGGAGTGAAACCAACCCCCTAGCCTGTGGGTTCTGCTTTAAGCTTTATCGAATATTTTGCTGTCCTTGTTCATCTAATGTTATTAATGATTCCGTAGAGTAGGATTATTGCAGCATCAATATGTTTCATTATGGAATGGGCGATCGCCCATTTTTTTGATTTGGCGATCGCCCACAAACAATTAGTTATTTTTGATGCTAACTCTAACAGCTTTTCTCAAGCCAGGTCTAAATCTATCTGGCAGAACCTTGGGTTTCCTTAGCCAATCTCTCTTGAATTCTGAGCTTAGCTGCTTTAAATTCTGTAGCGAGTTGCTCGCTTTGTTCAGTACTCAAGTTATTGCGAATAGCAGCAAACATTGTGCTTTCTTCTTGACGAACGTGATCGGTGACGATGTCTGCTAGATTTTTGACTCTTTCTTTAAATTGGGGTGAAGAGGGGTCAATACGCTTAATTTCGTCTAACAGCCGCTTCATTTCGGCTTGTTCGTTGTACAGTTCTTGAGTATCTGTTTCACCGTAGAAAGCACGTACTCTTGGATAGACTACTTCCTCTTCGGCTTCAGCATGGGCAGTCAGATCCTTGTAGAGTTGACCAAAGTACTCTTGAATCTTTTGTGGATCGTTGCTTTGCGCTATTTCGGCAAACAGGACATTTACTTTGTTGTGATCCAAGCGGATGACATCTTGGATATTCATATCCCGTTTGTCAGTGCCTTGGGTAACAGCACTACCTACTACACCGCTAAATGCTGCGATCGCATCTTGGACTCGTGCCCAAATGCCTTGATCTGCATCTTGTCCGGTGAGTTCGCGAACACCCAAGACTTCCACAATACCTTTGAGTTGCTCTTGGTGAGCGCGGTTCTCAAAGTTAACAGTATTTAAAGGCCCAATTGCCGCTATCACGTCAGCACCAACTTTTTGTGCAGCCTTGTGAACTAACAAGCCACTCATTACTTGTTGATGCTTCAGCAATTCGTGCTTAAATACTTTTTCAAAGAAACTTAATTCAGAACCCTGCATGAGTTCGCCAACCTTGTTAACTTCTTCTTGTACTGTTCTTTTTGGTTCTGCGGGGTTGCCGTACTGAACAATTACAGTTTCTATAATACCTAGGTTTTTTTGATCGTCTTCGAGCATCTTCCGGAAGCGATCTGAGATTTCGCTATCGGTAGATTCTCTCAAAAATAGTTGCTCATTTTCAACTAGCAACTGTTGGAGTAATTTAATATCTGCTAATTTTGTAGCAATAGCTTTACGCTTTGTATCATCTAAAGTGGATACCATCTTTAGTTCTCCTCGGAAAAGTGTTCTTAATCAATTCTTGTTTTAGATTGACATAGTCTTTATAAATCTTTCCTCTTTCTTTTGAGCGATTACTTCACTACTAGGGATAGAAAACTCACAATTTTGATCGCAAGCTTTGATAACTATTCTGTTTGACAGATAAGTTTTGAAAATTTACTCCATCGCCAGATAGATATATTTTTTATCCTATTTTTCTAAATTGGCTCAAGGATACTTAAATAGGAGATTCGGTGATAATGCCAGATAATCCTGGAATAGGAGAGCAAGCGCTGAATAAAGCCGCAGAAATAGGTTTATCTAGCCAGTTAGATGAAGTAGAAAATTTAGATGTAAATGTCAAAACCGATCCGCTCAAAGTTGTTCAAGGACAAGTGGATGCAGTTACGATTGATGGCGAAGGTTTGGTGATGCAAAAAGACCTCCGAATGGAGGAAATGGAAATGCAAATTAATAATGTTGCGATCGATCCTCTGAGCGTAGCTTTTGGTAAAATCGAACTCACCAAACCTGCTGCTGGTCGAGCGCAGGTAGTTTTAAGTGAAACTGATATTAATCGTGCCTTTAACTCTGAATTTGTCCGCTCAAAACTCCAAAGTCAAAAAATAAATTTCAATGGGCAACCAAGGACAATATCACCTCAACATATAGACTTCTCTCTACCTGGTGAAGAAAAAATTGTGCTAAATGCCGAAATCCTATTACGAGAAACTGATGAAAACAAGCAAGTTGCTTTTTCAGCAGTACCTCGTGTTAGTGCTAACGGACAAAGTGTCTCTCTAGAAAATGTTGAGTATAGTGAACGAGAAGAAATATCGCCAGAATTGACAAAAGCTTTGATAGAGCAAACCAGCGAAATTTTGAATTTGAATAACTTCGATTTAGAAGGAATGAGCCTGCGAGTTAAGCAACTAGTAGTAGAAACAGGCAAACTAACGCTGCAAGCTGAAGCTTACGTTGAGCAAATTCCCTCCACTGAAAAATAGGATACTAAAAATGGAAACTACAGAAACTACACAACAAACAACTTCCACACCTTACCCAAATATTCCACCAATTATTGAAAGTGACGACAAGGAATATCGCGATTCTGGCGTACCCAGCACAGTGGCGATCGCCGGACATCCCCTACACCCTCTGAGTGTGATTTTTCCCATAGCCTTTTTAGCAGCCGCCTTGGGAAGCGACTTCGGCTATTGGTTAACCCGCGATCCCTTCTGGGCTAGGGCTTCGCTATGGTTAATCGGACTGGGATTAGGTGGAGGATTATTAGCAGCTGCGATCGGCTTGAGTGACTTTTTGAAAATTGAACGAGTCCGTAAGCGTAGTGCTGGCTGGGCGCATCTGATTCTTAATGTTTCTCTACTAGTCTTGACACTCGTTAACTTTCTGCTGCGGTTGGGCGACGCAGAAGCCCGCATATTACCTTGGGGACTTTTACTCTCACTCATTGTAGGTACGCTAACTAGCGCTTCTGGCTGGTTTGGTGCAGAACTCTCCTATCGCCACAAAATTGGCGTAGTAGGCGCTGGTAGCAGAAGGTATCCGTAGAAGGTAGGAGGCAGAGGGGCTGAGGAAGTAAATTCTTCCTTGTCCCTCCGTTCGCGTAGCGTCTGCGATAAGAGAAGTTCGCCCGGAGGGAAACCACGCCACTTGCTACCCTGCGGGAAGCCCTTCGGGTGAAGCTCCTAACGTCGCTACCGCTGCGCTAACACCAATGCAGTGGCTCCTCCTCACTCCCATTTCCTTTTTCAAGGCTAAAATTTTGCTTAGTCTTTAGCCTTGAGAACATGCTCAAAAACCGTAATCAAGCAATATTTATCATCCTGTCTCTGCTAATCGTGGTAGTGATGGGCTTTTTCTTTAAGTACTACACTGGGCCCGGCCATCAATGGTTTAATAACTACGGAGCGGCTGTATTTTACGAAATATTTTGGTGTCTACTTGCATTTTGGTTTTTGAGGAGTCAACTAGCCGTGAAGCAAATTCCTGTATGGGTTTTGATCGTTACCTGTATATTGGAGTTTTTGCAACTTTGGCATCCACCACTATTACAAGAGGTACGCGCTACATTGATAGGTAAATGGTTGCTTGGTTCTACCTTTAGTTGGTGGGATTTTCCTCACTATGTATTGGGTTGTGTTTTAGGTTGGTTGTGGCTGCGACAGTTACAGAGAATAAGTTATGCAAAAAAAAGTTAAAGTTAAACCTAATTCAAAACTTCAAAAGATTGAAGAACAAACGGATGGTAGCCTGACTGTACATTTGAAATCTCCACCAGTAGATAGTAAAGCCAATGAAGAGTTACTTAAAATACTAGCTGAAAAATTTGATGTGCCGAAATCGCATATCAGAATTAAATCAGGTTTATCCTCTCGACAAAAGCTGATTGAAATTGATACATAAATTTAGTGCAAAAAGGAATTAGGTACTGGAAATTGGGGACTGAGGACTATTATTTTTACTCAGCGAGAAGTTGTAAAGAGGTTTCCCTCCGGCTAAACTTCTCCCAAGGGGAGACACCAAGGGCGAAAGGTGACTCAGCTATCCCAAGTTGTAATGGTAGTTCATGGATGTTTCTTGGGTAATGCTTATATATCTGGGCTGAGATTGGACTCGTTCTAACCAAGCTTGAATAGCCGGAAATTTCGTTAAATCAAAGCCGCCTTCATCGGCGACATGAGTATAAGCAAATAAGGCAATATCAGCGATAGTGTAACGCTCACCCACAAAAAATGTGTGATAACTCAAATGGTTCTCCATGACTCTTAATGCTGCGTAACCCGGTTCACGTTTTTGCTCTATCGCTACGCGATATTCCTCCGCTTTACCTAAAATAGAAATCCAAAATCTTGATGTAGCAATATAAGGTTCATGACTGTATTGTTCAAAAAACAACCATTGCAAAACTTGCGCTCTTAAAAAGCGATCGTATGGTAAAAATTCTGTGTATTCACTCAAATATACCAATATGGCATTTGATTCTGCCAAATATTTTCCAGGTTCAATTTCCAAAACTGGTATCTTACCGTTGGGATTTTTACTTAAAAATTCCGGTGTTCGGCTCTCTCCTTTTAAGATGTTAATCTCTACTCTTTCAAAAGGCATACCCATTTGTGTCAATAAAAGCCGTATCTTATAACCATTGCCAGAGGGTAAAAAATCGTACAATTTTAGCGTTTCCATGCTCAAAAATATGAGGTTGAATGTGTTTAGATATGAGGGTCTAAAATACAATATCTTACAAAATGATTATCGTAAAACAGGATATTTTTTCTATTTTCTGTATCTATGTTCAAAACATCATTAATTATTTGAGAGAATAAAAAACCAAAGTATTATTTATTCCTAGTATTCAAGGGTTTATTGTATTCAGTATTTACTAATAAAATTATGTGTGGAAGATTCACTTTAAACCAGTCAGCAGCAGCGTTAGCCGAAATTTTTGAGGTGCAGTCAGTTCCAGATTTAGCGGCTCAATATAACATTGCACCTACGCAAATGGTGGGCACAGTGCTACATAACCCGCAAAGCGATAAGCGTGAATTTCAATATTTACGTTGGGGATTAATTCCCTCATGGGCGAAAGATCCAGAAATGGGGGCAAAGCTAATCAACGCTAGGGCAGAAACTGTAGCTGAAAAACCTGCCTTCCGTTCAGCTTTCAAGCACCGACGCTGTTTAGTGGTGGCTGATGGCTTCTATGAATGGCAACGACAGCAGGGTAAGAAGCAGCCATTTTATTTTCGTCTCCAAGATGGACAACCCTTCGGTTTTGCGGGATTGTGGGAAAGATGGCGATCGCCACAAGGAGAAGAAATAGTCTCTTGTACAATTTTGACAACGGCAGCTAACAAATTACTGCAACCAATCCACGAGCGCATGCCAGTCATCATTGCTCCACAAGATTACAATTTGTGGTTGGATACCCAAGTGCAAACGCCTGAAGCATTACAGCAGCTATTGTCTCCCTATGCTGCCGAAGCAATGACTGCTTACCCAGTTAGTACCTTAGTAAATAAATCTCAACATAACAGTCCAGAATGTATCATCCCCCTTAGTGAGGGTTAGAGACTGGGAAAGAGGACACGGAGATGCAAAGATTGGAGACTGGGGACTAGGGAATAAGGAATAGAGATTGGGCACTAGGGACTATAAGACTGTGTACTATGGACTAGAGAAGAGTTTTCCCAATACCTAATCCCCAATACCCAATCCCCAATCCCTAACGTAGAGGCAAATATGCCAAGAACACAAAAAAACGATAACTTTATTGACAAATCCTTTACAGTGATGGCAGATATCATCCTGAAGATATTGCCAGCTAACAGAAAAGCTAAAGAAGCATTTGTTTATTACCGAGATGGGATGTCAGCCCAGGCAGAAGGGGAATATGCCGAAGCACTAGAGTACTACGAAGAAGCCCTAACACTAGAAGAAGATTCCAACGATCGCGGTTATATTCTCTACAATATGGGGCTAATCTACGCCAGCAATGGTGACCACAGCAAAGCTTTGGAATTGTATCACCAAGCAATCGAGTTGAACCCACGTCTACCCCAGGCATTGAACAACATCGCCGTAATTTACCACTATCAAGGCGAAAAAGCTAAAGAAGCTGGAGATGAGGACGGCGGAGAAGCGCTGTTTGACCAAGCAGCAGATTATTGGATTAGAGCGATTCGTATGGCTCCCAATAACTATATTGAAGCCCAAAACTGGTTAAAGACCACTGGGCGATCGCAAGTTGACGTATTCTTTTAGTCAATGGTCAGTGGTCAGGTGTTAATTGACCATTGACAACTAAGCTATTGTACAGACGCGATTAATCGCGTCTGTACTACTGACCACTAACTACTGACAAAATCATGATCGACCGCGAACAAGTTCGTAAAGTAGCCCTTCTGGCTCGTTTAGAATTAACGCCAGAAGAAGAGGAGCAATTCACCACCCAGCTAGGAGGTATTTTGGATTATGTCCAACAGCTGAGTGAACTGGATGTTAGCGATGTGCCGCCAACAGCAAGAGCAATTGATGTTAGCAATGTGACACGAGAAGACGAGTTGCAACCCTATTCTGAACGCGAAGCAATCCTTAACAGTGCGCCTGAACAAGAAGGCGAATTTTTCAAAGTGCCAAAAATTCTCAATGCTGAATAGTCAATAGTCAGTGGTCAGTGGTCAGTAACAAAACACAACTAACAACTAACAACTGGCAACTGACAAAGGAGATAAATATGGGTTTGGGAATCCTTAAAGATGGTCAGTGGGTATCTCGACGCGAGCAAGAAGACTCACAAGGCAGATTTATTCGTCCATCAACAACTTTTCGCCATCAAATTACAGCCGATGGTTCTAGTGGGTTTAAAGCTGAACCGGGGCGCTATCATTTGTATATTTCTTGGGCTTGCCCTTGGGCTTGTCGTACCGCAATTCTCCGCCAGTTAAAGGGACTAGAAAATGTCATTGGTTTATCAGTAGTTGGTGCGGAAATCGATCAAAACAGTTGGGAATTTACCGATGAACCAGGAGCTATTCCCGATACAGTCAATAGTACTCAATATCTCTGGCAACTTTATCTCAAGGCTGACCCCAACTACAGCGGACGCGTTACCGTACCAGTTTTATGGGATATCGAAAAAGGGACTATAGTCAATAATGAATCCCGCGAAATCATCAGAATGTTTGATACACAATTCGATGCTTTCGCTCAACAAAATATCAACTTTTATCCAGAGCATTTGCAAAAGGTGGTTGATGAAACGATTGATGCGATTTATCAGCCTATAAATAATGGTGTATACCGTGCGGGATTTGCTACTTCTCAGTCTGCTTATGACGAAGCGGTAACAGAATTATTCGCTGCTCTCGACTACTGGGAAAAAGTATTAGGAGAGCAACACTACCTTTGTGGGAATCAAATTACCGAGGCGGACTGGTGTATGTTCACTACCCTGTTTCGTTTCGACGCAGTTTATTATGTGCATTTCAAATGCAATATCCGGCGTATTGTAGAGTATCCCAATCTGTGGAATTATCTCAAAGAACTCTACCAATTTCCGGGAGTGAAAGCAACTTGCAATCTTGACCACATCAAACGACATTATTACAGGAGCCATCCACAGGTTAACCCAACCCGGATTGTACCAAAAGGGCCTGTGATTGATTTTGATGCACCTCATAACCGCGATCGCATTTGATTTTTGACCAATTCTTACTCTAAAAGCACATTGAAATCATGCAATACAGAATCTGAGAAACAATAGACTTTTTGCATGAATTTTTGTTCTCAACCTAAATCCCTCTCCAAGCGTAGGAGAGGGATTTTTAGTTTGGCTACTCGTCTCCCAAAATTAGGAAAAGGGGTTGGAGAATGTAGGTAGAACGATTTCTTGCAGAATGTGCAGGTTTTGTCTCAACTTTAAAAAACTGTAATTGAAGCAGGTCGAAGAATAATTCAAGGAGCATTTTCACTGAATAACCTACTACTACAAGGTATTGGATCTTACAAAATTCAAAATGGTATTACCATTACATGATTATCATTTTTACATGCTGGTATTTGAGTATATTAGCTTATTGACAAAATCTCCACTCTCTTAAAGTTTTACGGTTGAGTAGGTATTGAATAAACATAAATCTGATTACTTTCAAATAGTGAATATTATACAGAGCGAAAATAAAGCAATTTCAGCTTCATAAAGTTTTTACATATCTTCATGCAAATTCTAATTATTTTTAATATTTTTTTAATAATATCTATATAATAGTTGTAGTTTAGGTGGTAAAACTCTATCTAAAGACCATAGTTTAGATAGTAAAACTATATCTAGTAGTCGTGATTTAGGTAGTAAAACTCTATCTAATAGTCGTGGTTTAGGTAGTAAAACTCTATCTAATAGTCCTATTTTAGGTAGTAAAACTACACTAAATTAAGTAAATCTTGGTGCTAACAACTGAATTATTGCTAATACGTCAGTTTTGATATAACTGGAGAGTCACTCATCATGCCCTTACCAACAGAGCAGAATTTTGTCGATTATGCAACTGCTGAAAGTCTTAAATCGAAAAGTCCGGAATTAGAATTTAATGATACTAATAGTGAGGGTAGCTCATCATTAACTACTATTTTTTCTGAAAGAGACTATTTAGAATTTGATGATACTAATAGTGAGAGCAGTTCATCATTAACTACTATTTTCTCTGAAAGAGACTATGAAGATCTTTACTATTTTAAGGACATTTCGACTGAAAGAAAAATTAAGCGGATAAAAGTTGGCGATGGTGTTAGGAAACATGTTGTTAATCACCCAATTTTTTTAGAAAATTTAAAACGAGGAACTAAAAATTGGATAAAAACTAACTATGCGACAAGTCTAGAGATTGCCGCTTTTATGAGCGCCGAATCTATTAACAAAGGTGAATCGATTGACATAATTGCAAGTGTTCTGACTCCGGGGGACATCAAAGTCGAAGTTTATAGATTGGGGTATTACGGAGGTATAGGTGCAAGATTGATCGGCACAGTTGATAATATTGCAGCAATCAATCAACCTGTATCTGACGAGAAAGTTGACGACAAAACCAAGCTTGTTCGTTATGACTGGGCGAAAACTTACACCATCACAACTGATGATACTTGGGTCACTGGTTGTTATATGGTAAAACTCACCGATAAAGGAACAAGCAAACAATGTTTAGCATTCTTTATTCTGCGAGATGATAATCTAAAATCTGACATCATTTATAAATTTGGGTTTGCAACTCACCTTGCTTATAACAGTTTTGCCTACGATAAAGCCAACAGAAAATCAACTTATTCTAGCGGCGAAAGGGCACTACAAATTACCCACGATAGCCCGTGGGAAGGTAACTGTTATAATCCCAAAATGGTAAATAGCAATCCCCTGCGCTGGGAAGCTAACACTATTCGTTGGTTAGAAAAGAATTGCTATCGCGTTTCTTACTGTTCTGGTCAAGATATCGATAAAAAAGGCTCGGCTTTTGTTAAAAAATATCGCGTCTTTATGAATAGCGGTCATGATGAATACTGGAGCTTCAAAGAGTATAAAGCAATTAAAGAAGCAGTAGAAGCTGGCGTACATATCCTTTCATTGTCAGCGAATACATGTTACTGGAATATCAAATGGCATGATGACTATAGAACCGCCGATCTTTATAAACTGAACGATCCAATGGCAGGTGGTGTGGTCTCTAATTATGTAGAAGATACAGTTAATTTTCCCCCTACTTACCGTTTTCGTGACCCAGATTTACTTGGCAAGACATTCGATGGATGCAAAGTTACGGGTGAGTGCGGTTTATTTGGTGTGGGGTATATCGGCGATATTGGAAATGCTTTTGGAGGCTACGATCTCACAGTTAAAAAAGACCATAATGTTTTTCGAGGAACTGGCTTAACGGCAGGTTCTAAACTGACTCAATTACTTGGTTATGAATGGGATCATATCGATCCAGATCCTCGGGCACAGCCTCTCACCAAATCGGGCACGCCCAAATTTTTAGACTGTATTATTTTTGAATCAGCTATCCCCAATCCTATTCCAGCGACTTCTAATGTTTCTCAGTCGTTTGTCGGCACTCTACCCATGAACGCAGTGCAAACATCCCATGGTGTGTATTTTACGGCTCCTAGTGGTGCTAGAGTTTTCGCTGTCGGTTCAATTCAATCAGTTTGGGGGTTAGATTCATGGAATGTATTGCCTGCCAGGGAATCGAAAGCCTATCAGCGAGTGATCTACAACGTACTTGAAGATATGGGAGTATGGGGCGGATATCAGCCTGTATCTGTTCGTGTTACACAGAGTGATGTATTGAAATCAGGCTGGAATCATTTGGTCTATTTGAGTAATTCGGTGAATACTTCCAGCAAGGCATTTGGCTACCGTCTTTTAAATTATCTAATAAGACACATCCAACCTCAAAAAGTCAGAATTTAGGAGTTAGGGGTCAGAATCGAGGCAACTTCTAACTCCTAATTTATGCTTTCATAACCAGGTAGGTGTATAGCAGAAAATTCGGTATATAAGTAATTACTCCCTTGCCAATAGAACAAGAAAAGGGAGTAATACCAATTATCTATGACAAAATTTAGCCGATCGCTTGTTGCAGTGTAGCAGTGAAGTTGGGATAGGAAATGGCTGCTGCTTCTGCGCGGTGAATTGTAGTAATTCCCCTGGCGACTAAAGCAGCGATCGCTAGACTCATAGCGATGCGATGATCTGTATGGCTATCAACATCAGTACCCGCTAAAGGAGTACCGCCAATAATTTCCATACCATCGGGTAATTCAGTGACTTTCGCTCCCATTTTATTGAGTTGCTGTGCCATTACCGCAATGCGATCGCTTTCTTTGACTCGCAACTCCTCTGCATCCCGAATAATAGTTGTTCCTTCAGCAAACACTGCCGCTACTGCCAAAATAGGAATTTCATCAATTAATCTGGGTATGATTTCCCCAGCAATAGTGCAGCTTTTTAAGCGACTGGAACGCACTCGCAGATCGGCTACTGGTTCGCCAGCAACTTCTCGCTGATTTTCCAATTGGATATCTGCTCCCATCAGATCCAAAGCTTCTAAAATACCTGTACGCGTGGGATTAACGCCGACATTTTCAATTACCAGTTCAGAACCTGGGACAATTGCCGCAGCCACTAACCAAAAGGCCGCTGAACTGATATCTCCTGGCACAATCACCTTTTGTCCATACAGTTGAGCGGGGCCATTAATAGTAACACTTTTGCTTTCTGGATCTGTGCTCAGGTCTGCACCAAACGCCCTGAGCATCCGTTCGCTGTGGTCGCGGGAAATAGCAGGTTCCGTAACGGTGGTTTGTCCCTCGGTCGATAAACCTGCAAGTAATATACAGGATTTAACTTGGGCTGAGGCGATAGGGGAGTGGTAGTGAGTAGGTTTGAGAGCTTGTCCTTGAATTGCTAAGGGTGCTAAAGAATTACCCTTACGTCCCCAAATATCGGCCCCCATTTGTTGCAAAGGTTTAACAACACGGGACATAGGACGCGATCGCAAAGAGCGATCGCCTGTTACTGTAAAAAAGCGCCCCGAATGAGATGCCAAAATCCCCAACATCAGTCTTAGCGTTGTACCAGAGTTCCCAGCATCCAATACATCAACTGGTTCTTGCAAATTTCCTAGACCAATACCTTTAACCCGCACCAATTCTGTATTTAGTTCCGAAATTTCCGCACCCAAAGCTTGAAAACAGCTAGCAGTACTGCGGGGGTCTTCTCCTAACAGCAGACCTTGGATCTCAGTTTCCCCTTGGGCTAAAGCACCCAACATCAGAGCGCGGTGAGAGATAGATTTATCGCCTGGTACTCGGATGCTGCCTTGTAAAGATAGCCCAACAGAGGGTTGTTGGATAATTAACTTGTGAGAAAGGTCTTCTTGAGTTTCTACGGTTATAACAGAAGCCGACATTAGGATACACTGGCTTTTGAATACACTAGTTTTTGATATACAGAAGTTCATTAGTGAATTATGCAGCCACTGACGACTTCCTCCCTAGTATGGTATCGCTTTTCATTCTATGAAATTTCATCAAATCTACTAAAAGTGATTCTGATGTTCAGTTATTCTTTCATAAGACACTATTTTAGGAGTCTTATGCTTCTGCAATGACTTCCGCTCTCTCGACGCTATCACCTAAATTATTCACAAAAATTTAAGTATTCACCGACTTTACCTACAGCTTACCTCTCCGTAGAACAAGTATCGTTTTTATTGTTTATTAGCGATATTTTACTTTTCATTTTTATCTATCTAGCTTACCAAATAAGCATATTCAGTTAATATTAAGCATGTTTTACTATTTAATTGCTTACCATAACCTGCTAGAGATACTCGTGTTGAGTTGACTTGTTCATTAGCTTTTAGCCCTTATCGCTCCCATGCTGACCCATCACCGCAAGCCCGTGTGCTTATCACTTATTTCTACCGATCTGCCATTCTGGTCTGTTGTTGAAACGGCCGGGACGCTGTATCAAAAAGACGTTGACCGATTTCATTTACTGTTGACTGCACCCCCCCTAATTACCTGCGAAGTGGGGAGTTCTTTCAATTGCGAGGATGAGGATGCTCTGACTCCAAAAATGAGCAATGCTTATGTCCCTAGTAGTCCCAGAATTTTATGGCTGGAGATTTCTCCTTACCGGGTAATCATGACCATGCAAGGAAACGGTCAAGTAAGTTACCGTCACTTCTGGGAACAAGGCGTTTATGGGGTTAGTCGCTATTGGTTGCCAACTGAGTCGTTGCAACCTAACGATCCCATACGCTTACGCAATTTTACAAGTAATTTGACGCTCAATGGTCATTCATTACCAGAGCATTTGCGGCTGGAATATGAATTGTGGGCAGAAAAAGTCCAACTGGGATGCTATATCCTCAATTTGGAAATTAAGCACTAATAGATAGTGATTTACATTCTCCCCTGTCTATCTAGAGATGATGGTGGGGGAGAATCTTTAATTCTGTTTTTCCTATTCCCCAGTACGAGGTTGCGGTCTTACGCCTCTATTCACCCCTGATTTTCAAAACAGAAGTCAGAAGGAACAAGCCTGTTTATGAATTTTTAATTTTTAATTTTAATTTTTCAAAACACAAGCTATGCAAAATATCAATACATTCAATACCATAGGGCTAAGTTTAGAGCTGTTTCATGTTCAAACCAACACTTCATTTGATTTCCCACTAAATCTTGCTGTCATTCGCATCGGTAAGCCGAATGACCAAAGTCCACCCGATATTGATATTTCTCACTTGCCAGATAACGAAGTGGTTTCTCGCATTCATACACAGATTCGAGTAGAAGGAAGTAACTACTTTATTGAAGATTTGGGGAGCTCTAACGGAACATTTCTTAATAATGTCAAACTGGAACCGAGAACTTCTTATCAACTAAATTTTGGAGATAAAATCGACCTTGATCAAGGCAATAAAGTCACATTTATATTTCAATATCAACAACAATCTCTACAAAACTTTATTTCTACTTCAAATTCCACTAGTATTCAGCCTCAAATTGCCAAGAACAAGGAACAAATTGCTTTAGATCGAACAACCAAGATTATCGGCTTGGCTTTGATGATTGTAGGTGCTGTAACTCTAACTGCCAATATTCGAGTTGGTATTTTTTTTCGGATTCCTGGTATTTTACTATGTTGTACTGGGGTCTTCATGCTTTTTCAACGGCGAGTCAACCCTAATCTTGGATGGGTTTTGATAGGGCTAGGAATTGCAGTAATCCTGTTTACTGGTAATGTATTCGCATCAGTTAATCTTTTAGTGTTACTCACATCATTTGTTTTATTCTTAGTCGGTTATCTACTGTTCGCCACTGGGAAAATCTTAGATTACGATTTGCGATCGCTCAAGAGATTAATCAAGAAGTAGTCAATAATTAAAGAAGCAACAAAGCATTCATTAATCATTGCAATGTTGTTCACAAAAAGTAACAAAAACGGGGTCATTAATATGACTGACAATACACAAAAGTTTGCAACTTCCGACCACAGCATAGGCAATATCATGATTATCTCTCTACTAGCTTTCTGTGGACTGACTTTCATTATCCTTTTAGGTCTTTTTTAATGGTTGACTATACGTTCAAGAAACTTTCTTTGGAAGCAGATTAACTAGAACTGCTTCCATTTTTAATTTGGACTTATATATAGTTTGCCCAGCCACAAAAGCCTTGCTGAAGACTCAATAGTTGCCTTCAGTAGGTAGGTGTAAATCAATGAAAATTGGTAAGCTAATCGTTATTCATTTTCCCGCATGATTCTATTTTAGTAAGGGCTACCCTACGGGAACGCTGCGCGAACACACCTGGTTTTATGCAACTTGAATGCTCATTCGCTTAATAATCTCACATTTGTTAACCAGAACATTAGCGACGAACGCATATATGAAACCTTATAAGCCTTAGGATGATCGGAATGGTTGCACTCATTATCCCAAGGCTGCTATATTTATACGCGCAGTTGACACAACAATAAACCAAACCACTGATTTGAATCAGTCCATGTTTGGATGGGTACTAAATTCCTTGCTGTAAGTTGCTGCTGGATAGTGTTGAGGTCGAATTTGCGGGAAATTTCGGTGAGGATAGTCTCACCTGGTGCAAAATTCACGGTGAGGTTGAGGGCTTTTAACTGGACGATTTGCGATCGCAAACTTCGTAAATGCATCTCTATTTGATGCTCAGTTTCGTTATAAAATGCTCTGTGTTCAAACTGAGTTGTGTCAAAATTACCCTCAAACCGTCGATTTAAATGATCCAACATATTGAGGTTAAAAGCTGCTGTCACTCCTTGGCGATCGTTATAAGCTGGTTCTAGAATATCTTTTGGCTTGTGTAAGTCTACTCCCAATAAAAAATACTCATTCACTTGCAGAGCATCTGTCACTTGAGAGAAGAAGACATCACATTCTTGAGGTTTGAGATTACCCAAAGTGCTACCAATAAAACAAATCATCCTACTGGGTAGTTGCGTTGGCAATAGTTGTGCCAAAGCTAATTCGTAGGTTCCAGCCAGTGCATGAACTTGCAGTGAAGGATAATCTACCAGTAGCTGCCTAGCACTACTTTCCAATATGCCTGCACTCACATCAATCGGCAGATAGCGCAGAGGATAGCCTAGTTTTTGGTAAGCATCCAGTAGAATACGGGTTTTGGTAGAACTGCCACTACCAAGTTCTACTAATTCACAAACACCAGTCATCTTGGCAATTTCACCAGCATACTGCTGTAAAATCGCCGTTTCTGTACGCGTCAGATAATATTCTGGTAACTCACAAATTTGCTCAAATAGCTCAGAACCACGGTCATCATAAAAATAAGCGGGGAGTAGGAATTTGGGCGTTTGAGTTAGTCCCTTAACTACATCACTCCCCGCACTAGAGGCAACTATTCGAGTTGTTTCTACCAAACGCTGTATTTGCAAGCGTTCTTCAATATTGTTTTGGGAAGTAACTTTGCTGTTAACAGCCTCAGATATTGACATTCAACCTCCGTCTGCTTGGTGTAGTAAATTGGATTGTTTTTGAGCACACACTTCTACCTCTGCCAATGGAACAGCATAGTCGATAAAATCACGTTTGAGCCAGTTTAATCAAGCTTTAAAGCCATGTTTACGGATTTTTCCATTAAATTAGCGTCAAGTGTTTTCACTCAGCACTCACTAGCAGCACAACGAAACCCAGCAAAAATTTGGCGCACATCGGGATAATACCAATTGCGAAAACTAGAACGCAGCGCCCAAGGGCGAGTTGCCCAACTACCACCTTTTAAAACGCGGTGTTTGTGGTCAAAATAAACCTGTGAATAACCTTTATAAGGGTAACTTTGAAAATCTTTATAGCCATCAAACCAAGAACCTGTCCATTCCCAGACATTTCCCATAGTATCGTACAAGCCATAGGCACTTTGCCCGGTAGGATAGGCATCTACTGCCGTTGTTTTACCAATTAGGCGATCGCAATTACAATTTTGGGATTGGGCTGTTGGTGGTTCATCTCCCCAAGGATAGGTGCGACGACGTTTAGCTTTGGCATCCCAACTAGCTGCTTTTTCCCACTCAGCTTCTGTGGGTAGCCGCTTACCAACAAACTGTGCGTATGCTTCCGCCTCGTACCAGCTAACACCGTAAACTGGATGATAATCGTAAGTGCGAGCGTCGCACCAATAAAGCGGTTTTGTCACCTGTTCAGTTTGTAGCCATTGCCACCCCGCTTCTGACCACCAACGAGGATTTTGGTAGCCTCCCGCCTCCGTGAATCGCCGATACTGTTCGCAAGTCACGGGGTAGCGGTCAATCCAGTAAGTATCTAAGTATACTTTATGTGCAGGGCGTTCGTTATCTAAAGCATCAATTGAGTCATTTCCCTGCTCAAATTCCCCTGCCGGGATTTGAATCATCTCGGTAAAAGTAGGAGGGCAGAGGGGCAGAGGGGCAGGGGAGGCAGGGGGAGCAGAGGAAGATAAAACAACTGACAACTGACAACTGACCACTAACTCCTGCCTCCTGACTAATTCCAAAACAAAACTGATGATTTCGCAGTGTTGGCTTTCGTGCTGAATCAAAAAACGCCAAAGACTTTCATGTTGCTCGATATCAGCTACTTTTAGGTGTTCCAAGACTTTTTCTCTAACTGTGTTCAGGTAATCATGGATTTCACCTAAGTTTGGTAATTGAACCCGTTCTGATTTGGGTAAACCATCAGCTGCAAACAGCTTACGGTATTGTGGGAACAAACAGGGCAAACTTGCACTGTACTCTAGCAGCCACAAAGACTCGGTGTAGGCAATATGTCCTAAGTGCCAGCCAACGGGGCTAAAATCAGGATGAGGCTGACTGCGAAATGTAGCTTCATCCATATCCTCAAACAGCTTCAGAGTTTTAGGACGACCTTCATATAAGGCATAAATAATAGCCTCTTTCACGCTAGATTTGCTCAATTTGGATATCACAGTCTTCTCTCACACTGATAATGCTATTTTCTGGGCAAGTATTCCAATTACCGATAAATAGTGGTTCAGAGGCAATAATTACAGAGTTTGGGAAAGTAGGATCGTCCCGTAACCAGTACAGCGATGGAGCTGGTGAAGTAGTGGCAAAGCGGGAGGCTATCAGGCGATTTCCATCGCTAAAAATTATGTTTGCTGAAGCTTCTATTTGATTGCGTTTTGCCATCTCTAATAGGGCTATTAATGTATTGCGTAAAGCATATTCTGGAGGTCGATGTTTGTTGTTCTGACTTTGAGAAAGTAGTAAGGCAAAGATATGTTCGGAATCAGTATTACCATTGATTTTTTCGTAAAAATCGGGAGTTAAAATGCTGCGGATTTTTCTGTGTAATGTTTTCCGGAAATTCTCAATGCGTCCATTGTGGATGAATAGCTGTTGATGATAGTTAAATGGTTGACAATTAGCAAAATCTATAGCTTGTCCTAGTGTCGCACTACGAACATAAGCCAATATACACTTGGATTCAACATAACGACTGAGACTAGGCAGATTTATGTCATTCCAAATAGGTAGCGTATTTTTGTAGATAAAGGGTTCAGTATCTTTTTGACTGTGATACCAACCCACACCAAAGCCATCGGCATTTACTACACCGGAACTCATTTCGCGAGGTTGGTAACTCTGAACTATCAAAGAATGTTCTGGTTTAAACAGAAGATGTTCTAGAGAAACAGGGGAACCGAGGTAGGCGAGTAAACGGCACATGATATAAAGTATTTGCTCCCAATAGTTGTATAGAATAAACTTTATTGGTGAGAATTCGCTGAATATTGCATAAATTTGCGCTATGCTCGCTTTAGCGAGAGCTGCATCGAGTAGCCTTTTTACCCTCCTCACCAGATTTTAGATAAATTTATATTATTTTGCCGTAATCCTCAAATATAACGGTTAAATAGGATGAGCGAGCAACTACCAATCAATAATGACCGATGACTAACTCAATGATGGTGATTTTCCCATACAGACATAATCAAACATGGGTATTTGATGATGAACGAATGGGACTAGTCCAAGAACCATTCGTTAGCGGTGTACCTGAAATGATTGATATTCTAATTCAAGACATTGCTAATGTTGATGAAGGTTTTAAACTTTTGTTTTCTGCAAATCCCTTTCCCAGTTACCAAGTCGAGTTGATTTTGTTAAAAGAAGAGTATAACGGTCATTGGTATCGCTGGAATCAAAAAAATCTAGAAGGATGGTTATGTCCTGCATTATTTCAATACTTTA
Organism: Nostoc minutum NIES-26; assembly: GCA_003326215.1. Classification (GTDB taxonomy): domain Bacteria; phylum Cyanobacteriota; class Cyanobacteriia; order Cyanobacteriales; family Nostocaceae; genus Dendronalium; species Dendronalium minutum. The sequence continues at coordinate 18,957 of LXQD01000153.1, read as the reverse complement.
GCGAACCACCAAATAAAATTTATTGCAAAGCTGAAAGTCTTTATTAATCACCTTTTTTACAGTCTGATTTGCCTCTTTACGTGAATTTAGATGAATCTTCCAACTTTTATTAGCGCAATAATTGAGCAACAACCTTACCCGCTTTTATTTGCCACGATTAGCGGTTCTCATTTATATGGTTTTCCGTCACCAGATTCTGATTACGATTTGCGCGGCGTACATATTTTACCAATGAAAGAAGTGGTGGGATTAGATACTGGGGCTGAAACTATTGAAATTTCAAAGGTTAGTGATTCTTTAGAAATTGATTTAGTAACTCACGATATCAAAAAATTCTTTTTACTGCTTCTGAAAAAGAATGGCTATGTGTTAGAGCAACTTTATTCGCCTTTAATATTAAAAACTACACCAGAACATGAAGAGTTAAAAGTTATTAGTCAAGACTGCATTACTCGTCACCATAGCCATCATTACTTTGGTTTTGCTGCAACGCAATGGAAACTTTTTGAAAAAGAACAGCCACATCGAGTCAAGCCATTACTTTATATTTATCGAGTATTTTTGACTGGTATTTATCTGATGCAAACAGGAGTAGTCGAAGCTAATTTAATTAAACTCAATGAAGTTTTTAATTTACCATACATTCCCGATCTAATTGCCCAAAAACTAGCAGATGCAGAAAAGTCTACTTTGTCAAATGTTGATGTAGCTTTTCATCATCGAGAATATGAACGACTGCGCGATCGCTTGCAAGAGGCATATGAAGCCAGTACACTACCTGAAGCACCGACGACGGCGCAGGCCGCTTTACATGATTTGCTACTACGTTTGAGAATTAAAAGTTAGGAGATTTTAACAGACTCGATGAATCGCGTCTCTACTCTTAACTCCTAACAGACGCGATTAATCGCGTCTCTACTCCTAACTTTTTAAAACTTTAAACTCCAAGCACCAAAAGCTAAAGCACCCCAACCAGCAAGAAAGGCTGCGCCGCCTAGTGGTGTAATTGCACCCAAGGATTTAATACCAGTTAAGCTCAGAGCGTACAAACTTCCTGAGAAAATAGCAATGCCAATGATAAATAGCCATCCACTAGCTACGAGGGTGGATTGAGGTGGTTCGTTGCGACTGATGAGTAGCGCCACTAACAACAGTGCTAGAGCGTGGTACATTTGGTAACGAGCGCCAGTTTCAAAAATTTCTAGCGATCGCTCACTGATTTTTTCTCGCAAGGCATGGGAAGCGAAAGCGCCAGCAGCAACCGACAAACCGCCTAAAACAGCAGCTACGCTCAAAAAAATCTGCGTCATGAGAACCATAAGATATCTATTCCTATCCTACATATTCTAGAAGCTGTAGCGCTGCGTTTTTTGCTTGATTTTCTTCTGCCAACGTTCCAGGAAGACGGAACAAAGCTCCAATTAAACTAGCTTTTAAGTGTAAGCGATCGCTCTTCATCAAAAATTTAAGCTTAAAAATTAGGAAAATATGAATATTTGTAAATCAATTGTGGGAACACTAAATATGGCTATTTCTGGCAATTTACTCTGAAATTATCGAAATGGTTGTTCGGGGTGAGTAGCAGAAACATTACCTGAAGGGCAAAAAATTGAGATTATGCTGACTATGCATAGCATGACTAATACTCAGGATCTGAACCTACGATTGGAGTCAACTTTGCAAGAATTACCACTATGGGAGGTTCAGGTTGAATTAGACCGTCCAGGAAATGTATTGACTACACTCTTTGAGCAAGAACCTTTACTGCCAGGAGTTATCTTGACTAGAAATCAGTGCTTTGTGGGGATGATTTCGCGGCAGAGATTTTTTGAGCATATGAGCCGCCCCTATAGTTTTGGGCTATATTCTAAGCGGCCTATCGACAATCTCTACAATTTTCTTCAACCAGAGGTATTTATACTAGCTGAAGATATGCCTGTTGTGGAGGCGACTCAGGTAGCATTGCAGCGATCGCTTGAGTTTTTCTACGAGCCGATTTTGGTGACAACCAAATCTAGAAGGCATAAACTGGTTGATTTTCATCAATTACTCCTAGCCTATTCCCAAATTTATGCCTTAACACTTACTCAGCTACAGCAGGTAGAGGAACAATCTAAAATTGCCAGAGCTGGCTTTCGTGACCTGAAGCACAACTATACCCGATTACTACAGAATGAAAAAATGGCAGCTTTAGGACAGCTAGTTGCTGGGATTGCACACGAAATTAATAACCCCATCAACTTTATTGCTGGCAACCTTGTTCATGCCATTGACTACACTCAGAATCTACTCAATCTGATCAGCCTGTACCAACAGCAATATCCACATCCAGCCGCAGAAATTCAAACTGCTAGTACTCAAATTGAACTAGATTATCTCATTGATGACCTGCCCAATCTTCTTGCTTCTATGCAAATTGGCTGCGATCGCATCGGGCAGATAGTTCGCTCTTTACGAAATTTTTCCCGCCTTGACGAAGCTGAAAGAAAAACCGTTGACATTCATGAAGGTATTGATAGCACTCTACTAATTTTGAAAAGTCGTCTCAAAAATCTTGAAAACGGTAAGAACGTTACCATCGTTAAGGAATATGAAAATCTGCCTTTAGTAGAATGCTATGCTGGACTACTCAATCAAGTATTCATGAACATTCTCAACAATGCCATAGATGCTTTAGATGAGTGGGTCAATGGCGAAATAACCGATAGTCCAAAGATTCAGATTCGGACTCAAGTCATTGACAGCGACTGGATAGCAATTCACATTACCGATAATGGCCCTGGAATTCCAAAGAAAGTCCAAAAGCAATTATTTGACCCATTTTTTACAACTAAACCTGTTGGTAAAGGAACTGGATTGGGACTATCCATCAGCTATCAAATTGTTGTTGAAAAACACGGGGGTCAGTTGCACTGCATATCTACTGTTGGAAAAGGGTCTGAGTTCATCATCAAAATTCCCATCCAATCTGAGAAGTAAGATGGTTTTTGAAATTTTTCTTCATTTCTTCTGTGTGGCGAACACACCCCATATGACGAAAAGCGTGAAACTTACATAAGCAAATACAGTTAGCCATTCTTGAGCGCTACTAAATGCATCGTTCATAAGCAAATGTGTAAGTCCTAATAGTTAACTATTCTTGCTTATAAATATTATGCTTATGCGATCGCATTGCCAATCTGCTGCCAGAAGGTTACAAATGGTAAATACCTGAGAAATTTTTTCTAGGTTTCCGGAATTGGTCAAGCTCCAGTGGTAGTACTTAACTGTACAGCGATTTATACAGAACTTCTATAACTAACCTTTCGGGGAATATTCCCCATACCACAGTTTTTCTCAAAAGCCCGGTCATTATAACCGGGCTTTTGACTTGCGATCGCTCTGAACAATGGGGCATTAGCCAAATTCTAGTTTAGGCACTCAACTGAGTGCGGAATTTTCTAGTGCTGATTACTAAAAGAACAGTTGAAAAAAAAAATAGTGCGATCGCATTTGGCCAGACTACATCAATACCAACACCCTTTATGAGCAAGTTACGTACAATTGTGATGTAATGGCGTAGCGGATTTAGCAAAGATAGGTACTGAAATAGTGATGGCATACTCTCAATAGGTGTAATCGCCCCAGAGAGTAGCCCCAACGGTACATTGATAGAGAAAGCTATAAGTTGGGTTTGCTGCTGATTTTGTAGCATCGTCCCGATGAGGATACCCATAGAAATTACGATTAAAATGTAAATGCTTGAGAGTAGTAGACAAATAAGAATATTACTTCGCAAGGGAAGCCCAAAGATAAAGCGGGCTAAACAGAGAACCAAAATAACATCACCCAACAACAAAATAGATAAAGGTGAAAGTTTCGCCAATAAGATTTCCCAATTTTCCGCAGGGGTCATCAACAACTGTTCCAGCGTGCCAGACTCTTTCTCTCGTACAACTGTAGCTGAGGCAACTATTGAACCCACTAAGGTCATAATTACCCCCATGATCCCAGATACGAAAAACCAACTACTAATCAGTCCGGGATTGTACAAAAATGTGATTTGCGGTTGAGCTTGTGCAGATACCCGATTGGGATTTATTCGCTGGCTGTAATTATTAATCATCTGAGTGATGTAACTTCTGACAATCCCAGCAGTATTTGCATTGACTGCATCAACTAAAACTTGTACCTGTGCAGTGCGCTCTTGATGTAAACGGCGGTTAAACTCAGGTGGGATAACCAAACCGACAGAGATTTCTCCTGTTTGCAACTGCTGACTCAGGGTTTGCTCGTTATCACTATAGTTAGCGATAAAAACATCATTTGCCGTCAAGGTAGAGATCAGTTCGCGACTATTAGAGGTTTGAGCATAATCAACCAGCCCCATTTTCAGATTGTGTACGTCAGGGCTGATAGCAAAACCATAGCTGAGTAATTGTATCGTGGGTAAAACAATTAATAAAAACAGCAACCGCTTGTCTCTCAGGATCTGATGCATTTCCTTCAGCATCAGTACCCAAAAGCGGCTCTCAAACAAAGAATAAATGAATTTCATATCAAAAGATTACGAGTTGAAGAACAGTGAGCAACTACTCTGGTAACTGCATTTTACGTAAACCTCGCCAAGAGCCGATGAAGAATAATACACCCAGCAGTGCCAACGCCAAAGGAGCAAACCAAACCCCCGACCATCCCGTTCCTCTCAGAAAAGCATCACGGGTGACATCAATGTAATAGCGGACTGGGACAAGATGAGAAATCAACGAGAGTGGGAAAGGAATATTACTGAGTGGATAGATGAATCCAGATAGTAATAAGCCTGTTAAATACCCAATGCTTAAGACTTTTTGCGTAGCTTCAGCTTGTGTAGTCGAACGCACACCAAAATACAAGCCGAACATGACGCTAGACATTAAAAAAATTAAAGTAGCAATAAATAAGGGTGTCGGATTGCCCACCAAGCGCAGTCCAAAGATGAGTGAGCCTAGAAGCATAATGAATAGAGTTTGACCTATAGCAATTAGTATGTAGGCTAGACCCTTGCCTAACAAAAGTTCAGCAGCACTGATGCTGGCAGCGTAAGCTTGAATGATTGTGCCTTGCTCCTTTTCACGGGTCATGGCCAGTGCTGCTAACAGTGATGGATAAACCCACAAAATTAGGGCATAAGCGCCTGGTACAAGATAAAGAGATTCTTTTCTTCCTGGATTAAACCAAAGACGCACGCGGGCGGCAACTAGTTGGTTGGTCGGTTGTAAGCCAACGCTTTGCAAAAAGAAATCTGTTGTAGCGCGGATAGTATTTTCAATTACCCTCGCATTATTCACATCTGTCCCATCGACCAAGACTTGGAACGTGCTAGTCTTGCCAGATTCAATGCGACGGGTAAAATCTGGTGGAATTACCATCACGGCTTTGGCTATGCCACGGTCTATTGCATAGTCGGGTGTGGCGATCGCATTAGGATTAGAAAAGCTGTTGTCCCATGGAACAGCTTGGAATTGATTAGTAGCAAACAACCTTTCGATATAGGTACGGCTGAGTGGACTTCTGTCTAGGTCTTGAATAGCTAGGGGAATCGCTTTAATTTCCAGCCGCATGGCAAAGCCGTAGATTAGCAAGTATACCAGGGGTAAAAGAAAGGCTAGTGCGACAGTTAGGCGATCGCGTTTAAATTGTGCTAACTCTTTGGTGCATTGTGTCCAAATTTTTTTCATCCTGCACCTTCTTGAGCGCGTTGTACGATACCGATAAAAGCATCTTCTAAAGAAAAGGGAATAACCCGCACACTGTGGATATTTAAATCAGCAGCTTGCAAAACTGACTGAATCTGCGGAATTTCTCCATCGGGGCGATCGAGAACTACGTGCAAGCGATCGCCAAAAATTGATACCCGCCATGCAGCTAAGTGATTTTTCAGTAAATTTGCGGCAACTTGAGTATTATCAATAACTATTTCTAACAACTGACCGGGTTGAGCAGCTTTAATTTCACTCGGCGAACCCTGAGCCACTACTTCACCTGCTACCATGAATCCCATACGGTTGCATTGTTCTGCTTCCTCTAAGTAATGTGTAGTCACAAGCACCGCCGTACCCGAACGGGCAAACTCATTAATCAACCGCCAAAACTGACGACGCGCTAAGGGGTCTACTCCCGAAGTCGGTTCGTCTAAAAACAAGATTTCTGGCTCATGCATCACCGAAGCACCAAATGCTACCCGTTGCTTCCAGCCTCCCGGCAGTTGACCTGTCAGCAGGTTTTCCTTGCCGACTAAACCGCAGGTAGCAAGTACCCAGTCAATCTTGCGGCGGCGTAACCGAGTTGGCACGCTGTAAACGCCGCAATAAAACTCCAGATTCTGGATTATTGTTAAATCATCGTAGAGAGTGAATTTTTGGCTCATGTAGCCAATTCTTTGTCGCACAGCGCTGCTACGCAAATTCCGCGTTTGTCCTGCTAAGGAAATTTTCCCGGATGTCGGTGCGATTAAACCACACAGCATTTTTATTGTCGTTGTCTTGCCTGCACCATTTGCTCCGAGCAAACCGTAAATTTCACCATAGCGAATTTCTAAATCTATATTCTTAACCGCCTGAAAGTTGCCAAAAACCTTTCGCAGTTTGTCTGCACCAATAGCGATAGATTGGGTAATAGAGATTGGGTACTGGAGATTGAGAATTTTCTTATCTCCCTTGTCCCCCTTGTCTCCCTTGTCCCCCTTGTCCCCCTTGTCTCCCTTGTCCCCAGTCCCCTTGCGGGGAAAAGGAATAAATTCCGGTTCATTGCCAGAGGCACGCAGGCGATTGACAAACACATTTTCTAAAGTTGCAGCACCAATTTGAATGCTATTTAATTCCAGGTGCTGCCGATCGCAAATTTCCTCGATGGCGGCTAATGCCACTGCTGGATCTTTCACCAACACATCCAGCCGATCTCCGAAAGTTTGGACATCAACTATTGATGTTTGTTTGCGGTTTGTCGCCACTTGCAATACCGACTCAGTAACTTCTAGCTGATTTGTTCGCAGTTCTAGACGTTGTAAACCCAAACTGGCACGTAACTCAGCCAGTGTGCCGATTTGTTGGATCTGTCCTTCGTACATCAAAGCGATGCGATCGCAGCGTTCGGCTTCATCTAGGTAAGGTGTGGCTACAACTACTGTGACTCCATGGGAAGCAACAGCAGCCAGGATATCCCAAAATTCTCGTCGGGATACGGGGTCAACTCCTGTAGTTGGTTCATCCAAAAGTAAAATTTCTGGTTGGGAAATCAAGGCACAACACAAAGCTAATTTCTGCTTCATGCCACCTGAGAGTCGTCCTGCCAAGCGATCGCTAAATTTCTCCAAATCCATTAAACGCAAATATTGACTGCGACGTTGCCAAAACAGCTGTTCTGGCATTTCCCGTAAGCCAGCACTATAACGGAGATTTTCATCAATGCTCAAATCTGGATACAGCGAAAATTGCTGTGTTAAATAGCCAATGGCTAGTCGCGCATCTCGCGGTGCTTTTCCTAATATCTGAATTGTGCCAGCAGATGCTTCCATGACTCCACCCAATATATGGAATGTCGTCGTTTTACCCGCACCATCAGGGCCAATCAGTCCAAATATTTCACCTCGGCGCACAGCAAAATCAATTCCCTTAACGGCAACTAATTTGCCATAACGTTTGCATAAACCTTCTACTTGAATAACTTTTGTACTGTTGTGACTATGAGTGAGTAAATTATTTCCACCAGTTGCTGAGGCGATGGTATTCATAATAGTTAACTTCTTGAATAATTTTGGATTATTCAATCCAAAATTCGGTTATTTTTGCGCTGTTGATAAAATATCAATTTCAGCATCTGCGGGCATTCCTGGTTTAGCCAAACCAGCAGGTTTATCAATACTGATTTTGACACCAAACACTTGTTTAACCCGGTCTTGCTGAAAATAAATATTTTCTGGAGTAAAGGAGGCTTGAGTATCTACCGCTGCGATTTTGGCCTCTAAGGGTTGTTTGGGTGCTGAATCCAAAAATACTTTAGCCCGCTGACCAATACTGACTTTGCCAATTTCGCCTTGCGGAATAAAAGCACGCAGATAAATGGTATTGGGGTCAATCACCGTCAATAAAGTTTTACCTGTGGTGACTACTGCCCCTGGTTCTACACTACGACTAATCGCAATGCCATCAATTGGACTGATGACATTCAAGTCGGCAATTTTGGCTTTAATTTCTTGTTGGGCAGCTTTATTATTGACGACATCTGCTTGGGCTGCTGCTAATTTCAAACGCGCTTGTGCCAGTTGTGTGCGTAATCCTGCTAGCTGTGTGTTACGGATTGAGGGATTTAAACCTGTGCTTTGGGCTTGTGTTAATTGACCTTGGGCAGAGTTGACTAATTTACGAAACGAATCTACTGCCGCTTGCTGTGATTTTACAGTGGCGATCGCAGTTTCCCAACTCGTTTGAGCTTGGTCGAATTGTTGTTTGGGGACAGCACCTTCAGCTACTAAAGTGGCAAAGCGATCGCGATTTAGCTGTGCAAGTTTCAACTCGGATTTGGCTTGTTCTAATTGGGCGATCGCTTGATTTAATTGTGCTTGGGTTGAAGCTACCGACGACTCTGCTTGAAAAATTCTGCCTCTAGCATCTCCTAGTGCTTGCTGCACAGATAGCTGAGTCTCTAAAATCTGACTTTCCATCAAATTAATTTGCAACCGTGCTTGCTGTTCTTGCTGCTGGCTAGCATCTACACGGGCAGCTGCACCCAACAGTTGCGCTTGAATCTCTGCGTCATCTAGTTTGACAAGTACCTCCCCTTTGCGTACTAGATCTCCTTCTCTAACTGCTACTGACTCAATTCTTCCGGCTACTTTTGCTCCTATATCGGTTTCATAACCTTCGATGCGGCCACTGATCCGCAATTGTTCTGCTGAAGGATTTGCTAAGAATTTCCAAATTAATAAACCTACACCAGCTATTAACAAGCCGAGTAACATAAATATTAAAGGATAAAGATTACGCTTTTGTTGGGGAACTTCAGATAAAGGTACATTTTCTGGAGAATCTACAAGCGGCGGGGAAGTCACTGGTAAGGACAAATCTGCTTCTTTGTGATTCGCTGATTGATTAATCATTATGAGCGCCTGCACTTATTTCAATATCAGCATCCACATGTTTTACTACTTAATTACTATTCGTGTATCTCTATTTTGTGGGTATTTAGTCAATAAATTTGGATCGGGTATAATTAATTGTTGTATTTCTTGAGGAATTGATTTGAGTTTACCAGTTTTAACATCAATACAAACAAGTCTAATTTGGGCTGAAAAAATTGTTTCTGGCAAGGAAAATAATCTTTCTTGAGTCGCTTCTATTTCAACATCAGTTGGTAAATATGTAACTATAGATTGATAAAACTTAATACTAGTTTTCCCGACACCAACAACTCGACTAAGTATAAATAATTCTCTATCAATCAAAGCAGGTTTTAAATAGTTAGCATGAATTTCTGAGACAACAAAAGTGCAATCCAAAGATACAAGCTTTTCCCAGCTATAACCACATTCTTTGATGCTATGATAACGAGCGCGTTCTAGGTATTTCAGAAAAGTTGGATGATGCACAACTCCATTAACATCTAAATCTTCTAGTTGTACGTGCAACGGAAAGATAAATGTTTGCTGAAACTTCATATAATCACGAATTTTGATTCGATATGTTTTGTGAATGGTTTACCTATCAGCGGTCGGCTTTTAGGTAAACCACTATTATCAAAATCGACAGGTTGCGATCGCCCCGCAGTAAATTAGGCTTTACTTAAGCAGCTTGCGGTTGGTTTTGCAAAAAACGACCTGCTAACAAATCATCCAAGAAAGCAGTCCAAGTATTTAACCAGACATAGATATGATGTTTAACTGCATCATAGCGATCGCTGGTTACAGCTTGAGAGAATAAAATCCAAGCATCTTCAGAATGACCATCTTCAATTGAGACACCGGTTTCATCTTCGACATGAATGCTGTGATAGCCTTTAGTCACATCAATATCGGTTGATTGAGCTACACCAGTTGCCCAAATCCCGGCATAATCGTGGAATACAGTTTCCGACACTGCCAACAGCGTGGTCATGAGTAGATGATCGCCATAACAGCTTTCAAAGGTAGCGCGACAAGCTAAGGACGATGCCATTGGCACATATTGATTAATTTTTTTGGGGTCAACATGTAATTTAGCCAAGGTATCGCAGAACTGAGCATAATGCGCCCCATTCGGATTGCCTTCATAAGAACCATCAGAACCGAAACCGGGTTTAAATCCTAATTCTTCCAGCAAATTAAACTGGAGTAAAAAGCGAGCAGAAGGTTTCGCCGCAGGCCCCAAACGAGACTCTAACTGAGAAGCTGTAAACATCGCCTGGATAACTGCATCTGTAAATACCTGGGCAAAAGCATGGAAAAATTCCAGATGCACAACCCGCATTTGCTCAAAACTCAATTGACCCCCGTTTAAAGCCTGCATAATTGGATGGCTCATAATTCGGTGGTTGTTAATTTCCTCAATCAAAGCGCGAGAAAATTGCCAGTTTTGTTGCCACTCAGATTTAGGTACAGTATTAATAATCGCTTGACGACCTAGTTCGCGGGCACTTAATTGACGATCCATAATAAACTCCTGTTGAAATTGAGAACGATGTTTGATGAAGAGGTTTTGCAGTAGAAAAGAAATCTCAAATCTAAAGGTGGACTTCTAGCTTCATCTGTTGCTAAAGTTGAGGATTTCATAAATAAATGATGTAAATTATGAGATTGCCATTGCTTTGGCTACTCCCTGCTTGTGTCCTCGGTAAATCCGTTGAATGCGTTGACGATTTTCGACTATCGCTTGGTCGAGTCGTCCCAAACACATACCGTCTAACTCCACGCGTTTATCTGCAAGCGCCTCTAGAACATGCTTTTCCCGATTGCCTTCGTGGTTCATGATTGCTGTCAAAATTGGCTTTTGCAGTAGATTAAATAAAAATATTCCCCAACGTGGAGCAGTAATGTAGTATAGTGAGATCCATTTAGTTTCTCGTTCGTTCACGGGAGTGAAGAAGTAAACTGAGCGTAATTGTTCTTTACGGCGTTGACCAGTTTGCTCGTTTTCCCAATACAGTTGCGAGGTTTTGTAGACAGGGGAGAAGCGAATTTCAATTTTATCGAAGAAGCGATCGCTACCATTAACGCTAAAAAGTTTTTCTAGAATTCCTGGTAAAGGTTTTTGTGGCATTTTTTCTGCTAGGCGCGTTACCTCTGGGTCACTAAAATCAAATTTCACTTCTACTTCAGATACTTGAGAAAGTGCGTGACCAAAAAAGGTATGACCTAATGCAGCATGTTCTATCTCGCTATTAGTATCAACTAAAAGTTCTAAAGGCACATGTACGTGATGCTCTAAAGCGCAAACCAGGTGGTAGTCTGGAAAGTCAATATTGGGAAATTGTGCTTGACTTCCTGTCGCTTTCACCCAAATTAAACCGTACTTTTCTACGACATCAAAACTTTTAGCACAGGGTCTAAGATTGGGAGTGCTGCAACTATGTCCGGTACCATCAATTTCGTAATTCCAACCGTGATAAGGACATACCAGCTTATTTCCCTCAACCCATCCATTGCTCAATCGCATTCTGCGATGCGGACAAGAATCTTCAATAGCTCCTATCTCTCCATTTTTTGTCCGAAACAGTGCAATTTCTTGCCCACAAAGTTGGATACCTACTGGTTTTTGTTTGAGAAATTTACTGAGTAACACTGGATGCCAATGATGCAGTTCATTCATGAAAATATATCCTTGATTAACTAGTATTAGTCGAAATGAGAGTGGCTATAATCAATACTTTTTCTCTTGAAGATGGCTACAGATGATGACACGGAGATTCATGTTTAACATGGTTTTGGAGAATTGGGATGAAATATTAAGAACTAATTATTTGTAGCCTTTACTTCATAAATAATTAGCAATATTTCGTCACAGTTTGCTGTTAGACTGCATCAACTAGCCAACTTAATAACAAACGAAGCTGGCTTTTTAGAACTGGGGTTTAGCAGTTGTTGAATCATCAACACAAAGTTATCTAATAATGTTTCAGCTTGAGCTTGAATAAAATACATTTCCTGGTAATCAAGCTCTATTTGCAAACTGTTTTCGCGTTCCCAAATATTCAGCATTAGTGGAAATTCAACATAATTAATTGGTAAAGTTAGCACATCTGCAATCTGAGCATCCACATCCGAGAAAACTAATTGTGGTTCTAGATTAAAGCTTACCTGTATGGGCTGATATCCTGGCTGCTGCAATTTTTTTGCTATAGCTTCTAGCCATTGACTATAACCGAAATTTTGCTGAGCAATAGCTTTTACAAAATTATTTTTTACATTTTCAGCTAGAACTGCTAATTTATCAGACCAAGGTTGATTGCCACAAACAATAGGCAATAAATTTACACAGCAACCCACTAAAGATGTACCTTGTTTAAACTGACGATTAGCTACAGAAACTGCTACGCTAAATCGTTCTTTCTTGTAGGTTTGGTGTAAGTATGATTGAAACAAGGCAAACAACAGAATAAAAGTAGTACATTTATTAGTTTTTGCTAGTTGTTTCAACTTAGTTTTAATTGATGGCATTGTCACTACACGACGCAGCCTCTTCCCAGCAAAATTGTCGACCTCATGGTTCACCACAGTAAACAAATTATCAGGAGGATGCTGGGTGTATTGATCTATCCAATATTGCAGCGATCGCTCCGAAAGTCGCTCGGATTCATTAGTCACATAATCTTGATAAATTGGTGGCAAAACTAAGTTAGGAGTTTGGTTTTTTTCATAGGCTTGATAAAGCGTGAATAGTTCTTCAAACAACACTGCAAATGACCAACCATCACTAACGCTATGATGGGCAACTAAAGATAAATAGGATTGCGAGCGATCGCCTTTGATTAAGCTTAATTTCACTAACGCGCCACTAGCTAGGTTAAACTCTTGACGCGCTTGTTCTGCTAACAAATCATCTAAACTAGGATTTGGCAGATTTGACAGATTAATCTCGATAAAAGAGTTGGCTGTTGCTCCTGCTGATTTCTGTTTTTCCTGATTAATATCTATAACATTGGTCAAACATTCATGACGAGCTAACAATTCTTGCCAAGCTTTTTGTAAAAGGTTGCTATCAAAGTTTCGCTCAAACTGAATGCAACAGCCAATATTACCAGCTTGTTTTCCTCCCGGCGCTAATTTAGCCAAACGTACAAATCGTTTTTGGGGATCGCTCAGTGGATACCAATCAACGGCTTTACTATTTCGTTCCCGCTCGCTTTTTGGTGCTTGATTCCCACTTGGGGGCAAAAAACCCCCCTGACGCAGTTCTTGGACGCTATCTTTGATTGCCTGGATTAAATACTCAATGTCTGCATCAGTATGTGCCGTAGATAGAAAACAGTTGCGTCCTTCCCAAATATAAACACCTTTTTCTAGCAGATGATAAAACAGCAAATCTAGATTAGTCTTGAAGGAAAAACGAAATAGAGAGCCGCAATGCACGATGCGAATAGGCACGTCTTCTTGTTCAAAGTAAGCGTTGAGTGTTGCAGCTAACTGCGATGTCCGCTGATTTAATTGCTCGTGCAAAACAGCACCTTGCATCTTCAGTTGCTCAAGTACTGCTTTTGCAGCAGCCATAGCTAGAGGATGCTTGCAAAACGTACCGGCGAAAAATGTTGTTCCTACTTGGGGATAAGATACGTCCCCATAGTTCCATACCCCGCCATCCATACTATCCATGTACATTGATTTGCCAGCTACCACGCCTATGGGCATTCCACCGCCGACGATTTTGCCATAAGTTGCAATATCTGCATTAATCCCAAACCATGCCTGCGCTCCACCGGGATGAAGACGAAAGCCCGTAATCATTTCGTCAAAAATCAGTGCGATACCTGATTCCTGGGTTAACTTTCTCAGTTGTTGAAGAAATTCTTTAGGCTGTAAATCGGGTCGGCGGCTTTGCACGGGTTCAACTAAAACTGCTGCAAGTTCCTGAGCATGGGCTTGTAAAACTTCTAATGATTCTGGTTTGCCATAATCTAGAACTAAAACATCTGCAACCATACCCGGCATGACACCTGGAGCAATGGGTACTGCGTTGGGGCGTTCTGCTTGGGCAATTCCCAAGGTTCCGTCAAAGTGACCGTGATAAGAACCTGCAAACACAACAATCTTCTGACGACCAGTGACTGTCCGCGCTAGACGCAGTGCTGTCATCACAGCTTCGGTTCCGGAATTACAAAAAGTCACTCGCTCCATACGAGTCAGCTCAGAAATTAACTGAGCAACTTCTCCAGCCAGACTGGTTTGCGGTCCCAGTTGTATGCCTTGTTTGAGCTGAGTTTCTAAAGCTTCAATCACAAAAGCAGGCTGATGACCGAAGATATTCACACCAAATCCCATTGTGATGTCTATATATTCGTTGCCATCTATATCCCAGATTCTCGAACCTTGTGAACGCTCTCCGACAATTGGATAAAGCATTTCTTTGGTAGATAAACGAAAACCTGCGGAAGCTCTGTTATCAGACAAAGTTGGTCGATAGGTTTGTGCCAAGTGTTTAGATTGGGGAGTCCGCTTTGTATAGCGAACAATCAGTGATTCTAGGTGCTGCTTTTGTTGTGGACTCAGTCCTCTAGCGCGGAGTTCGGCAACTCCCCAAGGAGGTAGCGCTGAAGCTGGCTTAGATGGGGTTTGAGTCGGCTCAGGTTTACGTTCAGTAGTTTTTGGCTGAGGAACAGAAATTGTGACTGTGGAATGAGGAGATGAATTGGTTGGAGATAGTTCATTACCTCGCAAGACCTGCAATTGCTGAGACATCACTTGCAGTTGCTGCATCATAATTGCTTCTAGGACTGTCTCAGGTGTTCTGCTTTCTGCTTGCTTGTGGTGTACGATCGCGATCGCTTCTGTTTGTGGCGATCCTTCAGCTGTGACTGTCGGTGGAGTCACTAAATTTTCGTCTATGTATTGAGCTAATGCTCTAATAGTTGTTAATTCTTCAAATAATTGGTTAATTGCAATCTTGATTCCATAATTGTTTTCAATTGTGCGTACCGCATCAATCAGAACTATGGAATCGGCACCCATTTCTAGAAAAGGAGCATCAACATCTACTTCCTGCTGCTCTAATTGTAATAATTTTGCTACCACAGAATGCAATTCGGCAAGGATTGTTTGTTGTCGTTGTGTATTAGAGGATGCCTCTATATGATGTTCAGATGCATTGGTACTCAATTCTGTATAGTTCATAGGTAAATCTTTTGCTTCAATCCAATAACGTTTGCGCTGGAATTGATAAGTAGGGAGAGCTAATCGATGGCGTGAGTAATCGCGATCGAATCCTATCCAATTAATATCTGCCCCTCGTAGATACAGGGTAGATAAACTTTCTAGTAGTATCTGCCAATCATCTTTGCCTGGGGCTAGAGAAGATAACCAAATCGCTTTTCTGTCTCCCTGACAAAGCTTGCCTAGATTAGACAAAATGGGGTTCGGGCCGATTTCAATAAATAGCTCATAGCCTTGCTCAAACAAAGTATGTAGCCCCGCCATAAATTTCACGGCTTCGCGTGTATGCCGTCGCCAATAGTTAGCGTCGGGGATATATCCTGATGGCATCATTTCACCTGTCAGGTTAGAAATTAGAGGCAAACGGGGTGCTTGAAATTTTATCTGGCTAGCTTTTTGTTCAAATGCATCCAGAATCGGTTCCAATAAGGGAGAGTGGAAGGCATGAGAAACTTTTAATTGTCTAGTCTCAATATTTTGTGTGGCTAGGGAATCAACAATCGCAGCTATTGGCGATCGCTCGCCTGAGATGACAATATTATTCGGAGCGTTAATTGTCGCAATGGAGACTTCTTGAGCGTAGGGTTGAATAACTGCTGTCACTTTATCTATATCAGCAAATACAGCTACCATTGCCCCATCTTGAGGTAATGACTGCATTAAAGAGGCTCGCTCGGCAATCAGCTTTAAACCATCTTCTAGGCTAAAAACTCCAGCTATACAAGCAGCAACATATTCCCCAACACTATGACCGATAACAGCAGTAGGTTCTATACCCCAAGATTTCCAAAGCTCAACTAGGGCATACTCTAAAGCAAATAAAGCTGGTTGAGTGTAAGCTGTCTGGTCTAGTAAGGAAGTTTTTCCAGGTTCGGGGTAAAGTACTTTGAGTAATGACTTTTGCAAGTATGGGCGCAAAATTTCGTCACAGCGGTCTAAAATGCGTCGAAAAGTAGGTTGAGTTTCGTAGAGTTGACGACCCATACCTAGATACTGAGAGCCTTGACCGGTGAATAAAAAGGCTATCTTGGGACGCTTTTTGGTGTTGGCTTTGGTAGGAACAAAAGCGCTGAGAGCTTCTTGCAACTGTACATTCGATCGGGCGATCGCAGCTAGACGATACTCAAAATGCGATCGCCCCGCATTAGCAGTAAAACAGATATCTGCCAGGGATACTTGCGGATGCAAGGCTAAAAAGTCTATGTAACTTTGGGCTATTTCCTCCAAAGCCTGTTCGTTTTTAGCTGATAGAGTCAGAAGATGTGAAGAGCGATCGATATCGTTAGCGATCGCAGTAGGTATAGCAGCTTCTTCGAGAATCACATGACAATTAGTCCCGCCAAACCCAAAGCCACTAACCCCAGCCAAACGTGGCTTCTCCCCAGCTGACCAAGACTGGGGCTGTGTCGGGATATTAAAACTTGTGCCTTGCAGAGAAATATATGGATTTAACTCTTTGAGATGTAAATGCGGTGGAATTTCTCCATGTTGTAATGAGAGTACTACCTTGATTAGTCCAGCAATCCCAGCCGCAGCTTCCAAATGACCAATATTGGTTTTTACCGAACCAATCCAACAGTGCTGCTCTGAATTGCGTCCCTGCATCAGTACAGCTTTCAAAGATTTAACTTCTATCGGATCTCCCAAAGAAGTACCAGTACCATGAGCTTCAACATAGCTAATCTGGTCTGGTTGTACCTGTGCGTTTTCTAGAGCTTGCCGAATAACCGCTTGTTGAGCAGGGCCATTCGGTGCAGTAATGCCATTACTCAAACCATCTTGGTTAACTGCTGAACCGCGAATGATTGCCAGAATATTATCTTTATCTTGCAGCGCATCTGATAAGCGCTTCAGAACAACTATGCCGCAACCTTCCCCCCGCACATACCCATCAGCAGTGGCATCAAAGGTTTTACAACGACCATCAGCAGCCATCATGCCTGCTTGAGAAAAAATGATAGTTGGCTCTGGGGACAGAATGAGGTTCACACCTCCAACTAAACAGAGATTTGACTCTCGATTTTGCAAACTTTGACAGGCAAAGTGTACAGCAACCAGTGAAGAGGAGCAAGCTGTATCTATGACTATACTCGGACCGCGCAAGTCTAGCATATAGGATAAGCGGTTGGCGGCTATGCCAGGAGAAGTACCAGTACCATAGTAAGCATCTATGCTGGAAAAATCTCTATACAGAAGTCTGTGGTAGTCAGCATTACAGACACCCATGAACACACCAGTATGACTGCCAGCAAGCTTTTTTGGGACTATTCCAGCATTTTCCAAAGCTTCCCAAGCCACTTCCAACACGAGCCTTTGCTGAGGATCTATTCGTTCCACCTCGCGGGGAGAAATGCCAAAGAAACTCGGATCGAATCGATCCACATGCTCTAGAAAACCACCCCAACGAGTATTCATCTTTCCTGGTTGAGATAGCTCTGGGTCGTAAAAACTATCAATATTCCAACGGTCTGATGGTACTTCAGTAATAGCATCTATCCCGTTATGCAATAGTTGCCAAAAAGCTTCTGGATTACTAGCACCAGGAAAACGACAGCCAATACCAATAATAGCTATAGATTCCGCTTTTGAATTCTGCATTTTCTGTACATTAGTGTGTTTATTCATTTCCTGGTTAATGAATGACCGAGATGATTAATTCAATACAGGTTTGGCAATACTTGTAAATTCAAGATGTAGTGATGAGGTGTTCAATTCAGCTTTAATTGTAGATTAGTTAGATTAATATTCTTCGCTCAAATGTTTAACTATCAGCTCAATTGTAGGGTAGTCGTATAGTAATGTAGGGTCAACTTTATATCCTATCCAATCCTCTAAATCGCCAGTCAAACCTATAGCCGTCGAAGAGTCAAGACCATAGCGATCGAAAGGGATACTTGTATCTATGTCATCCGCGTCAATTTCTAGTAATTTAGACAGATAAGAAACTAACCAACCTTGAATTTCTGATGCTGTCCGCGGCTTATTTTGGGCATTTATTTGGGTGTAAATAGGATAAATATCTGTTGAAATGTGTATTTGACTAAGTTCAGTGTTTTGGATTTCCATATATTTAGCTCTCAATAGTTTTCTGATAATTTTTGTTATGGCACAATTAACACAAATCAGCCAGTATTTACTGCTTTGAACTGTGCAATTGTTGCAAAAGCGATTCAACTTCGGCATTTAAATGTAGAAACTTTGCTTTACCTTGAGGATGCTCGCTCCAATCTTCTACCACATCTAAAGTGCCATTCAAGAAACCAGTGCGACAAGCATAGCGTTGAACTTTCCCACTAGAAGTTTTCGGGTAAGGATTCAGGTGAAAGAGTATTGACAAAGGGGACATTGGAGGTGGAGTATCACAAATATGAACCAAAACCTGCCTCAAGAACTAGATAGAGAAAGCTTGAACCAGTTGTCGAAGGAAGAACTGGTAGAGATAATCATTGAGCAGAGCAAGGTAATACGTGAGTTACAGAAAATCATCTACGAACTACAGCAAGAAATAGAACGTTTAAAAGTCAGTAGAGATTTAGACAGTTCTAACTCATCAAAGCCACCATCTGGAGACATTCACAAAAAGAGCGAAAATAAAAAAGTTCCTC
>LXQD01000152.1 GCA_003326215.1 Nostoc minutum NIES-26 | reverse complement strand
GGGTTTAAGAAAACCGTACAATTTTCTCGCTAATTTAATATCATGAGTGTTCATAACATCTATGCACAGAGCAACAGCGGCTCCCGTGACTAAACTGAATATCACACCAATTTTGGCAATTGGGAATCCACATCCTTCTTTTTGGGTACTAGGTTGGGGGTATTCTTTTTGGTTCTCTACAGTGTCAGGCATCGAGACAGTTGACCCATCTATTACTTTTACATTGCGACCACACCATAAATATTCTGTTGTCACTTTCTCTTCTAAGCTTTGTGCTGAGAAATTGAAAAGTTTTTCTAATAATTTTTCTGGTAATCTTGCCCTAGCTTGGCAGTAAGCACTTGTGTCCGTTGACGGAATTTCTACCTCTTCTTCAGCCAAATGTGCAATTATTTTACTTACAGCATTATGGCAAGTTTTGTCTGTATCCAAAACCTGAGATAAAAATGCCCATAATGTTATCAAGGGGAGGCAGCCGCGTGCGGGGGTTCCCCCCGTTAAGTCTTATCACAGACTCTGGCAATACTTCTTTAAACGGTAGTCCCAAACTTTGGCTAAATTATCAAGTGAGAATTTGTACTCGTAATGTCACAGTAGTAGTTATCGTATTTGCTTGCTCGTTCTCATGAAAGTATTTCACGGACGAGTAAGCTTTTTCTACCTCCAAAAATTTTGGGGCAACTGTATATCATCTCTTCATCGGCATCAGCCTAACCTATACCATTGCTGCGTTCTCTGGTATTAAATGCTGTATTGCTTACCCCGCATCCTTTACAGCTTTTCTTAGTGCCATTCGGTCAAGTAGCACTGGATAAACGTTTTTGCAAACAGCCGCGTTATGTCCTCACAGAAGAATGGCAGCGCTACGGGCTGTATGGCAGTATCATTCCCTACAAAGGTGATGCAATTCAATGGGTGCGCGACTTGCCCACAGACAACCCTAACCAGTTGCTTGGATATGGGGTTGCAGTTATTGGGTTATGGGGTATTGTGGGTTGCTTGCTCGTGCGTTCGCAACGTCTCAAGCGTACGGATTATGAATTAGGGGAACTTGAAAAGACTGGCGACTATGCGACTTGGCAGCACAATAAGCATAAACGTGAAGTCAAGCAACATTCGACCCAGCTTTACACTGAGCGCCTGAAAGATGGGCTGTCAGAACTGGACACAGAAGAACGTAAAGCGCTGGGATTGACTGATGAGGAGAACGAACGCGCTAAGGCTCGAATTCAGCTAGAGGATTTTATGAAAGCCCGTGCTGTGAATCATTCTGTGATGGATAAAACCATTGCTGAGAATTTGCGGGACAAGGCGAAAGCGGATCAGGAACGCGGCAAGATTGAGGGCAAAACCAAAAGCGCGATCGCTCCTTACAATCATCCTTTGACTGACCAACGCCTCATCAGTGACTTAATCGAAGCGCTCAAGAATTATGAGGACGGCTGGCTGTGGAAGATTATCGACAATCAAAAGCCCGTTTGGGTGCTAGGAGAAGCCGGAAGCGGTAAATCAACCCTAGCAGCTTCGATTGTCATGCTCAGAGAATATCTGTTTGATATGCCTTTGTATCAGCTCGTAGACACACACGCCGGGGAAAATCTCAGAAACGCATGGAGATATTTAAGGGGAGCAACGCGATTTTCTGAAGTTAGACTTTAAACGAGCGATCGCTAAACACTAATTTCAGTACATTAGTAAAATAGATACTTATTGACCAGCAAAAATCTCAGCAATACTTAGAGAAATTTATTTTGACGGTGGTGTAATTCTATTAAAGGAACAAAAAAGTGTAGGATGCCCTTTGAGTAATAGTTTTGATGTTTAATATCAAAACAGGGAATGCCTACACTTCATGAATAAAAATATACATTCAAGTTTAGATTTAAGCAAATCACTGGCAAAGTTTCAAGAAAAAGTTACG
>LXQD01000151.1 GCA_003326215.1 Nostoc minutum NIES-26 | reverse complement strand
GGGGTTTTTTGTACAAACCCTCGAAAAGGGGGAATAGGGAAATTAGTGAGACGGGGCTTGGGTTAGCGGCTGAACAATATTATCCAAATTGATCGGGTTAGAAAATTTCCTAAACTCATAACGACCATATAAATTTATGTGCTGCCAAGCGACAGGAGAAATCTGTTTCAACTCCTCAATTCCTTGAACATCATTAATGTTCTCTCGATGGGCAAGAACATTAGACAAGATACTGGCATTGTAATAAAGAATGCAGTTAACAATCAACCGCCCACATTCGCCCCAAAGTTGTTGCTCAAGTTCAGACTTGAAGCGTAATTTACCAAAATTAGCATGGGAGATAGCTCGACGTAATTGATGATAACTTTCACCCCGGTTCAACGCCCGTTGAACATTTTGACGTCAAGGCAAAGAGTCAATATAATCCAGTAAATATAAACTTTTAAGAATATTGTCATATTCCCACAAAGCACGTCTTGTCTTATTCTTACGAACATAAGCACTGAGTTTACCAACAATAATACTTTGAGTAGTCTCCTTAACCGCTAGTGAAACCATTATGCGTTGAATATTCTCAGCTTCTATTTCCGAGGTTTTCAACCCATTATATATAATGTTTATCAGTCTGTATTGTTCAGAAGTTAGGGCAAGACTTACTATGTCTTGCATCAAGCTATAACCTGGTATAACAATTTTATTATTAGTGAGATAATTGATGATTTCACGGAAGATATAGACAGGTTTGCTATGAACCTTTGCCGATTGCTGTGCTTTTTGCTCAAGTTCAATACGTTCTTCTTTGGCACAACTACGATAGCCATAAAGTTCAAGTATAAACCTTTGTTGTTTTAGTCGAGTCTGCTTGTCAATTACTTTAATTTCTCCAATTTGTCGGGAATTAAAGTGTTGCTTCATAATATATTCAAAGTCTGATTTAACTTCGTCAAGTGTGAATATAAAGAATAAATGTTTTGCCCGGAAATATCCTAATTGGAGAATCAAATATACTTGAGATTTAATCGTTCTAAAACCTTCCAGTAACTCTAGCTCTGACTGTGATAAAGCGAAGTATTCAGTTTGCTCTTCATTCGTAAAACAAGGTCTACCATAAATACTCTCTATTTCATCAGCAGCCAGAATTTTTAGACGCTTTTCTTTTCGGCTAGTTTTGAAACTCTCATCTTCCATTTTTGGTTGTTTATGTTTGAGATAATATGTCTCAAAAACTATACGAGTTGAGACACTCCTGTATTGTGTCTCTTTTTATGTCTCAAAATGTAATTCTCTCAAAGTCTAAAGAATAATGAGACGTATGAGCATAACTTGGAGTTTGTCAGTATGGCTCTTGTTGGATATGCACGGGTTAGTTCTGTAGGGCAAAGTCTTGATATCCAATTGGATAAGCTCCAACATTGTGATAAAATTTACCAAGAAAAAAAAGTGGCACAATCCAACAGTTTTCTAGATTAGATGCTTGCTTGGAATATGTCCGAGAGGGTGATACTTTGGTCGTGTCGCGCTTGGATCGTTTGGCTCGCTCTACTCTTCATCTTTGCCAGATTGCAGACTTACTCAATCGTAAACAGGTCGCTTTGCACGTCCTCGACCAGAATCTTGATACTTCAAATGCAACTGGACGACTTCTGTTCAATATGCTTGGTGCTATTGCTGAGTTTGAAACAGAAATTCGCTCTGAGCGACAACTTGATGGGATTCATAAGGCGAAGGAGCTAGGTGTTCGCTTCGGGCGAAAACAGATATTGTCTGCTCCGCAGATTAACGAACTTCATCTCAGACGGTCACAAGGTACTCTTATCAAAATTCTCATGAAAGACTTTGCTATTTCTAAGGCGAGTGTCTATCGTTACCTCAAAAAATCCGCCCCCTCTTAGTTATAAAATCCCTAATCCCCCTTTTCGAGGGTTTGTACAAAAAACCCC
>LXQD01000150.1 GCA_003326215.1 Nostoc minutum NIES-26 | reverse complement strand
GCTTGTAGTTGGGACAATTTTTGTGACTCTATTTTTAATTCTTTCCTTAACCCCAGCAGTGCTTAAAAAATTTTATACATAAGTTTTCTCATCCCCAGCTTTTTGTCATAATTAATACTTAGTATTAACGCTAGATTATTACCAAATTACTTCCCAGCAATCTTTTTGAGGTAACTCATCAAGATTAATTTTCGTGCTTTTCTGCGTAAACTTTGTTATAAAAATAACTTTCTGCTTAAATGTATATTTTAGCGATCGCTCGTTTAAAGTCTAACTTCAGAAAATCGCGTTGCTCCCTAAATAATCATCCATCTAATTTCTTGCCCGTTGAAAATTTAGACGATGAAAAAACAGATTGTGTAGAAAGTTTGGGCAAAACTCCATCACCTCCGTCACCTCCGTCACCAGATATGGCTGCAACCCATACACAACAACCGCTACAGTCCACCGACCAAACCCCTGCCCAACCCGTCACCCAGGAGTCACCATCTCCATCACCAACCATCACCACCCGCAAACCCGTTAAAGGAGATCGCGTCCGCCTTCAAACAAGCGACGAAGAATATATTATCGGGTGGGTTTCCTGTGGTGAGGATAAAGTGATTTTGGTTTCTGCCCTCACGGGACAGCAGCTCACTGCTGCATCTGATTTGCGTCCTGGCGCTGCGGCTGGTGGATTAAATCTCATTGATGTTAGTGAACTGGAGTTTTTGGATCAGTAATCGAAAAGCGCTTACGTCAAATCAAGGTTTGGGGGGTTTAGGCGAACTTTGTTACAGAAGCTAGTCATCTCAAAATTTTCAACGCTGTATTGCTCTGTGTGCCACTGAGGCAGTTGGATTTAGACTTGAAGTGATGGGACTGGAGGAAAGACTGGTGACTTCTTCAATTGGTCTAGAGCAAATTATTGCCCAAAAGGTGAGAACCTTATCAAAAGAACAACAGCAGCTTGTACTTGACTTTGTAGAATTTCTGCAATTGAAATCACCAGCAGTGGAGTTTAAGCACCATGATGGCACGCCAATGTCTGCTTTAGAAGCAGCGGGAGACTTAGTAGGCTGCGTGGATTCTGGGCCTGGGGATCTCTCGACAAACAAGGAGTATCTAAAAAGATCATTAGCAGAATGAAGCAAGCGGTACTGCTAGATACAGGCCCATTAGTAGCTTTAGTCAATCGCAGAGAGCAGTTTCATCAGTGGGTGACAAATCAGTTTCAACAGATTGAACCACCTTTGTTAACTTGTGAAGCGGTGATTACAGAGGCTTGTTTTCTGTTACAGAATGTTTATGGAGGGGAAGCAGCAGTAATTTCTTTTGTGCAAAAGGGAATTATCCAGCTCCCGTTTCGCTTGAGTGAAGAAGCGGCTGCTGTTTTTGAGTTGATGCAGCGTTATCAGTCAGTTCCAATGTCGTTAGCGGATGCCTGTTTGGTGAGGATGGCAGAACTGTATTCTACTCGTGAATTGCTCACATTTGATAGCGATTTTAGAATTTATAGGAAGAATCGTCATCAATTAATTTCTGTGATTATGCCAGAAGAACTGCGTTCGGGATCGCAGGGTTAAGCCAAGATGCCTTAACTCATCGTAGAAATTTCAAAGCGCTCCCCTTAAAGGAGAGCGCCTTTTACTAGTAGAAACTGATGTTTTCTTGTCTTTTATTGAATTGGTGATTAACCGTTGATCGCAGGAGCGGTAAGAGCAACAGGAGCTTGTTCGCCGCTAGCCAAGTCCAGAGGGAAGTTGTGAGCATTGCGCTCGTGCATTACTTCCATACCCAGGTTGGCGCGGTTGATGATATCAGCCCAGGTGTTGATGACGCGACCTTGTGAGTCAATCACAGACTGGTTGAAGTTGAAACCGTTGAGGTTGAACGCCATTGTGCTAACACCCAAAGCGGTAAACCAGATACCGATTACAGGCCATGCTGCCAGGAAGAAGTGCAAACTGCGGCTGTTG
>LXQD01000149.1 GCA_003326215.1 Nostoc minutum NIES-26 | reverse complement strand
AGCTTTAACCGCAGCTGCACTAAGCTTGGCGATTTGCGGCGCACCGTCAATTACAATCCAGTCGTATCCTTGCGAAATGGCTTGCAAGTCCTTAGCTAGTGTTTCCCGGTCTAGTCCTACAACCGGGATGATGTTCCCCCCGCTTGCTTCATTCCAATCCCTAGCACTACCTTGTGGATCTGAATCTACCAGTAATACTGTGTAATTATCTTGCTTCAGTGCATGAGCAAGATTAGTAGCAATGGTTGTTTTACCTGAGCCTCCCTTCTGGTTCAGGATGGCGATAACTGTTGGCATTTGTTGACTCCAGCATTTTGAGTAAACGCTCATTTGAGTAAATACTCAAACAATCAAAGCATTAATTCTGGATAATGGCAAGTCAAAAATATCACAAATAATTATTCTGTCTCTGGGACAGCTTTCTTTTTGATAGGCTTTGGTAATGGGGTTTTTGATTCCTGTTTAGCTCTTGGTTTCTTGTTGGGATTACTCTTTCTTTTCTCAGCTGCCACTTTTGCCTTATCTGTTTTTGATGCCTTAAGGAAATGGGGTAATTCTTCAGTGGGTAATCCCATCAATGAATCAAAAATAAAAATATTTTTGTCAGGATTAAATGTGGCTTTCACTTGAACGAAATAACGCTTGGCTTGTTCTTCTTTAGGTACTTTAGGATTAAATCGAAAGGGCGGAACAATAGCATCTTTCCAAACGATTGGTAAGTGAGATGCTTTCATAAATTTTACTTTTAATGAAGTCTCAGCAGATTTGATAAAATCTAATCTTTCGGGGTTAAAATTTTTGAAAATTGAAATGCAAGGAGTTCGGCATACAGGGATAAACTGCCATACTCCAAATAGCTTAAATTCCCCATCATTGAGTTCTTCAAATAATCCCGACGGGGCTTCTTGGTGTGCCACTAATTGAAAACACATTTGATGTGGTTGGTCGGGCTTAGGGAAGTGAATTACTTTCGGATAAACCAACAAAGTAGCTTCGTTAGTATCTTTTTTCTTGAGACACATTTTCAGAGCCTCAAATGCCTTGGGTTTAGAGATTAGTGGATATTCTTGTCTACCAATTTCAATCTTTAGTTTCTTGTCTTCTGTGAAATTTATCTTTCCTGAAATCACCCCAATTGCTTGGAAGTAATTCTGTTGTGATTGCTGTTCTGATTGCTCAACTTGCTCTGACATTTTTCTTTCTCCTGTATTAACATCACGCTATTTTGGGCATCAGCTTGAGGCAAGATGAGCGTGATTAGATTACGGATAACACTTTGTAACCATATAACTTCAGTGCATGAGCAAGGTTAATAGCAATGGTTGTTTTACCTGAGCCTATCTTTTGGTTCAGAATGGCGATAACTCCTGGCATTTAACAACTCCAACAATTTGAGTATTCACTCATTTGAGTATTTACTCAAATTATTAAAGCATCAATCTTGTGTAATAGCAAGTCAAAAATAAAACAAAATTATGAATCAGCATAAGCAGGTTTTAATCGATCCCAAGGATTTAGAAAAAATTGAGTATTTACTCAAATGAGTGGATACTCAAAAAAATAAAAGCATTAATGTGAAGTGCAATAAAGACAAAACCTTTACTTCACATAGTGAATGCTCTCCTCCTGTAATGAAAGATTTGAGAATTTATTAATAGTTTTTACTGAGGTCTAGTTCTAATATTTCCTGTTAACTGATATCTTGCACCTAACCGGATAAACACTAGATGCGTAATTTAGAGGTACAAAGTATTACCTCGCTTCTAAATAGTTAACTACTGAAAATAAAGTTATCAAAAGTACTTACTTAAGGATTAAATATTGAGTATCTACGCAAATATTTTTATAGATAATGATAATCATTCAAGGGGGAGGGGGTGAGTTGGCGAGCGCCGCTCGCCAACTCACCCCCTAAAAGCGATTATCATTTTCATGAGAAACTATATTGCTTTCAAAGACAGTAAATCTGCTTCTATTGCTCAAAGTAAC
>LXQD01000148.1 GCA_003326215.1 Nostoc minutum NIES-26 | reverse complement strand
GTGTAAAGAAGTTATTCAATTATGGTCAAAGTGGGAAGACATGGGTTTGTACATCTTCTTTCTACCCAAATATTGCTCAGAAATGAACCCGATTGAATTGGAATGGCAACATCTCAAAAAAGATGAACTAGCCGCGAAAACTTTTGAGGATGAGTTAGACCTTGCCTATGCCGTCATTGATGGAGTCCAAACGAGAGGAGAAAAAGGAAATTACAGTACGCAACGTGTAAGATTTAACTCTAGTTCTTCTGCTTAACTCTTTGTTACATACTTGTAAATTTTCTCCACGACTTACTTACTGGATGGAATAAGTTGAGGAACATTCCTTGCCTCTTCAAGGCTATAGATTCTAATAATTTCAGGTAAGTTGATATACTCTTGAAGCACTCGCAGCCATTGTCTACCTTTGCGCTGAATCAAATAGAAACGAGCATTTTGTATAAGTTGCCAGTTGCGATCGCTTTGTAGTTGTTGTACTGGGAAGCGATACCCTTTGAGCAAAGCCTCCACAGAAGTTGCAGGTTCTTCTGGTGCTACTTGCTGAAGTAAAGTTAATCCCAATTCCACATCAGCAATAAGTTGGGCAAAACGCTTAATTTGACGCTGCTGTACCTTAGTATCTGCGTTTACTAAATTAGATACCACATACTCTTTTAACTCCTCTGAGTTACAAAGTTTTTTGCAAAGACCCTTGCGCCAGCTAATAATATCACGCATTATTTTTTCTTTAAAATTGCTTGAGCCTGAGTGATGATTTCGCTAAATAAACGCAAGCGCACCCCCTCAAGTTTGGGTTCTAGTTGTTCGCGCACAACTTTGATCCGCAAAAAGTCTTCGCGTTCATCTGGAAAAACTACAAAGGTTTCTGTTGCATCACGCCGATACTGCACCTTTTGCAAACGTTCCTCATCTACAGATGCCCAATCTTTGAGATCAATTGCCCAGCGAACTTTGCGCGGGAACTCTACGAGTAAGTCAAATTCATCTATAAAAGGCCAGAGAGTAACGCGCAAACCCAACTTTGTCAGTTCTTCTTTAAGTTGAATTTCCCAAATGCCTGGCAGTGTGCCGTACAAATGTACGCCTGGTGTAACAGCTTTCCAATCCGCTGCTTTTTCTTTAGGAATAGGTCGCAATGGTTGAAGGTTGCTGGTTGCACAAAGTCTTTCACACCAAGGGTTACGGCAAGTGTATGTGCCATCGGGGCGTTGACGTTGAACATACTTGCAGCGCGGACATAGATGATAGACGCTCCCCTCTGCCAACTTATCCATATCGACATAGATTTCTAACCGTGACAATAACTCGCGTAGTGGTCTGAGTTCGGGTAAACGTAGCTGTTGCCTATATTCTGGGTAATGAAGAGTGGGTTTAGAAATGATTAGTAATCGAAAAGCGCGATAGGCATCTTCTAGCTGATTACCCCGACAGTATTCCAGTACATCTTTCAGTACTGACTCTTGTACCTGCTCCACTACATCATTACCCGAAACTTGCCATTCTCTGGCAAAATCGGAAACTACTCCGTCTTCTATAACGCTGACATCTGGTGAAAGATATTTAATCTCTTGAGCTGGTTTCCAGGAAGTAATTGATCTTTCCGCCCAATCAAAAAATTGGGGTAGGTTCTCTGGGGCTTGTTCTCCCCGCAGCAAGGAAGTTAAATACATACGGGACATTCCAATGCGAAGAGCTTCTGGTACTTGACTTCGCTTTTCTAGCTCAAGTTTTTCCCACTGCACTACGCCAGTAGCCAGATATCGCAGAGTGGAATGGCACTAAGAAAAGCGAAAACGCTTATCAATTAAGCACTCTGTAATTGTTTGCGTAATTCATGCCGGGGTTTCGTCATTAAGGGGTAAGCTTTGAGGCGGCGTTTAATAACTCGTGGTTCATTGCGTGCGGGACGATGCGGAACTTGTTTATGGACAATAACTTTGAGTAAAATACGATAAAGACGCAAACGCTTTTGAAAAGAAGCAGCCTCGAATTTGGGAAAAAAGTTAATCAAATGATGACGAGTACTTTGCAGGGATAAACGTAAGGGAGGAGTATTGTAAGTAGTACTA
>LXQD01000147.1 GCA_003326215.1 Nostoc minutum NIES-26 | reverse complement strand
AAGTTGAGCCGACTAAAGCTTTATTTGCTAATTGTAAGGGGAAACAAGCACAAAATTTTTGTCATTATCTCGATAAACATAGTGAGCGCATTATTAACTACGAATACCATCAAGCTGAACAAATTTGTTCGATTGGTTCTGGTTCGGTTGAATCTGCCGTTAAGCAAATTGACCGTCGAACCAAGATTTCAGGCGCACAATGGAAACGAGAAAATGTATCTCAAGTCCTTGCTCATCGCACTGCTTACCTCAATGGTTTATTGTCGGTTTGAGCAACTTCAAAAAGTGAGATGCTCCCGATTGAATGCAACTCAAAGAATTCTCACTGATCTCGCCTGCGATTGAATCAGGTAAGGTACTCAAAGCGTTAGAAACAGCTATCAGAGCAGAGGCAATTGAACAAGCCATTGCAGACACACAGAGTAATGAAGAACGAAAGCGGGCTTTACCGTCGCACCTGGTGATCTGTCTGGTGATTGCGATGAGCTTGTGGTCAAAAGCGTCAATGAGAACAGTGCTAAAAAACTTAGTGGATGGGTTAAGTGAAGCGTCGGTGAGAGTGGGAAAATATTGGCGAATACCCTGTAAATCATCAATAACAGAAGCACGACAGCGAGTAGGAGCAGGGGCAATACGGTTCGGTTAAGGGATTTCCAGAGAATAAAATATACAATTATTAAAATGATAATCATTCCAGAGGGGGGTAAGGGAGAGGATGCCGTTGGCATCCTCTCCCTTACCTACTTTTGTAGTAAATTCAATGATGATTGAATTTTTTGATGTGCATAGCGCTCTTTTATGTCTCTGGTGAAAGAAAAATGTTGTGATTTGCTGAGATTATTGAAATTCCTTGAAGGCTGTGAACAATACAGGCGCTGCTATGTCGGAAATATTGCCAAGTAATCAAATACATCCGTGAAAAAACCAAGTCATGGCATAGATTAGAGGTAACATGATTAAGCAACAAAATCATGTTGGGGTCATGACGAAATACGTGCAAAATAGGACACGTTGCAAAGAATTGTTAAGATAATTGTTTTAAGACCAGTGTTATGGATAGAAAAAGCACAGAGAGAGAATTCGTTAAAACGATTACCGTACAACAGTTTTAGTCAGTCCAGAAATCTTTAAAACGCCAAGGGGACAATTCTGTGTAGCGAACTGTGTACCGAATGTTCTTGTGTCCCAGATAAGCTTGAATTGCTCTAGTATCATGACCTTGAGAAGCAAGGTACGAGCCGCAGGCATGACGTAACATATGAGGATGCACACTTAAGGGCAGCCCCGCCAAAATTCCAGCTCGCTCAATAATGTTTCTAGCTGTTGCAGCAGCCATTACCGTTAAGCGTTCGGAAACAAACAGGTAGGGAGAGCCTGGATACTCCCGTTGCAACTGTCGCAGTACCCTGAGTTCTCTACCGCGTAGTGGGTGCGTTGAACTGACACCATGTTTGAGTCGATTAATGTAAATCGTGCCACCACCAAAGTCTATTTGTTCCCATCGCAGTGCTACTAACTCCGATACTCTCACAGGGGAAACGCATCTTATTTCCTAATAAAAACTGAAGAAGATTTCAAAATGACATAGATAATTGTAAAAATTACAAGAACAATCAACAAAATAAATCAATAAAGCTTCAAAACTGTGAATTGACTTATCTAAATCTGAATTACTATCTGTTAATACTAAAATCAACTCATTAATTAGGTAGATAAATTTATGTTTATCTGGAGAGAAAGTGGAACTTTCACATCCAAGGCTGAATCAAAGTTTTAATGTAAGGATTCAGGTCTAATATTGAGGAAGCAAAGAAGGGCGAGATTGAGAATTAATAGAGTCAGCCAATAGAGATTGAGCAAAAAAATCAATCACAGACCTACCTTGACGGCGACAGGTTTGCACCACGGTCAACAAATTGGCGGTGTGTTGAAACCGCTCCATCGAACGAGAACCACCACTCACTTTA
Source organism: Nostoc minutum NIES-26 (assembly GCA_003326215.1). Classification (GTDB taxonomy): domain Bacteria; phylum Cyanobacteriota; class Cyanobacteriia; order Cyanobacteriales; family Nostocaceae; genus Dendronalium; species Dendronalium minutum. The sequence continues at coordinate 110 of LXQD01000147.1, read as the reverse complement.
CGTTTTGTCACAGCCAAACGCAGCGAACGTTCGGCCTGATTGTTATCAGGAGGAACTTCAGGATGTTCAAGGAAGTACCACCATTGATGCGCTTTATCACGCAAAGAACG
>LXQD01000146.1 GCA_003326215.1 Nostoc minutum NIES-26 | reverse complement strand
CGCTCTTTTATGTCTCTGGTGAAAGAAAAATGCTGTGATTTGCTGAGATTATTGAAATTCCTTGAAGGCTGTGAACAATACAGGCGCTGCTATGTCGGAAATATTGCCAAGTAATCAAATACATCCGTGAAAAAACCAAGTCATGGCATAGATTAGAGGTAACATGATTAAGCAACAAAATCATGTTGAACGTGAATAAAAAAACTACTAAAAAAGCTTTAAATCCTAGCTGGGGAGGGTATAGAGAAAAATCTGGCAGAAAATCTACCTGGAATCATAAAGAAACAAGCACAATCCGTATACCAAAAGCACTAGAGCAAGAAGTGATGAGGTATGCACGATATTTAGATGCAGGATGGGGGCTTGATAATGAAACAGATTCAAGTCAGGGGGATGATTTTGTGACTGAATCAAATTTGACAGTTGTAGATAGAATTAACGACGAATTTGAAGATGAAATAAATTCAAGTTTAGAAACAATAAATGCGCTCAATACTACTGACCAACTTGAAAGAKTTACAGAATCAAGTTTTGAAGATTATCCCATGCAATCGTTCATGGATGCTATATTTCTAGCAAGAGAAATTGTGCAGCAGAAAAAGTGTGCGCGAATATCCTTAGCTAAATTTATATCTAAGTTTTATTTAACACCTGTAAATAGTGAATCCTTAAGAAGTTATCTTTGAATTACCTGATGGTTTACCCCGAATCCACGGTGATATAACCTTGAAATTGATTCATTATCTCTATCAATTTCTGAAATCCTAACTGTAATTTAGGGTTAAGAAAAACGATTAACCAAGGTTTAATTAAATTCCTGAATACGTATGGTTGAATAACTAATCTTAAATTGTTTAAAGTAGACTTCCATCCCAAATTAAAATCCCACCATTTATGATTGCTAAAATTCTCTGGTTCTGTTGATATTGGTGGTGAACTTTTTTCATTACGGCTTTCACTATCAGATTCATTTCTAGCGTGGGCTTGTAAACTTACTAAGAAATAAGCACTCATAATTAGTTCCCACCATCTTTCTATTTGGTGATAATAAGTAAATCTAAAGTYAGCCCATCCTAGTTCATTTTTACCTTGTTTAAAAGCATACTCTACCCAATTACGAAATCCATAAAGGTTTCCTAATTGGTCAGCCATATCACTTTTCAAGTTTGTTTTGACATACCATGTCTGATTTTTTGGTAAAGTCTCTGGGTCATTAGTGATTCGCCAATATGTTATGAGCTTTGAGTCACCACAAGTTATTTCTTGTATATATCTTTTTTGAGTCTTCTTATCACTAAATACACGCTCAAACTCCTGCCATACATCATATATAGCTTCCCCTTCTGGTACACTAAATCTGGCATGATTACTTCTTATAGCCAGTAAATAAGGTTTTTTATGTTTGTCTAATGCTGCAATGAATGTTGGACTTTCACCATACAAACTATCAGCTAAAACCAAGTCAAAATTAAATCCATATTTCAGCAGTGTTTCAATTATTTCCACTGCCAATTGTGGTTTGGTTTTATATACTTCTTCTTCTTCCAATCTCTTCCTTGGTTTATATATTAGAAATATTAACGGAAATGTCAAGTCTCCCAACACTCCATACGCATTCACGCTTACTATCCCATTATCCACTTTCCCTAAGTTTCCAATATATTGTCTTGCTACATAATCAGTAGTAGAACCTTTCTTTTTATCTCCGGTTTCATCAATTACTAATTTAAATGAACGTCCCTGCAACATTTTTAGAGTCAGTTCTAATCTTCTATCTCGTAAAACTACTACTGACCAAGGCGATTCTGTCAAAAAGTTTTGCAATGGTTGCGCGTCATGTAAGCCCACCACCTTGGCTATTTCTGGTAAAGTCTTACGTTTGATATCAGATAACATCCCTACGTGTAGATGTTTGAAGTTCTCAAATGTCCTTACTTCTGAAAATAAGTCTCTATACGCATTGCAATACTCATCTACCACTGTGATAGTTGAAGTAGCATTTCTTGAACCCAATTCTACACCCCTGGTAGGTTAATCTCTTAGTAATTAATTATACTCTCATAAGAGTAATAAAAGAGCG
>LXQD01000145.1 GCA_003326215.1 Nostoc minutum NIES-26 | reverse complement strand
CTCCCATTCCGCACCTGAAACTGTCACAAAAGAAATAATAGGGAATATGTCCGCTAGTTTTTGATTCAAAACCAAAGTAATAAGGGATAGCAAGTGAAAAATCAAGCTGGAGTTTGGGAAAAAGGGATAGTTATAAAAAATACTGCATGAAGAAGTAGAGTTACTGTGAGTAACTCTTGCAAAAGTTGATAAAAGGAAAGCTTGAGTAAAATGACAATCAAACTAATAAATAGTAGCGACGACAAGCATTAGGTAAGAATTGCAATATCCATAATCTTTCATCAGAGAGGTTTGATATTTGTGAAACACGATTAACAATTAATAAATGCATACCTTGGAAACATTGAAGTATCCATCTGAGAGTGGGGCGGGGTGTAAGTTTTCCTAATTGATTTTTGATTTTTTGGTTTTGAGCCAATAAACTTTCACGTAATTGTCGTTGCCCTAAAGTATAAACCAACAAACATAAACCCATAATCATGGATAATGCTTCAATGCGCTCCGGTGACTTGAGAAATATACTGTCTGTCAAGAATAAAGGGTCTTTGAGAAACGCAAATCCTCTCTCACATGATTGTTGAGCTTTATATTCTTTAATCATAGCTGAGTGGCTCAGTTGGGATTCATGGAGAACATTAGTAGCTAAAATAAATTTTCCCAAAGCGCGATTTTCTATTTCGATTGCCTCTTTATCCTCTTCTAGCTGCGCTGAAATTTGATAGCAATATTTCCAATCAGTCTGAGAGCTATTTTTACTGCTACGCTCTTGCTTTAACTGTTTTTTAGATATTTTAATCGCAGTCAAACAATGATATTTTAATTGCTCTGATAGATGTAATGCCGCTTTTTTCGCATCTCGATGACAAGCAAATTCTTCATTACATAATTTTGTGAGCTTTTGATGAGCATTTATTTGAGCTTGCTGAACACGGCGCATCAGCTGTTTAGAATCTGCTTTTTTCCTATCAAGACTTTCAACTATCAGCCATCTTTGCTCGATACCCGCATAGTTACTAGACTTGACTATATATGAATAACCTGTTATTTCACTTTGGATTAAATCTTTGTCGTCTATTTCTAATAGTATTTGCTTGGCTAACCCCACTGTCAATGGTACTCTGCATAACCATTTGAGATTTTTCATCAAATTCAGATTTTCGGCACTATATAATGCGCTGTCTGCTACCATTAACGCATCTATATCAATATTTTCTCGAAAACTTACGAGAGTTTTGGCAAAAGTTTTCGTATCTGATTGATTTCCTGACGCTGCTTTTAGAAAAATGGGAATATCCCCATCACTGCTACAAATTAACTCTAGAATAAATTGTTTTAAATCTGGTCTATGATCTCTTGAATAACCATAGGTTATATTTATTGGTTGTGGTACTAACTCTAGAATTTTATCTTCATTCTCTGTGGCAGCATTTTTTTCAAACGCTACTTCGGGTAAGCCAGTTTTATATTCTCCGTGTAGGTGCAGGGAAGAAGAATCTAAGTGTAGCGATGATAAATCCACTCCATATTTTTTTACTGCTGTTAATGCTATCAAAGTGAAGATTCCACTTAATCCTTTTAAATATAATTGGTCTAATACTCTTCCTAACCTGTCGTCATTTAAATGTTCTGGTAATACTCCTTCTCCTAACAAGTGTTCACAGGCATAACTATCCATGTATTTAGGAAACATATATAATGTTCCAGATACAAACCCTAACCCGTTTAATATCATTGCTTTGACCGCCTGACCCGCACTCACCTTTTCTTGCGGGTGCTGTCCAAGTATTTTATTTATTTGGTCTACCAACCCTATTTCATCAATAATTCCTGCTATTATCCCCAGGTGATTTAGATTTTTTACTTCAATGCTCAAGGGTGAATTCATTTTCACACTATATCCCATCAACTATTTTTAGCTTTTCATGATGGAAGCTTATAGAGTGCTAATTTTATTTATTTTTTGACTTCTACCCTGATTCTGGCTACTAACTTGACTTTTTGGAGTTTATTGTCTCAAATATTACCAATATTCTTGGTTTTCTGACTGGTTTCTCTATGTGCCAGTTTTAGGTGCGGAATGTGGGAT
>LXQD01000144.1 GCA_003326215.1 Nostoc minutum NIES-26 | reverse complement strand
TTAATTTTCTTAATTGCTTTGGCAATGACTAGTGCTTGGTTATATGGACAAAGAACTAAATTTCAAAAACAAGAATCTTATATTTGTCGCACACAAGAAAAAAGTAGAGCCTCTAAACGACACAGTAATTTCTGGATAGGTTTATATGGTCAAAATTGGATAGTCGCTTGGAATGAGTGTCAAGCATGGGTTGAGGAACTGGTCAGTTCCATTCGCAATAAGCAGAGCTTTTATCTAAGGGGTTTAAGGGCTATGAAGCTTATACAGCAAGCACTTTAGCTCGCTTGTCGCCCCTTGAATCTGCGGACAGTACACTTGACCAAGACAATCCTGCTAACGCAACCATCGACGTTCCCGCCGTTGAAGTACCAGAACTAACCGAGGATGAGCAACGCGATCGCTTGCACCTTGAAAGAAAGGTCGAACGTGCATTTTTTGAAGCGGGTAAGGCTTTGGCAGAATTGCGCGATCGCAGGTTATACAGGGAGCAATGCGATTTTGTTAGACGACCCAAAAAGCAGTGCGATCGCTAATCACTTTTTTGAGTACATAAATCTATTAGCTACATATATAGTAGTATTAATACTTAATATTTCTCCAGATAGAGGTTGGACATAATATCAGTTTGGAGTACTTTTTTGTGGACACCAAAAAAAGGTAGAATTCCCTCTTAGCAATAGTATTGAGACGGGAAACGCCTACCTTTATGGGAAAAAATATATATGCAACTTTAGATTTAAGTCTTTCCTTGTCACATTTTCAAGCTGAGGTTACAAAACTTTTAGAATTGACTAATGTCAGAGAATGGAATGGAGGAGTGATTAAAGAGAGAGAACAAAAAATTAGAGATGCATCACTTGTCTTGGCAGGCTAATGTATTGCCTTATTTTTATATAATCTTTCTCAATCTCAAGACGCTCTCGACACTGCAACGACCCAAACCCAACTGTGGAAGCAACCTACAACTCAAAAACATGGTTATCGGACTAGACAAATATTAACAATTGGAAATGTTCTAGTTACTTTAAAATTACCATACGTAGTAACTATCAAGGATAAAAAGAATAAAAATAAATTTTCAGGCTCAGGGTTCTGCCCATTTTTAATCTGGTTAGGAATGTCAGAAGGATTAACCCCTTTGGTATGGTCAACTGTTGCTCAATACGGAGCAATCGCTAGTTCATTTGAAGCCGCCTGCACAATTTTAACAAGTTGGGGAATTAGTCTTAGTTTTAAAAGAATTGAACGCTTAACATATAATTTTGGTAAGATTGGTATTAACTTACGTCAATCTAAAATTTTAAATCGGCAATTAGGGAGTTTAGCTGAAGGTAATCTTCTTAAAGACCAGCGAGTTGTCATCGCTGTAGATGGCGGTCGAAGTAGAGTTAGAATTAATAAAAAGGGAAGAAAAAATTCCAAAACCAAGCGACACGGATTTATTGGTCAATGGATTGAGCCAAAATTGCTGACAATTTATGTTGTTGATGAACAAGGTAAAAAAATAAATAATTCTGATATTCCTATTACTAATGATGGTACTTATGATGGATACAAAGCGCTTTTACAAATTTTAGAAGCACATTTAGTTTATTTAGGAATTAGTCAAGCAAAGCAAGTCTTGTTAATTGGAGATGGCGCTGAATGGATCTGGCGACACATTCCCCCACTTTTAAAGCGCTTAGGATGCCCTAGTAAAACTTATCAATTGTACGATTTTTATCATGTTACAGAAAACTTAAAAGTATTTGCAGACACAGCTTTTAATGAAGAAGCACAGTCTAAACAATGGTTTATAAAAGCCAGAAAAAGTTTAAAAAAAGGTAATGCTAAATCGTAAGGATTCAGGTCTAATATTGAGGAAGCAAAGAAGGGCGAGATTGAGAATTAATAGAGTCAGCCAATAGAGATTGAGCAAAAAAATCAATCACAGACCTACCTTGACGGCGACAGGTTTGCACCACGGTCAACAAATTGGCGGTGTGTTGAAACCGCTCCATCGAACGAGAACCACCACTCACTTTACGTTTTGTCACAGCCAAACGCAGCGAACGTTCGGCCTGATTGTTATCAGGAGGAACTTCAGGATGTTCAAGGAAGTACCACCATTGATGCGCTTTATCACGCAAA
>LXQD01000143.1 GCA_003326215.1 Nostoc minutum NIES-26 | reverse complement strand
GGTGCTACTTACCATCGCTCCAAAGAGATTCGAGGTTTCTTGTCAGAGGTTAATCAAGGTTTGGCAACCGAGCAATGGAAAATACACTGTGTTCGTTTTGCTCCTAATTGCCCTGAACAAAACCCCATAGAAGATATTTGGTTGCAAGCCAAAACATGGGTTCGACGTTTCTGTGCTTTGGTTCCAACATTCTCACATTTGAAGTGGATGTTTGAATGGTTTATTCGACACACTACATTTGATTTTGCCACCCTTCAGATGTACGGTATTTATTCAAAACTCAAATAGGATTCCTATAGAATCATTAGGCAGGGTAGTATCAGGAACAATTTGTGCAGTAATAGGAATTGAAAGTGACAAGCAATATAGAGTACTAAATTTGAAAATACAAGAATTAATTATCCATTTAATCTGAAATTTTAGTTTTTTATTAAGTTTCATTTTGTTGTAATTACGGCTTTGATATCTGTATAGAGTTGAGTTTTGAGTTGATATATGATTTAACCCCTATTTAGCTAAATTAACTAAATTTTTTAGTAAAAATTATTTAAAAAACTCGGAAGCTAAAGAGGAGATACTTGGAAAGATAAAATCATATATTGTAGTAATCCACGACGACTAAGCCTCTCCAAGCCTCTAGTCGCTCGATAAGTTTCCTCATCTCCTTCTTGCCGCATTAGTGAGTTAACTACAGGGTAAGTTGGTAAGGTATTACGAGTGATATTATCTATTTTAATTAGCTCAAAACCTGTAGCTTCGGCTAGTTTTTGGTATTCAGACATAGAACAGAAATTAACAGGCCGAGAGCCATAAGTACGAACAAGCAAAGTTTTAGTTGCTTTTTCTATTAATTTCCAAGTTTGATAAAAAGCCTGAATCGGGATAAAATCACAAATAGTCAATTTTCCGCTTTCCCCTAAAACTCGTCTTGCTTCTCTAAAAAAATCTTCGCGGCTAGAGAAAGCAAAAATAGATTCTACTGCTAAGACTATATCAAAACTATCATTAGTAAATGGTAGCTTACAAGCATCACCATAAATAAAATTTATACGATTGTTTTGTTGTATTTTTATTGTTTCTTTAGCTCTATTCAACTGCTCTTTATTAATATTAATTCCTACTAAATGCATATTAAAAAAATGTTCATTAAGGCTAGCAATAGTTCCCCCAAATCCACAGCCTACGTCGAGAATGTTTAAACCATCTTTTATATCTGCAATATTAATAATTCGACGAGTTAAATTTTCAGCTGCTACAGCAAAATCCGCAACTGAACCATCAGCTGTATCTGGATTAGCCCAATAGCCCCAGTGTAAATGCCGTCCAAAAGCAAGGAGTGCATCGGCATCTCCTTCAGAAAATTTTTTTGGTAAGCTATCAAAATAAGGAACAGCACTGGAATGATTATTGCTAGGTTTGCTCAACATTTTACTTGTTTCTTACTAAGAAATAATTGGTGATACAATTAATAGTAATATTAATTCTACTATTAATTTTAATCTATATGTAATATAAATAGTAATAACTTCTGAATTTTAAATAATTAAAAATTTATAGATAACATTAAACTATTAACTATAAATTCTAAGCTAATCACATAAACTATTTACATTATTATAAAAGCTTGTCAAGTGAAAATCTTGATTTTAAAACTGATTTTAGAAAATATAAAATGTATTTATGTATAACAACTTATAAATAATAAAAAAATATTCCTAAAAGATATTTTTTGCATTGACAAAGCGGAAAAAGAGTGTAGTGATAAAAAACTATTTGATAAAGTGATACTTACAGGACTTACGCACTCAGATCCCCCAACCCCCTTAAAAAGGGAGCCACTGCGCCCTTGCGGTTTCCCGACTTGTAGCAAGTGGCGTGGCTTTAGACGTTCCCCCCTTTTATAGTGTGACTTGAAAAAGATTTTGGACAGGTTTGGGAAGAAGAAGTTGGACAAATCACAAGCTGAAATACTTATAACTTCGTTAAGGAATGAATACAGCAATCGAAATTTTGGACAAAGAAAATGGACATAATACATAAAGGGGAAGAAGAAAATGGACATAATGACAAAAGTCTGTTTTACCGAAATCAGCTTGTGTCCCGCTGTTCTCAATTTACTCCCCCCAAGCGATCGCAAGCGGGTAATCGTCAGCCCTATAAACGTCGCCTGAAACCCTTAGTTTTCCTTGATGTTATTTTTT
>LXQD01000142.1 GCA_003326215.1 Nostoc minutum NIES-26 | reverse complement strand
ACGAAATGTCGAATCACTGGGTAAACGCTTGTATGTGACCCCTAAATGTTCACACAATCCTTGATAATGTCGCACACAAAAATCTTCTAGTGCTGCATATCCGTAGCATTGACTTAATGTTCCTAATATCACTAATAACAACATCACCCATAATGGATAACGTTTTCCACGTGCGGCACGATAATCTTCTATACCTTGTAATGCTGCTATCAAACTACTACTCATCTCACACTAAAATCTACTTAAGGTAGAGATAATTTTTAGTTTAATTTTTCTCTCACTACAATGAATTAGCCCTAGGGGGAGCAGGGGAGGCAGGGGAGGCAGGGGGAGAAGAAATTGGATACTGGTATTGGATGCAGGAATTGAGTAATTTAATTATTGGATGTCCCAAGCACTACCAGATGCCGAATTTTTCCGACTAAAACGCCGCCGCATACCGACACCAAAACCTAGTGCGGTCAAAGAACCCAAAATAGTAATCGGTTCGGGAACTGCGTCTAGCTTGGCATTACTTACTATCAATTTTGAAGCACCAATCGTATCGTCTACATCGACAACGCCAATGCCGACATTGTAAGTGCCCGCAGAGGTAAAGGAATAGGTAAAAGGAGTGCTTGCAGTCAATGCAATGACTGAATTGTTAATCGTTACAAAAGCATTATCAGCATCATTAGTCAAGAAGGAATAGTCGAAGCGCAACACATCACCAACTTTGATATCTGTGAAAGTTTGCTTGGTCGCAGAACCTTGGGTAGCACCAAAGATTGAGGTTACGGGGTCTAAGCTACCAGGAGTAAGACTTAGGAAATCTTCTAGGGAATCCGCACCACCACCAGTAGGTACTGTATAAAAAGAGCCTGAATTGAGCGTAGCCTGAGTTGATGAGATAGGGTTGACATCACCAATTGTGTACCAAGAATTTAAATTAAGGCTAAAACCGTAGCTTGGGCTAGTTAACGCTAAACTGCCCAGACTCAATAAGCTAGCTGTACCTGCGGTGAGAACGGAATTTTTTATGGTAATCATGGGATTTTATATTGTTTAGGAGTGAGCTAAATCAAGAAAAAACACAGTTAAAAGTCTCCCCAAGCGCAGGCGCGGTTAGGAGAAATCTAGAATGTGAAGTTATGAACGTTGTTCAACACTTGCGGGGTAACGTTATCTAACTCAATGAAGGGTCTAAAAATTGCAGACCCAATTGCACCATCGCGGTCAGTACTCCAGATTTGGATTTCTGTATCAGGTAAAATACCTGATACCAGGCTTTGGTAGTCTTATACTATGGGGTCGATAACTACAAGCTGACTATTTACTAATGCATAATATCCAAGTATTTAAGTTAAATTAATGACACTAAAAAAACAAGTGAAAAGATTTTATGTAGAAAAGTTTTATACCAGCTTTACAAATATGAAGGAATAGTGAAGAAGTTTGTACTGTTTTCCGCTCGGTATTCAGTGTATATATTTACGTAGGCATCGCGTGAAAATGAAAAATATCCAAATTAAAAGAGTCAGGAGCCAGAATGCATAGTTCTCCTGACTCTGAACTTAAGAGCCTATCGTACGCAGTCAAGAACCGCTATAGTTTAAGGAAAATACGATACGGAAATTGTCTATTCTATAAATTGAGATGAGTAAACTCAATTTGTTGCTGTTACTTATGGATGCAAAAGTTACATTTATGTTTTTGTGATGTCCGACCACTACCACTCACAACAATTTAGTACAAACTTGTGACAAAGTAACAAAAAAGCACTTAGATTAAATCAACTCATCTTTATTCCCTTGCTATGACGATATCATTAGATTTGATCACTGCATAAGCTTCTGCTCCCTCAGAAAGTTGTAACTCCTCTGCTGACATTCTGGTGATAATTGAGGTTAACTCAACTCTGTGAACAACCTCTATTGTCACCTCACTATTTACAGAGCCGGTGACAACTCGTTTAACAATTCCCTTGAGAATATTGCGTGAGCTAACTTTTAGTGGTTTCTTTGGACTAGTAGTTTCTAACTCAGGAGTAGAAGCATTTTCTTTTTCCACCTGCATGGTTGGTGACGATGCAGGTGCTGTGTGCTGCTTGTTGAGGCCACGCACTAATTCCCGCAGAATTTCAGTCTTAGTTCGCTGAGATTGCTGGCAGAACTCCTCTAGAAGTTTTCGCTCCTCTTCTGATGTTTGAAATGTAATCCATCCTTGTTCTTTTCTTGGCATAATGTTACCAATTTGGTTGGTACATATTTAGATTAACGCTTGGTATAATCCTACCAAGCGTCAATCCTTTGAAGAAGAATTTATTTAAGTGCGATTTTTCTTTGAAAAGACGACAAATTTTTGGCTTGTTTGGCACAGTAATTGCTAGTTGGTTTTTAGCAATTAGCTCACCATTAATTACACCTCTGTTATAGTATCTTTTCGGTTGGTCAATTTGATAAATTCTTTGCTGTTATCATAAAACACATCGCCAACTATCGCTCTCCCATAACAACTACTTGAAGTAAAACAATAATCCAATGCCTGCGATCGCTATTATTACACCTGCGATCGCTCTCCAACTTACTTTTTCACCCATGTAGATAGCAATAGGAATCACAAACAGAGGGCTAGTCTGTATCAGTGTTGAAGCAATTCCCACAGGCGTGAGTTTAATTGCTGTCTGTTGTAGCCAAATTCCTAAGTAGGTTCCACAAAAAGCAGCAAAGCAACTCGCTAGAATTACTCGTTGCGATCGCCAGTAGGGATAGGATAATGTCCGATCCCTATGTTGTGAAAACGATACCAACACTAAAATAACTAAGACGGCTGCACTCAAACGCAACAAAGCAGCCCATAATGGTGAAATATTGGCAGTCGTAAATGCTACACGAGAGATAACTGTTCCAGCGGCGTTTGTGATTGCTGCTAATAAACCATAGCTGATTCCTCGCCATAGGTGCGTTGTGGAACTATCGCTTGTACTGGGAACTCTTTCTGTAACTACCCAAGCGACTCCTAGAATAGTCAGCAAAATGCCGCACCAAGCACTGACATTTAGCTGTTCCTGAAGCAGGATCGTAGCTGCGATCGCAGTCATCGGAGGGGCAAGAGTTCCTATGAGTAAAACGCGACGTGCCCCCAGATAATTAATCGCAGCCAGGAAAGCTGTATCACCCAAGCCAATGCCCACAGCACCGCTGAGCAAGAGTAAAGACAAAGGCAGAGGTGCAAGGTTTGGAAAGAATTCACCACTGAGCGAGATCGTGAACAAAAGCAAAGCGATAGCAACTATTCCTTTAATCAAATTTAGATGTAGCGGTGGAATACGCTGCCCTACAATACCATAAACTACCGAAGCTACAGCCCACAAACAGGCAGCAGATAAAGCTGCTACTTCACCTTTACCATCTGTAAGTGCAAAACTTAAAAAATTATTAAAAATAAACTGTGCCCCTGAATTCATGCTTGAAACTTTTTAATAATACATCAATTCAATTGAATAAAAATTAGCACTTGCTAGCTTTGAGTGCTAATTTTTGAACAAAGTTTAATTCCTATGACATAGGTGGGAATTATACTTTTATCAGATGTCATGTAGATGTTTTTTCAGACATAATTTTTCTAAAAATATAAATTTTTTGTACAACTAATTACCACTTGGGAGGACTGAGATGAAATATACTTTTGACATTGTAGGTGTGTCTCCAATTTGGCAATTTTTTAATAATCAGCAGCAAAACATCCAAAAACCATATAACCAAGGTGTAGAATATTTAGGAACACAGAAATGTACGCTGGATGCATTGATAGAAACTGTAGAACCAGTACCAGTTAAGTGGGGTTGGAATTCTGAGCAAGTGATAGATACCGTAGTTCAATTTTGGTTAAATAATGCAGAAACTACTCGCTATTGGAAAGCACGTTTAAATGATGCCGGTCGAGAGAATATACTAGTGGCAAGAGTGGCAGATATTGCGGCGTTACAAGCTGAATTTGAAACGCTATTAGGTAAGAATTGGTAAATAGGCGATCGCAATTCACCTAGATGATGGCAATTACCAATTAAGTAGAGAGCAAAAGATAAAAGCTACTCAGCAGTTTTTCTATATCTTTTTCCACCAGTCGAACTCATATTGATTTTCCCTCAAGTGAATCCTTTTCCCAAACCACACTCTCTTCAGGCAAACGAACCATTATTATTGAATGACCCACAAATAATGTGGGTAGTCCAATCTGGAACAATGGCGGTATTTGCAACTAGAGTCAACAATTATTCACCTGGGGAAAATCGTCGTTATCTATTTCATGTCAGCGCAGGCGGGGCGTTGTTTAGTGCATCTGGACAATGGGGATTTGTAGCGATCGCAATTGAACCCTCACAATTATGCCAGATATCAATAACTGATTTGGTGAAAGGAATAGCAAAAGCTGACCCTCAAGCAATAGAATTTTTAGAAGGTTGGGCGTACCACTTAGGTCAATCATTTAGTACCCAGCCAATAGGCTTGGCAACGCCATTAAACCTTGTGGAAGCAAACAAGCGTGATTTTTCCTTATCGGCTGGTGAAGCATTAGTCTTGTCACCAAAAACACTTGCTTGGGTGAAGTTGCAGCAAGGGAATACTCGCTGGCAGGGAATTGCGGAACTCACGCTGAATGCTGCCTCACCAGCGTTTTTGCTTACCAGTGGTATGTGGCTGGAGGCAGAAAATGCGGTTGTAGGACAAATTTTATCAACGACAGATTTAGTAAATTCCGAGGAAATACTTGCAACTATAGTAAATTTGCATACTTACTGCTGCCACTACTTCCGTTTGTTAGCGAACCAAGAAGCAGAGGCAGAACTGCGTCGATTTCAAGAACGAGAGCAACTTAACCAGCAAATAGTAGAGGGGGCACTCTCCGAGTTGGCGGCAGTCTTGCAACCACAGCCAGAGACGGTATTCTTTCCCGAAGGGCCGCCTCTGTTGGTGGCGCTAGGAGCAATCGGACGGACACTAGGTATAGAAATTCGTCCCCCAGTAGAAAATTTAAGTACCGTTCCTGACCCAGTAGAAGCGATCGCTCGCTCGTCGCAAATTCGTATTAGGCGTATCACTTTGACAGCCAACTGGTGGCATCAAGACCAAGGACCGTTGTTAGCTTACACCCAATTAGAACGACCAGTGGCTTTGTTGCCCGACGACTGGGGTTATATCGTCTTTGACCCAATAGCGCGGACTCGCACACCTGTAAATCAGTCAGTAGCAAAAACACTCAAAGAGTCCGCTTACATTCTGTATCGTCCATTACCTCAAGGTTTGAATAACGCCCTTGACCTGCTACGGTTTGGAGTCAAGGGTTATGAAAAAGACATTACCAGTATTTTGGTGGTGGGAATAATCGGCACGGTATTGGGAATGGTCGCACCGCAAGCAACGGCAATTTTAATTAATCATGCCATTCCTGATAGCGATCGCATCTTATTGTGGCAGATAGGATTAATTTTGTTTGCAGTCGCTTTTGGGCAGCTAGCCTTTCAAATCGCCCAAAACATTATTACTCTACGAGTCGAAAGTGCGACTAACAGTACATTGCAGCCAGCCATTTGGGATCGGCTGCTGAGATTAAGTCCGGGGTTTTTTCGGCAGTATACTTCTGGAGATTTGGTTAATCGCGTGCTGGCAGTGAAGCAAATCCATCAAAAACTCAGCGATGCCACCCAAAGGACTTTGTTGAGTGGTGTCTTTGCCTTATTAAACTTAGTACTGATGTTTGTTTACAGTTGGCAACTAGCTTTTGTGGGGGTGGGTTTAGCAATCTTTGCTGCTGTGGTTGGGGCTGTTTCTAGCTTCCTATTAGTGAAGAAATCGCAAAAACAGCAAGAATTAGATGGTGCAATCCATGGACTTACCATCCAACTAATCAACGGTATCGCCAAGCTGCGGGTGGCAATGGCAGAAGAGAGGGCATTTGCAGCTTGGGCAAAAAAGTACAGCCAGCAGATCCGATTGAAGGCAAGTTGGCAGCAGATTAAAGATGGGATTTCTATATTTAACGAAGCACTGCCTTTGGTAAGTTCTGTGCTGCTATTTGGCTTTGCCATGTTGTTGTTGGATACACGCCTCACCCTAGGCACATTTGTCGCTTTTAACTATGCTTTGGCGATTTTTATCAAGGGAGTGACTGACCTGAGCAATACTGTAACTGATATTTGGAGTATTCTACCAGTCTGGGAAAGGGCAGAGCCGATTTGGCGATCGCAGCCAGAATTTGATTCCACCAAAGCCAACTCCGGTCAATTAACTGGTTGCATTGCCTTGGATCGCGTCAGCTTTCGCTACTCTGAGCATGGAACGTTAACTTTGAATGATGTCAGCCTCCATGCACAACCAGGGGAATTTATCGCCATTGTTGGCCCATCCGGGAGTGGGAAATCAACGATATTTCGCTTGTTGTTGGGATTTGAAACTCCATTGACAGGCAGCGTCTACTATGATGGCAAAGACTTGGCAGGGTTGGATCTCCAAAGTGTCCGCAGACAGTTGGGGGTGGTACTGCAAAATGGCAAAATTGGGTCAGGCTCGATTTTAGACAACATTACTGTCAAAGCTTTGGTGTCGCTAGAAGCAGCTTGGGAAGCAGCACGCATGGCAGGGTTGGCTGATGATATCGAGCAAATGCCCATGGGTATGCACACTGTGATTAGTGAGGGAGGTACTAATCTTTCAGGTGGACAACGACAGCGATTATTGATTGCGCGATCGCTAGTCTCAAAGCCGAAAATTATCCTCATGGATGAGGCTACTAGTGCCCTAGATAACCGTACCCAAGCGATCGTCACTGAAAGTTTAGCTAAGTTAAACGCTACCCGTATAGTAATTGCCCATCGCCTCAGCACAATTCGCCATGCTGACCGCATTTATGTTATTGACGCTGGTCGTGTAGTGCAGGTAGGTACTTTCTCGGAACTGATTGTGCAAGAAGGGTTATTTGCCCGCTTGGTAGCCCAACAGTTATAACAACTTGGAATAATATAGTATTTTTATCTTCCCAAAGTGACAGAAGATGGTTAAACTTCTACTGGATGTTGTCCATAGTATGGCAAAGCTTCTGACCAATTAGGACGCTGACCTTGTTGCCATTCTACATAAGCCAGTTCTAAGACACTTGTCACTGTTGCTGCTAAACCTGATTTTGCTTCAATTAGCTGATAATCAGTATTCCAATTAGCTAAAGTTTCCTGCCATGCTTCTGGTGTCAATACAGTATCCGGTAATAAGGCTGTGATTCCAGAACTATCTGGCGTAAGCTGATAAATCGCAGCAAAAACTTTACCTCTTTGGGCTGGCATTTCCACAGCAATAGCTTGTCCTTTTTTACTTTTGCTTTCTTCCAACCAAGCTACTGCTGCCAAAGTAGAAATAGCAAATACAGGAATAGCTAACTGCTGTCCTAAAGTGCGGGCAATAACTACACCAATGCGAGTCCCAGTAAACCCACCAGGCCCTTTTGCTACTGCAATAAACGCCAAATCTTCCCAAGTTTGTGGTTGGATGAAGTCAACTAAATATTGATGTACATAACTAGATAAATCACGACCTAAATTCCAAACATCAGAACGAGTTTCACCAGCAAAATTACTAATCGCCAAACCCAACTCTGGAGTAGTTGTGTGTAGTGACAAAGCGTATTTTTTGGCTGTGAGATATTCGAGTTCAGTTATCAACGTTAGTTAAAATATTTGTCTTTCTAAAGTTTACGCAACCTATTTAACCATATAATAGCTATCTATCTGAGAATCACAAAAATAATTTACGACTACTACATCCAACGGCAGTAGTCGCCCTGAAGATACACCCATAATCTATCAAGTCGGTACTAATTCACCAGGACGTAACTTCGACCACTTACCCATTTCCTGCTTAAAACTCAGACAGCCAACAACATCCCATTCCATTTCAATCACATCCTCATTAGTACGGATGTTAACATTAATCGAAGGTTCATTTGGATCAAAATTGGGGGTTTCAGTCAAGTGGGGCTGTTGGTGCTGTGTTTCTACGGCATGATAGGTTACACAGCGGTCTACATAGTGGCAGTTCACGCAAATACACATAATAGAACCAACTCCAGGAACCTTTATTGTTAATCTAGCTTAAGCCCAACCTTTATTCATTAGCTACTAGGTTGATTTTTATTACAATGCATGGCTCAGTTCCTTCTACTTTAGCTCCCGAAAATTGGCCTTTTAGCTTGGAATGGTTGCCACAACCAGCTTATATGGTAGGTGGCGCGGTGCGAGATGCTATCCTTGGCAGAACTCGCGAATATTTGGATCTAGATTTTGTGATACCATCTGATGCGGTCAAGGTAGCAAGAGCGATCGCTCGGCATTACAAAGCTGGTTTTGTACTGCTCGATCCCGAACGAAAAATTGCTCGTGTAGTATTTCCCCACGCCACAGCTGACTTTGCTCAACAAGAAGGAGATAGCCTAGAAACTGACTTGCACAGACGAGATTTTACAGTAAATGCGATCGCTTACAATCCTCACACCCAAGAATTTATCGATCCTCTACAAGGCTATGCAGATATAAAACAGCGTCTGTTGCGAATGGTATCACTAGCTAACCTTGAAGACGACCCCTTACGGTTAATGCGAGCCTATCGCCAAGCAGCTCAACTTGGTTTTACCATTGAGCCAGTTACCCAAACAGTAATTCGTTCTTTAGCATCGCACATAACTCAAGTAGCAGCAGAAAGAGTGCGGGTAGAAATTGGCTATTTGCTAGCAAGTCCTCAAGGCATTCCTTGGCTGGTACATGCTGGAGAAGATGGTTTAATTGCACCTTTCTTCAAAAATGCTACACGCGAAAGCTTCAAAAAACTGGCCGCGGTTGACACAGTAGCCACTTTACTTGTAGAAATTTGGCCGCAACTAGGGGTGGAATTAGAACAATATGTACGCGATACAGTCAAAATTACTTGGTTAGGTATTGCCAAACTTGCTTGTCTTGTTCACCCAAATCCAGAAGTGGCAGAAACAGAACTACAAGAACTCACTTATAGCCGTGCAGAAATTCGTGCTGTCACCACTGCCCTGAGACTGTTCCCGCAGCTAAAATTAGCCAATATGTCTTTGCGAGAACAGTATTTTTTGTTCCAAGAAGCGGGTATTGTATTTGGGGCTATAGTAATGTTAGCCTTGGTAGATGATACTCTGGTAGAGGCGATGTCTGGCAACAAGTCGCTACGCGTCTACGCACCTTTGATACGCCGCTACCTGAACCCTGATGATCTGGTCGCTCATCCCACTCAACTAGTGAGTGGTAAAGAACTAATGATAGCATTGAATATTCAGGCTTCGCCACTGGTGGGGGAACTACTGACAGAGATTGCCGTAGCACAAGCGGAGGGTAAAATCTCGACACCAGCGGAGGCTACAGAGTTTGCACGCCAGCTAGTTGAGGGTTAAAACCATCCCCACCAAACACGAACATTTCTAGGGTTTGAGGTATCTCTAAATCTTTACAAATTTTGACAACTAGAATATCACTCAAAACTTGCTCCCCTGCCCCTCTGCGGTCTTGATGATAAGTCTTTAGCCGGATGCGATATGACACAGGCTGTTTCCACGACTTGACCGTGTGAGACTGAAACAATACATAACATACTTTCACAATTTGGTAAGTACATCGCAAGGGTTGGGATTGCTTCGCTTCTCTTCTTTTGTCGGAGACGTTGCGCGTAGCTTGCTTAAGAGCAGGGGTACGAAACGCGAACGCTCGCAATGACTGTAAATATTTTTGTTCATCTACTTATATACGCTGATTCAGTAACGTCGTATTAGACTATAAACAAGAATGATGATCTGAGTGAGTTTATGTCAAGGAGGTATAGGATAGTTCAAGAGGAAATCTGCGATTCAAACAGACTATTTGAACTAAAGATACCGTTTTAAATTAAATATTATTTTTATCATTAACAATTAAATTCTGCGCCTCATTATGTTACCTAAACCTAAAAAACATTGGACACCCGCATATTGGGCAAGTTGGAAGCCCTTTGGTATTGGCGAACAGTACCCGAATAACTATTGGGAAGTCTTTCGGGCAATCTGGTTGTCCCGCGACCAGCTGCCCTATGCATGGAACATCCTGAATCAAGGTGTCTGTGATGGTTGCGCTTTGGGAACAACCGGAATGAAAGATTGGACGCTAGATGGCATTCATCTCTGCAATGTTCGGCTGCGGTTGTTGCGGATGAATACCATGCCAGCTTTCGATCCTGTCTTACTGGAAGATGTCTGTGAGTTGCAAAAGCAAAAAAGTGCCCAATTACGCGACTTGGGAAGGCTTCCCTATCCAATGATTCGTCAAAGAGGGGAAAAAGGCTTTCGTCGTGTTAGCTGGGATGAAGCTCTAGAGGTTATTGCTACTCGCATCCGCGCTACTACACCAGACCGCTTGAGTTTCTACATTACCAGTCGCGGCACCGTTAACGAAACTTACTATGCCACTCAAAAAGCTGTGCGGGCAATGGGATGTAACAATATTGATAATGCTGCCCGGATCTGTCATTCTCCTAGTACAGCGGGGCTGAAAGCTGCTCTTGGTGCAGGGGCTACCACCTGTTCTTATAAAGACTGGATTGGTACTGATTTATTAGTCTTCATTGGCTCTAACGTTGCCAACAATCAGCCTGTCACCGTCAAATATCTCCACTACGCTAAGAAAGCTGGCACAAAGATTGTGGTAATTAATACTTACCGCGAACCCGGTATGGAACGATATTGGGTGCCCTCAATTGTCGAAAGTGCCCTTTTTGGTACTAAGTTTGCGGAAGACTTTTTCTTAGTAAATGCTGGCGGGGACATAGCATTTTTAAATGGCACAATTAAAAATCTAATTGCTTACGGCTGGGTAGACCAGTCATTTATCGATCGCTACACTATTGGTTTTGAGGAACTCAAAGCTTCTTTAGAAAACCAATCTTGGGAAGAACTAGAACGACTTTCTGGTGCTTCTCGTTATGATATGTATGCCTTTGCCAAAATGGTTGCAGAAGCCAACAAAGCTGTATTTGTCTGGAGTATGGGAATTACCCAACATGAGTGTGGCGAAGATAATGTCCGAAGTATCATTAATCTAGCCCTCACTAAAGGTTTTGTCGGTCGGGAAGGCTGCGGTTTAATGCCAATTCGCGGTCACTCTGGAGTACAAGGTGGTGCAGAAATGGGATGCTATGCGACAGTATTTCCTGGTGGCAAACCCATTAACTCAGATAATGCTGCCCAGTTGAGCGAACTTTGGGGCTTTGAAGTACCTGCAAGTAAGGGTTTAATCGCACCAGAAATGATTGATGCGGCACATCAAGGACAGTTAGATGTATTGTTCTCTGTGGGAGGAAATTTCCTAGAAGTACTGCCAGAACCAGATTATGTAGAAGATGCTTTAAAAAATATACCGTTACGCGTACATATAGATATTGTCCTTTCCAGCCAGATGTTGGTGGAACCTGCGGAAACAGTGGTGTTGTTACCTGCCACTACTCGCTATGAAATACCAGGAGGGGTGACAGAAACTAATACCGAACGTCGGGTGATTTTTAGTCCCGAAATTCCAGGCTTACGCATTGGAGAGGCGCGTCCAGAGTGGGAAGTGTTTTTGGAGTTGGCAAGGCGGGTGCGACCAGATTTGGCAGACAAGTTAGCTTTTGCTAATACAGCCGCTATGCGCCAAGAAATTGCCCAAGTCGTTCCTCAGTATGCTGGCATTCAACACTTGCAGCAAGCAGGAGATCAGTTTCAGTATGGCGGGGCACATTTATGTTTTGGCTGGAACTTCCCTACACCTGACGGTAAAGCACACTTTGGAGCATTGTTACCACCCAAGAAAGAATTACCAGAGGGCTGTTTTTTAGTGGCAACGCGTCGAGGCAAGCAGTTTAATAGTATGGTGCAGGAACGCAAGGACGCAATTACTGGGGCAGTACGTGAGGCGGTACTTATGAATGCGTCTGATGCAGCAAAGTTAGGCTTAAAAGATGGTGATGCGGTAATTCTCAAGAATGGGTTGGGAGAGTATAAGGGGCAAGTATATATTGCACCTATTCAATCAGGCAACTTGCAAGTACATTGGCCAGAAGGGAATATACTACTTGATAAAACTAAGCGATCGCTTGAAGGTGTCCCAGACTATAACGCAGTAGTACGCCTGGAAAAACAATAAATATTACACTCACAAGATAGATATGCTAGGTGCGATCGCAGGTGACATAATTGGTTCGGTATATGAGGGAAAAAGTCTAAAAACAAAGGATTTTCCACTGTTTAGCAGACAATCTCGCTTCACTGATGACACAGTGTTGACGGTTGCAGTAGCAGATGTCATTCTCAACGCTGGGAAATTCCTCCATAGTAGTAGATACATCGATCAATTTAAGTGGTACTATCGTCGCTATCTCTATGCTGGTTACGGGCGTAACTTTAGAGAATGGGCAAAATCTAGCAGTAACGAACCATACAATAGTTTTGGTAACGGTGCAGCTATGCGAGTCAGTCCCATTGGATTTGCCTTCAATGACCTAGATACTGTGTTACGAGAAGCCCAGCGAAGTGCGGAAGGTACTCATAACCATCCTGAAGGCATAAAGGGCGCTCAAGCAATAGCAGCAGTCATCTTTCTAGCGCGTACAGGTGAAGATAAAATTGGGATCAAGTCCTATATTCAGACCACCTTTGGTTATGATTTGGGACAAACTCTCAACCAAATCCGACCTACCTACCAATACGATTCTACCTGTCAAGGTTCTGTGCCCCAGGCAATTATCGCCTTTCTCGAATCTACGAATTTTGAAGATGCTATCCGCAATGCAGTATCACTTGGTGGTGACAGTGACACCATTGCCTGTATGACAGGTGCTATTGCCCAAGCATATTATGGTGGTGTACCAAAAGCGATCGCCGAACAAACACTATCTCATCTAAATGAACATTTATGCACTATTACCGAAAAGTTCATGTTTCAGTACTGTGCATAAACCATGCCCAGGAAAGTGAATTTATACATCTGCAAATTCTACAGAAATTGGCTATTGAACCAGAGAGTCTATACAAATTGATGCTGTGTAGAAATCAAAATCATGCAGCTTAAAAGCACATTAGCTTATTTTACCCCCGATTGCACCCGCCACAAATTAGCATAAATCCCGTTTTTATTCAACAATTCCTCGTGAGTACCCGACTCAATCAACTCCCCATATTCCATCACATAGATGCAATCAGCATTACGAATAGTGGAAAGACGATGGGCGATCGCTATTGTCGTCCTATTCATAGTAATCCGTTCTAAAGAACGCTGAATAGCGGCTTCAGTTTCATTATCCACTGCTGATGTAGCTTCATCTAAAACTAATATAGGCGGGTTTTTTAAAACAGCCCTGGCGATCGCAATTCTTTGTCGTTGTCCACCAGATAATTTTTGACCCCGTTCTCCGACTATCGTCTCATAACTTTGAGGGAGTCGCACAATAAAATCATGAGCTTCGGCAATTTTGGCAGCTTTAATTATTTGTTCATCGTTAGCATCAAAAGTACCGTAGGCAATATTTTCAGCAACAGTACCATGAAATAAGAATACATCCTGACTTACCAAGCCGATGCTGCGACGCAAATCACGTAAATTTAATTTTTGGATATCAATACCATCAATAGTAATAGTTCCAGAAGAAATATCATAAAATCGCAATAGTAATTTAACTAAAGTGCTTTTTCCAGAACCTGTAGAACCAACGATCGCAATAGTTTTACCTTGAGGAATATGTAAGGATAGTTTTTTAATCACTGGTTCTCGATTTTGATAAGCAAAAGTGACTTGCTTGAAGTCAATTTCACCACGTACACGAGTAATATGTAAAGAGATATCTCCCCGAATAATGTTAATAGGAGTATCTAACAAATTCATAACACGATTGGCAGAAGCCATTGACCTTTGATATTTGTCAAATATTTCCCCTAAGTTGACTAAGGGCCACAATAATCTCTGTACTAAAACGAGTAAAACACTGTAATTCCCAATAGATATCGTACCAGCATATGTTGCCATACCTCCCCAAAATAGTAAGGCTGTGAACCCTACTAAAATTAACATTCTAATTAAGGGAATAAAGGCAGCCGAAAGTTTAATCGCTTTGGTATTACTTTTTCTATATGCTTCGCTTTCTGCTGCCAACCTAGCACTTTCATATTCTTCAGCAGTAAAACTCTTAATTGTGTTAATTCCACTAAGATTGTTTGCTAGTCGTGAGTTCAGAAAACTTACCTTTTCCCGTACATCAGCATAACGACCTTCTAGACGCTTTTGATAAGTAAAAGAACCCCAAACAATAAATGGCATTGGCAACATTACTGCTAGGGTAATGGAGGGAGGTAAAATCCAGAAAGCACCACCAGTTAAAATGATGATTGAGGTACTAATCTGGATGATGTCATTGGCTCCGAAATTCAAAAAATCTTCTAACTGGTTGATATCATCATTCAAAATTGACATCAAGCCACCAGTGCTGCTTTCTTCAAAGTAAGCTGAATCTAATTCTTGTACGTGATTGTAAGTATCCAAGCGTAAATCATGCTGAATGTTTTGGGCTAAATTACGCCAAAGTCGATCGTAGGCATACTCAGAAAGTGATTCAAAAATCCAAATAATCACAGTTAAAAATGAAAGCAACAAAAATTGCGAAAATATATTTTTAATTCCCAAATTTCCAATTATGGAATCTTGTTGCTTGACGAGAATATCTACCGCAGTACCTATCAACCAAGGTGGTGCTAAGTCTAAGATTGTATTAATGATTGAAAATGATGTTGCTTGCCAAATATATTGGCGATATCGACTTCCATATTTGAGCAAGCGTTGTAAAGGATGGACTGAATTCCTAGGTTTTTGGGATACTTGAGGAGATTTTGATTTTATTGTCACGACTTTATTATTGCTTGTAGTTACGTGATTTAGGCGGTAGCGATTGCCGCTTTTTAGCCAACACAAGTGTATTTAGAAAAATTCGGTTTATGTGAAAATCATGTCAATTTATAAATATTTTGCGCTCTTGTAAATGGGCTTTGTTTTCTTGTTACGTCCGGTTTGGCGATCGCAACTATTTACGAACGAATATCTGTAATTGCCGCTCGACATATTAATGATAAAACTCGAAAAGTTTCCCTCTGAAAAGCTTGAGTGTAAAGCTCTGCCAAGGAGATGGTAAAAGACTGCTAAAAACAGTCAACTGTACCCTGCTAATAAACATTACGGTTTTAAGGAATAAACAATCAAAAATCTTTGTTGGTCTTACAGCCTTTTCCAGCTAAATAGACCATGCAGTGGGATACGACATTGCCGTGCCCCTAAAATAAGTTGTGGTTTAATTACCAGAAAATAGCTGTAAAGCAGCTAAGGTATTTAACCAACTCTTTGTAAGAGTAGCAGTTAATAAGGGATAAATGATAGTTTTTCTCAAAAAAAATTTAAATTGGCGAACTCAGCATAATTAAGATAGATGTATATTGTGCCAACACCATAGCAATCCAAGCTCTTTATCATTGTCTACGATAAAGTATCTAGCGATCGCTCTGCCAAATTTAGTAAATCTGTAGTCAAGAGCGCTTATTGCATAAGCTTCTCATCTTGACTCACTCACTGCTGCAACTAATTTTGATAAGGATAACGCCCTTGTACCACCAAATCTCGTACTGTTAACCCTTGCAGCGCTACTGACCATTGAGGCAAATACCCAGTAGGGAACATGCTGAATTCTGGCTCCTGACTCCTGAATTCTGTTTCGATAAAAGTCTTTTATGAAAGGTTGCTGCTACTTAGGCTCCTTCGCTAAATTACCATCCAGGTATAAACAGTGCTAACGTGTATCTTTGCTCTCTTCACAAAAATGAATTAGACACTGAGATTGAAGCGTTCACCTTTTTGTGAGAAAATGCAGGCGCACTCTGATATCTTTCATTTGAAAAGCTTTTCCCAACTGCGGGTGTCAGAGCCTGTTGCGGTTTCTGTAAGCAGCGATACCCAGTTGTTAAAGTGACTATGACAATCGTAGACTCCGGTATTAAATCTGATTTCCTAGTTCCGGGAAAAACACTGATAGATTTGCTACACCAACGAGTGAAGCAGCAGCCGCATCACGAAGCTTACATATTTCTTCAAGATGGTGAAATAGAAACTAACCGTCTAACTTACCAGGAGTTGGAATCTCAAGTAAAGGCGATCGCAGCTCATCTCCAATCCCTCGGTTCGCCAGGAGATAGAGCGTTGCTACTTTATCCACCTGGATTAGACTTTATCGCAGGCTTTTTCGCCTGTCTCTATGCGGGTATTGTTGCCGTTCCCGCCTATCCACCCAAACGCAATCAAAAACTATCTCGATTGCAAGCGATTGTTCGAGATGCTCGGGCTACCTTATTATTAACCACCGCAGAGATGTTCCAAGTAATTGAGCAATATGGAACAAACGAACCGACATTTAAACAGTTGCATTGGGTTTTAAGCGATCGCATCGCAACCCCTGCTCGTGACTTCATCCCTGTAACGGTAGAATCCAATAGCCTAGCATTACTACAGTACACCTCTGGTTCAACTGGTACTCCCAAGGGTGTAATGGTTTCCCACGGAAATTTGATGCACAACTGCACTGCTATCCTGCAATTCTTAGGGAAAACCCCCAATGTTGGATTCTCTTGGTTACCGCCCTACCATGACATGGGATTAATCGGAGGCATACTTCAACCTGTGTCTGGGGGATTTACTGGAATATTCATGCCACCGATGGCATTCCTGCAAAACCCGATGCGTTGGCTCAAGGGAATCTCAACTTACAAAGCTACGGTGAGTGGAGGGCCTAACTTTGCCTACGATCTCTGCGTGCAGAATATTAAGTCAGAGCAATTAGAGAACCTCGACCTCAGCAGTTGGGAAATTGCCCTCAATGGTGCCGAACCGATTCGATCTGAAACTATAGAGTCCTTTACCAAGCTATTTTCGACCTACGGATTTCGCCTTAGTAGCTTTCAAACCTGCTATGGAATGGCAGAGACGACCCTGCTAGTAACTGGAGTGAAGAAAGCAGAAGTACCGACGATTAAGGTTTGCGATACCAAGGCTTTAGAGCAAAACCAAGTAGTTAGCTGCACCGCAACCGATGTTGATAGAGGCCAGCGGAAACTGGTTAGTTGCGGTCATCCCTGGCTCAATCAAACTGTAGCGATCGTCGATCCAGTTTCGTTAACTGAGTGTGAAACAGGACAGGTAGGAGAAATCTGGGTTGCTGGTGAGAGCGTGGCACAGGGATATTGGAATCGAGCCGAGGAAACTCAGAAAACATTTGGCGCTTACTTTGCTGATTCGGGAGAGGGACCGTTTTTGCGAACTGGAGATTTAGGGTTTTGGCAGGATGAAGCAGGGTTATTTGTTACGGGTCGTCTCAAAGATTTATTGGTGATTCGAGGACGAAATCATTATCCTCAAGACATTGAACAAACAGTGGAAACTAGTCACCCAGGGTTAGGCTTTCACAGTAGTGCAGCCTTTACTGTGGAGATGGATGGAAGCGATCGCTTGATTGTTGTTTGTGAAGTAAAGCGAACTTATTTACGAAATTTGGATGCCAAGGAAGTTGTAAAAACAATTCGGCAGTCAGTCTTGAGGGAACATGAACTACAAGTTTATCGAGTCTTGCTGCTAAAACCCGGAACTCTCCCCAAAACCTCCAGTGGCAAGATTCAACGCTTTGCCTGTCGTGAGAATTTCTTGGCAGGTAATTTGTCATTAGTGACCTCAGAATCGCCAGATATTCCTCAACCTATTCATCTAAACGAGTATCCCCAGCACTATAGTGTCGAGTCAATTCAAGATTGGATATCCCAATGGTTAGCTACAAAATTAAATATTCCAATGCAATCCATTAACCAGAAGGAATCTTTTGAAACCTATGGTTTGGATTCTATGCAAGTGGCACAATTCATCCAAGACTTGCAGGCTTGGTCGGGGTATTTGGCGAACATTTCTACACTGCAAACATTTGGGGCGATCGCCACTTTTGCACAATATTTAGCTCAAGAACTCGCTCGCCAGAATAACCAGGCTTTGACTGAGATTCCACCTGAATACTATCAATTTGAGTGCTTTCCAGAGTACGCACAACTTCAGCAACGATTAACCCACATTCAAACTCTAGAAATTCCCAATCCTTATTTTCAGATGCAGGAATCCCTAACTAGGGATTGCACTCAGGTTCAGGGACGTACACTAATTAATTATTCAACCTACAACTATTTGGGTTTGTCTGGAGATCCCGCAGTTTCAGCAGCAGCAAAAGATGCGATCGACCGCTATGGTACATCGGTCGGTGCTAGCCGTTTGGCATCAGGCGAACTTCTTCTACATCGAGAACTAGAACAAGAAATCGCAGAGTTTATCGGCGTGGAAGACTGCATTGTTTATGTCAGCGGTCATGCAACCAATGTCACTACCATTGGACACCTGTTTAATTCCCAGGATTTAATTTTTTACGATGCCTTGAGTCACAATAGTATTTTGCAGGGCTGTTCTCTGTCTAGAGCCAAAGCCATACCTTTTCCCCATAATGATTGGCAAGCCCTAGATGAAATGCTAAAAGACCAGCGTCAGCATTATCGGCGAGTTCTGATTGTTATTGAAGGCATTTACAGCATGGATGGGGATATCCCGGAATTGCCCCGGTTTACTGAACTGAAGCAACGGCACAAAGCTTTACTGATGGTAGACGAAGCCCATTCCATTGGCGTACTAGGTCAGCAGGGGCGGGGTATTAGTGAGTTTTTTGGCGTGCAGCCAGCCGATGTGGATTTGTGGATGGGAACTCTCAGTAAAGCTTTTGCCAGTTGTGGGGGATATATTGCTGGGTCTAAAGCCTTGGTGAATTATTTAAAATACACTGTCCCTGGTTTTGTTTACAGCGTGGGATTATCCCCCGCCAATACTGCCGCCGCCTTAGCAGCCTTGCGTTTACTCAAGGCCGATCCCACACGAGTGAAAACCTTGCACCAGCGATCGCAACACTTTTTGACACTGGCTAAAGCTAAGGGTTGGAATACAGCCACAAGCCAAAATTCTCCGATTATTCCGATTGTGTTGGGGAATTCTTTAACCTGTATCCAGCTTTCTCATATTCTCTTCCAAGCAGGCATCAACGTTCAACCAATCATTTATCCAGCTGTAGCCAATCATGCCGCACGCCTGCGATTTTTTATTAGTAGTCTGCATACCGAAGAACAAATTAACGCTACGATCGCAGCCTTGGCAATTGCATTTACCCAAGTACCCCATATAGATGCTGAGAATGTATAAACATGCAATTATTACTGGTGGTTCCAGTGGTATTGGTAAAGCGATCGCCAAACTTCTAGTTCAATCTGGTAGCAGTGTTTCCATCATTGCTCGCACTCAAACTAAACTCGACTCTACCAAAGCAGAACTCGCAGCCCTGAAAATTCATCCCAATCAGGAAGTATTAGTAATTTCCGCAGATATATCCAAACGCGAACAGATAGAAAGTGCGATCGCATCTGCCATTGTTCAGTTAGGTGTGCCTGATTTATTGATTACCTCTGCTGGTATTGCTCATCCAGGGTATTTTACAGAACTGCCTGTGACGATTTTTGAACAAACAATGGCGATTAATTACTTTGGAACTCTTTATTGTATTAAGGCTGCCTTACCCAGCATGATCCAGCAGAGAAAAGGTCATATTGTCGCGATCTCTTCGGGAGCCGGATTGATTGGTTTGTATGGCTATACACCTTATAGCCCCAGTAAATTTGCTGTACGAGGCTTAGCTGAGTCATTGCGGGGCGAACTCAAAACCGCAGGTATCGACATTTCTATTGTTTACCCACCAGATACCGATACACCTCAATTGGCAGCCGAAAATAAAACTAAGCCGCTGGAAACAAAACTGATTACACAATCAGCCCAAACCATGACGGCAGAGAAAGTCGCCTTTGACATCTTACTGGGAATCAAACGAAAAGCATTTGTAATTACACCAGGAATAGAAATGTCTTTACTGTTGCGATTCCACAGTCTGTTTGCTCCCATACTGCAATGGTATTTTGACCGCGTTGTATGGCGATCGCGCCACATCAAGGAACCCAATAATAATAATGCTTAAAAAGTGAAGTATGTTGCGATCGCTCCTTTGCCTAGTTGAGCAAAACCTAGCATTTATCAGGCTTAGGTTTAATATGTGAGTAATTATCGTATCTTAGTAATTATTTATTACCAATAACTACCAATATGACCAATTTTCTGCAACCCCCAAGGTTACGTATTGGTGAAGATAGCGAAGAAGAACGACACGCCACTTGGCTAGAGCTTTTTTATGATTTGGTATTTGTAGTTGCAGTTTCTCAACTCGCGCATAATCTCGCAGGGGACATCTCCCTCTCAGGATGGTTTGGGTTTGTAGTTTTATTTATACCCATTTGGTGGTCATGGATTGGCACAACACTATATGCCAACCGTTTTGATAGCGATGACACGGTCCGGCGGTTGCTTGTTGGTTTACACATGCTGACAGCGGCTGCAATGGCTATCAACATTCATCACGGCTTGGGTGAAAGTTCTCCAGGTTTTGCAGTTTCCTATGCACTCGGTCGGGCTGTGCTGGTCGTTGAATACATTCGTGCTGGGATACACATTCCGACAGCGCGTCCTTTGACTACTCGCTACGCCACAGGTTTTGCGATCGCTGCCTCTTTTTGGTTAATATCAGCATTTATACCCGTTCCCTGGCGATTCGTACTCTGGGGATTGGGAATTATCATTGACTTTGCGACACCGCTAGCCTCACGCAAATTCCAGATAGGATTACTCCCCCACGCTTCCCACTTACCAGAACGTTTCGGGCTGTTTACCATGATTGTTTTGGGCGAGGCAATTATCGCGGTGGTTAATGGTGTCTCGGAGCAAAAATGGGATGTTTTAACTGTAACTTCCGCGGTGTTTGGTCTAATTATTGCCTTTAGCTTATGGTGGGTCTATTTTGATAACCTAGGTGGTACACCTATTCAGCAAGCACGGACACATGGACGAGTTGGTCTTGTCAATCTCTGGCTTTACACCCATTTACCGCTGGTCATCGGGATTGCTGCTGCTGGAGTTGGCGTAGAACAAATCTTGTTGAGCAAGCCAACCTTAGTACTAAGCGATCCTCAGCGATGGCTCATCTGCGGCTCAGTCGCATTATGCTTACTAGCTATTGGTATTCTCCACAAATTTGGAGTGATTCGCTACTGCAAAATTCGTTCCAAGTATCGATTTGCAGGGGCTGGCGTGCTACTGTTGATTGCTATCTTTGGCAAAGGTTTGTTACCCGTTTTCGTTATCGCCCTTGTAGCCGTAGTTTCATCCGTGCAAGTCGTTCAAGATTTGTATCAGAGTCGCCCCACTACCCGCTTAGTCGATCCGGAGATTTAGTCAGAAAGCAGGGGCAGAGGGAGATGAGGAAGAAATAATAACTATTTTTGCCTATTCCCTCCCTACACAAGTATGTTCCGCAATCAAACCGGATTCCTATAGTTCGGGCATCATTGGGCTAATGGTTAATTATAATTAACCAATATTCCCCTATGCCCTGGAACAGCTACTTTTGCTAATCTGATAGACTATCCTAAATTTGAATTTATAGAAGCTGGTAGCTCAGGGCTGATAACTAAACTATGAGTAAAGCCTTATTTTGTATCGAAAATCTGCGAGTTGCCTATCCTCAGCGGAGTGGGGAAGAGCCAAGCTGGGCGGTTGATGATGTGTCTTTCACCTTGCAACCCGGTGAAAGAATGGGATTGGTAGGAGAATCTGGTTGTGGTAAGTCAACTTTAGGGCGAGCGGCAATGCGCTTGTTACCAGCCTCTAGTCGGGTTGAGGGACGGGTGACATTTCAGGGACAATCGGTGTTTGATTTAACACCACCTCAGTTACGTAAATTTCGGGGAGAAGCAGTGGCGCTGATTTTTCAAGATCCGATGACGCGCCTCGATCCGTTGATGACGATTGGTAAGCATTGCATCGAAACCTTACAGGCGCACTCACCGCAATTATCAACGCGGGAAGCAAAAGCAAAAGCACTAGCCACTTTAGAAAAAGTGAAGATTCCTGCTAGTCGTTGGAATCAGTATCCTCACGAGTTTAGCGGTGGGATGCGACAACGGGTAGCGATCGCTCTAGCTTTACTTTTGGGGCCGAAGTTAATCGTCGCTGATGAACCCACCACCAGCTTGGATGTTACCGTTTCCGCGCAGATATTGCAAGAATTAACTCGACTGTGCAGTCAAGAAAATATGGCGCTGTTGCTGATTTCTCACGATTTGGCAATGGTGGCGGAGTATTGCGATCGCATTGGCGTGATGTATGACGGCAAGATGGTGGAAATGGGTTTTACACAATCTGTATTTAGGCAACCACAGCACGAATACACGCGATCGCTCTTACAAGCAGCTTTGCACATTCAAGCAGTAGAAGGGACTGGGGACTGGGGACTGGGGACTAGGGACGCGGGACTAGGGAGCCAGTCGCGTGAGGTGAGCAGTTCGTTGGGTGGCTTCACCAACTTGGAGGAACGACGAACCCGAAGGGAGGTTCCCTCCGTTGAGCGAACTGGCGTGACTGAGGATAATTCTCTCTCGATACTCAATCCCCAATCGCCAATCTTGCGCGTCACAGAACTGAAGCAGCATTACACCATAGAACCAAACTTTATCGAAAGACTGTTTAAGGGGCAAAGTCAAACAATTAAAGCAGTGGATGGCATTAACCTAGAACTGTATCTTGGGGAAATTTTGGGATTAGTCGGGGAGTCAGGCTGCGGTAAAAGTACGCTGTCACGGACAATCTTACAACTGATTCGTCCTACTGCTGGCAAAGTCGAGTTTTTAGGAAAAGATTTAACTAAGCTGTCGCGTCAAGAAATTCGTTTTTCACGCCGACAAATGCAAATGGTTTTTCAAGACCCCCATGCTTGTCTAAATCCAGCTATGACAGTGGGGCAAAGTATCGCTGACCCTTTATTTATCCACAATCTGGCTGATTCAGCCAAAGCCAAACAAGAGGTTTTGTGGATGCTCCAGAAAGTGGGATTAACACCGCCAGAAGTTTATTATGAGCGTTATCCATCAGATTTGTCTGGGGGACAGCAGCAAAGAGTTGCGATTGCACGTGCTTTAATTACTCGTCCGAAACTTCTGATTTGTGATGAACCAGTGAGTATGTTAGATGCTAGCGTGCAATCGCAAGTGCTGGATCTAATGTTGCAGTTAAAGGAAGAGTTTGAGTTAACGTATTTGTTTATCACTCATGACCTTTGGTTAGCGAGATTTTTGTGCGATCGGATTGCTGTGATGAATGGCGGCAAAATTGTAGAACTAGGCCCTACAAAACAGATTTTTGCCAATCCCCAACATCCTTATACCAAAAGTTTACTAGCTGCCGCTCCCTTACTTGCACGGGCATAAGGCAACAATTAGGAGGGGCAGAGAGGCAGAGGGGCAAAGGGGAAAAGACTATAGACAAATTACTCTTTATTCCCCTATCTTCTTTGCTCCCTATTGCCCATCCTCTTGTTGCCTCCTGCCTCCTAACTCCCCATCAATTTAGTTTTTTCTGTGCCTGCACCATATAACTCAACGAACCTTTTAAAAAGTAAAGTGCTTGCGTGATTTGAAAACTTATTTAATTTAAATAAACGCTCTATATTTGTCTCAGCTAGATTCCGCAGATAAGGCAAATCTTCAAAGAGCGTCAAACAAGCCGCAAAATGCAACAGTATTTGCAGTAAAGGTTTGGGCCAGTTTAGGTCACTGTAAATCTCGATAAAGAACTGATGCTCCTTCTCTGTTAATGGTAAGGCATGAAAGATAACAATTATTCTTTTGTTATCGTAGACTGGAATACTCAGTTCAACAGTATAAGGATTATGTAATATCAAATCCACTTCAACAATTGGTTGTCTCCAAATTCTCAGAGGATTTACTGGAGAATCTAAAATTGTTTGAAATTTAATAATTCCACCAATGCTTGTTGGCTGGAAATAGCTGACATTCAAAATTTTTAATCTATTCAAGCTGAAACTGTGAACTGTTTCTAAGTGCTTTAAATTCAAGAGGTGGTAGATTTGACAAAGATAAGGAAAAGGTAAAATATACTCCTGGCTAATCATATGTCGCTTTTTCAACTCATATTTACCTGCTTGAGTTGGACAGAGACATCCTTGATTTAAGCTGGAATCAAAACCATTATTCAAACTATCGTTTGGTTTCAAATACAACCAACTGAGAAAAAAGAAGGAGGCTGTGAAAAGCTGGAAAACTTCTATGGGAGATATGTAGCCATCAGTGAATGCAGCCATACTCCTGTCGGTTAATCCAAAAAGCCAGGATGGAATACCTATAAACCAAACACCAGTTTTAAATCTATTTATAAATAAAGATATTTCTAATTCTATAGATGTATTCCTAACTGGATTTTGCCCTGGGGTTTCTTCGGGTAACTGATTATTTTTCACTATATTGCTAGACATAAAAGCTCAAACATAAATCTTCATAACTATCTTGATGGTAAGTAATCTGAATAGAATTACCCTCTACCTTTAGCTGTATCTAAAAGTTGCGATCGCCTATAACTAAAAAATAAATATATATTGTAATTATCGTTACGAAATATTATTTAGATTTTCTATTATTTTGATAGTTAACTTGTACATCAAACTTGTGGCTATGTGATTTGATTCTCTTGTGCCAGACTAAAACATGAAAAGCGTTCCCAAATCTGGCAGCCAGAAGAGTTCTAAAAACTAGCTGAACTCAATCCCACAAAAGATGTATATACATAGTACGAACAAAAAAGATTTATTCTTTTCCATCTCATACTTTTAGATTAAAGAGAAAAGCTTCGCCTTGGGCAAAGAGGAAAAGAATTAAATAACCTTCCTTTCCCTTTAATATCAAGTCCGGCTAACTAGTAAAGTAGATCGGCGCAAATAAATCTAATATGTTCTGTCATTGCGAGGAACGAAGCAATCCCAGCCTTTGTGATTGCTAATCTGCGAGAAGGCTCTGCCTACGTCGTTCCTCCTTTCTACTAGACGCTACGCGAACGCAATGACATCTTATATTTAATTATGTCTACCTGACTTGAAAAAGCAGGGGGAAAGAATTTTTCATGTGTTATTGGTGTACATAGTTCATGATGGCCACTTATATTATAATTCCCAAATCTATGTACAAAGCCCAAAAACCCTTCCCCTTTGCCCCTGAAGCCTCTCTGCTCTTGTGCGGTCTTAATGATAAGTCTTTAACCGGACACGATATCATTAGGCTGACTTATAGCAATCCTATCAGAACAACAACTGTGAGCAATTAAGCGAAGAAAAGTATGTTGCTTTACCAATCCTTTGTCAAGCACCTGTGATAATTGCAGTAAGGTATAGAATTACTAACCCGAACGCTGTATTATTTTTAGATATTTTTTCAATTTTTCTCCTAAACGGCAGCGATGATTATCCGTCATGCAACTGAAACTGATTTGCCTGCCATTGTGGCAATTTACAATGCTGCCGTTCCCACCCGCATGGCAACTGCTGATTTAGATCCAGTATCTGTGGAAAGCCGCCTTGCTTGGTTTTATGGGCGATCGCCTTCACAACGCCCACTTTGGGTAATCGAATTGGAGGGAGTAATTGCTGGGTGGCTCAGTTTTCAAACATTCTATGGGCGACCAGCCTACAGTACAACTGCCGAAATTAGTATTTACATTGCCCCAGCTTTTCATCGGCGTAGTTTGGGAAGGCAACTTCTAGCGCAAGCAATTCAAGAAAGTCCTAGATTGGGTTTAAAAACCTTAGTAGGATTCATTTTTGCTCACAATCAGCCCAGTTTAAAACTTTTTGAAACGTTTGGTTTTCAAGCCTGGGGACATTTGCCTAGAGTCGGAGAACTTGACGGTGTGGAACGGGACTTAATCATCATGGGACTCAGAGTTAGTGAACCTAATACATCTCGCACACCATAAATCCTAAGACGAAAAATCCTATGCAAACGCCAGTAAGTAAAAAAAAGGCTTAGCACTTAACTAAGCCTCTAAAGATCCTAGTGCTTAAGCAGACATCCCAAATTAATTTAGACCTAATTTGCTGAAAATTCATCTTCCTGTAGATGTGTCCAAATATTTTTATGGATTATTCAAAGCTACCTAATCTCTTATGAAGAAAAGGCTTGGTTGCTCCAAGCCTCTGTAATATACCAAGCATTTACTACACCAAGATTAATGTAGACGTACTCTTACTTTAGTTCATCCTCCTATAGGAACTGTGCAAATAGTCTGGCAACTGATAAGAAAACATTTTATTACTTACAAAAAAAGGTTTGGTCATGAACCAAACCTAGATAATTGCTGTGCTTAACAACGTACTACATTAATCTAGACTGACTTTTTTGACAGTTCATCTTCCTTTAGTATGTGTCCAAAACTCTTGAAAACTGGTAGGTCATTTTTTATTTCAGAGAGTAACTATTGACTAAAATATAAGTATAAAAATATATAAATGCAAAACTCTTATTTGATTTTTGAAATAACTCAGTACACATCTATTCCCTTGTTTGCTCCCTATGCAAGTAATTTTAGGAATCAAATCAGATTGCTATATTATCTCAAACATATAAAAAAGGCTTGAGCAACAGCTAAGCCTTTATATACCAGGTGTTTACCATATCTTGTTAATTTATACCTAATTCTATAGGAGTTCATCTACCTAGCAGGTGTGTACAAATATCATATTTTATGATAAGCCTCAAATAAGTACGGCGATCGCAAACAGTTTGGCATCTCCTTTGCTTTTAATCTTTTCCCTTTAAAATATCCGAAAAGCTTTTCGTTAGGGGCGAAATTATTCTGATATTGGAAGTAAGGTCGAAACTGAGTGGAATTGTAGGCGACCATTATCATCCCTTTTACCCTCTTATTAGTTGTGTTGTATATTTCATCAATTTGGATGCTTATAAAAAAGAAGACCCTGGTTTTTTCGCCAGGGTGCATACACGTTTTTCAGGCATTAACAAACCGAATCATAACCCCCCAAAAAATTTATTTCCCCTATCTATAGATGGATAAGATACAAATACTATTTATGGTAAGTTTAGTGATTTTACTGCGTGCTTTATATTTGAAAAAAGCTTAGCAAACAGCTAAGCCTTCATATATAAAGCCATTTTTTGACCTAAAGTCGATTTATACTAAATTTTTTTAATTGATTTTTTATATATTTATTGATTGCAAAAAATTAGATGACTAACTGTTTTTATATAAAAAAGGCTTGGTTTTTAGCCAAGCCTATAAATACCAAGAGTTTACCATATATTGTTACTTTAGACATGCTATGATTTGAGTACATCTATCTATAGATTGTAACCAAATATCTTGAAAAATGATAAAGGGCTATCTAAATATTTAAATATTTTGATTGAGACAAACTAGATATCAGTTCAACCTTCAACAATATAATACCAGTAGTTGAATACTTACTATATTCAATTAGACTAATTTTATTGTTTAATTGGCGAGTAAAATGTATAATTCTTTATAAGAAGATAGCTTGTAAACAAGCTAATTCTTTGTTTCAATACCTATATTGTTTCACACATAACCAAGTAGCCCAGAATAGATTTAGTTTGTAATTATACTGCTGTAATTGCAGCTAGTTATTCAACTTATACCTCAAAAAAAAGGCTTGGTTCACCACCAAGCCTAAGTAGAAGTAGAATCTATCAGAACAATTTAGCTATTGAGGTTGAGTGATTCATCATCCAATAGGTGGATGTAAAAATATATATTAGTTAATATCTCGTTCTTTTATCACTCATAAAAAAGGTCTAGCTAGCGCTAAACCTCTATAGAAAGCAGTTATTCGACACACCAGAATTAATGTAGAGCTACTCTTACTTTAGGGCATCTTCCTAGAGGATGTGTCCAACTAGTCTCTAATATGATAGAGCCTTACATTGATAAATTGTGCGGGAATTGAAGAAGAATTCAGAAGCTAGAATAAAGAATTCAGAATCAATTAATGGGGGATTCAGACCCGCTGCTCATCGTAGACGCTAAATTCAAGATTTAGCGGGTGTATTAAAGCTACTTATTCATCTGCGACTTCGTATAGAATTCAGTATGAATTCTGACTCATGAACGCCAGTTGACGGCAGTTGCTACAACGGAGGGAACCCCACGCCTCTTGTAAACTGGCATTAAGAATCAACCAAATGAGAGTTTTTCATCAGCACTAAATTCCAGTATTTATAGATGTTGACTGATAACTGCGAACGAGTTGAAGCAGGATGGTTTATTGATTGGAATTACCTAAATCAGTTAATGCGAGGGTAAACGTTGTCCATCCGTCGCTGCTTTCAACTTGAATGCTTGCTTGCAGTTGTTCGACTAACTTCTTGACTATGGCTAGTCCTAAACCTGTACCACCTTGATTCCAGAAGTCGGTATTTGGGACGCGATAGAATTTTTCAAAAATCCGCGGTAAGGCTGCTGCGGGAATTTCTGCTGAATTGCTGACAGTAATGATAGTTGCTGGGGGTGATTGAGAAGAGTTGTGATACACGCTTAAGATAATTTCACCACCAGCGGGGGTATACTTGCAGGCATTATTGAGCAATTCTGCCAAGATTCGTTCTAAGCTATTGCTGTCTGAGAATAGCGTTGGTAGATTCAAGGGTAAATTAAGCTTTAGAGTTTGCTGACGTTCCTGAACACGGGCTTGAAACGGCTCGATCGCCCAAAGTAACCACTGTTGTAGCACGACTGCATCGCAGGTAAGGGGGAGAGATGATGAAGTTTGCAGTCGTTGTAAATCTAATAAATCGTTGATTAGATCCATTTCGCGATCGCACTCGGCTTCCATCAGTTCTAGATAACGCTGAGCTTCTTCAGGTGTGGCAGATAGTTGTAGCATTTGTATCATCACCTTCATGTTGCTAAGAGGCGATCGCAATTCATGAGAAACTAAATTCAAAAAATCATTTTTAAGTTGATTAAGTTCTTCCAATTGTGCTACCAATTGCTCTTGCTCAATTTGCTTTTTACGAGCCTCTATCGCCTTTTTGCGTTCAGTAATGTCCCGAAATATCAATACCGCACCTGTAATATTATCTTTGTCATCTTTAATCGGTGCAGCACTATCATCAATTGGTATTTCTATACCATTTCTAGTAATTAGAATAGTTTCTATCGGCAATCCCACGATAGCACCGTCTTGAAGGACTTTTTTTATAGGGCTTTCAATAGGGTTATGAGTTTCTGCATTTGCAATATTGAATATTTCTGATGAATTTTTACCAAAAGCTTCTTCCTGTTTCCATCCGGTAAGATTTTCAGCAACAGTATTCATAAACGTTACTGATTCTTGGATATCACTAGCAATCACTCCATCACTGATACTTTTTAACAGTGTATTTAGCCATTTTTGGCTAATTTTTAATTGTTTTTCTAGTCTATGTTTTGTTAGTGCTATTTCAATATTAGTTTGGAGTTCTCTTTCTTTAAAAGGTTTGAGCAGATACCCAAATGGCTCTGTAATTTTGGCTCGTTCTAAAGTATGGTCATCAGCATAAGCAGTTAGATAAATTATCGGTATATCTAAATACTTGTTAATTTCTTCGGCTGCTTGTATACCGTCCATTTGACCTTTTAATCTAATATCCATTAACACTAAATCTGGACGAATTTCTAGTGCTTTCTTAATTGCTTCCTGTCCTGACGAAGCAATAGCAGGAACCATATAGCCAAATTTTTTTAATCTATTTTGTAAATCTTTAGCAACAATAGCTTCATCTTCCACAACCAAAATGCTTGTGTTGGTCATATGTTATTCCTATATATTTATATTATTGGAAATGTTATTTGAAATTCTACTCCGATATCGCTGTTTATATTTATATTTCCTGCAAGTTGGCTGGCTAAAGCATCTACTAATTGCCAACCTAATGATGCGACATCTGTAAAATTGAAGTTTGATGGTAAGCCAATACCATTATCTCTAACATTCAGTAAAATTTCACCTACAACAATTTCCCTGATTTCGATGCTAATTTCGCCTTTCCTACCTGCGGGAAATGCATATTTTAAAGAATTAGAAACAAGTTCATGGATAATTAATCCACATGGAATTGCTGTATCTAATCCTAGTAAAATATGTTCTTCAATATTGATATTGAGAGCGATCGCACTTGCATTTCTTTCGTATGAAGTACATAAACTTGCTACCAAATCTTGAACGTATTCACTAAAGTTAATTTTTGCCAAGTCTGGCGATTGATACATTTTTTCGTGAATCAAAGCCATTGATGCGATACGCTGTTGGCTCTGTTGGAATATTTCTATATCTTGTTTGTCTTTGATATATTCCGATTGCAGACTGAGCAGACTGGAAATAACCTGCAAATTATTTTTGACACGATGGTAAACTTCTTTCAAGAGTACTTCTTTTTCTTTGAGCGATGCTTGGAGTCGCTCCTCTGAGCGCTTGCGTTCGCGTAATGCCGCTTGTCGTTCGCTAATATCTTCGACAACTGCAATAAAATACTTTGGCATACCAGAAGGTTCGCGCACTAAAGATACGGTGAGATTAGTCCAGACTATGGAACTGTCTTTGCGTAAATAGCGCTTCTCTATAGAGTAAGTTTGAATATTACCTGCTAATATCCGGTTAACGTATTGTAGATCGGCTTCCAAATCGTCTGGGTGGGTAATATTCTGGAAAGTTAGTAACTGTAGTTCTTGAGGTGTGTAACCGACAATATCGCAAAGCCTCTGATTAACTAATAACCACTGTCCATCTATTCCTACATGGGCAATGCCAACAGCAGCTTGATGAAATGCAGCGCGAAATCGCTGTTCGCTTTCCCGTAATGCCTCTTCTATTCGCTGACGCTCAGAGATTTCTGCTTGTAGTGATTCATTAATTTTTGTTAGCTCTGCCGTTCGTTCTTCAACCTTGTTTTCTAATTGGTCGAGTAAGTTGCTTAAAGCTTCCTCTGTTTGCTTACGCTCACTAATATCAGTATGTGAGCCTACCATCCGCACTACATTACCATTTTCATCCCATAGTGCTTGACCCCGATCTAAAATCCATTTGTAAGTGCCGTCTTTACATAAAACTCGATGCTCGTTGATGTAAAACGGTGTGATTTTGGCAAAGTGATCTTGAACTGTTTTGGTCACGCACTCAACATCATTGGGATGCACTCGTGTAACCCTTTCATCTAAATTGTTGGAAATCTCGTACTCTTCATATCCGAGCATTTCCTTCCAGCGAGGCGAAAAGAAAACTTCATTTGTTTTAACATTCCAGTCCCAAATACCATCATTATTCCCGCGCAAAGCTAACTGCCAACGTTGTTCGCTTTCTCTTAGCACCTCCTCAGTTTTTTTGCGTTCAGCAACTTCCTTTGCTAGTTGGTAATTAGCTTCCTCTAGTTGGGCAGGACTAGGCAGAGCAAGTGCTTGAGGGATTAATGACACTAGTTCTAGGGCTGTAGATATAGAGACAAAGGCAGTAATTGCTTTAATCAATCCTGATAGCCAATAGGTGGGATGCCAAAGCGTCCACACATCCATAATGTGAGTTGTGCCGCAAGCAATAATGAATGTACCAAACATGAGGAAAATCCAGTCGAATGGCACATCTGGTCGTTTGCGGACAAAATAGACCAACATAACTGGAATCGAATAATAGGCCAGTGTAATTAGCGAATCTGAGACGACATGCAACCCCACCAATTCTGGCTTCCAAAGGTAGCAATGTCCATGAGGAACGAACTGGCTAGTAAAAAAAAATTATGTAAAAATTCCGTCATAAAAACCTAATTTACGGTAAGAGTCTTCACTTAAGGATAAAATGTGAAGGAAATTGTGAGTCTAATTTACGACCAAACCTCAAAAGGTATGTAGACCCCTTATCCTTCATGCTTTTTTGAACTAATTAATCAGCTTATTAGCTTGATACTATGATTTATAGTTATTAATGTATCCTGAGTGCTTGGTTATTATAACCGTAAATATTCTGACATATATATTCAATTACATAACTAACTTAACAAAATTAATACCGTTATTTTACTTAATCAATGCTACTCATCACATAGAGTCTATGCAAAATGCGGTTAACTCAGTGTTTCAGTCCATAACAAAAAATTCCCCAAGAAGCCATGTCTGTTGACTCGCAACTCCGTGTCTACGGCCTGAAAATTAAAAAGTGGGTGCAAACTGCTCAAGAACTTCGT
Source organism: Nostoc minutum NIES-26 (assembly GCA_003326215.1). GTDB lineage: Bacteria > Cyanobacteriota > Cyanobacteriia > Cyanobacteriales > Nostocaceae > Dendronalium > Dendronalium minutum. The sequence continues at coordinate 107,005 of LXQD01000142.1, read as the reverse complement.
AGCCCAAATATCAGGTTTGCTCTACCTATCACTCGATTAACTAGTATCAAAAGTCTTTGCCGGGATGAAGTTGCCACCGAGCAATTTGCTCTTCACTTCTCAAAACGCGTTCAACAACAAATGGACAGTGCCGACTGTCCCAGTAATCTCAATTTGGAAGAGTGGGAGATTCATAAAACTTTAATTGCTGATGCCATTGCTCAGATGGAGTCTTATCTTAAAACTCCCACTCTTGAAGGTAAGCAATCCCTCTGGAAGCTATTGAGGCAAATCGATCAGCTGCAAGGAGATGATTACCGTAATGTCTCTTGGACTACTGTACATTTTGTCAAGAGCGGCAACTTACTTAAAATAGATTATGCTATTCGCTGTTTTGTTGAGCGAGATTTTACCCACTATGCTTATAAACTAGCTAGAGAGCTTGTAGAAGGCTATCAGCCTCGATATGGAACTGGGTTAATTCCTGAATCCGTTCCTATGCTGCTAGAAGTTGCTGATTTTTGGTGCGAGTACTATTTTAAAGAAAATTTGGCACAGAAGTTTATTAAATTAATGGAAAAAGCACCAAGTGGCAATTAAAAATTAAAGCTAAACAAACATCTTTATTGTTTATAGAATTACCTCAATAAAATTAGAGTTGTAGTTTTAAGCGATTAACTCTCGTTTGCTCATTTGAATTCCGCGATCGCTCAGCTTTTTATTCAGAGAAGCAAAATGTTTTTCATCTAGTCCAATTTGCCCTTCTGCACATCCAGCTTTTAACCTTGAAACTAAATATTCCAAATCATGGGCGATGAAACTTGTGCCGCGATCGGGTTCTACCAAACTAATTAAGTTCAGATTTCTTACTGGTTGATTCGCTAAACTTGAAATTCCCAAAAAATTGAATATTCCAGATTTATAACTTCCATAAGGTACTGAAGAATTGTGAACTCCAATACAGTATTCATTCGACTTGAACCATTCAAATGCTGGGTACCCATGCAAATGAACAATTGGCGCACCATTTCTAATTATTTCCGGTACGTACAAAGCTGTAGCAAGACTCATAGCAAGCATTACATAAGCATCATGAGATGGCTTAATATTTAGTAATTCAGAATCTAGCCCCTGTGGTAACTGTAGTAATAGCCTATCTGTCAAACCAATTCTGATAATGTCAATTTCAAGACTCAAATTTGTTTGATTTGAGCCAGGACGAGTGCTTAAAATCCAAATATCAGGAATCTGTTTGAACTTATACTCTCCTCGAATCTGAGTTTTTAAATACCGTCTACCTATTGAATTTTGGCGGACTTCGTTAGTAGTGAATTCTGCAATGGGATATAAGCTTTCCCAATCTCTCTCAGTTATCTCAAGTTCACCAATATAATGTGGTGGTTCAGCATAAGCGAAAAAGCTGTAAGAAAGACCAACTCTGCTATTGGCTATATCTCTATGAGACTTTGTTCTGATTACCTCACTCAGCTTGGAATCGTAAGTAAATAAATTTATGTCTGCAAGATGGCTGTTTAAGCTAACTAGTTTTTTTGCATAATTAGACTTCTGGAAATTAGATTTTCCTATTTTAAATTTGTCCAATTGCAGAGGCAACATAGAACTGTAAACTTTAGGAATTAGTGATTTTAACACAAATTTACTTATTTCATACCTTGAAAATGCATAATCATACAGATTGATATCGAAAATCGAAATTTTAGAAGAAGAAACTCCAATCGCAATTTGTGAAAATGTTCTGGCTAAAGTATTCAAGCCAATCTTCATCTTTTTATAGTAGGGAGTTTGCCAATCAACAAATTCTCGGTCTAAGTCTGCGATCGTAATTACTTGAGTATTAGTTGCATCTTCAAGATACTTTGCTATACATTCTTCAGCGCAACTAATTAATCGTTTTTTTTCGGAATTAGATGTTTTTTGATAATTTAAAAAAAGGTAAAAGTAGATTTGATAAAACTTATTTACTATAAATTTCTTCGCGCGACTGATGAAAGAAGGCGATCTATCGACATCAATTACAGCATTAATTTCTGTTTTGACTACCCTGGCTTTGATATTTTTTTTCCAATTAATAAATGGTATTTTTATTGTATAGTATAGTTCTTTTGTAGCGTGTTTCCAAGGTTGAACTTTCACTCCATATGAGAGCATTTGCTGTTCTAGTTCTGTTCTAAATTTTGTAATCTCTTTATTCTTGTATCCCTTCGGTAGAGGTCTAAAAGTAACAGTTAATCTTTGAGCCATTAGTTTAGGATCGATAATTATTTGTTGGCGATCGCTAGGGAATTTTTCGTCAACATCACAAATTAAACGACCAATTGTTTTTAAACTTAAACCTTGAGCAAGTTGTACATTAGAATAACTCTGACATAGATTGCGATCGCCACGCAGAAATGCCACAATTTCTGGCTTGTGTGCAACTATTTGGGCCTTAATGTCTGGAGTTAATACTCCTTTAGGAGAACGAACATTTAATGTTTCGTTCTCAACCCAAATATGTACACCTTGTCGCTGAAGATCGGTTAAAATATCGGTTGTCTTCATAGGTTTTGTACTTTGTTGAGGATATGGTTAAATCTATGGAACTAAAAGTTAGAACAGTAATTTAGCGCAAACTTCTAAATAGTTAACTTCTGGGAATTCAATACGTACTTGCTGAAAAACTTATTTGCAGACTTGGGTAATAGTTGTCTCATCAAGTTCGGCTGACTTGAAACTAATAACATGAATGACTGCATAGATGCGATCGCGTTTTATTGGGTAGTATCGTAGCGCTTAACAGAAATGACTAAAACCAAATAGCCTTCAAGCTTTCTTTGTTCAATAATCACCTCATAATTTGCAAGCATTTATACAGCTGTAGACTTGCTAAAAGCTGAAGAGTAATTACATCAATTTGAAAAATGAAGGCGATAGAAAAATTTATGAAAAGCGATTACCACTAATTTTTTCATCATCCAAAATCGGTTTTGAAAAAACCACCAAGACCGGACTGCCAATGCTCCTACGTCACTACACTTCGGGTGACGCTCGCATTGCGTCTCACGCCACTTGACGGCAGTTGCTACAAAGGGGAGGCAGCCGCGTGGGAAACCTGCCCACGCCACTTGCCACAACGGAGGGAACCCCCGCAAGGCAGTGGCTCCTCTTGGGAGAAGACTCGCACTTCGCTGCGCCAATACCACGTGACTGGCTCAACTTTTCGGGAAATCTAAAATTCCAAATAGTATTACTTATGCTTTAATAATTGCCTAGATAAAACAATTGCCTTAGCTCCCAAGACGCGTGTGTATACCTGTCCTTGCCGATTGTGGGTGATGTAATTAGCAGTTACACTACTTTTTGTTTTTTGTCTGATTTCACAAGAAACATAAAAAGGTTCGTCATGTGGTGTAATTGCGAACTGTTCCGATTGTCCTAACTGTACAGGCAAACAAACTTTCTGATGTAAATGGCTTAACCAAATCCACAAAGCATGGGTACTTAAATCAGCCGTATAAGGATTGTACCATTTTATAGGAAACTGTCCTTGTTGCTCGGCTGTGATTTCTTGCCATAAACATTCAACAGTAATTTTTTCAGGACTAATATTTAAGACTCTAGTGATTTTTTGAAATGCTGAACCATGAAATAACGATAAATCTCCATTTTGATAAAAATCTTTACTAGTGGTCATGATGTTATCCTCAGCGAGGTTCACTGATTCATAAATAGGAATAACTGGTATTTCTCGCATTATTTTGAGTGAAGCACGGAAATGATAAGAAATTTTTTCTTCGGTATTTATACTCAAAATCGTAGCTTTAAATTCGATAGATTCAAAATGGCTTTTAGAAACTTCCTGCAACTCTAAAATATATTCGTTTGCTAGAGTGTCATTAAAAATGACTCCTTTTAATACCTTGAAATCTCTAGCAATAGAACATCTATAACCTGGATATAGTGCTTCACAAGCATTAATCATCCAAGACAAGGCACAGGTGGCTGGTAATACTGGATAATTAGCAATAACATGATCCAGCAAAAAAGGATTTTCAATCAGTGAGATGCGACGACGGATACTATAGGTTCGTAGCTCCGATTCTAAGGACATAGGAGTTGAAATGAGCGGCTGATTAATAACATCATTAAAGGCATTTTCTTCACCCTGCACATATGGAACTTTGATTTTGTTCATAATTTTTGAGATATTCTCTCAGACATAGTTTTCTTTAATTATATGAGCTTGATCGGAGTCTTTTCAGAATTAGTTGCTTCATATTGCACTGTACAAATTTAAGGGAAATATCTAGTATTAAGTAGGAAACGTAAAGTATAAATGATGCAAGATAACCTACGGATAAATCTGGTAGCTCAAAAAATGATACTTCACACTTTACGCTTCGTTATGTATCCATCGGATAAATTTGCAAGTTTGTATTTCTGATGAGAATAAAGAAGAACTGTAAAGCTTATACTTATTTCTTTCTCATCCTTTGTTCTGCCATTTGCGCTTATATTAGACTGATTACTTATCTATGGCAACTAATATGCAACTTAAATGCAATTCAAACTAATCCTTCACCCTTGATCTTTCAGTTGGCGCTGAGCAGCAGCTAATAGCTTTTGTTCAAGCTCACTAATGCTTATTCCAAGCTCAGAGGCTGTTTTGTTTTTCCATTCTTCTAGCTCAAAATCATGATAATTGAGCCATTCATGCACTGCAAGGCGGGCCATCTCAGCTTTGCGGAGAGTCTGGCGAGCTGCATGAAAAATCAGCCGATGATTATCAAAGCTTGGCAATGAAAGCATAAATCGCTGTAGTTTCATTTTCTCCAAAATCTTTAGGGGGCGATCGCTATCACTTACATAGCTGTTAAAACTCTTATCTATTAATATCTCATATAGCGTAAAATTATTATCAAAGTTGCATATAAATTGCACAAATTTTAATTTAAAACTTACTAAAAAGATATTTGTTTTAAGCATTTAGCCTAATTTTAAATTTTTTACAAAAAAATACAAACGATTTTTAATATAAACCAGACATCTATCAAATAGCTGATTTTTTAAGAATTTTATTTTTCCAAAGTAAATTAAACTGCAATGTAAAATTAGCCACTTAAAGCTATACCTCTAGAATGAAAATAAATGAGACAAAATAAATATACAACGACCAAATCATTAATTTTGAGTTGATGAATAACGACGGGGACATAATACTGTGTATACTTATTCAACTAGCATAAGTATTCTCTAAATTTTGTATTCAAAATACCACTTTTTTGATGATTAAATTTGTTGCATATGGGTTGCAATTGAGTATCAATTAGTTTATTGTGTGTCATTGAATAATGTAACTCCATATTGCTCGATAAGTGAAGAGTGGAGATACAGAGGTAGGGAAAATATAAATATAAATTCACCTTATTACCTCATCATTCCTTCCGCTCTAAACTGTACAGTAGAGCAATGCAACTTAATGCGATGACACCGTGCTGCATAAAGCGTTCTGCATAATTTGATTGACACAAAACTATAAGGGCTTGCTGGCATGAGACTATCTGAGCTAGATCCACTCATACCGCTAACTGAGTTAAGAGAAGAACTTCTTAAGTTGCCAAAAGGCTACTCTTTTTATGAAGAAGAACTAGTAGATTTCTTATCCCGACGAAGGTGGCCTGAAAGTAGTCGCCGCATTGACCGGACAACTTTCTGGCGCTGGAGAAATGACAATGGAATTGAACATCAAAAAGTATTCAGTCGATTGGATATTTTGAAACTCTGCCAAATTTGCGATCACTACCGAGTAGATGGAACTCGCAGTGAATACTTAGCAATCGTTAAAAATAAAAGAGAGGTAGTGCTTAACAAATAAAAATATATCTTGTTAGATAAATCAAGTACTAAATGCTTCTACTGAAGCCGATTCTGCTAACGGATTGATGGATACTGTTTCGATAGTTCCATCATCCGAGCTTTTCAACTCATTGTTATGTACTGGACGAGGAGTCAGGAGGCAAGAGTTATTCTCCTTGTCTCTCCTTCGGGTGACGCTTGCAGGCTCGCTAACGTAGTCGCCTGGTACCGCTTTTAACCTGCGGGAAGGTTTCCGCCTACAACGGGGGTAACCCCTTCCGGGTTCGGCAGTCTTCCTGACGCTCGTTCGCGTAGCCTCTCACGCCACTTGACGGCAGTTGCTACAACGGGGAGGCAGGCGCGTGGGCGGGTTTCCCACGCCACTTGCCACAACGGGGGGAACCCCACGCCAGTCGCTTCAACGGAGAGAACCTCCGCACAGCGCTGGCTCCGCAACGCACTGCCTCCTCCACTTGGGGTTCCCCGGCTTGTACTCCTTCTCCTACGGAGACGCTAGCGCGAACGGAGAACCTGCAAGGTAGCAAGTGGCATCCAAGACGGGGGCTGTCTCACCGCACAGAAGTGGCTCCAGAGGCAAACCCTACCAAGAGCCCTGTCTCACCTTGTCCCCTCACTCCCCACTCAGCGAGTCAAGAGACATCGCTAATTTAGAAAAGACAATTATGGTAAATAAACAAAGGCAGTCATTTACAAAACCTTTAGGTTGGTGGTCGATAATTTTGGTAACTGCTATGGCTATCGTGACTGGTGCAGTTTCTCTCTACAGCCTTTCAAGATTTCATTTGGCCTCTAAATTACAGACTCCAACTGTTCCAAGCAATTCTCCTATCATGACGGCTGTTGCTGCTTTAGGACGTTTAGAACCTCAAGGAGAAGTTATTCGTCTGTCTGCCCCTGATTCCCAAGGGGGTGTTCGAGTTGCACAACTGTTAGTAAAAAAAGGAGATTGGGTACGTCAGGGGCAAGTAGTTGCAATTCTTGACAGTTATTATCCCCGCCTTGCAGCTTTAGAAAAAGCCCAAAAGCAAGTGTCAGTTGCTCAAGCTAGCCTTAACCAAGTCAAAGCGGGGGCGAAAGCTGGAGATATCTCTGCACAAAAGGCAACAATTGCTCGCTTAGAAGCTGAGATGCGCGGAGAAAGTGCTGCACAACAAGCAACAATTGCTCGTTTAGAGGCAGAGTTACGTAATGCTGAAAGCGAAAATCAACGATATCAACAGTTATACAAAAACGGTGCAATTTCAGCTTCTGATTTAGACACTAAACGTTTGCGAGTCGAAACTGTTCGACAGCAGCTCAATGAGGCTGAAGCTTCTTTTAACCGCACTGTAGAAACTATTCAAAAGCAGTTAAAAGAGGCTATAGCCAAGCTCAAGAGTATCGCTGAGGTTCGTCCTACCGATGTGCAGGCAGTACAAACTAGTGTTGAGAGTGCAAAAGCGTCAGTTAAACAGGCTCAAGCAGACCTAAATTTAAGTTCTGTACGATCTCCTCTCAATGGTCAAGTCCTGAAAATTAATACTTGGCCTGGAGAAATTATTAGCAGTATGGGAATAGCTGAATTAGGTCGCACACAGCAGATGTATATAGTAGCAGAAGTCTATGAAACTGACATCAAAAAAGTGCGTTTAGGTCAATCTGCCACTATTACTAGTGATGCTTTTTCAGGGACGTTACGGGGAACAGTCACAGATATTGGTTTACGAGTTGGCAAACAAAATATCTTCAATAACAATATACAAGCAGACACAGATAATAAAGTAATTGATGTGAAAATTCGTATCGATAGCCAAGCAGATAATCAGCAAGTTAATGCTCTTACTGATTTACAGGTGCAGGTATTGATTGATATATAAACTTCCAAAAACAGTTGTATTAACTCAATTAAACTATTGATAATTGACTATCAACAGTGAGCGATCGCAATCGATTATTTAGCCATTAATCTGCATCACATGAGGTTTTAAGATGATTCTCAATATACCTCTAGCTTGGCTACAATTATCCCGACAAACATCTCGTTTTCTTGTAGCTTTAGCTGGAATTGCTTTTATCGCCGTTCTAATGTTTATGCAAATTGGTTTCCAAGATGCGCTCTATGTCAGTGCAACTAAACTGCATAATAACCTACAAGGAGACTTATTTTTAATCAGCGCTCAATATAAATCTTTAACATCAAATCAAAGCTTTTCCCGCTGGCGTTTATACCAAGCATTAGGCTTTGAAGGCGTAGAATCAGTTAGCCCTTTATATATGCAATTTGCCAAGTTGAAGAATAGAATTAATGGTTTAAAGTTTCCAATGTATGTAATTGGTATCGACCCAGTAAAATCAGTTTTTACGATGTCAGATGTCCAGGAAAAATTAAAATTACTACAAATTCCCAACATGGTTTTATTTGACCGTGCTTCAAGACCGGAGTTTGGAGCGATCGCTAAAGAGTTCGAGCAAGGAAAATCTGTGAAAGTTGAAATATTCGGCTATCTTGCATTCGTTGGCTATAAAGTTCAAGTTGGTGGCTTATTTAGCTTAGGGCCTTCTTTTGGAGTAGATGGAAATTTAATTGTTAGTACCTCAACTTTCCTCGCAATATTCCCAGATCGTCCCGTACAAAATATAGATATAGGCATAATTAAACTTAAACCTGATGCTAACCCTCAAAAAGTTTTAGCAAATTTGTCAGCCAAGCTACCTAAAGATGTGAAAGTTGTTACTCGCCAGGAATTTATTAAAATGGAAAAAGATTATTGGACTCTCAGAACACCGATTGGGTTTATGTTTTACTTAATGGTGTTTATGGCATTTTTTGTTGGTGTAGTTGTGATTTATCAAATTCTTTATAGCAACATCTCTTCTCATTTAGCTGAATATGCAACTTTAAAAGCAATGGGATTTAAAGATAAATACTTATTGATTGTAGTTTTTCAACAAGCTTTAATTTTAGGAACTCTAGGTTATATTCCAGGTTTTGCCATATCTATATGTTTGTATGATATTGCAAAAAATATGACTCAATTACCAGTTGCTATGAATATACAAAAGGCAATTTTAGTATTAATATCGGCAATTTTAATGTGTTTGGTTTCTGGATTTTTATCTACTAATAAATTACGTAATTTAGACCCAGCAGATATTTTTTAGATTGACAAAAAAATATAAAAACATGGAACACAAATTTATTATAAACATCAAAAACCTCAATCAATATTTTGGCCAAAAAACATTACGTAGCCAAATTTTGTTTGATATTAATCTGACAATAAAATCTGGAGAAATTATGATTATGACTGGGCCCTCAGGTTCAGGAAAAACGACCTTACTAACTTTGATTGGTGGGTTACGTTCTGTCCAAGAGGGGAGTCTAAAATTTCTAGATCGAGAACTTCATGGAGCTACTAATGAGCAATTAGTAGAAGTACGTCGTCATATTGGGTATATCTTCCAAGCTCACAACTTGCTAGATTTCTTGACAGCCCGACAGAATGTCCAAATGTCACTTGAATTACACAAAGATGTTTCCAAATGGGAAGCTTACACCCAATCAGAAGCGATGCTCCATGCTGTGAAATTAGAAAATCATATGAATTACTACCCATCCGATCTCTCAGGAGGCCAAAAACAACGGGTAGCGATCGCTCGTGCTTTAGTAAGTCATCCTAAATTGGTGTTAGCTGATGAACCTACTGCTGCTTTAGACAGTAAGTCAGGACGAGATGTTGTCAGCCTTATGCAGCAACTGGCCAAGGAACAGAATTGTGCCATTTTAATAGTCACTCACGACAACCGAATTTTAGATGTTGCAGATCGAATCATTTGTATGGAAGATGGACGATTGAACAAAGAAATTTCGTGATATCGAGACTGGGACGCACAGACAAAGAAAATCTATTCAGCCTCCTGTCTCTTGAACGACAGTTGAGGATAAAGTCAAGCTAAGGTATTGATAACGCCTTTTTATTACTGCCCAAAGTTTCATTGATAGCCGTCATTAATAACCTATTTAGAGGAATTCCCGCTGCTTTCGCCATAGAGGAAATCACGCTTTTGGGGGCAAAAGAACAATACAACCCGGCTTCTAAGAACCAAGGTTGTCCCTCTGGGTCGATCCGGAAGTCAAATAAACTGTAGTGACGACAGCCTAAAGCCTGATGACACTTCTTAGCTACTTGCTGAACCTTTTGGGTGATTGGGTCGTTAGGGTCTACGATCCAAGACTTCTTATTATCTTTAGCGACACAATCCAAGTTGCCATCGTCCGTTTTTTTGAGTTTATCAGCATAGTTGCGGATGGGTTTCTCGTGGGGGTCTACCAAATACTCTTCAAGGGGTAAACCCACTAGCTCCCCGTCTTTGACAATGATGCCGCATCTGACTTCTCGACCGAGTTCGATGAATGTTTCTACGATGACCTCCGAAGCATATTCAAATGCTTTCTTCAGAGCAGCGTTATAGTCAGTAGCTTCTTTGACTAAGGTCACCCCTAAAGAGTTGTCGGAACTTACGGGTTTGACAATTGCTGGAGGTGTAATTGTGGGAACATCTCCTTGGCGGAGCAGTTCTCCACGAGGCACTTTCACCCCTGCTGCTTCGACAATTGCTTTGGCTCTGGCTTTGTGCGCTGTTATTGCCATGATATCTGGAGTATTGCCTATGTAAGGGATCTTAAGCAAGTCGAATAGGGCGCGGTAGTGAGTCATTCCAGGGATACAAAACATTTGTGGTAACACGAGGTCAAAGTTTTGCGCTGTTAGAAACTGTATGGCATCGGACAGAGGAATCGGTTTGGTAACAGCAATATCTTCAGGGTTGAGCGAGGGAGGAAATCGCCAGTGGCGATCGGGTGTGATGTATGCAATCTGAAAGTCATAGCGCGATCGATCTGCTGTTGCTGCTAGACAGTCTTGGGCGTAAAGGCGTGACAAATCACAGTAAAAATCATTGTGTGCAGACCCAACTAAATGAAGGATACGAAGTACTGGCATCATTCCTCTTCCTAACTTAATTACGAATTACGAATTATTTAATCGCCACCTAATTCAACTAGTTTGCCAATGTTGAAGTCTATTTTTACCCAGCCTTTGAGTTGTTGCAGATTCTTCAGCAAAAGTAAGGGAATCTGCCAGTGATACAAAGTCAAAAATGGCACAGGGTCATCAAGGCAGTAGATAGCATCAGTGCCTCGCACTATGGTATTAACCGATGTTTGCAATTGTTTCCAGGAGCGGATACCAGTTAGTCGCCAAATTTCGTGATATATCCAGTAGGTGGGCTTACTACTTGCTAGGGGTTCTAGAGGTGCATCTAGGAGAGTTTTACCAAAATAGGCGTTTGCAACACCAGAGTGATTGTAGAACATTGTGATTGCTGAATGCGTGCGGGGATTGCATTCAATAGCGTAAGTTGTACCGTCTTCAGCTTGGATAAAGTCGAAAGACACTTGTCCAGTCAATCCCAAACTCTTGACGAAGTGTTGCACCCATTCACGGATTCGGGGATTTTCGACGTTTTCATAGTTAATCTGAAAGGCAGAAGAGTTAGAACAGCAATGCAATCTTAATTCCCCGTTCCGCACTGTACTATGAGTGCATAATTCTTTGCCAGGAATAAACTCTTGCATAATCCAAGGTTTTTCTGGACTGATGGGTAAACTGTTGACAAAAGCAGCTGTCTGTTCTGGAGTGTCGCAAGGAAGTTTGGTTAAATCTAAGCGGCGAACGGAGTCGTAAGATATACTTTTAAGAATATATTTGCGGATTTCTTGACTAAAGTCAAAGTTAATAACTTGTTGAGGATCTGTGATTTTAAATGACTTGGGGACAGATAAACCAAGCGATCGCGCCCGATCGGTGAAGGCAAATTTATCATCCAACATCTTGGTTATATCTGCATCAAAATGGAAAACTTCGCAGTATTCTGATAATGCAGGCTTTGCTAAAGAGTCATAATAGCTAGCTACAGGACTGCATACAGGTACGTAAACGTCAACCTTTTCTTGCTTGACGATTTCTACTAGCGCCTGGATATAGCCTTCTGGATCTTCTTGCGGAGCAGGAACTGTGTAAAAACGACTCACCGCCTTTGAGAATCTATGGCCAGACAACCAGTATTTGTGACCTTCAATCAGAATAACTCTGTGTCCTGCTGCATGGAAAGAACGGGCAAGTTGCAATGCTTTAGTCATCTTGGCTCCACTCACCAAGATAGTCTGAGGATGAGTAGCAACGACAGCTTTTTTCGTAAACGGCGATCGCCCAATGCCCCACAGCAAAGATATCAACACTATCAAAGCATTGAACGGCAAGGCTATTAGTAATAATGTCAGAGTACCGAGAGTCTTGAATAGAGCCACTATCTTTACCTTCACACCCGTTGAAGGCGTTGTAGATTGAGGCAGAGATAAGGAGATTGATTGTGCCATAAGTCTTTGAAAGTAGAAGGAGCAGGGGAAGTAGGGAGGGCAGGGGAGGCAGGGGGAGAAAGAATTGTCTCCTTGTCCCCTTGTCTCCTGATTACGCTACGCGTCTAATCAAGGTGACACCATCTCGTATGGGTAACAGAACTTGCTCTACACGAGGATCGGTGGCGACAACGCGGTTGAACTGAGCGATCGCTTCACCATTAGCGGTGCGTTGTTCGGGTGGTAAGTAAACTTGTCCCTGCAACAAAGTATTATCCACGCAGATTAACCCGTCATGAGCCAGTAAGTTACTATCTAAGATGGTCTGGAAGTACTCTACATACTCCTTTTTATCGGCATCGATGAAGATTAGATCGAATGATTCTTTTCTTGCTGCAAGCTTGTGGAGTGTTTCTAGGGCAGGTGCTACTTCCACAACGATTTTGTTGCCGTGGGGAGACTCACCAAAGCAAGCTTGAGCAAATTGAGCTACATAAGAGTCAACTTCACAACCTATGAGTTGCCCATCGCTTGGTAGCGCCTCTGCCATTGCCAAGGCTGAATATCCTGTGAACATTCCCACTTCTAAGATGCGCTTTGCCTTGGTCATGTGAACAAACATTTTCAATGTCTGTCCTTCCAGATGTCCTGACAGCATCTCTTGTTCTAGTTGACGCACTGTTTCACCATCACTGAAACGTTGGCTCCAGTCTTCTTTACTGGTTTTTTGCGCCAATGCTGTCAATGCACTCGATTCTGGAGTGGTGTAATCATCCAGATAGGGATCTAAACCCGCAGCTAATTGAACTCCCTGACGCAGAGAATCTAATATCTCTACGGGAATGTTGCTCTCTTCTGCTAATTTGAGAGTTTGCTGTAGCTGGGCTACTAAAATGCTGTGTGGGGTTATTGGTCTAGCTGTTTCTCGTCCCAAAACACTGGTCATGTCTTCACACCCCCAAGAGCTGGGCTTCTTGACTTTCGATGTATGCGTCAACCCCTTCTCCGCCACGAGGGTATCTAGCACAAAGACGTTTATGTTCAGCTAAGGCAGCATCAAGTTCTTTACGAGTTAAATCGTTGACAAAGAAGCACTCACCAATAGGCCGAGGCATGGCTGCCCGTTGTTTGCCGTCTCGTGTCAAGCTTATAGACTGGGTAGCGTACCACAATAAATCGCCATCTAATAGAGGATGATCGAGTGATAAACCTATACGACTCATCAAGTCTAGGATGCGATCGCGCTCCCCTGTGGGAATATAACCCCGTTGTGCTGCAATGGTTGCAGATAAAGCCATATCTATATTCACAGCATGACCATGATATAGGGGTACGTGAGGCGCTAATTCTAGGGTAGGACTCCAAGTGTGACCGTAGGCAATGACGCGATCGAGGTCTATTTCATGCAAGTTTGGAGTTTCTAACTCCAACATCGTTTTGATTGCTTCGTAGTTGAGTTTATGGGCAATTTCTTTGAGTTCCGGTGTCCCATTCACGTGTCCAAAGTGAGTGGAAAGTAGTTCTTCGCCATATTCGTATAGCAGTTCAAAGACTTGTGAGTTAGCAACTACAGCGATTTTCACTAACTCTGCCATACCATTACGAACTTGAGCCGTTGGCAAAGTTTTCAAAAATGAGAAATCGAGGATAACTTTCAAAGGTGCATGATATGCTCCCAAGCGATTTTTCAACTTGCGATGATTAACTGCTACCTTAATCGCTACACCTGCATCGATTAAACCAATCAATGTGGTAGGAATGCGAATATAGTTACTCTTGCGACGGTAAGCAGCGCAAGCAAACCCAGCCACATCAGTAATTAGACCACCACCGACGACTAAGACTGGTTCCTTACGAACTAAGCCAAAGTCCGAAAAAGCGTCAACAATTCTCTCAAAGCTTGCAAGAGTTTTAGCTGGCTCTGTAATGATGATGGGAAATACTGTGAGATCAATGTCATAGTGTCTAAAATATGACCTTATCTGCTTTCCATAAAGTTCATAAACATTAGCATCAATTACAGTCAGACAGCGACCAAATTTGGCGTAGCTCTCTGCAATTTCTCTATTTTCAATATCAAATGCACCGTTCACATAGACAAGACTAAAATCGATTTTTTCGTAACCTTGCACGTGAAATGCTGCTTCCGTAGCTTCAAAAGATGCTTGAACTTTATTCATGTCTGTTGACCTTTATTACAACTAAAAAATTGGCAGATTGTCGGTAATGATTCCGATTTACCCGTAATGCACGTCAGCAACAAATTATGCTCTTTATCGTTTGAGATTAAAGGCATGACAAAACTAGCTTTCAATAAAAAGCTGACACTTATTGCTGACTGGCAATGTTTTTAAACAACACCATTCATTTGAGTAAATTCTGTAAGTGGGTTAACCTTTAATTCTGCTTAACCCCAAATTAGTCAACTAGTCCCACTAGCAAGCTACTGGCATAATACTTGCCTCTTTCTTCCGGGATTGTTGACTTTAATTTTGTGAAATTCATCTTAAACAAGATTTATTTCACTATGTTTAACTCTAATGGCTTTCCAACTGTACGATTCCGCAAAACTTCTACCCTAGAAAACTGCTCGTATCGTTGATCTCCAAGCTTCAATTTGAGATTAGAACCCTGATTAATCGTTAGTTCACTATTTTTTAGCATTAGTCACAAACCTTATATTACTAAACTCGCTACATTATATTTGCTTGAGAATGACAGTGAAATTTTAGGAAGTTTCTCTGAATTTTTATTAACTCCACTATGTTTGTCTCTAGCAAGTTTCCAACTGTTAGACTTTGGAAAATTTCTATCTTAGAGCAATCCAAGTAAAAAATACCTTAAGAAACTATTCATATTGTCTATCTCTGGGCTTACATTTAAGACCGCAGCCATGATTAATCCTCAGATTGCTGTTTTTTAACATTGTTATCAAACTATAAAAATGGTTAAAAACTAAGATGACTCACTACACTCTATTTGGAATGACAGTATAATTCCTCTTTGATTAGGTCAATTTACTGCTCAGTATTCAATATATCTATCTCAGTAACCCTTGAAAACTCAGAATTTAAACATCTCTAAGTGAATAGTAACGAAACTTTAATTTTTATGAATAAGCATCTGGTTGTTAAAAAAATTTCAAATTGGTTAAATTAGCATATTATTCTTCCAAATTAAGCTCTTTTAGCTTAAAACAGTAAATAAAATACTGGTTTGGTAACTTATAAACATAATACAAATCGCAACATTTTAACAATACAAATCATAACATATATGAATTGATTGAAGTCAATCCACCATGTGGAGTGTACTAGGTAACAAGATATTTTTAATAAACTATGTCTAAAGATAGATATTTCAGACAGCAGATATATCTAAAAAAGCATCTGATTCTGGTTCATCATCGCTTTGCTGTGGGACGCTTTCTTCTTCATGCAACTAGCGATCTCCCATCTTGTTACCTCTGTCAACTATTTACCACCTGAATCCTTACCTAACAGTTATGTAGACTTAACTATGATTTGACACAAACAATAGGACTCTCCTTCTTGCCAAAGGAATAAGTTAAGTAAACTGAAGTTATGCCTTCAGTCATTAGCAAAACACGCTGAAAGTATGAAGTTTTAAAATATCAAGCTATAGAAAATGTATGAATTGTCATGTATGAGTTCTCAAAAGATCGCAGTGCTAATATGTTCACCATCGGTGATTATGTGCTAAATCAACAAACTGGACATCTAGGGAAAGTAGTTGGTTACGGACACCAAATAATTAATAATGTGTCTATAGTAACTTTGAAAGTGTTAGTAGCTGAGTCTGCCAATTCTCAAAAGAGAGAATATGTCGTAGAAGATCGAATTTCAGCATGGACTCGGTGGTCTGTAGCTTAAAAATTACATCTATTTTAAAATAATAAATTTCCACGTGTATAAGATAATTTATTAATCAAAAAAAACATTAGTATTATGATGCAAGATTTGATTTTTTGTTTGCAAGAAGCTACTGTACAATTATTATCTAAAAAGTATTATCCTCCCACAGATCCTTCTGAATGTTTCGTCAATCCTCCTTGTGAGTGCAATAATCCAGGGAAAAATTTACAGTGTGAAGACTGTCCCTATCTTGAAGCTTGCTTGTCTAGTTTTAAGACTGGAAAATAAGGCAGTAGGTAGGGGGAGAAAAGATGAGACAGCGAGCAGTTCGGAGGAGGGTTTTGCTCCGAAAGAAACTGCGGTGCCGCAGGAGGGTCTTTGCAGACGACTGCTTCACCGCAACGCACTGGCTCCTCAGTACTTTCAAGGCAGTAAGCTAGCAGAATTTATATCCAAAAATAAGGTTGCTTGCGATTTTTGACGCAGAATAGAAGCTGGATATTTCGTACTAACTAACCCCTGTAATATCTCTTTCACTACTCGCGCTTTACGTTTTTCCGGTGCTAGGCAGAGAATTTTTTTAGCCGAACAAATCAAAGGAAGAGTAACAGTAAAAGCGTACTGTGGAACGCTGTCAAGATTTGGAAAATGACCTGTATTCACTTGTTGTTGGCGATTCATTGTATCTAGTTTCACTAATTTCACACTGTAAGGATCTTGAAAATTCGCCACTGCTGGGTCGTTAAAAGCTAAGTGTCCGTTTTCACCAACACCAAGACAGCATAAATCGATTGCTTGGGTTTGTAGTAATTTGGTATAGCGATCGCATTCTGCCACCGGTTGCAGTGTATCACCTTCTATATAGTGAAATTGCTGTGGAGATACTCGCTTCTCTACTCGTTCTCTCATATAGCGCCGGAAACTAGCAGCATGGTCAGCAGTGATTCCCAAATATTCATCTAGATGGAACAAAATAATTCGCGACCAATCCACACCACCTAATGCAATCAAAGCATCAAGAAATTTGAGTTGGGAATTACCTGTGGCTAACAAGACCGCTGCTGTATCCTGTCGTTTGAGGACATCTTGTAAATACTTGTGTGCAATTTGTGCAACGTCTTGTGCCATTTCAGCTTCAGAGTTGTAAATTTGCACCCATAGATTGTCAACGCGAAAAAATTTTGTAGCGGCTATCATTTGCTTACACAGAAATTGGCGATTGGACACTGAAGATTAGGGCTTGGGGATTGAGAAGCGCAAAGAGGAAAGGAATTCCTTTTCCCTTTCTCCATCTTTAGTCACCAATCCCCAGTACCCAGTCTTCAGTCCTTATTCAGTATAGATTTTAGGATTTAGCAGATTGATCGTATGTTTTTTGTCCTCTATTCAGGAAAGAACAATGACTTAGGACAGAAAAACTATATAAGTTATGTAAATAAACTTAATAATTATTTACATTATACCCAAAAATTATGCTGGCTGCAATCATGTTTTATCTAGATATTACTATTGTCAACACTGACTCAATACACTACCAAGCTTGGCACCAAATGCTGTCGAGTTACGACACAGAAGCAGTTTTAGCCCAAGGAGTGTCAAAAATTTCGGATTAGTGACCACATAAGGATTTAGGTGTGGTCTGTTGACAGGCATGACAATAGTGCGACAGCATCAAATTCATGAGCCAGCACATACACAAAGGGATAACAGAAGATCCGTATTAGCTGCTCCTAGCTTTTCGCTGTTGAGCTACCTCATTGTCAGGACTGCTAGCTGTAACTGGCTCCTCAGTTCCCAATAAATGATGTATTTCACTTAACGAACTGGGTTGAGCTACAGGCTCCTCTAATGATTCACTCACATACTCAATTAGGTCTTCTACTTGGCAATTCAGGGCTTTACAAAACCTAACGATTCTTTCAATATGCTCTGTCCCAGTCCTGCCGCTTTCCCAGTTTTGGATAGTGCTTTCAGTCACGCCCACAAGACGCGACAATTCAAGCTGGGTTAGCCCTGCTTTTTCACGAAGCAAAGCGATCCTTGGTTTTGGCTTATGTTTCACAGCTACAGCACTTTTATCTTAATCTTATAGTCGTAGATCCTAGCACCAAAAAAAACCTGCGCCCAGAAAATCACTAAAAAAACTTTTATCTGAACTCTTAATACACCAAAATTCTTAGGTTAAAGTATTTTAAATATTTAAGCTTTGCCGCCACGAACAGCCTTAACAAAGTAGGATTTATCCTATACCTCTACACTCTTAACCCCTTACACCTCTTTTCTTGGCTACAATCTGGTTCGTCAAACTTGTTCATCCTTAGCAAAGGTGACTTATGAGGCGAGTGATAAGTAGTTGGACAAAATTAAATTCATTGGTAAAGACACAGAACTCTTAACAGGTAACAGGAAACAAGAAAATAACTATTTAAGTATTTATGCTTAGATACTTATCTTCCAGAAATGCAACATTACTAACTGAACTCTATTGATATGTAACTAACTAGATATCATTGCTTGTAACTGACTTTCTAAATTTGCACGCAATCGCAAGTCTGCCACCGACCAAACCCAGAACTGATTTAGAGGCTCCGCAAAGTCTTCTTGTCTATGGGTAACAATCGCATCCATTTTGTGATAACTAACACAGACTAACTCTACAGCAGATTCAAAATCCTTCAGAGGTAACGAGCGTGCTTTTTGCAGTATGGTCTGATCGACAATACAAATCTGAATTTTCTCTTGTAACCAATCTACTACTATCTCAGCAGTCTTACTATTCTTGAAACGACTAGCATAAGCGTAAATTTTTTGCCAGCCAACATCTGTTAAGTGCA
Source organism: Nostoc minutum NIES-26 (assembly GCA_003326215.1). Classification (GTDB taxonomy): domain Bacteria; phylum Cyanobacteriota; class Cyanobacteriia; order Cyanobacteriales; family Nostocaceae; genus Dendronalium; species Dendronalium minutum. Next base: position 88,043 of record LXQD01000142.1, on the reverse strand, counting down.
TTTGAATCGATGGATGTATCATATCCAATAATTCTTTGACATCTTCTGCAAATTCATCGCGATTTAGCAAAGCTTCTATTATTAAGTCAGCATCCATTAAAATCCCGATCACTTTCAACTCCCCTTATGGTTTTTTAAATGTAGTGTTAGAAAGCTGCTAATACGCATTTGATTTGAATCGCCAAAGTGAGTAATTTTCCAGTAGTCTCTTGTTTTGCTATTTACATTTAACACTGAAACTAAACACAGACGCGATACAAATTGAACATGCATTAACTTGCGAAGCAGCATCTAATTTTGGTGTGTACATAATTAAGTACAACCCAAAGGAAGCATATTTCTGATGAAATGCCAAATTTTTGAATCATAGACAGATATGCTGGAAAACTAAAAACAGGCTTTAACATTGCTCTGCCTGAAATTGAGGATAATGGGACTTAGACAAAAAATACCCAGAAAAATAACTCAAATATATATACAAGGAGACTTTGACTTCGTTAAGCCTAGTTTCTTGATATATCTGGGTTTCAGGCGTTTTTGGGTATTTGGTGTATTTTCCTTGCCCTGCATAGATTTGAGGCTTATTTCTTTCCAAAAAATGTTTAAGTCCCGATAAGCGAATAGGACGACAAATTATTTTTTGTAGTTCCAAGTTAGAACAAGTATCTTGGGGTAAGTAAATGCGCAAAAGGAAAGTAAAAAGTGCTAAGTACAGACGCGATTAATCACGTCTGTACAAGGGAGTGCTGAGTTATGAGTTATGAGTTAAAGCCCTTCGGGCATCTTAAAAGGGTAAAGGACAGATTTTTTCCTTTGCCCTTTTGCCCTTTTCCCAGGCAAAGCTTTCTCCCTTGCTCTCCTGCCTCTGTACCTCTATCCTCTGCAATCTGTCCCCTATTTTCAAACAATGTAAATCTACGATCGATTTCAATAGAAAATAGAGTATTCTTCAATTATAAAACTGCTTGCTGGTGTTCCCAGAGCATGTTGTATGTCTAAGTCTGCAATCACAGTTACTGTAAAATTATTTGCTGCTTATCAAGAAGCCTATGGGGTTTCGGAACTAGTGTTGGAGTTTGCTTATGGTACGCCAGTTCAAGAGGTGTGCGATCACCTCATTGTTGAACACCCAGAACTAGCCCAATGGCGCGATGTCACTCGCTTTGGGATTAATTTGATATTTGTCGAACCAGATACTCTACTGCAAGATGGCGATGAGGTAGTGCTAATTCCACCCGTCAGTGGTGGTTGATTTGATTTTGAATTTTGGATTGTGTAACTCAAGCCACAACCATAATTTTAGAAATTTAAATGTGTGCCTCTAAAACAAAAAGGTATAATCTATTTCACCCTGGCACGGAAGCGAATAAAGCCATAAGAACTAGCTGGTGTGCCAGATGCAGTTGCTGGGGGTAGATTGGGTAAATCTGGATTTCGTGTAACATTTACTACTACTGCGCCATTGCTATTATTGCCGCAAGATGATGGTGTGGCTGAGTCGTTAGTAGGATAAAAACGTCCGCGATCGCTTGCATCTTCTATATTGCTAAGGTAAACCGTAGGTGTGTTAGAACCAACAGCCAAAGCAATACCTTGCTCTGCTCCTGCTAAACCACCGTCATTAGGAGTCATAGCATTAAAGGCAGTAGGAATAAAAGTAGTGTTGGCAGGGACTAAATCACAGAGTCTGACATTGGTTGCATTACCCTGACCTTTAGATAGGAAGTAGATAGTGTATTCTACTTCATCTCCCGGCTTAACAGTGCCAGCATTAATTAATCCCCGTAAGTAGCCAGCAGGCCATTTGGCATCGTTATCATCAGAAGCATAAGGTTCTGGTACATAGTTTGCAGCATTACTAGGAACGTCGCTACGACCATCCACAATATCGGTTAAATCTTTATTATTAATGCGCGTGATGCGTTTAATCAACAAAAGCTTTGCATTAGGAGTCATAGCGCCGTTATTGTTCTCACCCACGCTAGTTACACGACCGCTAGTAGCATCAGTATCTCTAGTTGGCAGATAGTTTGGACACCGTGCGCTGGCATTTCCACTGGTACTGGCTTCCCAACAAGCACTGCTATTACTATCCTGACCATTTGGGGTCAAACTAATAGATTGACCATTGCTACTTCCAGCTAGAGAAGACTGATAAGTGTTATTCCAAATATTCAGAGAACTTGGGGGAGGCGTATTCACCGCGCTACCACCACCATAAGCAACATAATCGATAATCTGATTCTGGTTATCGTATAACCAAATATCATCACCAGAGTTATTCAGCTTAGGAGTCTGTCCTAACCAAGTTTGAAAAGCTGCTGTTGCTTGATGGTTGGCGTTGTTATTGCCAATCCAAATCACAGCATATTGCCCTGGTTGTAAAGTTGTACCATTGGGGAATGTATAACTAAACCCGCCAGCACCGTCGGTACTATTGGCGATGAGATTGCCATCTCCTAGCTTCAAACCACTCAAATCTACAGCAGATGAAGAAGCATTGTAGAGTTCAATAAACTCATCATTGCTGTCAGCAGAAATAGTAGTGTCTGTTTCGTTGTATAGAACTTCGTTAATGATAACTTTGCCCGCCAAAGGTGAAACCTGATAATTGAGAGCATTTAATGCGGTGAACAAAGTCAGATCATCATCCCCAGTTTTACTTGGATCGTTCCCTAAGTTCACATTATCGTCAGCAATTTGTGAGAAATAATTACCTGGAGTAGGAGAATTGCTAGTACCACCAGCAGAGTCTCCATCTGTGAATACAGTACCAACTGTTCCTGAAGGATTATCTGGAGTGTTGAAGGTGGCACTTGCTTGGTTACTAATTGAATTGCCACCATTGGCATTATTAATTGTGGCAGTAATTTTAATGGTGATGGTGTCGCCTACACGCAAAGTACCAGAATTAGTAACAGCACCAGAGCCGTTGTAACTGGGATTGAGAGTGATGTTATTCCCCGCAGTCGCAGCAGTAATTGCCGCACTGACAAAGGTTAACTGCGAAGGTAAAGAATCGATTATAACAAAATTAATTGCGTTGCTGTTACCTGGATTTAGGTTGGAATAAGTAATGGTGTATTCGACTCTATCGCCCACAGTCACTGTGCCACTACCATCATTGTCTGTCAGGAAGCGAACAGACTTGGTTCCTTTGACATTGGCCTGCTGATTTGTGGTAATTACCAAGGGAGTAAGTACAGCTTGACTGGGGAAGTATGTCCAAGTGTCTATTCCCTTAAAGTCACCATAGCCGTTACTAAATTCATGCTCTCCTGTGGCACTATTTATCCCTCTAGAGGCATTACGGGGATTAGTAGCTCCCGTACCACCTAGATTAATCGATGTTCCATTGGCGGTAGTGTAATTATTGTCGTTGTAATAAACCGTCGTAGAGCTAATCTGCTGTCCATTTTGATCTGTAAGATTAGGAAATGTAGCAGGCGGGTTCTCCATCGTAATTTTGAACCCCAGAGGATTATTCTCAGCATCTAACATGGGAAAGTGATATTCACCTGCCCTGGTTGTGATTTGTGCATTGTAAGGTGCATTACTTGGTAGAGGTTGTAGATTCGTTCCACTAGCATCCTTGCCATCCCAAAACACCACATTAGAGCCAGAAGATAGGATGTTTTGTAGCACGCGATCGCTACTGGGGTCGTAAATGCCATCATTATTGGTATCAATGATGATTTGATAGCTGCCGCTAGAAGCAGAATTAAAGCTAAAATAACCCCCAACCCCGACGTAAGTTTGGTTCCCACTCCCTCCATTTGCTCCAGTGAATTGAAAATTAGTCGGTGCTGCTGGAATAATTGGTGATAATGGAATACCTAAACCTGAGAGCGTTATAGTATCGGGTCGGTTGAAAAAAACTAGATGCGTAATGTCTGTTGCAGTGTCGGCAACATTCGGATTTTGGACTCGCACATTGCCAGCGAAGTTTAGATTATTATCAGTAGCACCGCCAGCAGAACGGTAAAGAGTGCTGTTATTCGTTTTGTCAAGATATCCCCGATTATTAGCAAAAAAGATGAAGCCAAAGGGATCGACACCATTCATATCAGTTTCATACCGATACCCATCTTTAGTTTGAATATAAAGCTTGGAGTTAAGTGCTATTGGAGTGCCTCCACTGGCATTCGCCCCCATATTCATGGCAATGTAGTTGGTAAATACTCGACCTTTTTTAGTATTATTGCTGTTATCTTTAACCGTGATATCCCAAGCAGCTACCCCGGCATTTTGGCTGTTATCTGTAGGAAATGCCGCATTTGTAGTTCTGGGTAGGGGATTGTTAGTTGTGTTAGGGGCACGAAACTCGACTGTGTAAATACCAGTTTCTGTAGCAGTGAAGCTACAAGGTGTGTAGCCACCTGCACTGGGTAAGGGGCCAGCTGATTCCTTGGCAAGCGTATCAATCAAGCCAAAGCCAGAGGCCAGAACATCACAAGACCCATTTTGGCCTCCGAAGGGACTTCGGTAAACAATATCGTTAGTTCCATTCGCACTTGTAGGGACACTAGAACCAAGATTAACGATTTCTCCTGCTTGGACATAAACTTGGAGTGTTGTTTGTCTGGTAATACCCGCAGTGGTTGTACTTGCCCATTCTAAGTAAGGTCGATATCCACCATCGGCGACTAATTCTTTGCTTCCCTCAGCCCAGCTAGGTTGTATTCCTTGTCCTAAGACACACAGAACAAAGGCAAAGCTACCGAGTAATTTTCCTTGGTAGCTGCTTGGCAATGGACGTTTCATCCTGATGTTCATAGGTGGTTTCTGCATTGAGCAACTACTAATTAGGAAGAACAAACAAATTGAATCAGGGCGTTCACAGCAGGTTTAGAGGTTCTATTAGCTGTTTTGAGTTTGCCCAAAGTGAGGTAAAATCTACCAAAAGATTTCATGGTTTAATTCCTGAATCTCTACTCGACGTTGCATTCTTGAGTCTATTTACCAAGGTTGTGGATTCTTGTTGCTGCGGTGGTGGAATTTTTTGCTGTCCAAAACCATCAAATAATTCGTTGAGTTTCAGGGTTAAACCCAAATAAGGGCCACCTGCTGAACGCGTACCAGAAAAATCTCGGTCATCGACTTTACCAAACACATATCCAGCAGCAAGGCGCAAGTTAGGAGTCAGGTAATAGCCTGTTTCTAGAACAAAGCCTGTTTCTGTATAGTTAGATTGACCAATCCAGCGAGCTTCACCTACTAAATCCATGCTGTATCCTAAGCGATAGGTAGCCCGTAATTGTCCTAAATTTACTGTACTAGTACCTGCTAAATCATTAGCTAAGTAAGAAGTACTGTTACGTAGGGCATATTTTCCATAGAATTCCCATTGCCAGTTAGGGGCGTAGATAGCTTCTAAAGCGAAGGTATGGTCTTCAGAACCCGTACCGCTACCTAACAAAATGGTGTCAGGAATCACCGCTGGATTTTGGCGATATTCATAACGCAACAAAGCATTAAATTTATCGTCGTTGGGGTCGCGGTAGGCTAAACCCACCTTGAGGTTAACTGTATCTCCGAGTCCTGAAAGCTTTTGATTAGAAGAGTTTGCCTGGTGATAACGCACCAAGGCGGTCAGAGCAGGGGAAACTTTTCCTGTAGCGGCTGCTGAAATGACCGTATTAGAACCACCAGAAGAAGTACGATGTTCGTAGCGAGCGCTAGCTTGAAACTGCGGATTATCACTGTATTCCAGTCCAACGCTGTAGCTATCGCCACCATCAAAACCGATCGCAGAGGCTGATTGACCAACAGCAAAGGGTTGGGCATATTGCTGACCCGCCGCCGTCCGTCCGAAGAAGTTGCCAAATACGTGTTCGTAAGCCAAGTTCAGCCGCAAGCCAGGAGCAATAGTCCAACGGTTATTTAAGCCAATTGCTCCTTGAGTAGTAATTTGATTGGCACCACCCAAAATTGTATAACGACCAGTCAAGGTAGTATCTGTGCCGAGTTTGTGTTCGCCGTTGACACTCAAGCTGGTAATAGAGTTACCATCAAACTGACCGCTAGTGTAAAACTGTTGGGCAAGACTGATATTGACACCAGGCATTGCCGCCCAATTCAAGCCAAAGATGGTACGGTCTGGGTAAACACTATCTTCTTGAGAAGATAAAGTTAATTCGTTTTGGGCTTGAAAAGTTAGGTTCTTGGCAATGGGAAGGGAAAAACGCGATCGCAATTGATCTGAACTACTACTAAGAGCGTTGGTTGGAATACGGTCTTCCCTGTCACGATGAATCCAATCCACGTCAACAGTAGCTTTGCCCAAACGTTGTTGAATTCCGGCAGAAATCGTGGTCAGCGAGTTATCAACTTTACTTCCAGGTATGGCCTCAGAACGTGGCGAAAATAGTTCTTCAAAGGTATCTAATGGTTGAGGAGCAATACCAAAATTATCTTCATGGTCGTATTGCACCCGTACATTGGTAGTTGAGGTTAGCTTACCTGTAAGTTGCGCTCCATAACGAGTTTGTCCTGGTACAAAGCTGACAGTAGCATTATTAGCAAAACCCGTATCAGCATAACGATAATAGGCACGACCTTGAATACCATTGGCAATCCGTCCCTCAGCTTCCAAACGGTAAGCCTCACCACTTACCTTACCCATCAAGTCAGAATCATTAGTGGAATGGGCGTATTCTGCAATTAATCTGCCCTTGTCACCCAAAGCTATCAAAGCATCTGCACCATAGAGTTGAAAGTCACGCACTCCCTGATTTTCTTGGACATAAGTCGCTCCTATCCAACTTTCCTGATTGAGAGTGCGAGAAAGGTTGTACTGTAGGCGACCGGCAAAGATATTGCTATCAGATTCTTGGCTATCGTATTGGTAACTAACAACAATCCGACGTACTAATACTTGTCCATCTCGATCGATATCGGTGCGGAGAATCGGTTCGCGGAATAATAGAGTACCGCGATCGTAGTCAATTTCGTAGTCTGGTCCTCTACTGAGCTGTTCGCGTTGCAGCACTGTACCGGGACGATTCAGTTCTTCTAACTCGATAAAGACATTTTCACTACCTGGAACCAGTATCCGACGGGAAAGGAAGTAATAGCCACTAGTACCATCAGGAGCAATAGTATCTCTTTGAAAACCTTCTAGATGGTTGCCATAAAATCCCGTAATTTGAACGTTCCCCAAGTTATAGTTAGCTTTAAAACCGTGGAGTTGACGGGTAATAGAAGTAAATTGCTGCGACGAACGGGCAAACTCCTCAGTATCATAGTCGCCCCACATGGCATAATCAGGCGCAGTTCCAGGGATGCCAGTCGAACGCTCAAAACGCACAAACACACTGTCAATCGAAGGAGTGACAACATCAACTTTAGAGCTATCGCCGTAGACGGGATAATTTTGCTCGCTGAACTGGTATGTTCTAAATAGACGATTATCGCAGTTACAATCTTCGTTCAAATTGCGAGAACTATTGTATGCACCTGTAAACAACCACTCCCCGATCGCACCCGTAGCAAACACAGCTGAGTGAAAATCTAATTGCGTTCTAGTATCTTTGTCAGGACGCAGGAAATCACGGAAACTACCATAATAATTTGTCCCTCTCGCGCCCAAACGTACATCCACTACACCAGTAACCAAACTAGGACGCAGTGCTGTTTCAACTTGCACTTGGGTAAAACCTTCTAAATCATTAGCTGTGGCTCGAATTCGCACAGTTTGCGCCTTCAAAGGCGATCGCAAAGTAGCAGTGAATTGTCCGTTACGTGCCTCTACCTGAAATCCCGGCTGGTTGGGTTTGAAGTCTTTTTCGACAAACTCCCCAGCAGTCGGTATTAGGGTGACAACAGCATCTCGGTTAGAACGATTACCCTTGCTATCGATCAGTTGACCTCGAACTGTAGCTGTCGAACGTCCATCAGCCGGAATCCGAGATTCAACTGTTTCTATTGTTAATTGCTGTGGCGCTCCTCGTACTCCTATCCGCACTGTCACAGCAGGTTCTGACCCTCCGACTACTTGTGCAGAGATGGTGTTTTCACCTTCTTGTAACGAGACACCATACCAAGTCTGCGTTACTAAGTTAGTGCTGGCATCAGTTTCCGTCTGTCCCACCAAGGAAGGGTCTACCAACATGCCATTCAGCCGTAATTCCACTTGACTACTAGCAGGAAATTGCACCTTCACCGTAGTAGCTGGTATATCCATCACACTGTCAGGAGTTGGACTCAGGATTTTTACTGTTGTTGACGTTGGGATGGTTGGAGTAAATGGAGGAGAAGTCTCTTCTGAGGTTGGAGCAGGAGGAGCATCCATATCGATCGTTTCTCTACGCCCCTCACCCTTACTCGCTGTCGCTGCTATTTTGCGTAAGCCTCTAGGCAATTCGGTAGAAGTTTCTGGTTGAAATGGTTGTATTTCAGTTGAGGAAGTTGGGGTGGTAGCAGTCTGGAGCGAGAAATTTTCCTCACCTCTGTGTGCTATTTTTCTTAAGCCTCTTGGTAACGGCGTATCAATTGCTGGTTGAAATGATTCTATTTGGTTTGCAGGATGCCAAAAATTCAAAGAAGTTGCTGGAATAGCTTCTCCAGCACCAGGAGGATTTGGTACAGATTTCTCATTCTGCACTGTTGTGTCAATTGCTGAAGTTACTTGCATAGCCTCCCCAGTGCTAGGGAAATTTGGTACGGACTTCTCGCTTTGTACCTCTTGTGTATCAGTTGCTGGGGTCACAGTCGCTTGTTCAGATTCCACTATATGAAGGTTAATCTCAGCTTTAGTTGTCGGAGTCTGTGGGTTGTCTGTGACTTCAGCATGGGCTATGACTGGATACAAAACAATGCTCAAGGCTCCTGCCATAGCCCCCATCAACTTTAGGTTAAAAGTCGTTGCACGGTGCAGTCTGGGTTTCATTTCTTGACTTGCTCCTGTGAGGTGGGGGTGACTGCAAAGTTCATACGTACCAAGCCACCAGGCTCTAGACGCACTAGGCGAGATTGGCTATTGCGTTCGCGGAATTTTCGGTTGGGAGCTAGGGTGTAGCCAGGGACGCTACTGAGGTCTAATACGCCTGTGTGGCTTCCTGGTAAAACATTGGCTACAGAGAACAAACCATTGGGATCTGTAGTAATACGGTTGCCGTCCTCTAGATAAATCACCGCATTGGGGACTCCAGACTCCCCAGGCTGCTGTTCACCGTCAAAGTTCTTATCAATAAACACGCGACCAATGATGGTGCCGCAATCAGAAACAATTCCTGGTCTGATTTTTAACTGGTGCGTTGCTGGGCCGTCTTTGATGCTAAAACGGTTGTCAGCTCGTAGTGCATTGACGATCGCACTGTTACGACCATTACCGCGTTGTGAATCATTCGTTAGTTGAGCAGCGTAAGCAATATTCAGAACTTTCCCTGTGGGAATAGTTGTATCTGTGCGGAATGTCACCGTGTTGCCATTGCGTTCGGAGGTAACGGTGACTGATTGACCATTTATCTCTCCCCGCACAGATTTAGGTAAGAAGTTGAATCCTAAAGGTAAGTTGTCAATGACAGTGACATTGTTCAAATCAGCATCAGCCAAATTTCTGACCGACAGGCGGTAGATGACTGTATCTCCAGGTTCAGCAGTGGCGCGATCGCCTGTTTTGACGAGCTGCATCTGGGTTGCTTGACACATATTTGTAGTGAATTCAAAGGCTAATAAGTCCAGTCCCACTAATTCCGCGTTGGGAACTAAAACAATTGTGCCTTCCACCCTGGTTTCACCTTGAAGACTGATTGGTTGACCATCTAGGGAGGAAGCAACATACCGAATAACACTGTTATTAATCGTGCCTGTACTACCAAGAATTTGAATCTTGACCCGCCGCTGCTGGTAGATGGAGTTCGCTGGTGGATTGACTACAAATATATAAGTTTTACCTGGATCGGTTTGACCCTTATTCGGATCGAGTAGGAAGTTATAGACACCAGCTGGATTATTTGTAATGAAGTAGGGATTACTATTCTCGATATTTGGTTCTTTGCCACCAGGAATATTGTTATTAGGAATATCAGGCAACTCTGTCCGAGTTAGAGAAACCAATTGTCCCAATTCAGTCCCTGTTGGATCGCTAGGATTAGGTTCGTATACGCCAACTGAAAAACCTGTATAGTCAGGTAAAAGTGTACCCGCACAACCTAAAATTCGCCCTAATGGGTCAACTAATGGGTTAGGACTCAGGTTAAGTTGGCTAGAAATTCCTTGATATTTATAATTAGTGGCAGGATCTGTATAAGTATAGGTAGCTTGATTAGTGATGTTTAATATAGGTTGAGCCGCAACCGGACTTTCAGTTTGTTGGGCCTGTGCTGTTCTAGGTATGGTGGTATACAACATGCTTCCCAGCAGAACAGCTGCTGTTAGCCGTTGACACCAGTTACTGTTAGAAGTTATCTGCTTTTGTTTTTGAGGACGGATCACTGAACTCATCTCCTCTGAAATGCCCTTTTGTTTGTTAACAAAAGCACTTTTAAAACTGCAAAAATACATAAATACTAAATTACTTTACTCCCCCTTTCCTAATAGGGAAGGGGGTTAAGTTCATGTTTCGTGTTTATCCAACTGAGAATCACTTATGCTGTAAATCAGCGCACCTGGGTTTGATAAGTCGCTTTGACTGTCGTCTTCACTGCCAGTGATGGAACCTGTAAGCGAATGTTGGTATAAGCACTAGCTGGTGCTGGTTGAGTTTCCACTTTGCCGTTAGGGAGAGTCACTTTAACGGTGGGATTTTCTACAAAACTGCGTCCGCCATCGATGCTGTAAGTAATCTTGGCATCGTTAGTCACACTTGCAGATTTCAGCACGTATACCATTTGTTTAGGAATGGGCTGATTTAAAATCAAATTTTTGACTGGGCGATCGCTCTTGTTTTCGCTACTCAAGGTGTAACGCAGCACATCTTTTGGTTGCACTACGCCTTGACCTTTCAATGATTGCCAATTCTTGATTTGCTTACCTTGCCGATCCTGTGTCACCACTTGCCTTTCCGCTTCTAAGCGCAGCTGTATTTGTGGTTGACTTTTGATATTCTGAGCCGTTGCACTTCCAGACTGCCATAAAGAAGCAACTCCCGGTATTTGGCTGACCAATGGAACTGTAACAACTAGAGCGATCGCTCCTATACCTGCAATAGAAACACCCTTCATCTGAATAACCTCTAGAAATTTCCCAAATTTTGCTCGTTGATTGCGGAAACTACCTAATTCACCTTGCGTCGGAAGGTAAATGTTCTTTGCTCTGCTGGTGCAACTCTGCCAGTCACAGTGTCTACATACTTAGTGACATCGGTAGTCACTGTAGTTCCTGTTTGGTCAATGCCAGAAGTATTGGCTGGGTTATTACCGCTGTAGAATTGGATGGTTGCAGCCCCAGAATCTTTAGCTGAACCTACGATATTACTAGTATCAATTTGACCGTTGTTATCGTTGTCTAGCGCCCAATTGTTAGAACCTGGAGGGCTATCATCAGTGGTTGTGCCATCTTCAATAATCACAACCTTGTCAGCATTCAAAATCACGTTACCGCTGCCAGATTGAGCATCAGAAATATTTTTATACCGAATCTGGTACTCAATAATGTTCCCAGGAGCGGGTGTTCTTGGTACATCAGCAATGTTGGCATTTGGATCGATCCCATTGAAAGCTGGTGTAGACTCAAAGTCATCTTGACCTGCGCCAACTGCTGGCCCAGTTCCCGGTAGAACTCGTGACACTTTTACCAGTTTCAAATAGCCAGTGTATACGCGATCGATAGTGATGTTTTGACTATCAGGTGTACCATTTCCATCTGTATCAATAGAGGCAGTTATATAGACTGGATAACCAAATTCTTGGTCGCCTGCATAGTCTGGGATGGTATCGGTTGACAGAGATGTGTTGTTTGGCAGATCAACTTCTACGCCATAATTGACAGTTCCGCCAGCAGCAACATTGGGGATGGTAATTGGTGGACTTGCGGTGGTAAAGGTTCCCGTTCCTTGATTGTAGGTATATACAGCAGACTGACCGCCATAAGTAACTGTCACATTAGTACCATTCGGTAAATCTAGGGGATTCGCCGGTGTAGTTGGTGTTAGTGTTATGGTGCCAGGATTTGAGCCACTGTTCCTAATTGTGTTGGTAAATCCTACTGCTGCTGGGTCAAGTTTAGAACCAGGGGCTGTACCCGCAGGAACAAGGGAAGATTTGTTAGTAAAGTCATCGTTGGTTTGACCCGATGGCCCAACAGCATCTGGTGCATTCTGCGGCCCGTTGAGTATCGCTGAGTTAACAGGTGTTTGCAGCGTGAAGGTGTTTGCTTCACCACTTGGGCCAGTACCACTGTTGTTGTTACTTGAGTCTGTGCCTGTTTCGGGAGATGTTGGGTTATCAATAAAGCCGTCATCAACACTAGTAGGCGGTAGAGTGTCGGGCACACCATCGTTGTTGGTATCCGTACCTGGAGGTGGTGTCATACTACCTGGAGAGCCATCGTAGTTGCTGGGATTTTGATCGCCAGATTCGTCGTATACAGGAGCGTTAGTACCGGGAGTTTGGCCAAACAATTGAGCGATATTAGCAACAGTTAAGGGTGAAGTTGCAGTTGATTCAATGGCTAGCTGAATCGAGAAGCCACTAACTGTGGCACCAGGAGCAATAGAAGTAATTGAAGATGGCTGATTGATAAAACCAACGCGGGTGATACCTGGGAGAGTATCAGCGCCTTTTAAAGGAAAGGTTTTCCAATTGGCTGTATTGGCATCAGTCGTAATTGGGTCGGTGGTGTAGACTGCTTGCCAACCGGGAGGTGGAGTAGGTGCAACTGCTAAATCTGTACCCGCAGGAATTGCATCAGAAACCAAGATGTAAGTGGCAGCCGTACCATTAACATTGATGCTTGTACCTACTAACGGCGCTGGGGTAATTCCTTGTCCTGTTGGGTCATTGGACTCCACCCGCACGCTCAAATCATAGGTGAGTCTGTCATCTGTAATTTGAGGTGTGCCAGCATTGTTGTAAGCACTGCGAGTTTTGAGAATCGTGGCTAACGTATAAGTCTTGGCAGTTGAACCAACCTGAATTTGAGCGGTGGCGCTAGCTTCTCGCGTACCATTGACAGGTAAACCAGGTACCTCACCAGGAGTACCATCAGGATTATCTGCGGTATAAACGTCACCACCATCGGGATTCCGCAGTTGGTTTTGAGCATTACCAGGAGTATTACCAAGAGTAACGGTAATTACGTCGTTGGTTTGAGCGCCAGCTTGTACGGTGACAGGCACGCGCACTAAAACTGTACCACCAGGCGAAACCGAGGGTGTGAATACCTCAGTGCTAGTGATATTTACCCAAGTTGCACCACCGTCGGTGCTGTATTGCAGGCTATTAGGTGTACCACCAGGCAATGTACCAGAAACTGTACCCGGCCCAGTTGTTGTAGCGAGGTTAGGAATCCGGAATTGCGTGGGGTCGTTACCTACGTTTGTCAGAGTATAGGTGTATATCAGTAAATCCCCAACTCCAACAGAACCACCGTTGCTATCTTCGACACCAGAAGCTGAGACAGTGATACCAGCAACTTCTGCTACAGTAACAACGACAGTGTTAGAGGTAGCATTTATTGTTGTTCCCGGACTATTGGGATCTTCGTAGGTCGCAGTCGCTGTGTTGCTAATAGATTGACCAGCAGTTGTGCCTTCAGCTAATACAGGTGCTACAAGTTGGAAAATTCCATTAGCTAATAATGCTGTCGCTACTAAACAACGGTAAAATTTAAATTGCTTATTTTTGGTAGATTGCTTCGGAGATTTCATCGCATTAATGGAGTTGCTCGGTAAACTGTTATCCTGATGTTTTCAACAGAAATAAAACGCATAATTTGCCTGATTTCTCAAATCCAAGCTGAGGATTGAAGACATTCAGACATAACAAAATATTGTCTCAGAGCAATAATTATTGCCTGAAACTATCAATATATAGTTATTTTTTAGGTATTTCTAGCAGTACGCAACTTCTGATTACGCTCTACTAACTTAGGTTAGAAAAGTTTTTGGTTACTAACCTTAAACTGGTGATTTTTTCAAATCAAGAACCTAATAGTAGAACCTTAAAACGAAGATCGTAGAATTTAAAACAGTTTAATTACGGGTATTAAAATAAATTTACTTTTGGAAAAATTGGTATTGCTACTTAGGTAGTTAGCAAATTCATTAAATAGATTTTATACAAAGTTACTCAATCTTCAGTTGAGTCAGGGAATTTAATTACACATACTTAAGTAGATGGTATTAACTATGTATACCAGTAGGCATAAAAATGTTCTTCCGTAGAGAATTATCACTCTGCACTTTTGGAATTTAGTCAAGCAAGTACCTTGATGCTCATCTGGATTTTGTTTTAAGTAAACTAAACCCGACAATTTTAGTCGGGTATGTTTGACTAGCGTTTTTCCTCGTGTTACTATTCATCGGACAGTTGACGGACAAACAGGGAAAGCTAGTTTATGACTCAGGCAACAACAACACCCACCTCAGCAACCACCGCAACATTTAAATCCTTGAAGTGTAAGGAATGTGGTGCAGAATACGAACTCAAAGCCAGCAATGTTTGTGAGTTATGCTTTGGCCCGCTGGAAGTCTTGTATGACTACAGCGCCCTACGTCGCACTGTCACTCGTGAAAAAATTCAAGCTGGGCCAAATTCTATTTGGCGCTATCGTCCCTTTTTGCCTGTCGCAACTGACAATGTGATTGATGTGGGAACCGGTATGACTCCGTTGGTTCGTTCCCACCGTCTTGCACGTCGCCTGGGTTTAAACAAGCTTTATATCAAAAATGATGCCGTCAACATGCCCACCCTCAGCTTCAAGGATCGGGTGGTGTCTGTTGCCCTCACCCGGGCGCGGGAATTGGGTTTCACTACAGTTTCCTGCGCTAGCACAGGGAACTTGGCAAATTCTACAGCTGCGATCGCAGCTCACGCTGGTTTAGATTGCTGTGTGTTCATCCCCGCAGATTTAGAAGCAGGTAAGATTCTGGGTAGCTTGATCTACAGTCCCACCCTAATGGCAGTGAAAGGTAATTACGATCAGGTAAATCGTCTCTGTTCGGAAGTCGCTAATACACATGGCTGGGGTTTTGTCAACATCAATTTGCGCCCATACTATTCTGAAGGTTCCAAAACTCTGGGGTTTGAAGTCGCCGAACAGCTAGGTTGGGAACTACCAGACCATATTGTTGCCCCTCTCGCTTCTGGTTCGCTATTTACCAAAATCCATAAAGGCTTCCAAGAATTTGTCGAAGTCGGTTTAGTAGAAGGCAAAAATGTCCGTTTCAGCGGCGCGCAAGCTGAAGGTTGTTCCCCCATCGCGGAAGCATTTAAGCAAGACCGCGACTTTATTAAGCCAGTGAAACCGAATACAATTGCTAAGTCAATTGCGATCGGCAACCCAGCAGACGGAATTTATGCTGTTGAAATCGCTAAGAAAACTGGCGGTAATATTGAATCAGTCAATGATGCAGAAATTATCGAAGGAATCAAGCTGCTGGCAGAAACCGAAGGCATCTTTACAGAAACAGCTGGTGGTACAACTGTTGCCGTGCTGAAAAAACTGGTAGAAGCTGGCAAAATCGATCCAGATGAGACTACCGTGGTTTACATCACTGGCAATGGTCTGAAAACCCAAGAAGCTGTACAAGGCTACATTGGCGAACCCTTGACTATTGATGCCAAACTCGATAGTTTTGAACGTGCCCTTGAGCGTTCTCGTACACTCGATCGCTTGGAATGGCAACAAGTCCTCGTTTAGTTAGGAGTTATGAGTTATGAGTTGTGAGTTTTTTTCCTAACTCCTAACTCTTAACTTGATTCCTAACTCCTCACTCTTCACTCTTAACTTTCTATCTCTATGTCTGTAACAGTTTTAGTTCCTACTGCGCTACAAAATTTTACTAATAACCAAGCTACCCTCGAATGTAGTGGTAGTACCATTGCCGAACTTTTAGACTCCTTAGAAAAAAGCTTTCCTGGGATTAAAGCGCGTCTGTGTGATGAGCAGGGAAAGCCACGCCGTTTTCTGAATTTGTACCTCAACAGTGAAGATATCCGCTTTTTAGATGGGACAGATACACCCCTCAAAGATGGCGATGAAGTCAGTATTGTGCCTGCTGTCGCTGGAGGCTGACGCAGGAAAAACCTACTATTTAGCAGATAAATACTCAAGGATTGTTATTAGGGGCACGTGTCGTGTCCCTACATTTTGGGTTTATTTTGCTTAAATAATTATCTAGCGATCGCCTCATTAAGTCTTTGCTGCCAAAATTCATTGTCGTTAATAGTCAAGATAATCCGCTTATAGGATTCATCTTGTAACTCAATGGTTAAATAATTTGTTTCTCTATTCACATACCAAAATTCTTTGCCCCGGTTTGTGTAATAAGTGCCAGCTTTAATTAATCCAGGCACAAAACTACCAGGGGCACGCAGTTCTTTCCAATTGCTTTGAGGTTCGGCTGTCGTAACTTGTTGGATATGGATAAGTGGTATTTCCCAAAGTTTATGAAAGCGAACAGCTAGTAGTTGCTCTTGACATGTAAATTCTATCTGCAATTTTTCGTCAATTATACTCAACTGCATCATTAACCTCTTCGTCAGTAGTTTTTTCCTTAGTGTTCCCCTAAAACACCTTCTCATCACTGGTGTTACCTTTGAGTTGGAACTGCTGCCAAGATTGTTAACTAATATTTTGTAAATTACATGAAAGTAGAGATTATGAGTAGCCACTCAGAACAGTTTGCGAGTGATAATTGCTCTGGCATTTGTCCGGAAGCATTGGAGTACATGATTCAAGCCAATCAAGGCAGTGCGCCAGCTTATGGTAATGATGAATGGACTCAAAAAGCAACAGATTATTTTCGAGAACTCTTTGAAATTGATTGCGAAGTATTTTTTACCTTTAACGGTACAGCAGCCAATTCTTTATCGTTAGCTGCACTTTGTCAGTCATATCACAGTGTGATTTGTCATGAGACAGCACACATAGAAACAGATGAATGTGGCGCACCTGAATTTGCTTCTAATGGTTCTAAACTGCTACTTGCTAAAGGGGAAAATGGCAAGTTAACACCGCAGGCAATAGAAGCAATTGTAACTAGGCGTGCTGATATTCATTATCCCAAACCTAAAGTTATTAGCATTACCCAATCAACTGAATTAGGAACGTTATATTCTATTGAAGAACTTCTGGCGATTAAAGAAATTGCGCGAAAGTATAACTTAAAGATTCACATGGACGGCGCTCGTTTTGCAAATGCAGTTGCTGCTATGAATAAAAGCCCTGCGGAAATGACCTGGAAAAGTGGTGTAGATGTCTTATGCTTTTGCGGTACTAAAAATGGGATGGCATTAGGTGAAGCAATTCTTTTTTTCAACAAAGCATTAGCAGAAGATTTCGACTATCGATGTAAGCAAGCCGGTCAGCTAGCCTCAAAAATGCGATTTATTTCTGCTCCTTGGTTAGGTTTGTTAGAAACTGGCGCGTGGTTAAAAAATGCACGACATGCCAATCAATGTGCTGAATATTTAGAAAATCAACTATTAAATATAGAAAGCGTTGAAATTATGTTTCCGCGAGAAGCAAACGCCGTTTTTGTCAAACTACCTGAGCATGTTATTCAAAGCTTAAAAGGTAAGAACTGGCAATTTTATACCTTTATTGGTGTGGGAGGAGTGCGTTTTATGTGTTCCTGGAATACAACCCAATCCAAAATTGATGAATTGCTAAGAGATATTAAGGAAGCGATCGCGTCCCAGTCAAAAGTCCAAAGTCGATGACTGTTGACTGTTGAGCAGTGACTAATGTCAAAATAAAGGTAACTTACTACTTAACGGTGAGCGATCGCTCTGAAAGCTAAATTAAGGATTGACCTGAGCAATGGCAGAAGAAAAAAATCATAATGAAGCTGGCGAAGTGGCTCCCAGCAATGTTGACAAGCAGGCTCCCAGTGTCGCTGAAGAACACGCTCCTAGTACAGACTCACCTGAAGCGACAGACATTCCTACTGCCAACGCGCCAGACCCCAAAGCAGTAAACCCAGAAACTAACCCCAATGCTGCTAAGCCAGCTGCTGCATCTCCCAAGCGAGAAAAACCCAGCGCCGGAGAAAAATCGGTCGCCACAGCTAAAGCCGCAAAAGCAGAAAAACCCGCCACCGGAGAAAAATCCGACGCAGGAGAAAAACCTGCCGCAGCTAAAGCCGCTGCTAAAAAGGAGAAAGCCCCCTCTGTTGAAGACAAGCCTTTTGTAGAGTTCATCCAGCAAGATTACTTGCCAGCTGTGCAAAAGGCGATCGCTGAGCAAGGAGTAAAAGATTTACAATTATCTTTTGCAAAACAGAAGGTTCCCATCGTTGGCTTTCAATCAGCCGAAGAGTGTTGGCAAGTGGTTGGCAGTTGGCAAAAGGGCCTGTTCAACTTTAATCTATATTTTCCTGAAGAAGATATTCAAGGGAAAAAAGGATTTTCTTGTTATGAGGGCAAAAGACCTAGCACTCTTGAGTCATTCCTCATCGATGAGCGCAAAATTACACTCGATCTACTGGTATTTGGCTTAGTGCAGCGTTTGAACGGTCAAAAGTGGCTAGGTCTAAATTAGTCAAGAGTCAAGAGTCAAAAGATTAGTGACATCGAATCATTGACTAATAACTTTAAAGTTCATGGAAATGGTAGGTGACGGCTCCAGTAATGGGGTCGTTATCTATTTTTACATAACCTGATTTCAGCAGTTCTTTAAGAGTAGCTTCTACTTCAGCAAAACTAGCTCCCGTTGTTTTCACACCTTGAGTGACAGTTAAGCTACCACCTCTGCTTTCTGCTACTTCAATCAGTTTAACCATGAGCTGGTTACCAGTGGGCCGGTAGACTTGAGTAGCGATCGCAGCTTTATTCAAGGGTACACCCAAGGGAGATAGACCTGCTTTTGCTCTCAGGTTCAGTTCATAATCGTCAACCATATTAGAGACGAGAAACAGATCGACGAACTGCCCTACGTACAACAAACCTCCAGTACACAGCCACAACAAACCTGTCCCTATCTTGCCATTGTATAAACGGTGCAGCCCTCCCAGACCCATAAACCCAACTGCACACAAGATGTAAGAGACAAGAAGACGGTCTTTATGCTGATTGTTTTCAAGATTCATCTTGTTTTCAACCCCTTGGATTTACTCTTGTTGTCTAAGATGGTTTTTTTATGCCGTTTTGTTTCACATCAGCCAATCACAGGAAAATCCCACAACCAAGCATGAAAAAGGAATATTCCGTACTTCCCAACGCCATTTACTACAACTTTGGGAACCAAAACAACGCAGTGACTCCTCCCCACTCCCTTATTTCAGTCAAGCTGGCAGATTTAGATATGGGATATACTTCATCATTCAACCTTAATACTTCATTCTTGAGTTGGCTACCAATTCTCGATTCTCGATTCCGCAAATTATTGATGTATTGTTGCAACTCTTAACGTTTTATGTAACAGTTTCCTGGCTACACCTTGGTAGACTGAACTTTATACAAATAAATTATTGTCAGCTGCTGCACCGTGTGAGAGCATTACCTTTGGCTTTCTAGTGTACTCAAGATAATAAAGGCAAAAGAGCAATCAAGACATGGTAGATTCCCTTAAAAAACCAGGCTTTGAAGAAATGCGGCCAGGGATTAAAGTCCCGGCAAAAGAAACCCTGTTAACACCCCGGTTTTATACTACCGATTTTGATGAGATGGCGCGGATGGACATCTCCGTCAATGAAGACGAGTTAAGAGCCATTTTGGAAGAGTTTCGCACCGACTACAACCGCCATCACTTCGTTCGGGATGCCGAGTTTGAACAATCCTGGGATCATATTGACGGGGAAACTCGCCGATTGTTCGTAGAATTTCTAGAACGTTCTTGTACGGCAGAGTTTTCTGGATTTTTGCTGTACAAAGAACTCGGCCGCCGTTTGAAGGATAAAAGCCCCGTCTTGGCAGAGTGCTTTAACCTGATGTCACGGGATGAAGCGCGTCATGCTGGCTTTTTGAACAAAGCCCTGTCAGACTTCAATATGTCTCTGGATTTAGGGTTTTTGACTAAGAGCCGTGCTTATACCTTCTTTAAGCCAAAATTCATCTTTTATGCCACTTATCTTTCCGAAAAGATTGGTTATTGGCGCTATATCACTATTTATCGTCACCTAGAAGCGCATCCTGAAGACAGAGTTTATCCAATTTTCCGGTTCTTTGAAAACTGGTGTCAGGATGAAAACCGTCACGGTGATTTTTTTGATGCCGTAATGAAAGCCCAGCCACAAATATTGAATGACTGGAAGGCCAGGCTGTGGAGTCGCTTCTTCCTGTTGTCAGTGTTTGCAACGATGTATCTCAATGACATCCAGCGCAAAGACTTTTATGCCACCCTTGGGCTGGATGCGCGAGAATACGACATCTATGTAATTAAGAAGACCAACGAAACCGCAGGCAGAGTCTTCCCCTTGATGCTAGATGTGGAGAATCCAGAATTTTATCAGCGATTGGATATCTGTGTCAAGAATAACGAAAAATTGACAGCAATTTCCAACTCCAACACTCCCAAATTCCTGCAAATCTTCCAGAAACTACCAATTTTCATCTCACATGGCTGGCAGTTGCTACGGCTGTACTTGATGAAACCAATTGATGCTGTTCCTGCTCAAGGTACGGCTCGCTAAGTTATAAATTTTGTGCAAAAGAGTTAGTGGTTCTGTACTCAACAGAACCACTTTTTTTGTGGAAACTGCCGATAAAGCAAAGAATTATAGTTAAGCTGATTTTTTTATTGTTTGGTGCTTGGCTGCTTCTGCTTCATAACACCTGAGAATCAGTGATGCAAGCTTATCAATATCAGTCACAGAGGTAATGATTACTTTTGACGCTGCATCCCCTAGTGAAGCCGTTACTTCCTGCACTTCAAAATCTGCTGCTAGAGATTTGACTTCATCTACACTTAGCCGAGTAATAATACTTTTTTTCTGCGAAGACAAATACAGCCGCAAAAACCACCAAGTAGTTTTACCAAGATTTATACCAAAGTAGGAAGCAGTGTCTTTATACTTAACTTCAAAATTGTAGCTTTTTGAGATTTGCGTAATAGCTTTAATTTTTTCAAAAGCTGTAATTTCCTCAGCCGTTGTAACTATTTTCGATTCTTGAGGATCTTGAGGTTCCTCTTCTTCTTCAATCTCTGGTTCTACTTCTATTTCAACAGGCTGAGAAATTTCTTGGCTTAGTGAGCGTGTCATTAACTCTACTAAACTTTGCTGAATTGACTTTTTGACAATGGGTTTGAATTTTTCAATAACTCTGCCAGTAATTCGACCTTGAATTTCATAACCAGGGACAACTGCACCAATTTCAGCTACTAAAAAGCGAACAAACTCTTCAGAAGGAGAACGCAAAAGATTACCTACAAGTTGAGTCATGCCTTTTACATATACCATTTCTTCAGCATGGCTGGTAATAGCTACTGCATCAAAATTGTCACGGTGGAAGAATTTGAGATTATCAATATCTTTTGAGTCATATTCAAGGATGTTAAAAGTTAAAAAAGGCTCCTTGTCCATAACATTTTTGTGACGCAGGTCAGTGAAGAAACGGTAATCAATACCGTTAGTCACAATAGCTACTTTTGTTGTTACAAGAGCATTAAAATAACGGCTAAGTTGCCCATCATGTACTTCAGCTTTTTGACCTCTAGCTTTTGCTTCTACGAGCATAACTATATTACCATTAATAGCTAGAGCATAATCTACCTTTTCAAGCTGCCGCGCTCTTCTTTCAGCAAAGTCTGCTACATATTCTGGCATTACTTCGCTAGGGTCATAAACATCGTAGCCAAGAGCGCTCAAAAAGGAACAATCAGTGACATCTTGGTAGATTCTTCACCAACCACTTGATCGGCTCGTTTACGCACTTGTTCAGATACCTTGGCAATATCATCAGTGAATCCCATCTTGCTTGCTCCTGGTAGATAAGTAGTTATTAATACAGTAGTTTTTGTATAAGAGTTTTATCAAATAACTAACGTAACATTAATGACGTGTTCAGGGATGCGATCGCATCCGTAATACATAAAAGTAACCATTCCGATTTATTAGAAAATCTCAGTATCAAAACCCACTTTAGAACAGGGAGCAAATTCTCGTAATTCATCGTCAGCGGTAATTAAAACAATCTAGATTTACCCTGATGGACAAAGGTTTTGGGATTAAACTGCCACTTTTATTAATATTCTGCTTATCTACTAGCTTTTTGCCTGCCTCTGGCTCAGTTTTATGTCCAGCAGTTGCCTCTGAAAGGTACGATTTAGCAGGTAGGGAATATGGCACAGATGGTCGTAAAGGCGATGATGGGCGGTCAGGTAGAAATGGTCGTGACGGTGAGAACCAAAATATTTTTGTCAATAGTTCACCAGTAAATCGTGACTTGTCTGGTGAGGATGGCGAGGATGGTGAAGATGGCGAACGTGGTTATAGACCAAACTGCGATCGCCAACGTGATAACGTAGACCATGATATCAACGCACCAGATGGCAGTGCTGGCGGCAATGGCGGTAAAGGAGGAGATGGGGGAAATGGTGGTTCCCTCACCGCCTATTACACCAATTTGGCAGACTTACGGAACATTCTCGTCCGTGCTACCCCAGGAGAAGGTGGAAGAGGTGGTCGGGGTAGCAATGGCACAGCAGGTTGTAACTGTCGCAGGCGGAGTTGGGAAGTGGAAACTTGCAAAGGGACTCCTGGTAGCCCCGACCATAAATGTACTAATAAACGCTACAGATGTTATTCTGGCAGCCATGGGCGCGACGGCAGCAATGGTAGCGATGGCAAGCAAGGGCGCTTGGGAATTTTGAGTATTGTTAACAGCAAAGAACCCTTGGCAGCTGATGCTCCAACCGTAAAGCTGACAGTTTCTGAACTGACGGGTAAACAGTTCAACCTCTCAAAGAACAAATGGAATCTTCGCCAGGGAGCAACTTCTCTACTTGCTCCTGGTTCTGTCATTGCCGATGAGTACCGAGAATTTGAACAGCGTTTGGAACAAGCTTTGCAAGTGGTTTGGCAGGAAAGAGAACCCATTGCTAGCTTTGGTAATGAAACTGTAACGGTTAGTTTAAACGACAGCAAGCAAGTGGAAGTTATTTTCCCTGAAGATTTGTGGGTTGATGGTAGCAGCAAAAACGAGGCTAACTTGACTACGTTTACCGTTAACCATGCAATTCCCAAAAAAGATGTTACCCGGTTAGCAGTGTCAGAATTTGCTGATGCAGGGCAAAACTTGAACTTGAAAATAGTCGATTTAGCAGCCAAGTCTGACGTAATTCAGACTCAGTTTCGAGTAAAGTTTCGGGCGCGAGATGACTCTCGTGGCTTCTCGGACTATAAAACTGAATATGAAGGGGACATTCCTGCCGAACTTGTGACCCGCGACTATAACCGTTTTATTATCGCTTTAGGTAAGTTGAAAATTCCTGCTGATGCCCTCAGCCCTGGTATCAACGTCGATGTTGAAGTGGTAGCAACTCGCTCTTTGGCAGGACGTTTCGCAAAACAAAGTATTAGCTGGCAGGGTGCTATCCGCAAGGCTAGATAATTTCCACCAATTAAAGAAGGCAGTCTCCATAAAAAACTCATCGCCATGGATGAAAAAGGTATCTTCCCTTCTGCCCTCTGCCATCTGCCTTTCTTGTTAAGAGGATTTTTTACCGTCAGAGGCAATCTGAGAGAGAAGATTTCCTGCTAAATCTAACAACTGATCCATTAAACTACCGATGATAGCAATGTATAGTATCATCTGGATGATGTAATTAATGTTGCCAGCTTTATAAGCATCCCAAAGGAGAAAGCCAAGTCCTCTTGGCCCGATCAACATTTCTGTGGCAATAACTGTAAACCAAGCTACCCAAATGCCAACTTTCAAAGCATGAAATGTATGAAAAATAGCTGCCCGAAAGTTATTATTTTGTCTGCGAAAATGTTGCATACCTATTGCGGTATTAATGATAGTTGACCAAAGAGTGCCAATAAAAACTATCACTATGGTTGCAGGTTCGCTCTCTCTAAACACTATGAGCGAGATGGGTAGCAAGACTATAGGAGGGATACTATGTGGTATTTCAAATAACCGCTTTAATACCTGATAGATTGTGCCATTTATGCCTATTAAATATCCAATGAAACTACCCAAAACAGCGGCTGGTATGTAACCTACAAATAATTTTTGTAGGCTAGCTAAAACATCTAAAAATATAGTAGGTTCCATGCCTCAGTTCTCATTTGGAACGTCTAGGGAATACTGCGGCAATAACAAAAAATACCGAATAGATACACGGAAAAAAAGGCTGTGAAAATCGGCTTAAGTCAAATTTATCAGAAAATCAAAGCTCAATTAAAAAAATAAATAAAATCTCAATAATTCATCTTTTAGATGCTTATAGTCTAGAAAATAGATAAATACCATTAAAAATAATTTTTATATAATTAAATACCATTCTGTAAGAGGTAATTGGTAAACAGTAACTAGCGAACAATTTACAGAGCGATCGCTGATTACTGTTTACTGAAAACAGATTATTTACCCAGATTACGCTTCATCTGCTCTAACTCATCTTGGGTTTCCCAACGGCGAAACTTGTCTTCTAACTCATCAAATCCACTGGAATAACTGCTAGCTGGATTCCACCAGCCATTGGTTTCTAAGCGTTGCTGGGTTTGAGCTTTAGCGCGGGCTGTCTGTGCTTCAGCTGCTTTAGCTTGTACCTCTTGTCGCCGCACCTGAATTTTCCGCAGTAGTTCTTTAGATTGATCTATGCGTTCTTTCAACCCTTGCATGTGTCCCCAGCGCTGATTTCCTTCACGCAGTAGAGCTGCTTCTCTCTCTTGCGCCGCAGCTGCTAAATCTTGTCTATTAGCATTCTGTGCCTTTTGCACGCGGATGTGCCAACGCTGAATTTCTTGAGCGGTGGACAAAATTTCCTCTTGCGATCGCTTTTCTTGTATTTGTAAATCTGCAATCAACTTTAAAGTATCTTCTTCTTGCTGCCGCAGCTGCTCTAACAGCGCCTCTAACTCCAAATGTGGATTGTTACGCAAGAATTCTTCTAAACGGTTTTCTAGAAACCGACTCAAATCATCAAATAAGCCCACTGCTAGCACTCCAGAGGTCGGATGTGTGACTATTTTATTGTAGTAAATTATCGCGGATGCAAAAAATTGTAACAGTATCCTGCTATTGATGGTATGGATACTGCTGCGATCGCCACCCTTAATATTTAGATAGGACTGCTATTATATTATGTTCTCCTATTAATTCTTGGCCCAACCCAATTAATATTCTGATTTACACTTTCTGCTTCTGGCTCAGGTATTGAAATAACACGATCGCAAACAGCCGCAAGCACTCTGTTAGTATGGTTTTTATAAGCACATACAATTACTGTTTTTCCATACTCATGTAGCTTTTTTGCCAAAGAAGCAAATGCACCATCACCTGAAACAATAACAAATACTTGTAAATTTGGACGAGTATGAGCTAATTCCATGACATCAATTGCTAGTTGGATATCAGCTGCGTTCTTTTTATAGCTATAATCAAAAAGTTGAATTGGTTCAATACCAAGTTCTTGAATTTCATTTTTGAGAACCTTTAATCTACGATCGCTCCAATTAGTATAAGCGCATTGAATAGAAATTTTATTAACTAGATTGAGGTCTGCTATACTTTTTTGAATCTGCTTGAGAGAAAAATTTAAATTAGGATTTCTTCTCCCCATCGTCAGGTTTTCAATATCATAAAAAATAGCGGTATTGAAATGTTCGATTAAAGATGAGGTTTTAACTTGTGTAATGTTTTTTTCCAAACAACTATGTCGCTGCTTTAGTTCTTCTAAATCTGTTGTTAAAGATGTTATATAAGTAGTAT
Organism: Nostoc minutum NIES-26; assembly: GCA_003326215.1. GTDB lineage: Bacteria > Cyanobacteriota > Cyanobacteriia > Cyanobacteriales > Nostocaceae > Dendronalium > Dendronalium minutum. The sequence continues at coordinate 62,058 of LXQD01000142.1, read as the reverse complement.
TAGAAGTATTTGCTTCTTGCTTTAACTGAGTAATCTCTATTTGTAAATCATCGCATTTCTGTTTTGATTGTTGTAATTCCTGCTGAAGCTGTTCAGTCAGGAGATTTATCTGATTATGGTTTTGGATATTATTTTCTTTGAATTCTTCAATTATTCTGCATATAATTTGTTGGCGTTGATAATAAGCTACCACCAAAGCTTGTTGGGTACTATCCCATTCTTGTGGACAAACTTCACGGGAACAAACCTGTAGAACTGCTTCATAACCAGCGATCGCGATTTCCAGATTAATAGCAGGATTTCCTTGTTCAAATACTTGAATAATTTTACTAAATTTGAAAATTATTTTTGCTAAGTTAGGAGATGTAGTAGGTTGATTGCTAAACTGCTCAACAGCCCATGTTCGCAATAGTAAAGCAAAGTCATGATTGAGTTTGTCTAAATTCTGCTGTAAAAGTGGGTGTACTTCTTGATTTTGGTAGGTTGCTTTTAACAAATCAAGTAGAAAGTTTTGCGACTGATGGATGATTCTGCTTGACATACTATATCCCTGATTAAAATGCAACTATTAGTTAAGTTTTCCCAACTTTGTATTACATCTAACACTTAAAGTGGTGTCAACCAATAGCTAATTCCCCTAACAACTTTGTTTTTAAAACCAAATAGGGGTAAATCTTCTTCAGGTAAACCTATATACGTCCAGTGGGGGACATCATTTTCTACAGTCTGAAACCAACCGTTTTGATACAGGACTTCTCTCTGCTTTTGATTGGATATGCGTAAATCAATTGCTAATCCCCAGAGATGTTGTGAGGTTCCAGGTGGCGCAACTACACCAAGAATTGTTGTTTCTTTGCCCTGTCTTACTTTTTCTAAAGTTTTGTTATTAGCATATTTATGCCAAAATCTTAAGTTGGTGGCAAAACTGCGAGTGCAATCACCCTCACCATAACCTGATTTGAGAGAAATATTGTGTGATGCTCGCGCATTATCTAAAGCTTCTGCTGCTGATTTTTGTAAATAACAGTCTTTAGTACCATCAACTTTCTCCATAGTCAGGGTACTTTGAAAATCTTGAGTTTCTTGCTCGTTAGCAAATATTACTTTTGATGGTAATTTAATCGCTACTTCTTGATTTACAAATACAGCGCCATATGAATGTAGCAAAATGTATTCAAAAGTACCAGGGTGAGGAATGCTTGGTAACTTATTAGCGATCGCAGACAGAAATCGCTCTTGGTTGCTCAGTTTGAGATGAGGATTAGGTGTAGGTAATATGGGATATTTAGACGTATCATTACAGGGCAATGAACCAGTAGTTAAGCACTTGTTCGCTAGTTGAGCGTTGGTGACTAGTTTATGGTGATTTATCCCATTACTAGCAACTACTGCAAAAATAATAAAGATGACAATAGTGATAAATTTTGTCTTTCTCAGAATTTGTTTCATCTGTATCAAAAATATCTATTTAAAAGACATAAAACTAGTTTTACTTTTAAAGTAAAGCACCTATAATTCTAATTTTATATATAAAGACAGCAAGCTAAAAATACCATTTAAAATAGAGAAAAAGCTTAGCAAATAAGCTTCCAACTCCTGCTTTCTGCCTCCTACCTCCTGCCTTGTTTTGTACTAGTTATTTTGATAGCTTTTTTATTAGAAAGACACCTCCATGAAAGCACTGGATCGGTTAAAATTATCAATGACTCTAAGTTTGCTGATGCTGTAAGTATGACCATGCACAATTCCGTTGAATTCCAAGACGCTTTTGATGCGATCGTCGTCGGTGCAGGTCACTCCGGTTGCGAAGCAGCACTCGCCGCTGCCCGCCTCGGCTGTCGTACTCTGCTACTGACACTCAACTTAGATAAAATCGCTTGGCAACCTTGTAACCCAGCCGTGGGTGGCCCTGCTAAATCCCAATTGACCCATGAAGTCGATGCACTCGGTGGGGAAATTGGCAAAATGGCAGACCGTACCTATCTGCAAAAGCGTATCCTCAACTCTTCACGGGGGCCTGCGGTTTGGGCATTACGTGCCCAGACTGACAAGCGTGAATACGCAGCGGTGATGAAGAATATTGTTGAGAACCAAGAAAATTTGACCATTCGCGAAGGCATGGTCACAGATTTGGTGCTGGGTGCTAACGATGAAGTGATTGGCGTTGAAACTTACTTTGGTGTGGCATTCCAATGCCAAGCGGTAATCTTGACAACCGGCACATTCTTGGGAGGCAAAATCTGGGTTGGGAATAAATCCATGCCAGCAGGACGTGCTGGGGAATTTGCCGCTGAGGGATTGACACAAACTCTCAATCGCCTAGGATTTGAAACTGGACGATTAAAGACTGGGACTCCGGCGCGGGTAGATAAGCGATCGGTTGACTACAGTAAAATGGCAATTCAGCCGGGAGATGAAGAAGTACGCTGGTTTAGCTTCGACCCAGAGGTGTGGGTGGAAAGGGAACAAATGCCCTGCTACATTACCCGCACCACTGCCGAAACCCATCGCCTAATTCAGGAAAATTTACACCTGTCGCCTGTTTATGGTGGTTGGGTAGAAGCAAAAGGACCGCGTTATTGTCCCAGTATTGAAGATAAGATCGTGCGCTTTGCTGATAAAGAAAGTCATCAAATCTTTATCGAACCAGAAGGACGGGATATACCAGAACTATATATCCAAGGGTTTTCCACAGGGTTGCCAGAAAATTTGCAACTGCAAATGTTACGTAGTCTCCCTGGCTTGGAAAACTGCTTCATGCTGCGTCCGGCATATGCTGTGGAATATGACTATTTACCAGCAACCCAATGTTACCCGACACTGATGACCAAAAAGATTGCTGGGTTGTTTTGTGCGGGACAAATTAACGGCACAACAGGTTATGAAGAAGCCGCAGCGCAAGGAATTGTGGCAGGAATTAACGCAGCTCGGTTTGTGCGCGGTCAGGAAATGATTATTTTTCCCCGCGAGCAAAGTTATATTGGGACGCTGGTTGATGACTTATGTACAAAAGACTTGCGAGAACCTTACCGGATGCTCACCAGCAGGTCAGAATATCGGTTGCTACTGCGTTCTGATAATGCCGACCAACGGCTGACACCCCTAGGACGAGAAATTGGTTTGATTGATGACCGCCGCTGGGAGATGTTTATTAGCAAACAGGCACAGATTGCGACTGAAAAAGAACGACTATACGCCACAAGAGTTAAAGAACATGAAGAAATAGGGATTGCGATCGCAACTGCTTTTGGGCAAGCAATCAAAGGTTCCATTACCCTAGCTGACTTACTACGTCGTCCGGGATTTCATTACGTTGACCTCGAAAGTTATGGACTGAGCAACCCCGAACTCAAGCAAGCTGAAAAAGAAGGCGTAGAAATTGACATTAAGTATTCTGGTTATCTTGCTAGACAGCAAAATCAGATTGAACAAATTGCGCGTCAGGCACACCGCCAGTTACCTGCTGATTTGGATTACACAACAATTGATACCCTTTCTAAAGAAGCGCGGGAAAAGCTCAACAAGGTAAAACCGCTGACTATCGGTCAAGCTGCGCGTATTGGTGGAGTGAATCCAGCCGATATTAATGCCCTGTTAATATATTTAGAATTGCGTAGAACCAAGACCCAGTCAGTATTTACAGCGTTAACTTAACTTAAACTTCATGAAGGGTGAGTATAGTAGAAAAGAGGGAAACTAGTATGATAGATGACATAGATTAAGTACTGGCATCATCAGCAGTCTCCGGATTCAACTTGAACTTAATATTACCGAACCATCAGCTCGTCTAGATTGAACGAGCGATTGGATATTTCTTTAAAAATCCTGATTCTCAGGCAGTAGGGGCGGCGTGCCCCGTACTAGCAGCCATAACCCACAATGCCTATGTTACAAGCATTCAGCACCGATCTCATTATTCCGGAACCATCAGAGGACTTGCTCGCTAACGAGCCTTGGTCGATAGAAATCTATGCTGATGGCTTGATGGATGAACTCTTTTCCGATATTGATGAAATTTTGGATTTTAGTGGAAATCTGCCTTCCCAAACTTTGAAGTATGGCAGTCGTGTATCACGTCGTTCTAAAGAAGAAACTAACTCACGCGAGAGGTTTTACAAGTCGGCTAATCCTTCTGCACCAATACCTCCAGAATACGAGCAACTGCAAACAGTTAATGTACCGCAGATTGTTTTGCCAAATGCACTGAACCGGACTGGACAAGCCGTCACTCAACTCAGAAACAAACAAATGAGTACGGTGGTGGTTGGCACTCCCACTGTGCCATCAGTTAGCCAAAGGTATCAGCAAACCAAACGTGCTTTAGGCAAACTGCTAATTTTGGGAACAACCATAGGTGTAGCGATCGCAGGTACAATCTACTTCATACACTCTGGAGTACTACTGCTTCTCACTTCCAGATTGACCCAGCCCATTTATACACCACAGTCGCAGTTATCTACAAAAGCAGATGTTGAAGCCGATTTGGTTGACTACATGCTGGGAGCTTTAACAGTTATAGATAAGCAAGATACGACAAATAATCAACTATCTAGCCGGACAGGACTTCCGAATCGGGTAGTCTCTAACCCAAGCGCCATTGCTTTTGCTAGCACCCAGCCTGTTGGTAAGCTACCACCTCCTTTGGCTGCGAACAATACACCACTCTCACTCAGTTCTAACCGTTCCTCAAACGTCGTCGAGCGCATTTACATACCTGTTTATCAAGCGCCGTCGCCAATGCGCTACGCGCCCCCACCCATTCTTGGCAACCCCAGAGTCATACCACCAGTAGCAGCTAATTCCAAGACATCTCAACCTAATATTGTCAAAACTGCTCTGAATCAGGTAAGACAAGCAGCCAAGCCCGTAAATGTCAACATGATGGCTGCTGCTGTACGTTCCCAACTGAAACCTTTAGCTGTGCGAACTGCACCAATCGACGTGCGGCAACCATCCAGCCCTCTACCTGCATTACCAGTTGTCCCATTCGGTGCAGCACCACCAAAATTGGCCGCCACAGCATCCACTCCAGAAACTGCCTTAGTGTCATCAACAGCTAGTCAGCAACAGGGATATTTGTCCACTGCCGCAGCTATTCCTAGCCATACTTTAGAGGGGTTACTAGAGTTGGGCAACAAATCTGTTGCTTTATTTCAAGTCGATGGTGTGACTCGCCGCATCAAAATCGGTGAGGGCATTGGCTCAAGTGGTTGGACATTAGTAGATGTCAGTAACGGTGAAGCTGTAGTTCGCCGCAACGGAGAAGTGCGATCGATTTATGCAGGACAGAAGTTGTAATTGAGGCGATCGCTTTTGGATTAATAAGTAGATCGGCGCAAATAAATATAATATGTTCTGTCATTGCGAGGAACGAAGCAATCGCCAAGACTGGGATTGCTTCGTTCCTCCTCTCTACGAGACGCTACGCGAACGCAATGACATCTTACATTTAATTGTGTCTATCTACTTATCACTAAAGAGCGATCGCTTCTAAATTTATCATCTGTTTTTGTTTTTAAACGACATTCCCGAATAGTTGACTGTTAAGGTTGACAGTCAACTATTGACTTCAATTTAGGCTCTAACTGGTGGGTTAATTTCAAAGTGAATGTGATGATCGTGACCGCTAGCCAACTTACAAAGCCCTTCTGTAATTAGCTGCGGATCGTTGAAGAAAACTATTCGTACTAGCTTTTGCTTGCGAATAGATTTAAGAATCGCTCGTGTCGCATCTCGATCGTATTCAGAACTCGACCAAAAAATACCACCGAAATTCCCATTTTTTTTAGGCAAGAAAACATCACACATCATACCAGTTTCATGTCCCTCATGGTCGGGAGTATCGCCGCCATGAGGTAGGCTCACATCATTGATGGCAAATGGAGCAGCATTGGCATGGGTATTGCGATAACTGTTTTGATAATCTTCAGCGATATCTTTGATTGTATTAGCTAACCAGTGTGTACCAAAATCGTGATTATCGTTGGTTTGTGCCAGTTCACCATTGATGAAACCATTGTTAGGTTCGCTTGTTGGCATTAACACCCACTTTGGTGCGTTAGCTGCCTGCAACCATTGATGAGTCATTTCATCTACATCAACCCTACCATCACCTTGAATAGTGCTGCGACCAGCGATGATTGATTGAAATAATTGAATCGCATCATCGAGTCCTCTGTCCCTGACTACTGTGTTGGGATTGCCTACCCATGTGTAGCCTAGCTCATGCAATCGTGCTTTCACTGCTTTGACATCATCAGGGTTGTTGACTCCGCCAACTCCCACGCTACCACTAAGTTTAATTACCTTTGCTCCTGAGTCAGTTGATGCTGAACCAGTTGGTTGACTTGCAGGAACAACAACTTTAAACTTGATTTCTAGACTTTGGTCATCGATCGCAATTAACATTGTGCGATCGCCTGCTTGGTTAAAGACAAATTGCAATTGCCATTTGCCATCTTGACGGATTTTTACACCTTCGACTGGAAAGCGATCGTCAATCATCACCGACAACACTTTACCACTGTCAGCTAAAGACGCTACGCCTTCAATGTTGAAATTTTGCCCTACCCCTACTTCTTGAGGCGCACGAATCAGTTGCAGTTGTTCCACTGGAGAGGGAATAATAACTCCAGCTGCATTGGCTAGTAGTTTCTGTGCTTCTGGTAGCAAGCCGATAACTTTGGTGACATAGTTAGGATCGGCAGAATAACCTTTACTCTTCAGAAAACCAATAAAGTTTTCTGGAGTATTTGTATGTTCTTCTAAACCTTTATAGGGAGAGCGAGTTAAAAACTTCCAATAACCGACAATAAAAGCATCAATATCTGTGAATTGACAAAATTCAACCTCTTCTGGCTCAGAAGGTACTTTGAGTTTTAAAGACTCGGCAAAACCCTTCATATCAGGATCGCGCCATTTCAATCCGGCAAAGTTATTAGCCTTTATAGCCAACTCGCTGCTAGCTCTAGCAGACTCTAACAACCATTGTGCAAGGGTAATTTCTTTGAGAATTAGCAGATTGATATCAGTAATCTTGGCATCATCAAAGCCAAGTTTTGTCAAGATTGTTCCTAAATGTATATTAAAATATTTATTGCTTAAATCATCTATTAATAGCATAATTTTGTCTTTCAAAAATCATTTCATCAAGTTCATTTAAAAAGTGTTGTGTAGAGACGTGAATAGACATGCCTCTACAAACTTTGTCAGGTATATTCAGTCTTAATTTTTCAGATATTACTTTTACTTAGTTCCTGTTGTGACTGTTGCATCATCTTTTTCACTAACTTTGCAATGTCCAGCAAAAACAAAATGTTCGTCACGGTTTCCTTTAGTTTTATCAGACCATTTCACCCAGTAATGCTGTTCTTCAAAACGAGCGTCTAACACTGGGTAATTTCCAGGAACAATATCAACTAGCGTTTCTTGAAGTAGAGTTGATGCCTGGTCTGTAGATGGTTTTAAAATAGTTGGCACTGTAATTTCCAAAATATAATCTTTATCAGATATCAGTGAATCTTGCTTTGATTCACCAATTAAGCCAACTTTGATAGCTTCTGCCATTTTTTCGGCATCAAAGCGATCCATATCTATTTTGGAATCGCAGAAACAGCATTCTATTAAAATAGCTGGCATTTGGGTATGTCTTAGAACAAAAAAAGCTGTATCTTTGACACCTCTATCTCTATACCCAAGTGCAACAATCTCTTTGAGGACTGATTTAGCTATACCTTTTGAGGCGTTACTAATACCATAAACTTCTGTACCATCAGCTTTCGAGTTGAATTTGTTAAAGTGAATTGAGACAAAAAGATTTACATTATTAGCATTCGCTATATTAACTCGTTGCCATAGAGAATGATTATCACTGTTAGCATTTGTGGGAGTACAATCAATAACAGTGTTGCCCGCAGCTTTAAGTTTTTGGATCAACAATGTACCAACTGCTTTAGTCAAATCATCTTCTTTTTTAATGCCTATTGCACCTGTATCATGAGAGCAATTGTGTCCGATATCAATACCAAATTTCATAATTTATCTCCTGTTTATTAGTTTGAAAAAAGTATTTATTTGCCTGAATAATTCTCATTAATAACCTAAAAGCGATCGCCCTGTCAGTGAGAAAAAGTGAGTTATTACTGTAAAAAAATGTAAAGTCTGCATAATTCACTCATGAACCAGTGAAATCTCAGCAAGTTTAAGCAAGAAGTTGGTCTAGCTGACAATGATGACACAAGAGGCTGTGAACCTAGTTGAAACTCTTTTATGCTCTACGCAGTTTGGGCAAAAGCTCAATGACGTTCAATCTGTAGTCTTTCGAGAAAGTTGGGTAGGACGCACCTATGTAGCAATTGCCAATGAATTAAATTATGAACACGACTATATTAAACAGGTTGGTTCCCAGTTGTGGCGATCGCTTTCTTTGGTCGTTGGCGAACAAGTTTCTAAAAAAAATATACAAACTGTTTTACATCGTTATCAGCAGCCAGCAGTTGCAAATCATATTACACAAGATTGCAAAGCCATCAACTTAAATACTTGCCAAGTAAATAAAATCAAACAAAGAAAGGCAACCAGCCAAACAGAGACAATTACGAACCAAGCTATTGAAGGAGCTCGCTGGACAATTCACGATTTAGAAGTTTTACCCGAAAATGAGTGGACGCGCTACGAAATTATTAATGGAGAACTCTCTGTAACTCGCACTCCTCACCGCCGCCATCAACAAGTTTGTGTTAAGATTGCTCGACAACTCGATACTTGGTCAGAGGTGAGTGGATTAGGGGAAACAATTGTGACTCCAGGGGTACTTTTTTCGGAAGCAGATAGCGTCATACCGGATGTAGTTTGGGTAAGTCGAGAACGACTAGCTCAAATTGAAGATGAAGCAGGACATTTGACAAGCGCACCAGAGTTGGTGGTAGAGGTATTATCCCCTGGTAAACAAAACGAACTTCGAGATAAGGAAGCAAAACTGAAACTTTATTCAGTTCAAGGGGTACGTGAGTATTGGATTGTCGATCGCTTGACTAAACAAGTCGAAGTTTATCGGCGAGAAAAAGCACAATTGGTTTTAGTTGCTACTTTGTTAGGCGATGATGAAATGACATCGCCACTTTTACCAGAATTCTCTTGTTCCATCCGTTGCTTGTTCCCGGAATAATATGATGGTGAATTGGTATTATAGCAATCCTAAATTATTCATAATAAATAAGATTCCCGACTTTATATAAAAATCGGAAATCTTACTATTTTAATTTTCACAAATTAGATAGGATTGCTATCTGAGGGATTTCAGATATTCCAGGTTTCGCGCCACAGATGTTTAATTTTTTGAATTGTCTCTCCTGTTTTTATTGCCTCCCAGCCATTCTGTTGCCGTTATAAAGCCAGAGTTATCGAAATAGCTCCCATCAGCAACGTGATAATTCCTATCTGGAATATTGATACTATTGCGACACCAATATGTAGTGTGTCTTCGCAGAAAGTATGGTTCTACCGATGAGATAAAGATGGTGCGTTCACAAATTAATGCACCCTCCGAATATTTGGATAATTTATTTCGGCGTTGCATAGTTGCGGGATGATTTAGCAACTTCTAAAATTCTCCCCCTGCTTCCCCTGCATCCCCTGCCTCCCCTGCTTCCCCCAATTCATCCCACTGTTATGCAACGCCTTTATTTCTTGGTATTGGCTGATTCAATTGATACTCTAAAACCAATCACTCTGTCGGTGAGAAAAAGTGAGGAAATAATGTTAATTTCTGTAAATATGCTGTGAGATTTTTGGCAATATAGCTATTAAACAGGTTGATTCACAGTTGTGGCGATCGCTCTTTGAGATAACGATCGAGAATTTATGTGTAAAAAGTCAGATTGACAGAAAATTTTCCGAAAATAGCGGTAGTGGAACTGTAGACTAAAGTGTAGACTACCCTCGTCATTACAAAATGGATGCTGAAGCAGCATTAGCATGGTTAGATACCATAATTCCTGCTCAGACCGGGGAACGGTTGAGCGATTTGCAAAAAGTTATTCTTCAGCAAGTTTGGTTGGGTAGAAAATACTTGGATATTGCTCATTCTTACGGTTGCACAGAAGGACACGCTAAGGATGCTGGTTCCCAGTTATGGAAGTTGCTTTCTCAAGTACTGCGGCAGAAAATTACCAAAAGTAATTGTCGAGAGACTTTAGAACGATGTCTCAGGAAAACCAGTGTAATCTCTAATTTGCTCGATTATTCGCGATCGCCTCACAACTCCACCCCAAAACCAGAAAATACCAATTTTATCGGACGAAAAGAAGCGATCGCTCACCTCAACACTTTGGTAGATCGGGGCGCTAAAGTCATTGTCATCCAAGGCGAAGGAGGCTTAGGCAAAACTACTCTAGCGCAGCAATACCTGCAAATGCAGGAATTTGAGTTGGTTTTAGAATTGCTAATGGCGAAGGAAACGCAGAATATCACCCCTGTGGAACGTGTAGTAGAAGAGTGGCTCAAACAAGACTTTCATGAAGAACCTGGGGTAGAATTTGGGGTAACGTTGGGACGACTCAAGCGCCAACTCCACAGTCGGCGCATTGGGGTGTTAATTGACAATCTGGAACCAGCATTAGATCGCCAAGGTAGATTGATTGCTCCTCACCGCAACTATGTAGAATTATTGCGAGTTTTGGCTGATGCTAGGGTGCAATCTGTAACGCTGATTACGAGTCGCGATCGCTTTTGCGAATCTGGGCTGAATGTAGATCGCTATCGGCTTCCTGGTTTGGATCGAACTGCATGGCAACAGTTTTTTAGCAATCACGGGCTAGCCATGGACTTGCCAACTTTGCAAATCATGCATCGCACCTATGGTGGGAATGCTAAGGCAATGGGCATTCTCTGCGGTTCGATTCAAGAAGATTTTGACAGTGATATGGCTGTTTATTGGCAAGAAAATCATGCCGATCCTCTAGCAGCAACTGACTTAAAAAATTTAGTAGTTAGTCAAATTAATCGTTTACAAACTCTCGATCCCCAAGCTTATCGCTTGCTTTGCCGTTTGGGATGTTATCGTTACCAAGATATACCGACTATCCCATCCCAAGGAATGTTTTGTTTACTTTGGGATGTCTCACCTTGCCAACATCGCCAAATCATTACTTCCTTAAGAAATCGGTCTTTAGTGGAATGCCATAAAGGCGAATACTGGCTGCATCCGGTGATTCGCGCAGAAGCGATCGCTCATTTACGCAGCAGCGATGAGTGGGAAATCGCCAACCACAAAGCCGCAGAATTCTGGACAGATGGGATGCAAAAAATTGAAACATTTAAAGATGCTTTGCAGGCTCTAGAAGCATATTATCACTACATAGGAATTAATGAATTTGAGTTAGCAGGCAAGGTCATTCTTAAAAGCAGAAATAATCAATGGCAACAGTTTTTACCTCTTGGTAGTACTCTCTATCGTATGGGGTTAATTCAACCTATACTTACTGCCATTAATCAAGTTGCTAGCAATATTCAAGATGACAAAAAAATCATTGAGTTATACAATATATTAGGTGATTTATACTGGATTACTGGCAAAATTAATTCAGCAATTAACTGTCAAGAAAAAACAATTAGTTTAGCAACTCAAGCCCTGAAATCCCTTGTCCCACAACCAGAAAATAAACATACAGTCTACTACCTCCGAATGTTAGAGGTAGATTCCCTCTTAAGCATTGGTATTTACAAAATAGATTTATGGGAACTAGAGACATCAGCCAAGTTATTCCAACAGGTAATTTACTTAGCTCAAAATACCGACCATCATCGTTGGGTAGAAAAAGCCTCTGTGTGTTTAGCCTTGGTAAATTCGTATTTAGGTTTATGTGATGCCGCCTATGCATTAGCAGATATGGCTTATCACAACATCACCAAGGAAAATCTTGTGGTAACCGGAAGATTTGCTTATTTTATGCAGATTTTGGGCCAAACCTACGTCAATTTAAGGAATTTTGAAAAAGCCAATGAAATGTTATGTCAAGCTTTGACATTTGCAGAAGAAAGTCACTACATGCAGGTAAAAGCAAAAACACTTAATAGCTTAGCAGAAATTAATCGACAACAAGCTGATTTTGAATCAGCCCTTACAAATCATCTAGAAGCAATCGAGCTTTTGGATAAAATAGGTGCTAAATGCGACTTAGCTGAAGCTTATTTTCAATTTGGTTTGACTTATCAGAAGATGGCAAAGCCTGATAAAAGCCAAGTTAATTTCAATCATGCAATTCAGCTATTTACCGAAATAAAAGCTCCGAAGCAAGTTGAAAAAATTTCAATAATTGCCTGTAGTGAAAAATCACAAGTTTAGGAACTTCCAATTAAAAAAATCTTACTGTAAGTGTTAATTAATAACTGATGACCAAACCCTTCGAGCAGGGAATAGGCTAGCAGTGAAGGGGTATAGGGGTTACAGTGTATACGTGGTCGAAACCCTTACACCCTTAGCACTCAGTCTCAATAAAGAATATTGTTGCATAAATTCTAATGTTAGTCAGATTTCAAAGTTGGGAAGAATGAAGTTTGGTGAGACTTTCCAAGCAACAGTAACTTACAAGATGAGGCTTGAACCCACATGAGTTCTGATTTTCAACCCCCACCTAAAAGCTTGTCCATATTGGCTTCTGTAGGAGGAGTGGTAACTGCTGTAATAGCGATCGCAATTTTAAATCTTTGGTCTAAGCAACTTTCTCATACTTCTCTAAAAAATCCGGAGATATCGACATCCGAAACTGCTTCCCGGCAGTTACCACAACCAGGAGAACCCGCACAAAACACTCCCTTTACTGCTCAAGAAGCTGAAACAATTGCCAGCCTTGACGCTAAATCTGTAGTTTTGCCAGGTGAATCTATTGCTCCCAACCAATTAACAATAGCCATAACTCCTTATGTTGCTCCGGGTGCAGGAGCGTTAACACCAGAGGAAATGAAAACTGCCCGTCAGGCTTGGTTGTATTTCCAGCGCAACTGGAACGATGAAACAGGCTTGATAAATTCCGTTGATGGCTTTGCCCCCGTAACTATGTGGGATCAGGCAGCGGCGATCGCCGCCTTAGTCAGTGCTAGAGAACTCAATATTGTGCCTGTGGCTGAATTTGAAGCCAAAATGAGCAAAATGTTGAAAACACTGGCATCTATGCCCTTATACAAAGGGGAACTACCTAACAAGGTATACAATGCAAAAACCCTCATACCCGTTAATTATGGTCAACTAGATAAACGGGAAGAAATTGGTTGGTCAGCTCTTGATTTGGGACGGATGGCAATCTGGCTGAAGATTGTTGGCGCAAAGTATCCACAGATGCGATCGCAAACAGAAGACGTTTGGAAACATTGGCAAGTCAAGCGTCTGACCAAAAATGGACAAATGTACGGTACTAGCGTCATCAAAGGTAAAGAACAGTACAATCAAGAAGGTCGCTTGGGCTATGAGAATTATGCAGCTTACGGTTTAAAGCTTTGGGGCTTGGATGTTAAGAAAGCCTTAGATTATCAGTCCCATACCGCCTTTGTTAATCTTTACGGACAGGGAATTCCTTACGATCGACGCGACTATAAAAAATCTGAAGCTAATAACTATGTTCTTAGCGAACCCTATATTTTAGATGGCATTGAAACTGGATTTCAGGCTTTGCCTAAAGCTTATGCCGATCGGATTTTAGCTGCTCAAGCAGCGCGTTATGAAGCTACAAAACAATTAACCGCCGTCACAGAAGACAACTTAGATCGCCCTCCTTACTTTGTTTACAGCAGCTTGTTTGTCAACGGAGAACCTTGGGCAACCATCACAGATACCAGAGAAAAACACAACGATTTACGGTTCCTCAGTACGAAAGCTGCGATCGGTTGGCATGTACTTTACAACACTCCTTATACCCGTCAATTATTTGATTTCGTCCAAACTAACCTCAAATCAAAAGATGGCTGGTACAACGGTTTCTATGAATCTCTGCGTCAGCCGAATAAAACTCTTACCGCCAACAATAATGGTGTGATTTTAGAGAGCTTGCTGTATAAGAAAGTCGGACAGCCACTTACTGTTTGGGCAGGAGTCAAGATTCAGAAGTCAACCGAAAAGGCTATCAAAACACCGTAAGTTATATCATGTCCGCTAAATTACTTGTGATATGTCATTGCGAACAGAACAAAGTGAAGTGAAGTAATCGCAAGGGTTTTGGGATTGCTTCGCTTCGCTCGCAATGACAAGCCTTGAACCGGACATGATATTACAGCTAAAATTCTCAGATAACGAAAAAACGGCATTGCATATATAGAGGGATAAATAGAGGTCATCTACTGTGCAATGTCCATACTGGGAATCTACGAAAATTCGGAATAACTGTACCTAGAAAAATTTATTCATCTCTCCATTCAGCAATGCCACCCTATGGCAAAAGTCTCTGAACAGACACTGAAACATCTGCAAATGCTAATGGTGTAATCGTTCCTTGTTGAATAGTATATTGTTCAATATACTTACCATTCTGAGGGTTTCTGAACACAATCATCTCTTTAGCAGACAAATTTAAAACCCAATATTCTTGAATCTCGGCTGTCGCGTAAATCACAGCCTTGATTTCCAAGTCCTTGTTTAAGCTTGTCTTGGCAACTTCTACAATCCAGAATATATCTCTAGGAGCAGGATGGCGATCGTTGTAAGATGACTCCGGAAGTCGAACAATCGCAATATCAGGTTCGGGTTCCGAGTCAGATAGTGTAATAGGCCCATTGAAGCGAACATCAGCTTTACCTGCTAGCAATTCTTCTAAATATTTTGCACCTCGTTTTGCTGTTGTGTAGTGAATTGGGGTTTCTGGACTCATCTCAACAATTTCACCTGCTAGCAGTTCCACATGACGACCACGCAGAATGCCTACCTCAACCATGCGGTGATAGTCGTCTACAGACCATTTAGCCAGGCTTTTCATAGCAGAATTGCTCACATTCTTGTGATAGACCTAGTTCAATTTTATGGGTTCTTAGTTGAGAAGCACCCCAATCAATATAAAATGCTGGTCGTGACAAGCGATCGCTAATCAAGATGTTCGTAGTACGCTTGACTCATATTCGTTTTCTAGAAATAACTCACTTACCTTAGAGAATTTAAAAACCACATTCGATAGAACATTTCTCACCTTTAGGAAAGCCATCTGGTGGAGCCTGATTTAAGCGTTTCTCAGTTTCAGAATCATAAATACCATTTTCCGGAAGTTTATCTTCTGGATTATTTAGATTCCAGAGCTTTTGAAAAGATTTAATTGGAAGTTCTTTAATATCGGAAATTCGCGATCCAACAAAATCAAAGTGAACTGGATCTACTGGTCCCAACCACCTCCAACCTTCAGCCTCTAAATAAGATCGCCAGCCTGTAAAATCTTCAATATCAATTGCTAAGCCAGTCTGATGATTACTTTTTCCAGGTATAGCAGCTATTATTATACCACATTGCTCTTGCTTAGAGTAGTTGTGTAGTAAAAGTTGCGAAGTAATCGATCGATAAGCTGCATTAATTATCAATTTTTTAGTACGTTTTCTGATGGCTTGTGCTAGAGCTTTCTTGGCGGCTGGTTGAAGAAGAGGAAAAGTTGAATTTTTATTCAACTCTGCATCTATGTCAATGAAACTTACAAGAGAAGTAGGATTCTCTCTTTGCATTATAAATATTATTTGGCGGTCGAGTCCACGAACCTTTTCACCTACATTACATCCTGTTATTTCAGGCGTTAAACCAGATACAGTAGCCGTGGGTATCTTTTGAGGTTCGTTTTTGGCAATTTCTCTTATTCTCTGACCATCCAAACTTTGGATAACACCAATATCAACTAAGAATACTAATCGTTTTGCAGCTTCTTTTGTGTCTGTTGTTTCAAGCGCTTTCTGAATTTGGGTAAATTCAAATTTCTTTCTTTCTAAATTAAGGTTTGAATTGCCTTGAAGAACTGCTCCAATACCTGTGCCAATCAAACCAGAAATTGCAGTTATAAATCCGAGGAGTATAGGTGAGGTGAACCATAGTCCTCTCTGGTCGTACTTGATCTTAGCCTCAACTTCTTTCTCCTTTAGGGCAAGCTCTCTCTCTTTAAAAATAAGCTCTCTTTCCCTTGAAGTTTCATCAGTTGTTGTTCTAAGATGTTCTGGTTCGGGCATAT
The DNA here is from genome assembly GCA_003326215.1 of Nostoc minutum NIES-26. Taxonomy (GTDB): domain Bacteria; phylum Cyanobacteriota; class Cyanobacteriia; order Cyanobacteriales; family Nostocaceae; genus Dendronalium; species Dendronalium minutum. Next base: position 45,877 of record LXQD01000142.1, on the reverse strand, counting down.
CTTTTTCAATTCTTCAGTTTGTCAGATTTGGAATCTAACTATATTATTAGACGGAAAATTTCTGTCTAAATATCTTGTGAATAACTATATGTAACACTTACAGGTATTTGTTTTCATGTTATGAATAATTTTTTTATATAGTGTCAATATCTATATATTATACAGATTTTTACGTATAAGTATCTGATTTTGCATAGTTATACATAATTTTTACATTTCATAATTTATAGTTAGATATAAGACTGCAGGTTTACGTATAAATACTTAATTTAGGTTTTAACCACCTGATTTTCAGTATATTCCTTGGTGATATCCAGAATGTTTCCAGATAACATCCGATTCAGGACGTTATACGGAAATTTTCTAGATATCACTTTATGCAAGAACGCTCAAAAAAGCTGCTAGAACAGCCTCAGGATACAATTCGGCTTAAGCATTATTCTTACAAAACAGAAAAAAGCTACATTGACTGGATTAGGCGTTACATCTTTTTTCATGATAAGCGCCACCCTAAAGACATGGAGAGTGCGGAAATAGAAGCATTTCTAACACATTAGTGCGCGATTTGATGTTGTTTGCTGATGCTACTCAACTGAATCGATAAAGCCATTACAAAAAGAATAGACCTGATAAAGCTCGGTTTATGAATATAGCTGTACAGATGGGCGATGACGCTCCTAACTTTTTTTTGCAATATGACATACAAACTCCGTCAACAAAAGCTGTTGAGATGGATTGCATTGTTCTTAGTCGGGACATTTCTGCAATTGTTGTTTTACATCCCGACACCAGTTTTATCTCAATCCAACAGTTGTAGCAATATTACTGCCCCACTCACACCTGAGGAACAAACTTACGCTCGTGCTGCTTGGCAGTATTTTGTCAAAAATTATCAACCAGCAACAGGATTTACTAATTCTACTGGGGGTTATCCTTCCGGTACGCTCTGGGATATGGGAAATTACCTGATGGCGTTGAATGCTGCACGCTGGTTGAATTTGACAGACCAAGCAGACTTTGATGCCCGCCTCAACAAGTTTTTGACGACTCTTAGCAGCCTGAAGTTATTTGAGGATGCGTTACCTAATAAGGTCTATAACGCAGCTACAGGACAGATGGTTGATTATGGCAATAATCCGATTGAACGGGGTATTGGTTGGTCTGCTTTGGATGTCGGGCGAATCTTGGCGGCGTTTGATGTTATCCGCACCTGTCATCCGCAATATAATGATTGGCTCAAAGGAATTGTAGCGAAGTGGCAGGTAGGGCGATCGCTCAAAGATGGACAACTTTTTGGCGCTACTGTTCTCCCAGACAATAAAACGTTACTGGTGCAAGAAGGACGACTCGGCTACGAAGAATACGGCGCGAGGGGTTATCAACTTTGGGGTTTTTCTGCACCAAAAGCTATTGCTTTTGAGCCGTTTAAGTTAGTCGAAATCAATGGTGTGCAAATTCCCGTTGATACCCGTGACTTTAAAAGCACCAACGCTAATAATTATGTTGTCAGTGAGTCTTATATCCTTGATGGGATTGAGTTTGGCTTGCAAGGTGAGTTAGCTGATTTTGCTGCCAGGGTCTTAGATGTGCAAAAACGGCGTTTTGATACCACAGGCCAGTTAACTGCCGTTACAGAAGACAATATCGATCAAGCACCTTATTTTCTCTACAACACCGTCTACGCCAACGGTGCAAGCTGGGCAACAATCACGGATGCCAATCAACCTTATCCACAGTTTCGCAGCATCAGCACAAAAGCTGCTTTTGGTTGGCGCTATCTTTTTCCAGATAATGCTTATGCCCAAAAAGTTTTTGATGCAGTCAAGGATCTCCGCAGCCCTGATGATAGTGGTTACTATGCTGGTATTTATGAAGAATCAAAGCAACCCAATAAAGCTTTGACAGGTAATACTAATGGGCTAATTTTAGAGATTTTATACTACAAAGCTAAGGGAAATCGCCCTTTGATTGCCTCTGGTTCTGTGAGTGTGTCTACTGGCAAGCCCAGTGAGGACGCTTCTCCTGCAATCCCCTCAAATCAACCGAATTCTACTGTTACGACTCCTACTCTAACCCCTGCGGATACTTCTAAACCCACAGAAGTGGCCGTTGCACCTATTCCACCAGTTGATAGTCCCAAGTCATCATCTAACCTCAAACTAGATCGACCACTGTCAGTAATTGAACGGCGCTATGCAGAAGCGGCTTGGCGATACTTTCAAGCGAATTATCACTCCAAGAGTGGGCTGATAGACGATCGCAGTGACTTCAAAGGTGCAACCCTCTGGGGCTTAGGAGATTATCTCGCAGCACTCCACGCAGCGCGATCGCTTGATATAATTACACCCAAAGAATTTGACCAGCGCACCCGACATCTTTTAGCCGCCTTGACAAAGTTACCTTTATTTGCTGGGGAATTGCCGAGTCGGGGTTACGATACCAGAACCCTACAATCAATAGATTACGGCGGAAATCCAGTCCCAAATGGAAATGGCTGGTCAGCTTTAGATTTAGGCAGGATATTGGCAGCGCTTTACAACTTAAAAACTTGTCATCCAGAATACACGGCTGCTGTAGATAAAATTGTGCTGGATTGGTCATACTTGCGTGTGGTGCGCGAAGGTATTCTCTCCAGTGCGACAACCGCCAAAGAGCAAGATGGTCGCTATCTTACCCGCGTCAACCCCGAAACCCGTTTGGGATATGAGGAATATGCCGCTCGTGCTTTTCAATTATGGGGATTTAATGTTGATAGTTCTGCTGTTGGCGGTGAATATCAAACTGCCTCAGTAGAGGGGGTAAAAGTACCAATCCAACGCCGTCGCACAGATACTAACTCCAAAGTTAACCAATACACAGTTAGCAATCCTTTCTTGCTTTATGCACTGGAGTTTGGACTAGATCCACAAATGCGATCGCTCTTTGAACCAATTTTTCAGGCACAAGCTGAACGTTACCGTCGCACCGGCACCCTCACAGCCTCAGCCACCACCTTGATAGATCGTAAACCTTACACTGTTCACAGCTCAATTATTGGGCAGGGCGATCCTTGGGTGGCTTTAGGAGATGACGGTCAACCTGTACCAAAGGGGCGATTGGTAAGTACAGCGGTCGCTTTTGCCTATCATGCGCTGCTTCCAGAAGACAAGTATAGTCAACAGTTACTGCAAGGAACGACTGACTTATATAACCCATTAGCTGGATTTTATGAGGGCTTTTATGAAGCCACGGGTAAAACGGCAGTTGGTTTCACTAGCAGCACCAACAGTATGATTTTGCAATCCTTGCTGTACAAGGTAATGAATCGACAACCTCTAATTCGTCCGACTACCACCATGAAATCTCCTTGGTGGCAAGAAGTTACTAAGGGGAATTCTGGGCGAGGTCTACCCAACACTGCCACACAACGAACCCGCTTAATTTCTAATGGTTCTGGAAGTTACTGGGCTTCAAGTAGCAAAAATACTCCGCTAGCAACTGGCACAAAAGTCACAGAATAAGTTGAAATGCAACTCACGTTCAAGTGAGTTCGACGGGTCACATGGTGTTCGCCTAATTAGTCGGATAAAAAGACCTCGCCCTAGTTTTACTACGCAAAACCTGTCCCTCTCCGACTCGGAGAGGGACAGTCTTGAACTAAAGTTCAAGACAGGGAGAGGTTCGTTGAACTCACGTCACTGTAATTACAAAGCTGTGTTTGTTATTAATCAGTTGTATTTGGGAATACTTGTACATGATGCAGTTAGTAGCTTGCACGAGTAACAGACATCTCGATTCCAAATTCCTGGTTATTCCTTCAAATCTATGAACAAGGTACGACTGGCGCTGATGATGCTAATTTTACTAGGAAGCATCTTTGCGAGTAAAAATTTAATGGCGATCGCAGATGCCTCAAGGCAACTCGAAAACCCTAAATTAAACCAAATTCGCAACCAAACAGCTTCCAATAATCCTGTACTACTGGGACTGTACGCTCCAGATTACATCGGAAATCAAAGTACAATTGACAGCCAATTGCGTCAAGTCGATCGATGGGTTGGTAAGCGCCATTCTATTGCTGGATTTTTCTTTGATATCGAAGACTCAAATCCTGCCTACAACATCCCAGTTTCCCTAGACAAACTAAAGCACAACGGATACACAGGCTTTATTAATCTCAAATCGACTCGTTCAGCAGCGCAGATTGCTAGGGGAGACGTAGATAGTTCTCTGCAAAAAGTGGCAAAAGCCTATGCTGACTGGGCAAAACGAGGCGAGGGTCGTATTGCGTTTATCGCTCCGTTGCAAGAGATGAACATTCCTGGAGAAGGATACAGCAAAGACCCGCAGAACTTCAAGTTAGCTTATCAACGCATCCAAAAGATATTTAAAGAGGCTGGTGTATCTTCACAGGCAATCCGTTGGGTATTTGCGCCGAATGGTTGGAGTGAAAACAATGAACATCGCTTTGAAAATTACTATCCTGGCGATAAGTCGGTAGATGTCGTTGCATTTAGTTCGTACAACTGGGGATATTGTAGTAATTCTTCTTGGAAGCACTGGAATAGTCCAAAAGAAGTTTTTGAACCATATATCAAGCGGATGAAGGTTATGGCTGGCAGTAAGCCGATTTTCATCGCTCAAACAGCTAGTACGAGTAATACGCAAAATGGTTTACAAAACAGTGCCAAAGACCAATGGTTACGAGACTCTTACACTCAGCTAGCTGGGATGGGTGTAAGAGCCATCCTTTACTTCAATATTAATAAGGAATGTGATTGGGCAATTAACAGCAATAGTGGTAAATCTGCTGGGTATAAAGACGCGGTAAATAATCCGGCTTTCGGCTATTTATCGCCTACTGAGTTGGCAAAGAAAATATAAATGGCAACAAGCGGCATCAAAAGCATGATTTTGCAATCAGTATTGTACGCAACGGCAAATCAACAATCCCTGCTTTGTCCGAGTCCCACGACGTGGCAATGCTCTCCTACCCCATCTATAATCATTGCTGCCCCTGATAACTTTAACCCTGATGTCCAAACACCACCTCTACAAACCACTCCAGAACCTACTGCTCCTATAGTCACGCCACTACCGCTAAAACCAAAACCGACAGCTACGCCAGAAAAACCTGTTATTCCTTCGCCAACAGCTTCTTTCCCGCGATTGACCGAAGAAGCGGATCGAATTGCTGCCCAACGAGCTTGGAAATATTTTGAACGCAATTGGAATCCTCAAACAGGTTTAGTAAATTCGGTAGACAACTTACCATGGACAACTTGGTGGGATCAGGGTAGCGCCTTATTGGGAATTCATGCAGCTTACCAGTTAGGGTTATTGCCGAAAGATACATTTCAACAGCGGATGAACGCGTTGCTACAGACTTTGGAAAAACTGCCGCTACCTGCAACTGGTCTACCTAACAAAGCTTATGGCACCCGTAATGCCGAAATGCGCCATCTCAATGACACCCCCGATCCCAAGGGTACAAGTGGTTGGTCAGCTTTGGATATGGCGCGATTTTTATTAGGATTGCATGTTATGCGATCGCATTATCCAGAATATACCGAGCGCATTAATCGCATCGTCGCTCGTTGGCAGATATCGAAACTTGTCAAAGATGGTTGGTTAAATGGTGCCATTCCCAGAGCAGGGGGACTTCTGGAAGTACAGGAAGGACGATTAGGTTACGAGCAATACGCTGCCAATAGCTTAAAGTTGTGGAATCTTCACGCCGTAAATGCTCTCTCTAATCCACCAGTAAAAGCCGTTCAAATAGATGGTATTACTCTGCAAATCGACGAGCGTAATTTCAAAAACTCTGGAGCTAGCAACTACTTAACAAACGATCCTTACTTACTCTGGGGTTTAGAAATAGGTTGGAATGATGCTGTTAAGCCTCAAGTGCAAAATCTTTTCAAAGTACAACAACAACGGTTTAAACGTACTGGCATTTTAACTGCTGTAAATGAAGATTCCTTAGATCGTCCTCCTTACTTTCTGTATTACAGCATCTATTCCAATGGTCAAGCTTGGCAAGCCGTTAACACTGGGGGAAAAACCTATCCTCAATTGCGGTTTGTAAGTACGAAAGCGGCATTTTCTTGGTTTGCTCTGATGCCAGAGGAACCTTACACGAAAAGGCTGCGAGACTTTGCTCAAAATTTAGCCGATAAAAATCGCGGCTATTTCTCAGGAAGATATGAAAATTCCCAACTCGGTGTGAATGCTTCTGTTGACGTGAATACGAATGCGATCGTTTTAGAAAGTCTGCTTTACAAAGCTAGAGGCAGATATCCACTAGTCCTTGACCCTTCGAGAATTAAAAATTCAAGCAATTAAATTTTTAATTGTATTAATTACTGGTACTAACATGACTTCAGTTTCTCTTAGAGATAATTCCGCAAACTTTTCCGGCAACAGTCGCTCTTTACTCAAAAAAAGAACGCTGTTATTTCGCTATCTGGCCGAAATCAATTTAATTTTTGGTATTTGGTATTTGCAATGGCGCATCACCCATTCCATCAATTTTGATGCGCTGTGGATCTCTATTCCTTTGCTAATAGCAGAAATTTATAGCTATTTCGGTGGTGTAATGTTTGTAATTGGGTTGTGGCGGCCTTTAGTTCGACAGATTAAGTCTCTCGACCAGATGACCCCACCTATACCCAGATCCGACTGGCCAACAGTGGATGTGTTTGTAACCTGCTATAACGAGCCGCCGGAAATCGTAGAAGAAACTGCCAAAGCTGCTCTGGCGATGGATTACCCAGCAACAAAGTTAAGAGTTTATGTTCTAGATGATGGTAACTCGGCTGATATGCGAGCGATGACAGAAAGATTGTGTATTGAAGATTTGCAGTCACCACAATTACAGTTAGAAGCGGAGCGAATTGATGCAGAACACTCTTGTTTGTTGGAGCGCTTGAAGCAACTGCAAAATCTGACACCTGATACTCAAGCTGCCGAACAATGGCTGCAAGCATCATCAGAACCAGGAGTTAACGAGTCTGCTACCGGATTTGTGCAAAGTCTACGACAGTTTATTCTTTGGTTACCTCCAGTTCATCAAAGTATAAGCGATCGCCTCATTACCGAACGCAAAGCTTTAGAAGAAGCTATTCGCAAGAAAGAACTAGAACTAGTTGAACTCGCTCGCTTTCGCTACATTGCTCGTCCCAAACCTGCTGGTGTACCCCACCACGCTAAAGCGGGTAACCTCAATTACGCGATTTTTTCTGGAGAAACTTCCGGACAGTTTATTCTCACCCTAGATGCTGACCATATTCCCAAACCACAATTTATCAAGCGAGTTCTGCCTTATTTTTACACCTATAATCTTTTCACCGGAAAATACGACCAGAATCAAATTGCTTTTGTCCAGACCCGCCAGGATTTTTATAACATTCCTGCGGGCGATCCTTTTGGACATCGAGCGAATTTATTTTATGGCCCACTCCAACAGGGTAAAGATGGCATGAATGCCGCTTTTTATACAGGCACAAATGCACTTTTGAGGCGAGAAGCACTGATTAGTGTTGGCCTGCAATATTTTGCTGATGAGTTTGCCAAAGATGAAAAACGTTTGAATGAATTTCAACTAATTGGTGGTGTATCCAGCAACAGTATTACAGAAGATATGAATACTGCTATGCGTCTGCATGGTGCTGGATGGAAATCTATTTATCACAATGAACTTTTAGCAGAAGGTTTAGCACCAGACGATCTGAGTTCTACTCTTAAACAGCGGCTACGTTGGGCACAAGGAACTATTCAAGTGTTACTGAGAGAAAATCCGCTCACCAAACCAGGGCTAAGTTTCTGGCAAAGGTTGCATTATTTTAAGACGATGTATAGCTATTTTTCGGGTTTTGCAACTCTGGTTTTTATTTCTTGTCCAATTATCTATTTTTTCACAGATATTATTCCAGTTAAAACCTATGGACCTGACTTTGCTCTACACTTTTTTCCAGCATTTATTATCAACCGTTTGACTTTTCTTGCAGCCACTTGGGGCATTCCAGCTAGAGAAGTTTGGCGTTCCGAACAATATGCGATCGCCTTATTTCCCTTATTAATCCAAGCCGTATTGAGTGTGTTCACAGGACAAAAACTCAATTTCCAAGTCACACCCAAACAGCGGCAATCTGGAATTTATCTACGGCTAGTTTGGCCACAAGTGGTTATTTTTATCCTTACCATCCTAGGGATATTATGGAGTCTTTACCGCTTTGCAATTGGTCAGTTGAATTATCCTGAAGTTCACCTGCTTAACGGTGCATGGGCTATCTATAACTTATTACTTTTGTGGGCTATTATCCGCGCATCTGTTTGGCAACCTCCAAAAGAGGTCTGAGAGATAAGCAGGAGGAGCAGGGGAGAGGAGAATAACTACTGACAACTGACCACTGATTACTAGCAAGTAATTGCTAACTCCTAAGCAAATCTAATCTACAAAAGAACAGCTATGAACACTTATTCAGATGCAAACAACTTTGGTCAGCAAACTGTTTTAACAATTTATGCCCATGCTGATGATGAAGTTCTACCTGCTGCTGGCACTCTCAGTCTGATGTCCAAGGCAGGATGGAATGTTCGTTGCTTAATTTTGACTGATGGCAGTCTTTCTAGTTCGTCCATTAAAGGTACACGTCATCAAGAAGCAGAGGAAGCCGGTAAAATCATCGGTGCAAGTTACGAGTTTTATGCTCTTGAAGAGTGCAATTTTTCAACACAAGCAGTAATTAAAGTTGCTGAAGAAGCTATTGGGCGTTGGCAACCCGATCTAATTATTACTCACGCACCACAACCTGAAAAATATGGACATAGAGATCATGAAGTGTGTGCGATCGCAGTTTCTAATGTTGCTACCCGCAAAAATATACCTTTGTGGTATTCAGCGCCACCTGTTTTTTTGCGTGGTTTTGAACCAAATTTTTTTGTGGATATTACCTCTGTAATTGAGGAAAAAGTGGCAGCTATCGGTTGCTATGAATCAGAGATAAATAAAGCATTTATGCAACTCGATGCGATACTTGTTTTATCTCGTTTTTGGGCAAGAGAATTAGGTCAAAAAGATGGCTATTTTGAAGCTTTTGAAATTTCTCGACAATGGGTTGACGCTAGCTTCTTTGCTGCAATAGCCAATACTAATAAACAAGTAATAAACTAAAGTGAGGTGCATACATAACACAAAAATATTTTACAAAATCGCACAATATTATCTTGTTTGAACAACAGTATCAAATATGTAACACTGCTTTTAGCAAGCTTGATGAAGTGCAATATAATTACAAATTATTGCCATATATCTTGCCGTTCGCATTAAGTAAATGCCAAAATAGCAGTATATAGTTAGCAATCCAAATACTAGGAAAATAAAACCATGAGTGAAAGTGTAACAGTATTAGAATTATCTGGAATCTTAGATGGTATTAGAGGTAATGAACTGCGTCGTGAAGTTAGCGCCATTGTGGCTAATGGCTCTGAGATTTTATTGATTGACATGAAAGAAGTAAAGTTTATCGATAGCTCTGGTTTAGGTGCTTTAGTATCAGCAATGCAAATAGTAAGAAATGCTAATGGTAAACTTTTTGTCTGTTCTATCAGCGATCAAGTCAGGATGTTATTTGAACTGACGAAAATGGATAGAATTTTTCAAACATTTACCGATCAAGATGAATTTAATCGCCAAGTACTGGCGACACAATAAGCTGCTAATAAATGCCAAACCCAAATATTTATGTTTGACTATACTAACCAAAGTTAACTCTTACCAAAGATAAGTCATCCTCAAGATTATCTTGAGAATTTAATGTGAGAATGCTTGCTAATACTTGATTGAGATTACAAGTATTTTCCTGACTGCATTTGGTTAGTAAGTCAATGAAAGCATTGATACCCCAAATCTTACCATCTGGCTGGTTAATTTCATAAGCACCATCACTAAAGATGTATAAAGTGCTATTTTCTTCGACCTCAAAAACAGCATCATCAAATTGGACATCCGGTAAAAAGCCTATTGGTAAATCTAAAGAAGTTAGCTGTTTAATTTGGATGTTTGTTGTAGAAGGATTAGATAACAGCAAAGCTGGTGGATGTCCGGCATTGGCATAAATCAGTTGACGTTTAAGGCGGTGATAAACTCCATACCAAATGGTGAAGTATTTATCACCGTGCTTCCTCATTTGAAAGGCGTTATTGAGTGCTTTTAGGACTTCACTAGGTTGACAAAAGTTGGTGTTCGGTAGAGATTGCGATCGCAAAACATTCAGCACAGATACAGATAAGAGGGCTGAACCTACTCCATGTCCTGATACATCCAACAGATAAATTGCCAAACGATCGTCGTCAATCCAATAATGGTCGAAGCAATCACCACCTAGCTGTGCTGAGGGAATAAACAAATCTTCTGTAGTTACTGCTCCAACAAGCGGTGAGGGGAGAAGCGATCGCACATAATCAGCTGCCTCAGCTAATTCTGTTTCCAAAATTTGCTTTTGGGTTTGCAAATCTTGATTCAGTGTCTCCAAAGCTTGCTTTTTATTTTGTAAATCCTGATTCAGCTGGTGCAACCTTAGTCCTGCTCTGACCCGTGCTTTCAATTCATTCATCTCTATTGGTTTCGAGACAAATTCATCTGCTCCAGCGTCAAGTCCTCTAACTCTATCTTCTTCCTCTCCTGGAGCCGCTCCCTTAGCAGTCAATAGAATAAAAAAAGTAGTTGCCAATTCTGGATCTGCCTTAATTCGACGGCAGACTTCTAGCCCATCTAGCTGGGACATCATCCAATCACAGATAATCAAAGCAGGACGTAGCATTTGCGCTTGTGTAATTCCTTCTTCGCCATCGCTGGCTAAAGTAGTCTCATAACCCTGCTTTTCGAGTGTTCTTTTCAGTACTGCTCGCACTATAGGATCATCATCAATAACCAGAATTTTAAACATAAATTATAGTTGACTAAGTAGAATGACAAGTAATTGATAATTTGTAATGAAGGGACGTAAGTCCTTGCGCCCTTACTCAGATTGAATCTGGGTGTCTACATGCTTGTATCTGTAGCCTTCGTTTGGAGAATTTGTGTAATTAATTGTTCTAATTTAACTTATATGCAATTTAATTTGTCATGTATAGTGAAACTACTCAAATTAAATAAATTAATTACCGAATATGATAATGTCAAAATATTTTATTCTTGGTTAAAGAGTGAATAAGAAAATTTATCTAAAAGTCAACACAGATCTTACAGCATCACCTCAAGTTTTATCTTGGTTTGAGCAGATGAATCAACCACCTATTCCCGATCAAAAAATTTGGTGGCAATGTCAAACACTGCTGATAGAAGGCTTTACTAACATTGTTGAACACGCACACAAAAATTTACCTATAGAAACTCCTATCGAGATGGAAGCTGTGCGCTTCAATCAATATATAGAAATTCGCATTTTATCTAAAGGTGAACCTTTTGATTTAGAGCAACAGTTGCAACAAACATCTGAATTTGAGGAAAATGAACAAGAGCGCGGGCGTGGTTTAAAAATCATGTCCGCCATTGCCGACAAGTTGAGTTATGAGCGGACAGAAGATAATCGTTATTGTTTATTTATTAATAAATATTACTGTTGACTAATGACTGTAAAAAAACGATAGTGCAGGGTAACTTACTTCTAAAAGATACCTTGATACCTTTTTGGATTTTGGTGAGGTAGCCCCCATCTTCGATGCCACTTGCTTTTTCAAATTGGTATTAGTTGCCAACTACCTATTATAGGCTCTAACTCCTAACTTCTACTTAAAAACTCTTGGATACGTTTAACAAAGTCTTCTAACTCTGATATTAAGTTAGCGGCACCTCTACACTCTTGGTTGCGAGCTAGTTGTTCTAGTTTTTCGGCCGCCAGATGCATGGTTGTAGCTCCCACATTGCCACTAGCACCTTTGATTTGATGGGCTTCTCGCGCCAATTGCTCAAAATCATTAGCTGCGATCGCCGCTTTAGTTGTTTCTAAACGATTCTGCATATCTTCAACAAATATTTCTAGTAGATTTAATTCAAACTCTGGATCGTTTTCCGATATTTGATGCAAATGTTCCCAATCAATTGCTAGTTCAACAGTTTCTACAGTAAATGTAGAAACTGTCTGTTCGCAGGCAAGTGTCTCTTGTGCTTTGAATATTGTGCTTGCCCAACGCTCTAGAGTCGCCGCCAATTTTTCTTTGATTACTGGCTTGCTGAGATAGTCATCCATTCCTGCATCTATACACATTTGTTTGTCTTCTTTCATCGCATTAGCTGTCATTGCAATTACCGTAGGACGACGGCCACTAGCAAAGCGGCTTTCTGTCCAGCGATGAATTTCTTTTGTAGTTTCCAAACCGTCGAGAATTGGCATTTGGCAATCCATCAGAATCAAATCGTAAGGAATCTTTTCTAATAGCGCCAACGCCTCTTTCCCATTATTAGCAACATCAGCGCTGTAGCCTAAGCTTTTAAGTTGTTTCAAGGCAACTTTCTGATTAATCAGATTATCTTCAGTTAAGAGAATTCTTAATTTAGAAGAATCAAGAAGAGGATAATCACAGTTATTTTCAGATTTTTTCACTTCTAACTCCTGGCTCCTAGCTCTTAACTCCTGACTCCCTGCTTCCTCTGAAATCACAGCAGCGGTAATCGTGAAGTAAAATGTACTACCTATATTAGGTTCGCTTTCGACCCAAATTCTGCCGCCCATTAACTCGCATAGTTGCTTGCAGATAGCAAGACCTAACCCAGTACCGCCATACTGTCGGGTAATGGAGGAGTTAACTTGACTAAAAGCTTTAAATAAACGTTCAAGGCGATCGCGTGGAATTCCAATGCCTGTATCTTTAACAGTAAACTGAATTTCATAAGTATTTGATGCAGAAGAATAATTAATATTTGTATTTTTGCGAGTTCTAACTGAAATTTCTATACTTCCAGTTTCGGTAAATTTAATAGCATTACTGAGTAAATTAATCAAGACTTGGCGCAGCCTAGTGATATCCCCCACAATCGTAGTAGGAAGTTTAGGAGTATCTAAAAATGTCAGTTGTAACCCTTTTTCTTTAGCTTTAGGCGCAAGTAAATAAAGAACTTCATTAATGCAATTTTGCAAAGCAAAGGGTTGCTCTTCTAGTTCCAGATTGCCTGATTCTATTTTAGAAAAATCAAGGAAATCGTTAATAATTTTAAGTAAAGAATCTCCACTTTTGTAAATGATTTCAACAAAGTCTCGCTGCTCAGAAGTCAACTCAGTATCTAGCAACAAACTGGCCATACCAGTTACTGATGTAATCGGAGTCCGAACCTCATGACTAATCATTGCTAAAAATTGCTGTTTAGCAAGTTCTGCCTGTTTTCGTTCGGTCATGTCTCGCAAAATGTAAACATAACCTTGGAAATGTTCAACTTCTGTCTGAATTATTGAGTATGAAAAAACTACAGGAATTGTTTTACCGCTTTTGGTCTGGCAAACACTTTCTACCTCTTTTGCTAAAGGATTGATATCTTGATTTATGTATAAGAAATTACTTTCATTTTTACCAGTTTCCAACTTATAGCTATCGACTTCTTTTATAACTTTCGTAATAGGTTTACCGATGAGTTCTGCTTCATCGTATTCTAATAAAACTTGTGCGGCTGGATTCAGTTTTTTTATCTTTCCTGACATCGTTGTGACCAACAATGCATCTGCTATTGATGTCACAACTTGGTCGATGTATTGTTTAGAAGCCTTTAAGTTACGTAGTAAAAGATTTGCTTCGTTTGCACCTTGGAACAATGATTGCTCAAGTAACATCCGTTCTGTTGCGTCTTCCACAAGAATGATGAGCTGATTACCAAAATAATCTTCTTGTATATTATTAGTAATACGAATATCAATATATAAAGCAGAATTTATTTCTTGTGAGCGCATAATTCCCTTTAATTCAAAATTATTTTGCTCACCCTGTCGAATTGCATCAAAAATATCTTCAAGCCCCTCTAATTCTGGAAATAAAATCCGAATATCCAGACCTAGCTTCACTTCATCGGGAATATCGACAAAATGATTGAGTCCAAGAGACATCTCTAGAATCTTGAATTTTTCATCAATTATCAAATATTCTATACGGCATACAGACAAGAGATTTGTCAATGATGAGTTCATTTTTCTAAATTAAACTAGTGGCTAAAGTTTGAAATATTTCATCAACATTATTGCCAGTCTTAGCTGAAGTTACATAGGTGTCTAATATATTAGCTCGACGATCGCTAAATTGATACATTTTGCGGATGTTTTCTAAATACTCTGCTGCAATCATATCTGATTTGTTCAGTGCAACAACAATATAGCTTTTAGGATTAACAGCTAAAAAACTTTGAATATGTTCCTGGAGATGATTGAGTGTTTCTGGTTGTGTTACATCACCAACTATCACAGCACCTTTAGAACCTTGAAAATAATTTTGAGCAACTGCTTTAAACTTGTTACTACCTTCAATATCCCAAACTAAAAGCTGTAATGTTTGCACATTTTTTGTTTCTTTTTGAGATAAATCAACTAATTTACGAGATATTTTTACTCCTACAGTTGAAAGATATTCGTCACTAAATTTGTGCTCTACAAATTGGCGAATTAGGCTAGTTTTGCCAACACCAAAATCACCAAACAAGCAGATTTTTTTAGAAAGTGTAGACATAGTTGAGTAAAAGTCAGAAGTATCTTATACGAATTAGACCTACTATAAACTTAAAATTGCTTGTTTATCGGTTCTAGGATGACACAGCGGCTTAACCACAAGGGGTGAGTCACATCAATTCCTGGTGGTAAATTTGTCCTACCAATGACGTGGAGATGAGATGAATTAACACCTAATTGAATCAGTGCTTGTTGTACAGCTTTTGCTCGCGTCAGTGCCATTTTTTGAGATGCGATCGCGCCAGTAGGGTCATAACTATAACCAATGATTTTTAAATGCTTACTTGGGTGTTGATTGAGGAAAAACTTAACCTGTTGAACCTTATACTCTAAATCCGCTTTCTTCAGACTTGCTGAGTCGGGTTGAAAGTAAAATCGGACTTCAATTTGCAGAGGTTGTACTCGCACTGCGCTAGATACAGATTTTACGCCTGGAATTTGCTCAAATGCACGAACAATATTATGAGCATCTGCAATCTGGTTAACAGTACCTTCGACAGCTACTTTACCAGCAATGTATTGAGCAGAAATGTCTGTACCGTTCGTCTGATTTAAAACTGCTGTGACTCTTTTGACCTCAGCAGCAGATAATACAGGATCTGGTGGTACTTCTACTAATATAATTTGATTGTCAATCAACCAATTAGGAGAGCTTAGTTTGACGATTTGTTCTGCTTTCTGGCGCAGAAGTTGATTAGGTAATCTTCCAGTTAATTTTAATTTATTGTGTTCTACTTCCACCGTTAGTCGATATACGGCTAGTTCTGGAACAGAAGTTAGAGCTAACGAAGTTTGATTTTCAGTGGAATGTATTACTCCACTATGATATTGCCAAATGCTCCAAGGAATGAGAATGGTGCTAATAAATGTTAAGCCTAATACCAGTAGCGGTGATAATTGTTTTTCATGCTTTTCCTGCTGAATATCTGTATCTTTCAGTTCTTCTAAAAATGTATGAACTTCACTAGTGATTGTATCTGGATCGCCGTCAAACTTTTCAATTAAATCACCATAGTTTTTAACGAGATTGCTGAGAGTTTGCCGCATGTTACCAAGGAATTTTTTGGTTGGCTCTCCTTGTACAACGATCGCTAAATAACAGTATCCTGCAACTTCTAAAATTATTTTAGATGTACCGTAATCAATTGCGTCTAATTCGGTCACGCTTCCAGATTGATTGATGCAATCATTAGCAAAGCTGCGAATCGCCGTCAGCATTCCTGCTACCATTTCTGCCTCAAGTTGCTGTGCATCAGAATGCTGAATATCTGAGATAATTAAGCCAGATGCTTTATGAATCAAGAAAATGGCTTGAATTGCAAATGGTAGAGCTTCTTTAAGGATTAATTCTGCTTCAGAAACTCCCTGTAATTTGGCACGAATTTTACGTTTAATTCCTTCAACACTGAGAGTTTCTTCGACTTGTCGGTTAATGGCACGGATTGTCTCTGCCATATATTTGGCTATGGTACTACCAATAATTGGGTAGAGTGCATCCACAACAATATTTTGTTCAATTTCAATTTGCTTTTTGATTGCTCGTCCCATTGCAGGAGCGATCGCATCTGAAACTTCTTCTGGAGCAATAATAATCTGCTGGGAAATGGCTAGGGGAACAGCAGGAGCGATCGCCTCACTCATGCTAATTTTATCCTGTTCGGTACGATTGCGGATAGCTTGGTCAATAATAGGAGTAATTACCTGTGCAATTTCCTCTTTTGACTCAGCAATCTTCAGCTTTAAAAGCTCAGAAATACGCGGCAGTAGTAGATTTATTAGCTCTTTAGGGTCATAAATTTGATGCTCTATTTTGGTTAATTTTTGTTCGCACTTAGCTACAATATTGTTTAATTCTGCTAATTCATCTCCAACTAATATTTTCTGTAATTTTTGTAAGGCATCCTCTGAGTTGTCTAAAGTTTCTTCAAAGCTTGCAAAGATTTCAAGAGATTTTTCTGTTTCTTCTTCTACATTGCGTGCTGATTTATGTGCATTTTTGCTAGAATTGAAAGTAGACTCTAAATAAGCTTCATATATTTCTACTGTAACTGGAGGAAGTTGCAGCAATTTACGATCTTCTATAACAGAATTCTCATTATTTTCATCATTTTCTGATGGTGATGAGTAAAAAGATAGCTCAGGTGATTCGATAATTTTTAGTTCAACAAGTAGATGCACTAAATTATCAAGCTGTACAGCTTCTTCTTGCTTTAAATCCACAGATTGAGAAATCGAATTTTCCACCTGAGTCATATCAGTAAATCTCACTATCAAGCGTCATTTATAAGTGCTGATTGATAAGTTATGGAAATTCTCCCCTCCTCCCTTGCCTTTATTAGGAATGTAATTCTGCCGTACTGTTGGAGTGAGTTAATACTTTTGACAACTTTGTAGTTTCTAGAAGCGGTACAGCAGTATAGTCATCGCTGCGTTCATCGGCTGCTTCTCGCAGCTTAGGAATGAATTCAGTTTCTTTCAGGCGCATTCCCAAGGCAAACAAAGTTTCCGCAATATCGTCTTTAGAAACCTTGGTGTCTGTCAACTGCGAAAAGCGTCGATCTATTTCTTCTAAAATCAGATCCCGTAACGCTGTGACATCATCTTGTAATTGGACTTTAGTCTGAAAGATTTCATCTCGAATTGAGGTAGTTTGGCTATCTAAAGCTTCATCAAGCGATTGAACACTGCTAGAGAACTTTTTATTGAGTCGATCGACTTGTTGCCGTAAGTCAAGAGTTTCTTCTTGAGTTGTCAGGTTGAGTGACTTTAGCTTTTTCTCTAGCGTCTCAAAGCCCGCTTTTAGTTCAGCCGAAAAATTGGACTTGAGTTGCTCAACCTGCGATCGCATCTGTTGTTGCAATAAAGAGATATCTGACTCCAACTTGCTAAATCTATTTTCGTACTCTCTTAGCTGTGTTCCCAAAATAATATCGCGGATCTGATCGATATTGCCAAGGCGTTCTCGGACATCGTCTCTACTCATCTGACTCATCAGGTAAACCTCATCTTTCGCAAATGAATTGGGGATAGGAGGCGATGCATTTAACTGAGATTTATGCTAAAAATTCTCAGCATAGAACGCAGCTAACTCACCGAACCTATTTTTAGTACATTGGATTTATTATTCCCCTTTTTCGACAATTTCTATCTTGAAAATAAAGAATGGGTAATGGTAAATAGGTATTTTTATGCTTACTGATAGATCATCTTCACTATTTATGTATTAGTAAATATTATTAATTTTTCCGATCTATGCGTCCCTATCTTGACATAGTAATAACTCTTGAATGTGTTGCAAACATTCTTCTAACTCTGAGATTAAGTTAGTGGTACCTCGACGCTCTTGGTTGCAAGCTAATTGTTCTAGTTTTTCGGCCGCCAGATGCATGGTTGTAGCTCCCACATTGCCACTAGCACCTTTGATTTGATGGGCTTCTCGCGCCAATTGCTCAAAATCATTAGCTGCGATCGCCGCTTTAGTTGTTTCTAAACGATTCTGCATATCTTCAACAAATATTTCTAGTAGATTTAATTCAAACTCTGGATCGTTTTCCGATATTTGATGCAAATGTTCCCAATCAATTGCTAGTTCAACAGTTTCTACAGTAAATGTAGAAACTGTCTGTTCGCACGCAAGTGTCTCTTGTGCTTTGAATATTGTGCTTGCCCAACGCTCTAGGGCCGCCGCCAATTTTTCTTTGATTACTGGCTTGCTGAGATAGTCATCCATTCCTGCATCTATACACATTTGTTGGTCTTCTTTCATCGCATTAGCTGTCATCGCAATTACCACAGGACGACGATTACCAGCAAAGGAGTTTTCTGACCAACGATGAATTTCTTTTGTAGTTTCTAAACCGTCGAGAATTGGCATTTGGCAATCCATTAGAATTAAATCGTAGGGAATTTTTTCTAATAACTGCAAAACTTCTTTCCCATTGGCGGCGACATCGGCACTATAACCCAGGCTTTGGAGTTGCTTGAGGGCAACTTTTTGATTCACCAGATTATCCTCAGCTAGCAGAATTCTTAATTTTGGGGAACCAGGAGAACGATCGCTGCCTTTATTTTCTAAATTTTTCACTCCTGCTTCCTGCCCCTGTGCCCCTGTGCCCCCCTGCCCCTCTGGTCTTATACCCCCCGCCTGTTCTTTCGCTTCTGGCTGCGTTCCTAAAATAGTCATGATGGTATCGAGAAGTCGGGATGGCTTAACAGGCTTGACTAAATAAGCAGCAAATCCGATTTTGAGTGCCCGTTGGATTTCATCTCGTTGATTAGTAGAGGTAAGCATAATTAAAGGTAACTCAGCGATCGCCGAATTTGTTTTAATTTGCTCTCCCAAAGTCATGCCATCTATTTCCGGCATCTGCATATCAATCACAGCAATGTCATAAAGACTGTTGTACTTGGCAGCTTCCTGAATAGCTTGGAGGGCAGTAGTAGCCGAAGCAGCCTGATCCACCAGCATTCCCCAATGGGTAGCTTGATGATGGATGATTTTGCGATTAGTAGCATTATCATCCACTACTAACAAACGCCGATTAGTCAGAAGTCCGCGATCTTGTATTGGGGAAATGGGGTGAATTTGCTTGGGGAAAGTTACTTCAAACCAAAACTTAGATCCTTTGCCCAGCCAACTTTCTACGCCAATTTCTCCTCCCATTAAGTTTACTAGTTGCTTGCAGATGGCTAATCCCAAACCTGTGCCGCCATACTTGCGGGTGGTGGAAGCATCTACTTGGGTGAATGGCGTAAAGAGTTTGCTTTGGTCTTCGGGGGTAATGCCAAGACCGGTATCTGTGACAGTAAAGTAGATGGTAGCTGTAGTAGAAGTTTGCGATCGCAATTCTGCTCGTACTACTACCTCTCCATTGCTGGTGAACTTGATCGCATTGCCGATCAAGTTCATGAGAATTTGCCGTAGGCGACCAGCATCACCTTGGAGCTGGGTGGGAAGGTTGCGATAGATCAACGCTGCAATTTCTAATCTCTTTTGATGGGCTGGGGGAGCCAATAATTCTAAAACTTCTTCCACACAGGTAGATAAGTCAAAATCTAGAGTTTCTAGTGTCATTTCCCCAGCCTCAAGTTTGGACAGATCCAAAATCTCGTTGATTAGGCTTAAAAGAGCGTCTCCACTAATGCGAATTGTTTCGATAAAATCTCGTTGCTCTGGATTCAAGGGAGTTTCTAACATTAAGCCTGTCATCCCCAACACAGCATTCATTGGCGTGCGGATTTCATGACTCATGTTTGCCAAAAAGGCACTTTTGGTTCTGGAAGCTAATTCAGCTTGGTGACGGGCAACTTCAAGTTCTCGTCGCTGTTGCGTTTCTGCATTTAACATTTGGGCTTGGGCTAAGGCGATACCCACTTGGTCAGCTATTTGCTGTAAAAGATGAGTTTCAAAGCTAGACCATTGGCGAGAACTACCGCACTGATGCACAATCAGCAAACCGCAGAGTTCTTCTTTGACAAGAATGGGCACGACTAAATTAGACTTTACCCATAATTGTTGCAGTAATTCTATGTGACTTTGTTGGATTTCAACCATACCCAAGTCAGCAAGCCCCAGATTCCTTTTTTGACGATACTGCTGAAGATAATACTGTTGTGTATATTCGGCTTGAAAGTAAGAGTCGATGCTCTTGTTCTCCTTGATTGTCAGCCAGCCAGAAATTACTGCCTCTACAATAGTGGTTCCAGATCCATCTGGCAAAGGCTGATAGATCAAGACTCGATCGCTCTGGAGAATTTTTTGTACCTCTGTAACACTGATTTGGAGAATTTCTTGGATTTGCAAAGACTGACGAATCTTGAGAGTGATTTCAGTAAATAGTTGCGATCGCAGGTTTTGGCGTTGGAGTTCTTCTTCTGCTTGCTTGCGCTCAACGAACAGTCCTACTTGCTCGCCAATAGAACTCATGACTGTTGCCAAATCTGGATCGGGTTGCTGGATTTCATGGCTAAAACAGGTAATCACACCAAGGATTTTTTTACCGCTACGGATAGGAAAGCCAAAAGCTCCATGCAATCCTGCTTCAACTGCGATTTGAGAGCGGGTAAAATTGTTGTCTTTAGCGATATCCACAATCCAAACAGGTTCGCCACTAGCCCAGACTCGACCAGGCAGCCCAATTCCTGGTGCAAAGGTGGTCTGTTGACTGAGGATTTCAAATTCTTGCATTTTGAAAGTTATTTTATACCATATATCTAGAAAATACAGTAGATTTACTCTCAAATCCACCATCCAAATTTCACTAAAATCCCATGCCAAACTCTCGCAGATTCCTTGCATAATTTGGGGCATGGCTTCATTAATTGTTGTGGACTCTGCTAAGACGCGTGTTGTAACATACTGTGCTTTTAAATGCTGTTCGGTGCGTTTGCGATCGCTGATGTCAATACCTGTGGCAACAATGTATTCCACTGCGCCCTCATAGTCTTGCAAAATAGTCTTAGTCCAAGCAATTAACCGCCGACTGCCATCCTTGGTTACCCAATAGCTTTCGTATTCTTTAGGCCCTTCACTAGTTTGCAACTGCTCAAAAACTGCTTTAACCGTGCCTACCTGTTCTGGAAGTAAAAACAAATTCCAGAAATACCTGCCCTTGACTTCATCAAATGAGTAACCAGTCGTTTGTTCGCAAGCTTGATTGAAGCGAACAATTTGCCCTTGGGCATCAAGAACTACTACCAAAGCACTAGCTGTATCAAGCACTGCTGAGATAAAATTGCGTTCTTTGTTTAGTGTGTCCTCTGTGAATTTACGCTCTCTGACCTCACGATAAATAAAGTAGTAAATTATAGCCAGAATCAAAAAACTCAGGCAAATAGCGATCGCAAGCGTCAAAATCGTTTTGCTGGCACTGGTTTTTGCAGCTTGTGACTGCTGCTGAAGCAACCCTCTATCCTCATTAGACATCTCATTGATAACCTTGCGGATATCATCCATCAGATTTTTTCCCTGATTTGTCTGGATTAGCTGCAACGCCACCTCAAATCCCTGATTTTGGCGCAGGTATATAGACTGTTTGAGTACGGCAAGTTTTGCAGCTATCAAGGGTTCAAGGGTTGCGAACTGCTTTCGTTGGCTGGGTTGATCTGCGATTAAATCCTTCAGTTCTTTAATTTTTTCATCGATATTCGCAAGTACTGCTTGATAAGGTTCCAAATAACTTTCTTGTCCAGTGAGGATGTAACCGCGTTGTCCAGTTTCAGCATCCTTCATCTCGGATAGTAGTTCTTCCAGCCTATTGATTTTCTCTTGGGTTTTTTGTACCTGATTATGAGTATCAATCAATACGCTTGTGTTTTGGTAGGAAATGACACCAATCAAAACTAAAATTGCCGATGCTAACCCAAACCCGCCAGCAACTCTTTTAAAAAATTGTTTGCGTTTCTTCTGTGCCTGTTTGCGCGTATCACTCGCCAATACCAAATTTGCTAAGTTGCGCCGCATTTCTAGTTGCTTGATTACCTGGCGACCTAGAATTCGTAATGCTTCAACCTGTTCTGGAGAGAGCTTTCTGGGTACATAGTCAACTACACAAAGTGTTCCTAGTCCATATCCTTCTGCATTAGTCAGCGGTATACCAGCATAAAACCGAACATTAGGCTCAGAAGTGACTGACGGGTTGGTAGCGAACCTTTCGTCTTTAGTAGCATCAGGCACAACAAAAACTTCCTGTTGCAGAATCGCATGGGCGCAGAATGCCACATCTCGCGGTGTTTCTAATGCCTCCAAACCGACTTTTGACTTGAACCACTGGCGATTGCTATCAATTAAACTGACTAAGGCAATGGGAGTTCCACAAATATATGAGGCTAAACGAGTGAGGTCGTCAAAGGCAGCTTCCGCGGGAGTATCGAGGATTTTATACTCCAAAAGAGACTCGATTCGTTGTGGTTCGTTATCAGGTAATGGTGCTTTCATCCTTCTGCCTTTGTTCTTGACTCTTAAAATTTGACACGCAACTGCCCTGCCAAAGAGTTACCACTGTAAGCGCTTTCTCCTGTATCTTGATTGCGGACATTGCTAAAGCTATAGCCCAAGTCTGCTTCTATATTGGGCGACAGCTTTACCGTACAGCGCGTTTGATAGGTATTAGCGTTGTCAAATTCTCCTTTAAGTCGCTGCCGTCCTAAGTTGGCAGCCAGGCGACAGCGTAAGAACTTAGTAATATCTCCTTCCCAAGCCACCTCAGCGTTGTAAACCAGGAAATCTTGTGGAGAGAAATAGCCACTTGTGCGTTCTAAATCGCGATCGTAATTCCAAGTGAATAAGTTAGCTGCCAGAGAAAACTGTCCGAACTTGCGCTCTAGCCTACTAAAAGACTGGACTTCGGAATTACCATCGTTGTAACTACCCAAACGCAATGACGAAAACAAACTGGTGTCACGGTCAATTTGCCAGTATAAATCAGGCCCAAATCGCCAAGCAGTAATTTGATTGTCTAAAGTTCGGGCATTGGATTTATAAGGCCCTTGTTCTAAGTTACCTGATAGTACTACTAGCGATCGCAATCGACCTGATGGTGTAACTTTCGCTGGCGAAATGGGAAGCTCCACCTTAGCATTGAGATTGAGAGCTGTAGGTAAACGGTTGAATATATCGACTCCGGCTGCTGTTTGCAATGTCACTTGCCCGATTTTTCCTTGCCATCCAACTTGCAAGGGAACATTGGTAATTGATTCAACACCGGGTTGCTCAAAAAAGTCAAAACCTGTCTTAAAAAATATCTTGTTGCCATTTCTTAATCGAAACTGAGCCGTTGGTTCGATGAATAAATTGGTTTGACCAAAGTTGTCTGTGTCATAGCGATAGTCCGTATCAATACTTTCCAAAACTGCATCCGGCGTTCTAGGTTCGGTGGAAGTTGTTGGTTGGTTAGAATTCTGGAGTGGTTTGGGTAACGCTGGTGGTAATCGCAGCCCAGGATTGAAGTTTTCGGGTGCCGCAATCAAAATAGGTTTTAGCTCTAATCGATAGGGAAGCGGTATCGAGAGTTCTAAGTTCAGAGTTTTGAGCTTTGAGTGTTGCTCTGTTGACTCAGGATTTGCTTTAGTGACTTGCTCGATTAATTCTGAAGCTGATTTCCAGTTCTGATGTGGTTGAACAGCTTGTGACTTAGCTACTGAGAATGTCCAAATACCTATGCTACAGATGACTCCCAATTGCATCTGTAGGCATCCCAAAGTCAACCCAGCGTATAAATTATATCGAGAAACAAAGAGATAACGTCTAAAATTATCTACCATCGGTCGATAGTACAGTTGTATATGAAAACGCTGCCAATGAGTTTCCTGGCTGCTAGCTTATTTATTCAGCTTGGGATTATGATGCCCATAACATATGCTTGTTGAGACATGGGAAATAAAAAAAGACAATTAAAACTTACGCAAAAAAATTCTTCATGGAGGTAGGGTATAATACCAGTTCTCCAAAAGACGGCTAGAGATGATGACACGGTGAGGCAGTCGAAGTCTAGGACGCTACTTTCTACCCTTTGGGCACTCCTTGGGAGAACTCGTTCGGCAAAACCGTTATTAGTTAACGTCTATTTTTGGAACGATCGCTATAAGTAAGTCGGTGAGAAAAAACCAAACTATGTTACAAAAGGTTAACTCAGCTAAAAACCTCTTCCCTCCTGCCTTCTGCCTCCTGCCTCCTGCCTTATCCTCACGATAAATATTCACGAAGACCTACTTAGATCGAGTTAGGAAACTAAGTGCAAAGACAAACTACTCAAATGTGCGATCGCCTATCCTTCTTAGAGGAAAATTAAGAGCAATGGCGCGCTTGCGTAGCGTCTTATAGAAAAGCGCCTAGTTTCAGCAATTGTTTGCAAACAGGTTTAGTTGCTGGGGTTCCAATTGGCTGATAAAGTATTGGAGCATGAAAACCACATTGCGATCGCTTGCACTACGTTTACTCAAACTCTTCATCAAGTTGAGTTTTCCAAATGTTAGTCAGATAACGACAGTAGAGTTTGCTGCTTGGCTATTAGACTCTGCAAAGCTACAACCGTTTGTGCTTGATGCCCGAAGCCAAGCAGAGTATGCAGTCAGTCACATCAAAACAGCTATGCGTATCGATCCTGTTGCACCCGACCTAACAGCACTCTCGACAGTTTCACAAGACACACCAATCGTTGTGTATTGCTCGGTTGGTTATCGTAGCGCTCAAGTTGCCCAACAACTTCAGAGGAAAGGATTTTCCCAGATTTTTAACTTGAGCGGTGGTCTTTTTCAGTGGGCAAATGAAACACGACCCATGTTTAAAGATGACGAACACCCAACCCAACTTGTGCATCCTTATGATGCAACCTGGGGAAAACTGCTAAAAACTTGTTACCATGCTGAGAATTAGTTAAGCTATTTATTTTTTCTCGCGTAATATTTCTCTTTCACCTTTGTTGATATCCCACCTGATATCTTGATTGAGTCCTGCTTGTTGTTGTGCTGCGACAGAAGAATCCTTGGGGGGAATATTTAGTTGCATCTGGGTGTTACTCTGAAGTAGAAACACAGGCATTACAGCTTTGAATTCTGGCACGAGCGTATACATTACCTAAATCTTCATAGTCAATTTCCCAATTCTGAGGCAGGCGTTCTGCCATGCGTAGCATTAAGGTACGTGATTTGGAGTCAACGCCAGGGCAGTTGTATTGACGGCGATTCGACCCCGAAATTATCAGCCTGCGAAAAGGACGCTGTTGGGGTGGTAGTTTACCGTTTTCATCGTTTGGTTTCATGAGCCTGTGATTTGCTCTTTTTCAGATGGTCTAATAGCAATTCCTTTTTGCTGTCTATAATCTTCTATAGAAACAAGTTGCCAATTAGATTCTTGTGAAAGTTATAATACCCATTGATGGTAATTAAATAAGCTCTCTCTGTGACCAACACTGATAAAAGTTGTTTTCGTTTCTTGTAACTGTTGATATAAATTACCTTCGTTCTTCAAATCTAAAGCACTCGTCGCTTCATCTAAGATAGTGAAACTAGGATACGTAATTAATAGCCTTGCAAAAGCGAGGCTTTGTTGTTCTCCTAACGACAATATGTTCTCCCAAGGAACTTCTGTATCAAAGCCATTTACACGAGTAAGCAAGTGTTGCAGATTAACTTGTTGTAAAATTTGTTCGAGTTCGCGATCGCTCATTTTGCGGTCTGTATGCGGATAGAGTAGTTGTTCGCGCAAAGTACCCAAAATGATATAAGGACGCTGAGGTAGGAATAAAACATCATTCAAGGAAGGACGCACTAGACGACCAGTTCCCGCGTTCCATAAACCAGCGATCGCTCTTAATAGAGAACTTTTACCTCTACCGCTAGGACCAACAATCAATAACCCTCCGCTTTGCTCAACAGAAAGTAATAAATATTCAACAATTGTCTGCTTGAGAATTAAGTTAGACTCAGAGGCCATTTTTAGTTTTAAAAATTGAAGATTTTTAAATTCTCCTAAATTCTCCTTAAAAAAAGCGCTAGAGGGGGTTCAAATCGAATGTATTAAGTTACTGGTTACTCATCAACAATTTCGACTGTTCTTGGAGCAGCCTCTTCTTCAGGCTCAGTAATTACTACTGGGCTGATATGATGTTTCAGTTTCAGTTTAAGCTCATCTGTAATGGGTAACTCTTTAATTTCTTTGAGAAGAAATCTCACAGATTCGGTTTTGCTACGTTCTGTATAGATGAGCTTGAGAATGTTTTCAATTCCAAATGCTGCTATGTATTCCCCGAGAATGCCTACTAGACCAAGTAGTCCTAAACCTCCTAACAAGCCTAAAGGCCCGCCCAGCGATGAAAGCATAGCAACAACGGCGGCGACACTGCCCCCTGATGCAGACGTTGCAATCACGTCAAACACAATATTTAAAAGCGGTCTGACCCATTGCAAAAGTCCCCAATTTTTGACTTCTTTATAAAGATAAGCGTTTGTTAGCGAACCTGTACCCAAAGAAACTACCAAGATATCTTCTGTATTAAGGACTTTTTTGTCTTGGCGTTTACTACTAATTTGTGCTTCTAAAATAGCTAAATGGGTTGGATTATTAGCAAATACTCCACCATCGATTAAAGTATAGGCACGGCCGCTATTATAGGGATTTACCAGCCGATGAGGAGCAAAATAAGTGGGAGTTGCAGTAGCAGGGCAAACGCATCTAAAGTATAAGAATCCTTTAATAGCAAGGGTTTTGGCGTTTTTAAAGTTAGCCTATTTTTTCGTCAATATCCTTATCCTGCAAGGGTTTTAGAAATACCGTGCGTTCGCCCTGCCGCCTCTGCTGCTTAGGATATTTGTTTAGTTATCAAACCCTTAACGGTCTTCCAAATCGGAAGGAAACTTGAAAGTGAAAGGAGGAGTAGGAGGAGTAGGAGGAGTAGGAGGAGGAGTATCTGGCTTTTCATTTTCAGATGCAGATTGCTCTTGCAAGAAGCGCGCAAAAAATGGCAATACTTGGATATCTGATACTTTGACTGTATTTGTATACATTGCTATTTTTCCTTTGGCAAAATTTGTTCAGGACTAAAGCTAGGTGTCGTAAATATCTAGTTGAGTTGAGGCTGTCAATGGTCAATTGTTAATCGTCAATAAATCTATACTCTGAACCTTTGGTAACCCTCACCTTGATTTAATTTGTCAGTTGCGTAAGTCCTATTTTTTTAACCCTTAAACATATACCACTAATTAAGTGTGCTTGCAAGGACAGTTAAGACAGTTAAGAAATTAAATTTTTAAATCTTTTAACTGTCTTAACTGTCCGCTTAACTGTCTTAAATATCTTAAATATCTTAAATGTCTACTTAACTGTCTTAAATGTCCAATTAACTGTTTCTTTAACTGTCTTATCTGGTATTGCATTTTATTAAAAAAACTGAGATTATTTTTAAATGCACTTGTAAACAGTTTGATGTAATACCAAGTCTAAGTGAGGGTGCATAGAACTGTAGAATAAAGAGCATAGAAGAAAAAACTCTTGAGGAAGTAATGGCACGCCCTTTTAACCTAGAAGTACATGAAAGTGCTGAGTATTTGCTAAGAGCAAACGAGCCTGCAAGTTCTTGTATATCGACCAGTAGAACAAACTTACAATGGCACTCAAATCAGGGTAGAGTTGCCTATTACCTTGTGTGAGTCTTTGAGAACTCTCAGCCGTCAAGAGGGAACCACTTTATTCATGACCATGCTGGCGGCTTTTTTAATAATATTGCGCCGCTACATTGGACAAGACGATATTTTTATCGGGTCTGCTGTTGCCAATCGCCGGATGCACCAAATCGAGAAGATAATTGGCATGATTGTCAATAACTTAGTTTTACGCACCGATTTGTCTGGTAATCCTACGTTTCGGGAGTTGTTAAATCGAGTCCGCCAAGTCACGCTGGAAGCCTTTGCTAACGAAGATTTACCCTTTGATAAGGTCGTGGAGGTTCTGAAACCAATACGGAACTTAAGTTATAATCCTCTGTTTCAAGTAATGTTTAGCTTCCATGATTCTCCCCGACCAGACTTAACTCTGCCAAACTTGAACATCACAACAAATGTAGCCCTCAGCAACAAATCAACAAAGTTTGACCTTGATGTTGTTTTGATCCCGCAATATGGTAAACAGCAGGGAATTACGGCTATTTGGGAATATAACACTGATTTATTCGACGCTGCCACAATCCAGCAAATGGTAGAGCAGTATCAAAGTTTACTAGAGGTGATTGTTGCTAACCCAGAGCAGCGAATTTCTGATTTACCACTGCTAACCCAGTCTCAGAAGCAGTTGTTAATGAAGTGGAATCAGACTCACAAGGAGTATTCTTCTGGTGAATGTATCCATAAGTTGTTTGAGGCTCAGGTAGAGTTAACGCCTGATGCTGTAGCTGTAGAACAGGATGGGCAAAAATTAACTTACCGCGAATTGAGCGATCGCTCCAACAAAATCGCCCACTATCTACAAAGTTTGGGAGTCAAACCAGAAACCCTGGTTGGTATCTGCGTTGAGCGTTCCCTAGACACGATCGCTGGCTTACTCGGCATTCTCAAAGCTGGCGGTGCTTATGTTCCCCTTGACCCTGCTTATCCCCAAGAGCGAATCGCTGATATTCTTGCAGATACGCAACTCGGCTTTTTGCTGGCGCAAGATAAATTCCAAGAAAAATTGCTAGGTTATACCGGAAAAACAATTTGTTTAGATACGGATTGGGAAGTCATTGCAACCCACAGTACAGACAACCCAATTAGCGAGGTTCAACTTGCAAAACAGCTATTTAAGTATCAAACGATTGCAGAGTTAGCGGCTGTAGTAGGTATCACTCGCCAAATCAACGCTGAACAAGAGTTAGTAACTGGTTCTGTAAGGTTGACACCGATTCAACATTGGTTTTTCGAGCAGAAATTACCCGAACCCAATTACTTTAACCAGTCAGCACTGCTAGAAGTGCCGTCAGATGTGCAACCTGAACTATTGCAGCAAGTAGTTCAACAGTTGTTAGCGCATCACGATGCTTTGCGTTTGCGGTTTGTGCAAGAAGGGGAAAACTGGCTGCAAATTAACGCCGCTACCCAGGAATCTGTACCATTGAGCGTCTTTGATTTGTCGCACTTATCGGCAGCAGAACAACAAAAAGCGATCGCAACTAAAGATGCTGAACTCCAGGCTAGTTTGGATTTATCTACAGGAGCGATCGCAAAAGTAGCATTGTTTCAATTAGGCAGCGATCGCCAAAAGGGATTTGATTTGGCTCAAGCTCCTCTAATGCGTTTTACCATCATTCAGCTAACAGAGCAGAAATACCAATTGATTTGGAGTCATCATCATATCCTCTTTGATGGCTGGTCAATGCAGATTGTCCTCAAAGAAGTTTTGGCTTTTTATGAAGCAAATCAACGAGGTGAACATTTACGCTTCCAGAGAGTTCGTCCTTATAGAGAATATATTGAATGGTTACAGCAACAGGATAGCGATAAAGCAAAAAACTTTTGGCAAAAAACTCTTCAGGGCTTTGAAACTCCTACTTTATTGGGGGGTAACAAGGGAAGTGGAACATATCATGAGCAACGCTTTCAATTATCTCAAACGGTAACTGAAAAATTGCAATTTGCAGCGCGACAGCACCATTTAACTTTGAATAATTTGGTGCAGGGAGCATGGGCATTATTAATTTCCCGCTACAGTGGGGAAAGTGATATAGTCTTTGGTGCAACTGTATCTGGTCGTCCACCGACGTTTGAGCAAGTAGACTCGATGGTGGGGCTATTGATTAACACTCTCCCAATACGGACACAGGTTAACGGAAAAACAGAATTATTATCCTGGCTCAAGCAATTACAAACCCAAGCATTAGAACAAGAACAATATGCTTATTTTTCTCTTGCAGAAATTCAACAATTAAGTGATATTCCGACAGGATTACCACTTTTTAAAAGTATTTTAATATTTGAAAATTATCCGCTAGATTCTGCTAAACAAGAAACCAAAACAACATTAGAAATGAGTCATATTAGTTGTTTTGAGCGCACAAATTATCCTATCACATTATTAATTAATCCCGGTTCCCAATTAGCAGGCAGGATTGTTTATGATAATAGCTGCTTTGACGAACAAGCGATTGACTGCATGATTGGGCATTTCCAAATATTGCTGGGAGGAATGGCAAATAATTTACAACAATATATTTCTCAATTATCTTTACTCAGTGCAGATAAAGAAAAAGAAATAATTACACTAGAAAATCATCAACAAATAAATTGCTTTAATTATACATGTTTTCATGTTTTATTTGAAGAACAGGTAGAAAAAATTCCCGATGCCATAGCAGTTGTATATCAACAACATTTAACTTATCGGGAATTAAATAACCGTGCCAATCAATTAGCTCATTATTTGCGATCGCTAGGAGTTAAACCAGAAGTTCGGGTGGGAATTTGTGTTGAGCGTTCCTTAGAAATGGTAATCGGAATACTCGCTATTTTCAAAGCGGGAGTGGCTTATGTTCCACTAGATCCAGCTTATCCTACCGAAAGATTAGCGTTCATGCCGGAAGATGTACAAACACCTATCTTATTAACACAAACTCATTTACAAAATAAGCTACAAATTAATAATCAAGGAGAGACTATTGCCGCTAGAGACGGCTTTACCTATCGCTATAACAAAGATCCTCATGTGCTGAAATGGATCGGAATTTGACGTTTACTCAGATTTGAACAACTACAATTTATTTTTATTTGGAGATATAAATATTTTAAATGCTATTGTATTTTATTGAAACAACTGAGATTATCTATGTTATTTACTGTTAGTTATATAAAAAATAAATAAGTAGAATAGATAGATGTGTGATATTTGATTACGAACAATTTTAATTCATGAACAGTGGAGTTTAATATTGTGTATTTAAATAATCATAGTCAAATTTTAGCGACCTCAAACAATCAAATTTTTCTATGCCAAAAAATAGAAGTTGCTATTAGGTCGAGTTTGACTGTAGATGATTGTGTAGTCAGAGAAAGACAAACCAAAACGCGAAAAAAAGAACTAGTTGCCTATATAGTTCCTTCAGGCTTATTTGTACCAGAACAATTGTTGTCTCACCTGCAAACAATTCTGCCTAGCGAATTGATACCCACAGCATTTGTACTAATATCCACCATACCCCTAACAGATGCAGGGCAGATAGATGAAACTACTCTAGCCAGTTTAGAAGTTATTGACTCTGACTTAATATATCGTATAGAAGGGCAATTAGATTTATTATCAGAAATTGAACGTGTTGCGGTGGTAATTGAACCAAAAGTGGCAAGTATGCCTCCTGTGCATTTGGAGGATTTGCTAGGCGAGACTCAAGTTTTTGTCTCTGAAGATAGCCAACAAAAAGTACAAGTAACTACACCTAGTCAAAAGATAGAAAACAAGAACCCGTTTTCGTCAAAGAAGTTAGCCATTAGTCACGGGGAACCACTGCAATACTCCGAAGACGCTCCTAAAACTTTAGTGGAAGTATTGCAACGAGCAGCTGAAACTTCAACTAAAGGTATTATTTACGTTCAACATGATGGTAGTAAGAGAGTGCAGTCTTATCGCCAATTATGGCAGGATGCCCAAAGAATTTTAGCTGGATTGAGAAAGCTAGGACTCAAGCCCCAAGATAAAGTAATTTTTCAACTAGAAGATAATCAAGATTTCCTGAGTGCTTTTTGGGGTTGTGTGCTTGGGGGCTTTGTTCCTGTGCCAGTATCTATCGCCCCAACATACAAGCCAAGCAATAGTACCGCCAGCAAATTACAAAACACATGGCAGATGCTAGAGAAACCCCTAGTGCTGACAAGTGTTTCTTTAGCTTCTAACATTGATGATTTTTTCAGGCTGTTCAACTTAAAAAACTTTCAAATTGCAACTGTTGATAAGTTGCGTGAGTGTGAACCGGATTTCCAATTACATCAAAGTCAGCCAGAGGATTTAGCGATTTTGTTTTTGACCTCTGGAAGCACTGGAATACCCAAGTGTGTGATGCTCAATCATCGCAACATCTTGAGTATGACGACTGGCTTAATTTTAATGGGTCATTTCTCAAGCCAGGAAAGCGTTTTAAACTGGATGCCTTTGGATCATGTCGGTGCATTGGTATCTCTTAGTATTATGGCTGTTAGTTTAGGTTGCCAACAAATTCATGTACCAACTGACTTGATTGTGCAGAATCCACTCAAGTGGCTAGATTTGATTGACTTTCATCAAGCAACGATTAGTTGGGCCCCTAACTTTGCCTTTTCCCTCATTTGCGATGCCTTTGGTGACCTTTTCTACGGAACGCTGCGCGAACGGTATCGCGCGAACGATATTCAGCAAAAACAGTGGGATTTATCATCAATGCGTTTTATCATCAACGCAGGAGAACCCATTGTCACTAAGATAGCCAAGAGTTTTTTAAAGCTGCTTCGCCCTTATGGTTTACCAACCGATGCAATTCATCCAGCCTTTGGGATGAGCGAAACTTCTTCTGGTATTACTTACTCTAACAGCTTTGCTCTCGAAACTTCATCAGATGATAGTTTATTTGTAGAACTAGGGCCACCTATTGCTGGCGCTTGGTTGCGGATTGTTGATGAAAATGAACAGGTAGTTACAGAAAATACCATTGGTCGTTTACAAGTAAAAGGTGCATCTGTTACTAGTGGTTACTATCAGAATCCCCAAGCAAACCAAGAAGTTTTTACCGCCAATGGTTGGTTTAATACGGGGGATTTGGGATTTCTCCATCAAGGACGTTTAACTATTACTGGTCGGCAGAAAGATGTCATTATCATCAATGGACTAAACTACTACTGTCACGAAATCGAGGCCGCTGTTGAAGAAATCGAAGGAGTAGAAGTTTCTTATACAGCTACCTGTGCAGTCAGACAACCAGGAATTAATACTGATAAACTAGCTATCTTTTTCAATACTTCTGTTACTGATGATGCCAGTTTGTTAGCTCTGCTTAGGGAAATTCGTACTGCTGTTGTTAATAAAGTAGGTATAAATCCAGATTATTTAATTCCAGTCAATAAAGAAATTATTCCGAAAACTGCTATTGGGAAAATTCAGCGATCGCAACTGAGCCAGCGTTTCCATACAGGCGAGTTCAAATCAATTATTAAACGCATTGATATATTACTGGGTAATGCCAATACCATTCCCAACTGGTTCTACCGTCAAGTATGGCAACCCAAATCTCCCATTACTTTTAATTCTGCTTTAACTGTTACTAATTCCACTTTAGTATTTCTAGATTCTTGCGGTTTGGGGTCTTATTTATGTCAAATTTTGACAGAATATAACCTGCCATACATAACTATTTCACCCGGAGATGATTTCCGCAAAATCAATCGCTCACACTACACAATTACCCCAGGACAAGGCAAGGACTACCAACTATTACTCGAATCCCTAGCAACAGATAATATTATTATTGATCAGATTCTGCACTTATGGACTTATGACCAATATATTGGTGAAGTCAAAAGCATTGATGCTCTGGAACAAGCACAAGAACATGGAATATACAGTTTATTGTTCTTAGTTCAAGCTTTAGCCAAAGTTCAGGGTGTTGACAATTCAGTTCAATTGCTATTTATTTCTTCTCATATTCAATCCATTTCTTCAGATGACCCTATAGCTTATGAGAAATCAGCAGTATTAGGGCTATTGAAAACGATTCCTCAAGAATTACCTTGGTTAAACTGTCGCCACATTGATTTAACCTTTGCTGAAGTTAAAACAAATGGAGATTTTATCTTACAAGAGATACAAGTTTCTTCAAAAGAACGAGAAGTAGCTTACAGAAATGGGCAGCGTTTTGTTCCTCGTCTAGAAAAAGTTGATTTTACAAGCAAACCTAAATCCTCAATTAGCTTCAAGCAAGGTGGGACTTATTTGATCGCAGGAGGACTTGGTGGTATTGCTATTGAAATTGCACGATATTTGCTAAAACATTACCAAGCTAGATTACTGTTAGTTGGCAGAACTCCTTTAACTTCAGAAAGACACATAAAAGTCTATCAAGAACTAGAGCAGCTTGGGGGAGAAGTAATTTACGAAACTGTTGATATTTGTGATTTAAAACAGTTACAAATAATCGTTGAAGAAGCCCAATACAAATGGAGTAAAAATTTGGATGGGATACTTCATTTAGCTGGAACTTTTCATGAGCAACTTGTACTTGATGAGACTCAGGAGAATTTAGCAGCAATACTGCGTCCCAAAGTGTTGGGTGCTTGGGCATTGCATCAATTATTCAAAGACAATCAGGGCAGTATTTTTATAAACTTTTCTTCGGCACACGGTTTTTTTGGTAGTACTGCTGTTGGTGCTTATGCTGCTGCTAATAGTTTTCTCGATCGCTTTTCTCATTACCAAAATTCCCACAGTGAATTAGCAAGCTATTGTTTCAGTTGGAGTATGTGGGATGAGACAGGAATGAGCCAAGGATATCAGATGAAGAATCTGATCCGCGCTAAAGGTTTCTATGTCATGTCTTCCTCTCAAGCAATCTCTTCAATACTGTCCTGTTTACAACACCAACAAACAAATCTATTGATAGGTTTGGATGGTAGCAACCAAAACATTCAACATTGGCAATCTCAACTCTTTAATTTACAGAAGTTAACTGTTTATTTCACGACCACAGGTGATGAGGTTAAATTACCAGATTTGCGAGTGCAAGACCGCTTTGGAACTTCTTGTACTTGCAACTTAGTACAACTGCCAGAAATGCCTTGCCTCGAAAACGGCAAAATTGACCGCGCCAGCCTAATTAGGAAAATTAACTCTCAGGAAATTAGGGAGCGCATAGAACCACGCAACGAGATAGAGTTCAAAATTGCTCAATGTTGGCAGCAAGTTCTGAGAGTGCCACTTTTAGGCATTCACGACAACTTTTTCGAGTTAGGAGGAAATTCCCTGTTAGCTGGTCAAGTAATTGCGCGGTTACGCGAAGATTTATCTCTAGAATTGTCTCTCCAGCGTTTGTTTCAAGCGCCTACCATTGTTGGTTTAGCTCAAACCATTGAGGCGATTCAAACAGTAACCCAAAGCAAGAATACCTTTATTGAAACACTCGAACAAGAATACGAAGAGGATTATTTATAAAATGTCAATATTTGAATTTTTATCTTTACTAAATACTTTAGATATCAAAATCTGGATTGAAGATAATCAGTTACGCTATCGCGCTCCCAAAGGAGCAATGACAGCAGAA
The DNA here is from genome assembly GCA_003326215.1 of Nostoc minutum NIES-26. Taxonomy (GTDB): domain Bacteria; phylum Cyanobacteriota; class Cyanobacteriia; order Cyanobacteriales; family Nostocaceae; genus Dendronalium; species Dendronalium minutum. Next base: position 10,458 of record LXQD01000142.1, on the reverse strand, counting down.
ATAAAGCAGGAACTCAAGGAACGGAAAACAGAAATCCTGGCTTTTCTCCAAGAAGCTCAAACAGCCACACAATTAACTTCTATCCCTCTAGTTCCAGTTTCTAGAGATAAAGATTTGCCTTTATCTTTTGCCCAGCAGAGGATGTGGTTTCTTTATCAATTAGATGGGAAAAGCACGTTTTACAATGAAAGTTTCCAACTACGAATTGTTGGTAAGCTCTCTGTGATAGCTTTAGAACAGAGTATCAACGAAATTATTCGCCGTCATGAAGCCTTACGAACTAACTTTCCTACGGTAGAAGGTGTCCCTTTTCAGGCAATTAGACCTAATTTAACTATCACCATACCTGTGGTAGACGTGCAGAACTTAACAGCAGCTTCTGTGCAACAGATTATTACTCAGGAGGTTAGCCAGCCCTTTGACTTGGGGACAGATCCTTTAATTCGAGCTAGCCTAATGCGACAAGAACCAGAATCCCATTTGTTGATATTAACCATGCACCACATCATTATGGATGGTTGGTCAATGGGGGTATTCTTCAAAGAATTAGAAGTGCTCTATCCAGCTTTTACAAAAGGAAAACCATATCCCTTACCAGAGTTAACGATACAATACGCTGATTTTGCCCTTTGGCAACGCCAATGGTTAACTAAAGAAGTTCAAAAAAAGCAACTTGATTACTGGAAACAACAGTTAGCTGACGCACCACCCTTGTTGGAGTTGCCAACAGATTATCCTCGTCCTCCAGTGCAGACTTTCGCTGGTGCTACCACAGAATTTCAAATCGACGCGCATTTATCCTCTCAACTGGTGGCTCTGAGCCAAAAGTCAGGTGTCACTTTGTTTATGACCCTGCTGACAGCTTTTGCTGTTTTACTGCATCGTTACAGTGGTCAGGATGACCTTTGTATTGGTTCGCCTTTTGCTAACCGCGATCGCCGAGAAATTGATCCACTAATCGGCTTTTTTGTCAATACCTTGGTGCTGCGTACCCAGATTGCAGGGAATCCTAGTTTTTCCCAGTTACTCGAAAAAGTCCGTTCTGTTGTCTGGGATGCTCACGCAAGCCAGGACATTCCATTTGAGCAGGTGGTAGAAGCACTACAGCCGGAACGTTCTCTCGGCTACAACCCGCTGTTTCAGGTGTCGTTTGTTTTGGAAAATTTCTCACTCGATACTATAGAGTTACCGGGTATTAGTCTGACCCCAGAGATGGTCGAGCGGGGTACAGCTAAGTTTGATTTAAGCCTCTCGATGTGGGAAACACAAAAGGGATTAATTGGGTTGTGGGAATATAACAGCGATCTGTTTGAGGGGGATACAATTGCTAAGATGATAAGTCATTTCCAGACTTTGTTAGAAGCAATAGTTACTAATCCCCATCAGAAAGTTGGGGAATTACCTCTACTAACAGAAATTGAGCAACAACAGTTATTACTCCAGTGGAACAATACTCAAACAGACTATCCTGCTGATAAGTGTATCCATCAGTTGTTTGAAGAACAGGTAGAACGCACACCCGATGCAGTGGCGGTAGTATTTGACAACAAATATCTTACATATCACAAGTTGAATAGTCGCGCCAACCAGTTAGCACACTATCTAAAGTCCTTGGGTGTGGGAGCAGATGTGCTGGTAGGGTTATGTGTGGAGCGTTCCTTAGAAATGGTGGTGGGACTATTGGGCATACTTAAGGCAGGAGGGGCTTATGTGCCACTTGACCCTGAATATCCTGCTGAACGCTTAAGCTTCATGCTCGCAGACACTCAAATAAAAGTACTACTAACTCAAGAGAAATTACGAGAGTTTCTTCCTGGACAGCAAGCGCGTGTCGTCTGCTTAGACACAGACTGGAACAGCATATCCCTGGCAAATCAGGATAATCTCAACAGCACAGTCAGTGCAGAAAGTCTAGCCTATGTAATTTATACCTCCGGTTCTACAGGCATACCCAAGGGAGTCACCGTCACTCATCAGGCCGTAAATCGACTGGTTTTAAACACCAATTACATCCAACTAACAGCCGATGACCGTGTGGCACAAGCCGCAAATATTGCTTTTGATGCAGCCACCTTTGAAATTTGGGGAGCATTGCTACACGGAGCGGTGCTAGTCATTATCACTAAATCCGTATTGTTGATTCCAGAACAATTAGCCGTCAATATCCGCTCACACAAAGTCAGCGTCTTATTTTTAACTACAGCGTTATTCAATCAATTAGCCAGTCTTGTCCCGCAAGCATTTAGTTCTTTAAAATATCTACTATTTGGTGGGGAAGCAGTTGATCCCAGATGGGTGCAGGAAGTTCTAGAAAAAGGCGCTCCTCAACACTTGCTCCATGTTTATGGTCCAACCGAAAATACTACTTTTTCTTCTTGGTATTTAGTAGAGGATTTAGCAGCGACAGCCACAACTATTCCCATCGGTCGTCCCATTGCCAATACGCAAATTTATATCCTTGACCAACATTTACAACCTGTACCCGTTGGTGTACCAGGAGAATTGTACCTTGGTGGTGTCGGACTAGCGCGAAGCTATCTCAACCGCCCTGAATTGACCAATGAGAAATTTATCACCAACCCCTTTGATAATTCAAAATTGTATAAAACTGGGGATTTGGGGCGTTATTTACCAGATGGTAATATTGAATACATAAGGCGCATCGACAATCAGGTGAAAATCCGGGGCTTCCGCATTGAGTTGGGAGAAATTGAAACCGTCCTGGGCCAACATCCTCAGATTAACTCAGTTGTAGCACTCGCCCGTCAAGATAGCCCTGGTAACAAACGTCTAGTCGCCTACATCGTACCACATCAAGACTCTAAACCCACAGCCCACGAACTGCGTAGCTTCTTAAAAACCAAACTACCAGAACACATGATACCGGGCGCGTTTGTAATCTTAGAGTCCTTACCCCTGACACCCAACGGCAAAATTGACCGCCGCGCCCTACCAGAACCAGATTTAGACAGCACACTGCTAGAAAAATATGTCGCCCCACGCACTCCCATTGAAGAACTGCTAACACAAATTTGGGCGCAAGTCCTAAAAGTAGAGCAAGTGGGTATTTATAATAACTTCTTTGAACTCGGTGGACACTCGCTACTAGCAACACAATTAGTTTCACGCATTCGCAACATCTTCAAAGTGGAACTACCACTGCGTGAGTTATTTGCTGCTGCAACTGTAGCCGAATTAGCCAAATTGATAGGGCAGTTACAACAACAAACAAGAGAACTATCTGCACCACCCATTTTAAGGCGGTCAGAAAATGCAGAACTTGCACTATCTTATGCTCAACAGCGTCTGTGGTTCTTAGACCAATTCGAGCCGGACAGTCCCTTCTACAATATGCCCGAAGCATTGCGTTTAGAAGGAACTTTCCAAATTGCTGCCTTAGAACAAAGCTTACAAGAAATAATTGCGCGTCACGAAGCGTTACGCACCAACTTCATCACCATTGATGGAATACCAACTCAAATTATTCAAAACCAAACGAATTGGACAATATCAGTTGTTGACTTTAAGCATTTATCTACCAGCGAAAAAGAAATTGCTGCACAGCAATTATTACAACAACAAGCAACTCAGCCCTTTGAATTGGCAACAGAATCATTAGTCAGAGGCACATTAATAGTGTTTTCTGAGACAGAACACATTTTATTACTGTGTATGCACCACATTGTCTCTGACGGTTGGTCGATGGGTGTGTTTATCTCTGAACTAGTAGCATTGTACAATGCTTATTCTCAGGGTCAAGAGTCACCTTTAGCACCACTGCCGATACAGTACGCAGATTTCGCTCTGTGGCAAAGAGATTGGTTGCAAGGAGATGTATTACAAACTCAATTGAATTATTGGCAGCAAAAACTTGCTGATGCACCAGCTTTATTATCGCTACCCACAGACAGACCAAGACCTGCTGTGCAGACTTACAACGGGACAATTCAGGAGTTTGCACTGTCTGCTGAACTAACGAATAAGTTGACAAAACTCAGCCAAGAACAAGGCGTAACTTTGTTCATGACGCTGTTAGCTGCTTATGATACCCTGCTTTATCGCTATACAGGACAAGAAGATATATTAGTGGGTTCTCCAATTGCTAACCGCGATCGCCAAGAGATAGAAGGGTTAATTGGCTTTTTTATCAATACCTTAGTCATGCGTAGTGACTTGGCAGGTAATCCGCGCTTTAGTGAATTACTGGGTCGTGTTCGAGAAATAGCAATGGGAGCATACACTCATCAAAATTTGCCCTTTGAAATGCTGGTGGAAGGGTTGCAACCAGAACGGGATTTATCCCATACACCACTATTCCAAGTGATGTTTATCCTGCAAAATTCACCTGTGTCTCAGTTGGATTTAAATGGGTTAACTGTTAGTTCACTGTCGCTCAAAAGTGTAACGGCAGCATTTGATTTAACTTTATCAATGCAGAACACTGCTACCGGAATGGTGGGTGTGTGGGAGTACAACACCGATTTGTTTGACCATAGCACCATCGAGCGGATGACTGGTCATTTTGTGACTTTGTTGGAAGCAGTTGTCAGCAATCCCCAAGAGCGAATTGACCAATTGCCGATACTAACAGCAGTTGAGCGACAAAAGTTATTGGTTGAGTGGAATGATACTCAGGCTGATTATCCTTGGGATAAATGTCTGCATCAATTATTTGAGCAGCAGGCAGAACTTACACCAGATGCAGTAGCAGTTGTGTTTGACAATCAACAACTGACTTATAAACAGTTAAACATCCAAGCTAATCAATTGGCACATTATCTACAATCTCTGGGTGTGGGGCCAGAGGTTTTGGTAGGGATTTATTTAGAGCGATCGCTATCCATGACCGTAGCATTGTTAGCCGTCCTCAAAGCTGGTGGCGGTTATGTCCCCCTAGATATTGATTATCCCCAACAGCGATTAGCTTACATATCCGAAGACTCACAAATTTCTGTACTGATCGCACAGGAGACATTACTCAATTCCTTGCCAGTCCAAGGTGTGAAAGTCATTGTTTTAGACAAAGAGTTTGAGGTACTGAATTCTCAAAATCCAGAAAATCCGGTTAGTCAAGTTATACCAGAAAACTTGGCTTGTGTACTGTACACTTCTGGTTCTACTGGCAAACCCAAAGGCGTGATGTTGACTCATGTAGCTTTGGTAAATCACAGCAGTGCTATTAGTGAAGCATTTAGTCTGACTAACAGCGATCGCGTCTTACAATTTGCTGCTTTCGGCTTTGATGTCGCAGTGGAAGAAATCTTCCCCACTTGGTTTAAAGGCGGAACAGTAGTGTTAAGACCGGTTCAAATGTTTTCTTCCTTTGCCAATTTTGCCCAGTTTATTGAACAACAACAGCTCAGTGTTTTGACTCTGACTCCAGCCTATTGGCATGAATGGATGGTAGCAGTATCTCAATCCTATGCCACCGTGCCGCAAAGTCTACGCTTATTGACTGTGGGCGGCGATACAGTACTACCGGAAACAGTGGCAATGTGGCATCAATTGGTGGGCAATCGTGTGACTTGTCTGAACGCCTACGGGCCCACTGAAGCTTCGGTTACAGCCATAGTCTATGATGTGCAACATTTCCAATCAGAAAAAACCAATACAGTCCTCATTGGTCGTCCTGTCGCCAATACGGAAATCTACATCCTCGACAGTAATCTCCAACCAGTACCTATTGGAGTTAAAGGCGAATTGTACATTGGTGGCGTGCGTCTAGCACAAGGTTACCTCAACCGTCCGGAATTGACAGAGGAAAAATTTATTCCCAACCCGTTTGTGAAGGCAGGAGGCAGAGAGCAGCGCGTTGCGGAGGACAGTCGCGTGGGCGGGTTTCCCGACTTGAGCGAACTGTCCGTTGGGGTTCCCACGCCACTAGCTCCACTTGGGGAAACCCCAAGACCGCAGTGGCTCCCCGTTGTAGCGACTGCGGAGAGACAGGAGGTAGGAGGAAGTAGATTATATAAAACTGGGGATTTAGCACGCTATTTACCCGATGGCAATATCGAGTTTATTGGTCGAATTGATGATGTAGTGAAAATAAGAGGTTTTCGCGTTGCACTTGGGGAAATTGAAAGTCTATTAGTTCAACATCCCGATGTCATTGCCCAAGTGGTAATGCTAAGAGAAGACCAACCAGGTAATAAGCAGTTAGTTGCCTATGTTGTCTCTAGTAACCCATCCTTAGACCAAAATGAATTACAAAGCTTCTTAAAACAAAAGCTGCCAAACTACATGATACCAACAGCTTTTGTGATGCTGGAGGCTTTGCCACTCACTGCTAATGGAAAAGTTGACCGTCGCGCGCTACCCGCTCCCTCCCAAGACATTGGCCTAACCAACTTTGTTTTACCCACTACTCCAACACAAAAACTGATAGCAGATATTTGGAGCAGTGTTTTAGGAACAACACAGTTAGGCATTCACAACAACTTTTTTGACATAGGAGGAAATTCTTTACGAGCGATGCAGGTGATGTCTCTGTTAAGAGAGGCTTTTCAACTAGAGTTACCCCTACGTTATCTGTTTGAGAATCCTACAGTGGCAGAACTCGCAAAAGGAGTCAATAGTTTACAAACAACCCAGGCTGACACCATTACCACCGCAACTATCAACAATTTAAAAGCAGAAGCTGTCTTAGATTCAAGCATTCATATTCCAACCAAGCCTTTTGATTACATCAACAAGCCCAAACGGATCTTTTTAACGGGAGTAACAGGCTTTTTGGGAATTCATTTACTGCATGAACTCCTACAACAAACTCAGGCTGATATTTATTGCCTGATTCGAGCTACCAATATTGAACAGGCACAGCAGAAACTGCAAAGTCAACTCAAATTCTACAAACTCTGGGAGGGAATCAATAGCGATCGCATTATTCCTATAGTTGGAGATTTAACGAAAAACTATTTAGGTCTTTCCACATCACAATTTCAGCAGTTAGCTAATCAGATAGATGTCATCTATCACTGTGGTGCTTGGATCAATGTCATCTATCCTTACTCTGCTTTAAAAGCCACTAATGTACTTGGGACTCAAGAAATCATCCGACTAGCCAGTGAAATCAAGGTAAAACCTTTGCATTTCATCTCAACAACATCTGTTTTACCAGCATCTTCTCAAAATGAGGGTGGATTAGTCCTCGAATCAGATCCCCTTGACCAATATCAAGCTCTTGAGAATGGCTATGTCCAAAGCAAGTGGGTAGCAGAGAAATTAATTATGCAAGCCCGCGATCTAGGACTTCCTGTTTCTATTTATAGAGCATCAAGGATAACAGGACACAGCCGAACTGGGATTAGTAACACAGAAGATTTATTTTGCAGGCTAGTCAAAGGTTGTTTACAAATGAGAATGGCCCCCGATATTGACCTAGAAGATAACTTGACTCCTGTGGACTATGTGAGCAAGATGATTGTTCATTTGTCATGTCAGAAAGAATCTTTAAGCAAAGCATTTCATTTGGTCAATCCTTACTCCACTCCGATCAAGCATTTATTTAACTTAATTGACTCTTTAGGATACCCTTTGCAACTGATTTCTTTAGAGCAATGGTATTCAGAGATTTCACGCCATAGTAAAATCTCAGACGCAGATAACTTAAAATTGTTGTCACATATCATACCCAAAACCACAATAGAAACCTACCAAGAGCCACATATTGACTATCAAAACACTATAAATGGACTAGCAAATACTGATATTATATGTCCTGTCTTAGACAAAATTTTACTGAAAACTTACTTTTCCTACTTCATAAGTAGCGGTTTTATAGATGACCACTTAGTAACAGATAAAATGGCATTTATTAATAAGGCCAACCAACCATATTAACTCGGTAGTCTACCAATCTAAAATTACCGGATGGAAGCAAGAGAGCAGAGAAGTAGAGGAGAAATTTATACAATTTCTTTCCCTTTTCCCACTCTATTCACTGTAAAATAGTGTAGTACCACTATCATAAATTACAAATGTAGTTTTATTGCTACACAAAGAAATTGAGTTAAGAAAAACTCTATTTATAACCAATTTATGACAATTGTTAACCAAATTGCAACTTGCTTCCTACTATTTCCTCAAATAAGAACCACTATATTTTTAGAATATGCAAGCCCAAGTTTCGCGCAATAAACCCCTAACAAATACTTATTCAGATTTTACTAAATTTTGGGAAAATGTCACAGCGATCGCCGGATCTTACTGGTATCCAACCAAGCCCGGAGAAAGAGCATTTTCAGAAGTGATTCGTGCTTGGGGGATGCTCATTCTCTTAATATTATTAATAATTGCACTTGTAGGTGTAAATGTTTCTACTAACTTTCTTTATCGCTATTTAGTCGATATCATCATTACAGGAAAGGATATTTCTAAGTTTTTTGATACTGTATTGATTTATAGTATAGCTCTGATAGTGGTAACAGTCTTGGTAGGATTTTCTAAATTCGTTAGAAAGCAAATTGCGCTTGATTGGTATCAATGGCTAAATAGTCATATTCTATCAAAATATTTACGTGAAAGAGCATACTACAAAATCAACTTTAAATCTGATATTGATAATCCAGATCAACGTCTCTCTCAAGAAATCGAACCTATTACCAGTAATGCTTTGACTTTTTCAGCTACTTTCCTGGAAAAAATACTGGAAATCACAGCTTTTATAATAATTATTTGGTCAATTTCTCAAGAAGTGGCAATTATTTTATTTATTTATACGGTTATAGGCAATGCGATCGCCGTCTACTTGACTCAAGAATTAAATAAGATTAATCAAGAAGAACTTCAATCTAAAGCTGACTACAACTATTGTCTGACTCATGTTCGCACTCATGCTGAATCAATAGCTTTCTTTAGGGGAGAAAAACCAGAATCAAATATTATTGGCAAAAGATTTAATCATCTGATAAAAAATACTAAACGTAAGATTAACTGGGAAATCAACCAAGATATTTTTAATAGAGGATATCAGGCTGTAATCGAAATATTTCCATTTCTAATACTTGGGCCTTTATATTTCAGAAATGAACTGGGATTTGGAGAAATTAGTCAAGCATCTTTAGCTGCATATCTTTTTGCTAATTCTCTAGCAGACTTAATTAATGAATTTGGAAGTTCCGGTCGGTTTTCTATTTATGTTGAACGTTTATCTGAGTTTTCATCTGCTTTAGAACAAGTAGCTAAACAACCGGAAAATGTAAGTACCATCAAAACAATAGAAGAAAATCATCTCTCGTTTGAAAATGTTACCTTACAAACACCCAACTATGAGCAAGTGATTGTCAAAGACTTGTCACTGTCTATTCAGCCAGGAGAAGGCTTATTGATTGTTGGGCCTAGTGGTCGAGGTAAAAGTTCTTTATTAAGAGCGATCGCTGGTTTGTGGTACGCGGGGACAGGTCGTTTGATACGACCTCCTTTAGAAGAAGTATTATTCTTACCCCAACGTCCTTATATAATATTAGGAACTTTGCGTGAACAGTTACTTTATCCGAATACCAATCGTCAAATGACCGACGCACAACTCAAAGAAGTTTTGCAACAAGTCAATCTGCAAAATATCCTAAATAGAGTTGATGGATTTGATACAGAAGTTCCTTGGGAAAATATCTTATCGCTAGGGGAACAACAACGTTTGGCTTTTGCACGACTATTAGTTACTCATCCTAGCTTCACTATACTAGATGAAGCAACAAGTGCTTTAGATTTAACTAACGAAGGCAATTTATATCAACAGTTACAAGAGACAAAAACAACATTTATCAGTGTTGGGCATAGAGAAAGCTTATTTGATTATCATCAATGGGTTCTCGAACTTACAGAAGATTCTAGCTGGCAACTTGTTACCGTACAAAATTATCGAAATCAAAGAACAATTACCCATATCTCTCCTGAAAATAACCACATTACTGTAGATAAAATTATTAATAATGAATTGCAAAGCCAATCAGAAAGATTAATTCAAAAAGCTCCAGATGAAGGTCTGTCTCATAAGCAAATGAGTGAATTAAGTTTCTATGCCATTAAGACTATTAGAAGTAAAGCAAGCAAAGGAGAAACTATTGCCGCTAGAGACGGTTTTACCTACCGCTATGACAAAGATCCTCATGTACTGAAATGGATCAGAATTTAACTGTTGCTCGGATTTTAAAAACGTAAGTAACCTGAGTTCGGGATAAGGAAAGGGACAGGAAGTAAGCTGAAAATAGCGTTAAATCCAGCAACCTGTCCTATGTTTAGTTTAGAAGCTTTGTTTTGTCATGTAGATGATTTGTGTAAAGCATTTGAATCCCAATGGCACAAGAAGCTATTAAATCGGGGAGGAATCAAACGTAACCGAGCCAGAAGTCTATGTCTGAGTGAGATGATGACGATACTGATTGCTTTGCATCAAAATCACTACCGGAATTTCAAGCATTTTTATTTGAATCATGTGAAAGAACACTGGAGTAGTGCATT
>LXQD01000141.1 GCA_003326215.1 Nostoc minutum NIES-26 | reverse complement strand
CCCAGTTAGTCGAGACTGAATTTCAGAAATGATTGATGCCCAATCGGCATTTGGATTCCATTCCCTACGAATTCTCACCTTGGTGACTGCATCATAAAGCCGACAGAAAACCGTATTCTCATCACCGCTAGTAACAGCAATAATCAGAGGCTTGGAGAAATCATAAACTTGTGACGCAGATAATAAGAACGTCTTTGCGAAGTTTGTTTCTATACCAGTTCTAATGATATAAACTTCATCAGCAGCAACAACAATATCTAACTTGATGCTGTCTTTACCCTTGAATTCTTTGGCTGTTACTCGCAGTTCTGATAAATATCCAGTTAAAGCTCTTTGGAGAACAGGAATTTTCTTCTCTTGGATGATGTTAAATTTGTACCAAAGGAAAGATTCACCATCTACTTCCCCTTGATTGACGTATAAGTAAACGGGTTCGGGGGGATTGCCAAGACCGAGTTTAATTTCAGTACTCATAATTGATGAAGTGTGTGATAATGATATTCCTGTAGATGGAACTTTAAGTTCTTAGCAATCGCCCCAATAACGGCACAATTTGAGGCGATTGCTTTTTTCAAACTGAAGTTTCTGATGCAATTGAAGGCTGTTGATTACCCTCTAACTCATTCTTCAAATAAGCAATTGCAGCTTGAGCATCACCAATTGTTAAATCTGGCTGGTAATCCAATTTTTGATAATCCGGGTGTATTGCAATTTGAGATATCAAAAACTGGGCAGATTCAACTAATAGTAGTAAAGGCGGTAAATCCATTTGAGTTACTTCCTCGTTTAGTTAAAATTTCTCTACTACCGACAACAAAAAACCGTATCCAGTATTTTTTGATTTGCGCCTGTTTCTTATCCAACAAATGCTGAATAATGGTTTGTGAAAACTGAATCCGGTGCAAAGGAATAGCACCACCAGAACCTTTAAGCGATGTCTACGACAAGCCGCAAGCGTCTACGCAATAACCTTGCAGCAGTTCTCTCCACGTAACAATCGATAACCTTAGCCATCGCTAGCTTCTCCTGCGATCGCCAAYAGYTGCTGYTGAAGTRCYTTGATTTGCTGTTGATGCTCCTCAATCTCRGCAATTATTTGCTGCTGTGTCTCTGCAAYAGAYAGYGTTTGAATTTGGTCATCAGAGTAATGACGGACTTCATCAGCCTTCTGATGTGGAAGTACGGTATAACTTAAACAATTCAAAATGCAAAATTCAAAATGCAAAATTACCTTTTTCTTCCTCAATTTTGAATTTTGAATTACTAATTTTGAATTTGAGCGAAGCGAATTTCCTTGTTTTGTCCGTTGTCCGAAAGTGAATCTGGGGTATTCCCAGTCTTTTGGAATGCTGATTGTAGGTTGCATGATTTTGTTRATGGTTGAGAGAGTTTTTGAATTGATTTGAGTTCTGATTTATGCTGCAATGTTTTCATCAGTTGTCTTGGTCATACTTGCAGCCAGGAGAAAATCATCAAGTGCCACTACTGCGTTCAGTGGCTTGGCGTACTGCTGATTATCGATTTCGTTTGACCAATGCGTTAAATGCTCGAAAACCAAACCCAACATGGATTCATCCTTGTAAATCCGGTAGATCYTGGGACAAGCACCAGAACAGTAGACGAGTGTGTAACCTGGAATTTCGATTACCTCTGCATTTGGATGAGTTGGGGATAGGAGTATTGGTTCGCAGCATTCACCCCAATCCGGTTCTTGAAGGAATGACATAGTTGCTGTACCTTGTAGCGTAGTTCAGTCATTTATCGTGGTGGGGAGCGATCGCTGTTAGTAAGATGTGCGATCGCTTTTTCTAGTGTCGGTACTACGCTGCTATGGGTTGTCTAACGCCCAAAAGAGCGATCGCAGCATCAATATCAACAACCGTCCGACTGCCTCCCAACTGACTGCGYCKGCTGTACCATTGMCCTTGTAGGTTGCAGCCAACGAACCCTACACGCTGGCGATTCAAATACAGAGTTGTGCTGAAGGAGAGCCAGTCTATTTCTCCGTGTGTCAGCCCGTATTTTTGACAAGCTGTTTCTAGTTCTTCGCTGAGGCGTTCATTACGCTCTAGTGGGGTTTCAGGCAGAGTAGCTTTGACCTGAACAACCCGTGAGGCGAACCAGTCCCTGTCAAAAGGCAGTCTTCCACCATCAACCAACTGAACCCATACGGTGATTCCGCCTTCAATCCAGAGAGTGCAGATTGATTCGGGGTCTACTTG
>LXQD01000140.1 GCA_003326215.1 Nostoc minutum NIES-26 | reverse complement strand
CTAGATTTGGATGACTTAATCGAAGAATCCCCACCGCAGACTTTTAGACCGCATGGCCCGCACCAGTTTTTCAGTACTCCCCAAAATAATGATTCAGTGGCAGCACCTGTTGAAAAGGCGAACGTCTTAGCAATGCTAGAAGAAGTGACGACTTTAGAAGATGTTCACAACTTAGCAAGCGATGAAGATGTGCAAAAGTGGAAAGATGCGATCGCACAATATCTGACACAAGTTCAACAGACTATTTCTCTTGTCGAACTGGTGCGTGCGCTGGATATGCCATTGATTGAGGTCTGGCTGGGATTGTTGTTGGGGGGTTTTGTCATAGAACAACGCGGCGAGTTTTATTCCAAAGGTGACATTTGGGTCGTCGCTTAAACTTTCTTTTGCACCCTTGCCGCCGTAAAATGTCTATACCTCGGTGTAGAAGACAATAAAGACATGGCGAAAATTGAGCGGGTATCAAGCAACTTTAAACTCCCCAAGACTTTAGTTGAGGCGCTGAAAGCCAAAGCTCAAGAAGAAAAAACCACAGCCACAGATTTGGTTATTCAAGGAATACATCATGTTCTGGGTTTATCAACTACTAGTGTAGACAATAGTACAGATAATGTTCTACATGAAATTCTCACTCGTATTGAAACACTAGAAACTAAGCCAGCAATTAGTACTAATGGTACAGACAATCGTCTACACTCAATACCAGACAGCGCACAATCGCAGCAATTGAGTAATTTGGAACAAAAGTTAGAAGTTGTTACTAGGCGGTTGGAACTTCTTGAAATAGCGATTGCATCTGGTAGATACGCTAATAACAGCAAACCTAGAAGGCAAGCATATCCATACCAGCAATCATATGTTGAACTGCAAGCACTAGCAACTGAAAACTTAGCATCGCGGCTAGGTTTAACAGCATCATATCTTGCATCTGAAAAACAAAGACTTTCTGAGAAAGATTTTGTCAATTGGAGCCGGAATCGCGATCCTAGAAGCATTGGCTGGCGCTTTGATCCAGAAGACGGTTTGTACCACCCAGTGCCACAATAGAATAAATACGATCGCAATAATAATCTCTGATGACCTGATTTATGTACTGGTGGGCGGCGCGGATTGAACCGCTATTAAATTTAGGCAAGCACCACAAGCAATTGTTTCTGCCAATACGGCGATTAATTTCAAAGCTGATTATTCCTTAGCTGGGTTTACCGCTGCCAAGCTTTTTCTGGATTGGGTAAATATGAAGAAGCGATCGCAGCTATACCGTGCCATTGTTTGTGACAGTTGCCATTCGTTTCAATACCTTGAGAGAAACAATCTAATTTCCTAGAAGTTCGACGAACTAAAAATGAGAAACTCTCTGCTAAGCAAGTACGTTAAAAAGAAAGTTGCAGACACGACTCATGAAGAAAAAGTTAATATAAGCACAAAAGGTAACTAATGATGACTGGACGAGAATTTCCGAACTGGGAAGCGCTCTATCAGGAAAAACCCGTTGAAACCATGCCTTGGTTCAATCCCAGCTTAGATCCAGATGTTGAGGAAGCGCTCCTCACCCTTGAACTAAGCAATGGTTCAGTGCTGGATTTGGGAACAGGGCCGGGAACTCAAGCGCTCGCCCTAGCCGAACGAGGATTTCAGATGATGGCGACAGATTTGTCAGAGGCGGCCATTCGTCAGGCGGCAACAAAAGCAAACCAAAAGGGATTAGAAATTTCGTTTCAGCAAGATGATATTCTCAACAGTCGTTTGGAACAATCTTTCGATTTGATTCTCGACAGAGGATGCTTCCATGTTCTGCCACCTCAAAGCTATGGTACTTACGTGCAAACAGTCGCAAGCTTATTAAAGCCTAAGTGCTACCTGTTACTGAAATGCTTCTCTCAAGAGGAGACAAGAGAACAAGGGCCTTACCGCTTTACCCCAGAGGAGATTCAGCAGATATTTACAGAGCGATTTTATCTGCGTTCGGCTAAACAAACAGTCTATCATGGGATACTCGATCCACTTCCCAAAGCACTCTTGTGCATTCTAGAAAAGCAAAGTTAGAACTCATTGATTGGTATCCAATGTTCACTGGCAAGTATACTGAGTGTGCTACATCCTTTGACAAATATTATACTAATCGTGTGCATTGGGATTGCCCAAACTCAGATTGTGGTTGGATGGGTTACACATTGTGAAGAGCGATCGCTTGATTGTTGCCCCACAAACAACTATTTTACCTTGGTGAACTGTCCATTTCTGGCGGCTA
>LXQD01000139.1 GCA_003326215.1 Nostoc minutum NIES-26 | reverse complement strand
TGCTGAAGTTGTAAGTACTAATTGGCAGGATGACTATGCCAGAAAAGTGGAAGAATATGCTTTTCTTGATATACCTGAATATTGGATTATAGACTTTCGTGGATTGGGTGGTTTGCAATTTATTGGTAATCCGAAACAACCTACCTTCACCATCTGCCGACTAGTTAATGGTGTATATGAACAACGCCAATATCGTCTAGGAGATCCTATCTCATCTTATTTGTTGCCTAATTTACGGCTGAAACTCGACGATATTATGCCAACTTAAAAAGTTATAGACAAAATGAACCATACTGCCATTATCAAATCGGCTGCAACAACCTCTGCCACAACCTTGTGTAACGCTGCTGGTCATTAGTAGTCCGCACAGCCAAGGATATCGCTTTTTTGGAACCAACCACAATTGCAAGCTTTCTGGCACGAGTTAATCCAGTATAAAACAAGTTCCGTGACAGCATCATAAAATGTTGCATATATAACGGCATAATCACGACAGGATACTCAGAGCCTTGACTTTTATGAATTGAGACAGCAAACGCCAACGTAATCTCATTCAAATCGGCATAATCGTAAACCACAGGTCGCCCAGCGTAGTCCACTGTAAGCTCTTGTTCCTCTGTATCGATACTCAGGATGGTTCCTAAGTCTCCATTGAATACTTCGCGGTTGTAATCATTAGTTTGCTGGATGATGCGTAGACGCTTTTAGCGGCTTGTCGAAGACATCGCCTACCCGCAAAGTCATTCCACTTCTGACAATCTCTGGTTTATCAGGGCTAGACGGATTGAGAAGCCCCTGCAATACAGCATTCAGGTTGCGAGTCCCCACTAACCCCCGCGACATTGGGCAAAGTACTTGCACATCACATGCCGGATTAAAGCCCAGCCGAGGTATGAAGTCGGTTATCAACTCGCAGATGGCTTGTACTCCGTGTTCTGGCTGATGACCTCCACCATGCCACAAGCAGTCCGATACTGGATTGTCACTAATCGGTTCCAGTGTGGGATACTCACCCTGGTTAATTTGGTGTGCGGCGATGACAATCGCACTCTGTTGGGCTTGCCGGAATACTTGCGTTAATCGTACTACTGGTACTCTAAGAGAGTTGATTAAGTCAGCTAGTACTTTCCCAGGGCCAACTGATGGTAGTTGGTCGATATCACCCACTAATAATAGTTGCGCTCCAAGAGCCACAGCTTTCACCAAGGAATGTGCCAAGAACAGATCCAGCATACTGGCTTCATCAGCGATAATTGCGTTGTGTGGCAACGGATTTTCATGGTCGCGCTTGAACCCCATTGTCTTCGGGTCAAACTCCAGCAAGCGGTGTATCGTTTTCGCTTCCAGCCCAGTCATTTCTGCTAAACGTTGTGCTGCTCTGCCTGTTGGTGCGGCTAGAGCTATTGATTTGCCCATTGCTTTCCAGAGGCTGACAATGGTATGCGTAGTAAAAGTTTTGCCAACGCCAGGCCCACCTGTGAGTACCATTATCGGAGAATAAGCTGCTGTCTCAACTGCTTGCTGCTGTTGTGGCGATAGCTGGATTTTACGACTCGCCATAAAACGCTCTAACCAAGCGCGAACGCGGGGCATATCCTGGACAATCGGCTGGCTCAAACGTCGAGATATCATCTGCGCCAAATTCATCTCTGTGTGGAAGAATGTTGGCTTGTAGCACAGCAGTAACTTTTCACCGTAACTTTCTCTAACGCTTTCCCTGATTAACTCCTCTTTTGATGCCATATCTTTAATGATGTTGGCGATCGCTTCCTCTGGTGGCTGATGAGTATCAGTTGTTAGCAGTTTGATGACGTTTTCGATTAATTCTGGTTGTGGTAGGTAACAGTGTCCATCTTCTGCTGCTTCACTCAACGCGTGGATAATTCCAGCACAGTATCTAAATTCACTATCAGGAGCTACCCCCAAGTTTCGCGCAATCTTGTCGGCGGTGAGAAAACCAATTCCGTAGATGTCGGTTGCTAGCTGGTAGGGGTTAGAGGGGAGCAACGCGATTTTCTGAAGTTAGACTTTAAACGAGCGATCGCTAAAATATACATTTAAGCAGAAAGTTATTTTTATAACAAAGTTTACGCAGAAAAGCACGAAAATTAATCTTGATGAGTTACCTCAAAAAGATTGCTGGGAAGTAATTTGGTAATAATCTAGCGTTAATACTAAGTATTAATTATGACAAAAAGCTGGGGATGAGAAAACTTATGTATAAAATTTTTTAAGCACTGCTGGGGTTAAGGAAAGAATTAAAAATAGAGTCACAAAAATTGTCCCAACTACAAGCG
>LXQD01000138.1 GCA_003326215.1 Nostoc minutum NIES-26 | reverse complement strand
GTACCATAAACAAAAGTCGAATTTATGGCTACCGATAACATCGGTGTACAAACGTGATACCGAAGGATGTGCAGTTCCACCACTGGACATTAGGGTTCAGGCATTCAGCTTTAACCATATCGTTCAGGCGTTGCAAAACCGTAACATACACGTTTTCTGTTACTTTCCGCTTTACGAACATGCTCTTGTCCCCTCGCCCTTTCGGGTCTAGGTTAGTTGTTCGCCTTGGAGTCAGTTGCCCTGAACTCCAGCCAACTGTGTTCACTTTCGCGGCACCCAGCTTTCGATATTCTTAGCTTGTGCCTTTGCTCATGTGGGTATAATCGTGACAGGATTCGTGTACAGCAATTAGATTTTTTGGTTTCCAATTGTTGTGCTGCCCATCTATGTGGTGTAAGTGTACTCGCTCAGAACAGGTAAACTTTAAACCACAGTGTCCGCATGAATGGTTTTGTCTTTTTAGAGCTTTAGAGGTTTCGCCGTCGTAGAGTTTGCTGTTACGCTCACTCCAATACGTTAAGTCGCCGTCGTAGGGTGATTTATTTCCTTTAACATTGACATGACTGTTTTCGGAGTAGGAAACTTTTGGGAATGCTTTATCTAGTAGTTTTTTGCTAGTATGGCGATTCTGCTTGGTTTCTTTGTTAAAAATCTTGTAAGCCCTTTTCTGGATGTGACAGAGACTAAATCTTGAGCCATCCATCTTACAGAACTTATGATAATTTCTCCATCCTCTAACTATTGGTGCTAACTTTTCAGCTTTTACCAACGAACCATAATTCGAGCAGTTGACGATGGCTTTTATCTTCTGACGGAATTTTTTATAGTTATCCACTGAGGGAGTACATCTAAATTTTCCGTTACTTTGCACTTTGAAATGCCAGCCAAGGAAGTCAAATCCATCTGTCGAGGCGGTTGTCTTCGTCTTTTTTGGGCTGACTTTTAATCCTCTTGCTGCTAGAAACTGACTGATTTTTTCAAGTATTTTTGTTTCATCGTCTTGGGGTTTAAGGATGATTACCATGTCGTCGGCGTACCGTACCGATTGGTGAATGTCCTCTATCCCATTGAGGGCGATGTTAGCTAATAATGGACTAACCACACCACCTTGGCAAGTGCCTTGTTCTGGAAATTCAGGGTTGATTCCTGCTTTGAGACAGCGAAAGATTCCTGATTTTATGCCTTTTGGGGCGATAAGGTTGTCCATGATGATGGTGTGCGAAATTCGGTCGAAGCACTGCTCTATGTCGAGTTCTATAACTCGTTTATTGATTCCGTTTCGTCTGGAGTTAAGATTTAGGAACAGGATTTTCTGGGCATCATGCGCTCCTCGTCCTGCTCTAAAGCCGTAGCTCCTTTCGTGGAATAATGCTTCATGTGCTGGTTCCATAACAAACTTTGCAAAGCATTGCCATGCTCGGTCTGCAATAGTTGGAATTTTCAGCAATCGGGTGGTTTTACCATCCTTTTTCGGAATCGGAATTGCGCGTAACTTTTGGTGAAACCAGTTGTTACTTTCGGCATTTAGCCGTTCTAGGAGTGCAAAACGCTCCTGAAAATTCAAGGATGCTTTACCATCAATTCCTGCTGTTTTCCTGCCAGCATTTAGCTGTGTTACTTGACGGATAGCCAATAACTTAGCCGCAGTGGATTTCAGAATCAGCTTTTGGAGAGACTGAGCTTTGCGCTTGTCTCCGGCTCGGATTGCTTTAAACACCCGTTTTTGTAGGCGAAATAAATTACGTCGGAATTTCTTCCAAGGTAGTTTCTTCCAGGATTCACTAGCAGATGTGCTGTGTCTAATCATGCTCTAACTCTGTGCGTGTTTTTTCTGAATACCTTGCAGCAATTACGCCGCATCCTACCCGAATCAAAAGAGTTCCGTATCTCGTCTTACCTACCTGGGATTCGACCTTCCCCAAGACCTTTGATTCGTTTTTCTTTGTTCCCTCAGTTGATTGATTGTTCCGTTAGGTAGTGCCAATTTAACCATCAGACCCCCAGGTTCTTACCGTTATCATTGCGAGGACACGGCGGGGGTTAGCTCTGATAAAGTCGGTTTCTAGGGATATGTCCCGCTTCTGCGTAGGTTACTTTTCTAGGCATCTGTTTTACCGTGGGAACTCCCTGTTAGCGTCAGTGTCCACCCATAACAGTAGTCTGATTACGCCCTGTTCCCAGCTTCACTCTCCAAGTGACGAGCTTGGTCGGTGTGGGCAGGTAAGGAGTCAAGCATGAACCTTGCTGGTAGGACTTCCACCTACATCTGTCTGAGAGTTCAACCCGTAAGGGTTGGTTAAGTTATTTACGGGCTGATTACCGTGATTCACTTAACAACAAATCGCACCGCA
>LXQD01000137.1 GCA_003326215.1 Nostoc minutum NIES-26 | reverse complement strand
TGGCAGTATGGTTCATTTTGTCTATAACTTTTTAAGTTGGCATAATATCGTCGAGTTTCAGCCGTAAATTAGGCAACAAATAAGATGAGATAGGATCTCCTAGACGATATTGGCGTTGTTCATATACACCATTAACTAGTCGGCAGATGGTGAAGGTAGGTTGTTTCGGATTACCAATAAATTGCAAACCACCCAATCCACGAAAGTCTATAATCCAATATTCAGGTATATCAAGAAAAGCATATTCTTCCACTTTTCTGGCATAGTCATCCTGCCAATTAGTACTTACAACTTCAGCAACTAGTTTAATTGTATTGCCATTACAAATAATTGGTTCTTTTTGCCAAAGAGGTTCATTAGCCAATTGTTCTTTATCTAAAACAATCACATCAGGACGTAAGGCAGTAGCTTCAGCAGCAGGCGGCTTAATCAAACAGGTTTTTGGCACTATCCAATTAAAATTAGAATGAAAAATTTCGACATAGATTCTACCTGCAATATTCCCTGCCACAGCTTCGTGAGGGCCTGTAGGTTCCATGTCTCTTAATTCTCCATCAATTAGTTCGTAACGCGTATTGTCCCCGTATTCAGTGATGAATTTATCAAAGCTCAGTATTTTCGGCGGGGTGTATGTCATGAAAAAAGCTCCAGGACGTTTAGCTATGATGATGAAAAATCACACAAGAATATGGCAATAATTTATTTTCATCTGAACTTCACCTATTTTAGCCAAAGCTATTTTAATTTTCATCTCCCCAATTTAGTTTTAAAAGGAGAAGCTATCTTTAATTAAAAGCCAAACTCCTGCTAACCTCATTATGTATTTTGTCGATGATTTAACTCAAGGGGCAGCCTGCGCGGTTGCAGCGGGTGCAAGAATAATTTATGGAAATTATTTGGTGAGAGTAAATGGGCAAATCGGTCAATCAGCAACAAACCGAATTGATTGTCTGAAAGATAAGCTGGTGCGCTTTGAAGTTGCATAACCTTAGCTTCAAAAACACGCAAGGATGCAATCTGAATGACGATTAGCTTACCTTCATCCACCCTGCTCCCCTACCTGCATTCACGAATAAATTTCTTATCCGAACCGTATTGGTTCCACTCCTTGCAAATCTTTAGGTTTGAAGAATTGCCCTATATTTCAAGAATTATTACAGATGAGCGCGTTATCTTTGATTTCTAAACAAACAATTGTATCAGAATTTTTTACAGCACGAGGCATAGCATTTTCCTAACAACTTCTTTTGTTTTTAGTGTAGCGTTAGGATAACTATCGAAAACCTAAAACCTTTGCAGACACTGCCCTTGATGATGTTTGACAGAGATTCTGTCGAGCATCCTTTAGTTTTAATTGAAGGTTTAATTTGATTTTATTGCTTGGTTAGGTTAGCGATCGCTCATGCTCGAATGCGACTTATTACCAAGGGGAACTGCCAGTCCGATGAAGTTCTACAGCGATATCAAATGCTCTGAACTTTTGTGGATCTGAAATCACTTCTGGAAAATCCTTAGTGCTGGGGTTGGCACAGGCAAGCCCTGCCAATCGACATTCCAAAGCTTTCCATCATGAAAAACTCTTAATCCAAATGATGAATAATCATGAGCGAGATTTTTTAGTTCACAGCTACTTGTTGCTTGTTGATAGTCAAAACTACGATGCTCAACGATTAGTCTTTTCTCACGAGGATAAGTTTGAATTATGAGATATTCATTCTCGTAAAAGGGATTATATTTGGTAGCAATTCTTTCATTACAAAATAAGAAATCTTGTCCGGTATCCATATTAATTTTTTGGGAGCATCCCAATTTTGATTCTTGAGGCTGATTAGCTCTAGATTCTCTTAGTCTCGCTCCAAGCAACAAATCCAATACCTGAAACTACGCTCATCCCTATTATAAACTCTGAAGGACGACCTCCAGTTAGCAACAGCATGACTAAAAAGCCAAGCCCAACTTGAGCAGTTTGTTTGATTAATAAACTGAGCCGAGTTTTAGTAATATAAATCATTACAAATCAACCTCTGATAATGTATACCATTTGTAATGAGTCATCAAAACTGAACTTTTTATACTCGTTATACATTGTCCACATCATTAATTAAGCCAAAGTATTCTGCCGAAATTTCCATCAAGTAGGTGAAAGCCAAACTCCTGCTAACCTCATTATGTATTTTGTCGATGATTTAACTCAAGGGGCAGCCTGCGCGGTTGCAGCGGGTGCAAGAATAATTTATGGAAATTATTTGGTGAGAGTAAATGGGCAAATCGGTCAATCAGCAACAAACCGAATTGATTGTCTGAAAGATAAGCTGGTGCGCTTTGAAGTTGCATAACCTTAGCTTCAAAAACACGC
>LXQD01000136.1 GCA_003326215.1 Nostoc minutum NIES-26 | reverse complement strand
CACATATAATACTTTTCGGATAATAAATTTATTCGTGTTCGCGTAGCGTCTCCGACAGGAGAAGGCAGGCTGCTAGGTGGCAGGGGGGCACAGAGGAAGCACCTGAAAATTATTTGGCAGATGAGACAGATTATCCTGATGTTTTTCCTTTATTTGATAATGGAAAAATTCAGGTAAAAATTCAAGCAGACAGTTGAGTCTAGGAAAATCATACACCTTAATTTACAAGTTTTGTCGCCATCACCTTTGCTGCTTCCAACTCAGTTTGTACTCCCGTTCCATCGCCACCAGTAGTCTCGCTTGCAACGATGACAAATAAGGTTTGGCTTGCTTCCCCAATCCCTGCAACAGCCAATCCACAGCCTCATCGCGGCTGCCCACAGTATGCAATTGCTTCAAGCGCATACATAACTGTTGCATAAACTTGCAATCGTCATCCAATAGTTCCAGCGATTTTAAGTGTTCTATCTTTACGGTATAGTCCCCATCCCAGGTTTGCACAGTGCAACTGTAATCGCCAACGTGGCTGACTACGCCCCAGTAACCACCTTTACCTCGCAAGTCTGGGTTATCTTTAGGCAATAATATGCAGATTTCGCCTTCACGGTAGGGATTGGGAACAGGAGTGCGTTCACGAATTTTATCCACAACATCTTTGACTACCCGACCCGTTGGAACTTTCCCGCCAACAGCTTCGACTGCTTGCTGCCATGCTTTCTGCTGCTGTTGTGGTTCTAGTGCAGTCAGTGGACGTACTTGCCCTTCACTGGTTGGCAGGATTGGTATACCAACAGTTTCTACCGTTACTGTTTTAGAAACATCATTTTGTGTCCAATTTGGACACATTTTTTTGAGATTGTCTACAACACTTGCCGCCTCAATTAATCGGTAAGGATGACGACGCTCGAATCCAAACCTATCTTTGCAATATTCCTCAAATGTTTTATGCGTGGAACGGTACAGTCTGCGATCGCGCAATTCTCTCAAGGCACAACCCGCTTCATAAAACGCTGTCTCCACCTTCTGCTCCAAAGCTGCGCGATCGCTCTGCTCCTGCTGGGTCAACTCCTCTGGAACTTCAACCGCTACCACTTCAACAGTAACTACATCTGAGGTTTCCTGAAGAAGTTGCTTTCGTGCTGGCTTTGGAGGAGCAGAAGCTGCGGCGGTGGTTTTTCTGCGAGAGGGGGGTTTGGTCATTGTCCCACCTCTGCACTAGGGGTGTTTGGATAGATATTTAACTGTGTCATCATGAGAGTAGTGTTTATTATCCATCCCCAGCCCGGTTAATCAGGTTGGGGCTTTTTGTTCGCTTCTTTTCTTTTATCTTTACATTTCTGTTGGCTCTAACGGAGATTGAATAGCCTACTCGTATTTTCCACTAATTTGTTGTATTCTATTTATCCTGTGCATTTTTTCTCGACTCCACTATAGCTTTTACGGATTTTGCTCGCGCTGCTGGAAAAGCTATATCAGCTTCTATTGGCATCAGGGTAATTGGTTCTTTTTCACAACTACTCTTTACAACTTTTAACAGTTATGAAAATCATCAAAAAATCTGAACAGCTTACCCTGAAGAAGATGAAAGAAATCGAACAAGCCGAAGACCAGCTTCTTCAAAGCGATCGCTCTAATCTTCCACAACCTGTAGCAGAGGAGAAACCTATACTCGCTCCACAGCCTGAACCTAACTATGTTCCATTGTTGGACAACCCTCCTGTTCAATCTGTTTGTAACTCTGGCTGGCAGGTTTCTGAAATTTGGCGGGATTTACGGGTTGATGAGTTTTGTGATTGATATTTGCAATCCTTATCAGAATTCAAGAGCCAATTGTACAGAATCTTCAAGCCCAATTCTGACGACTAACTTCTGAATTACAGAGGTTTTAGACCTTCATCAAATAGTAGACTTGGTAGTCCTAGCTCTTGGCAGTGCTTTGCCGCACTAATTAATTCTAATTCCTGAATTCAGTTGGGGCTGAATTCTTATTTTTTTAGGAGTTACGCACTGAAGCCTGAAACCTAGATCCCCCCTAGCCCCCCTACCCTTCGGGAGGGCAAAGCCTATATGTGACTTGAAGAAGATTATGGACAGGTTGTC
This sequence comes from Nostoc minutum NIES-26, assembly GCA_003326215.1. GTDB lineage: Bacteria > Cyanobacteriota > Cyanobacteriia > Cyanobacteriales > Nostocaceae > Dendronalium > Dendronalium minutum. The sequence goes on along the minus strand of LXQD01000136.1, from coordinate 267 downwards.
CAACTTTACCTTCCAAAAACAGATGTCCAACTTTACCTTCCAAAAATACTAAAAAAATAACATCAAGGAAAACTAAGGGTTTCAGGCGACGTTTATAGGGCTGACGATTACCCGCTTGCGATCGCTTGGGGGGAGTAAATTGAGAACAGCGGGACACAAGCTGATTTCGGTAAAACAGACTTTTGTCATTATGTCCATTTTCTTCTTCCCCTTTATGTATTATGTCCATTTTCTTTGTCCAAAATTTCGATTGCTGTATTCATTCCT
>LXQD01000135.1 GCA_003326215.1 Nostoc minutum NIES-26 | reverse complement strand
AAAGTGGGTAGCTAGCTAGCGAGGTTTCCAATTATTAGCTCCTTTTCTAACTAGCCCCCTCCGAACCGTGCTTACGAGATTTCCAGGTACACGGCTCTCCAGTACTCTGTTATCACGAGACTCGTTTAGATGTTGGTTTACCAGCGTGTATTGCATCATGGCATTGAGGGCAAACCATGAGAGTTTTCCTTCTACGTGCGGACATAATTTGCATCCATTGCGGTTTTTCCTTTCTACCCTTGGCTTTGAGGTCTTTAAGGGCACGAATATGGTGAACCTCAATATCACCTTTTGCCCCGCAAATCTCACATTCCGAAGCAAGAAGCCGTTTAATTAGTTCATTTCTGAACGCGGGCTTTCTATTTGTTGGCAGGTCTAGAATGGTTGCTTTTAGGTTGCGTTTTAATTGGATGCCGCCAAAGCGAGCCACCAGGGATTTCTTACCTTCTACTGGGACAGTTATTTCCACACACTTTCTCAAGCCTTGTGGAAGCTTTACCGTCTTCTTATACTTGGCGCAGATTTTAGCCACGCTAGTTCTGTGTTTACAGGCAAGGGTTTTCATCAGCGAACTCGACATAATCCATTGAAGTTTTCGCAGCCATGCAATATTTTGGGCAAGGCTATAGAATTGTACATACCCTCTAAATTCCGATTGGTAAATGTTGATAATAGTAAAATCATCATCATTTATTAATTCAGGGCGATGAATGGGTTTACCATTCCTCATGTATAGGGTACATTTTTCTTCTATAAATCTTGCTGGGATTCTTAGTGCAATAATTCCGTTGATTGAGCGTTTACCATTGGTATGCTTATCGTCAGAATATTGGACTAGAATTTTGTAACCTAGAAAGCTTGCTGCCTCATTCCTAGCATTAGTAATCAGGGTCTTTTCTGGTGACAGTTCCAACTGAAGATTTTCAGCTAAAAATGTCTTTAGTTTTGCCTTAATTTCTTTTGCCTCTTGGAATGAGCCAATAAAACCAAGTAGGAAATCGTCTGCATAGCGGACGTAATTTAACCTTCTGTATTTAGGGTCACGAACATTTTTAGAAGGCATTTTCTGGTATTTAATTTCCAGTTGACGCGCTTTATCAACTTGTCCGTTTTTCCTGTAATACCAAGCAAGTTTTACGAGTTTTGAATACTCTCGATTTTCTGCCCGATGTTTGCCAAGTGTATATTTTGGGATGAGTATCTGTTCGATAAATTTATCGAATTTGTCAAGATAGATATTGGCGAGTATGGGTGATACAATCGAGCCTTGCGGCGTTCCGCTCAGGGTGGAATAATATTTCCATTGCTCACAGTAACCTGCCTTGAGTAAGTTTTCAATCAATCTCAAGAAACGATTATCTTGGATTGTCTCGCGTAAGGTTGACATTAAGATTTTATGATCTATATTGTCAAAGCAACCGCGAATATCTCCTTCGATAAACCATTTAGTTCCTTGCCAAGTACGGTCTATTACTGTTAGCGCCGTATGGCATCCGCGCTCTTGTCGAAAACCATGACTGCTGTTAGAAAATTGAGGCTCGTAGTACGCTTCTAATATTAAACGTATTACTTCCTGAATCAATTTATCGTTCCAAGTGGGAATACCCAGAGGTCGAGTTTTTCCATTTTTCTTGGGAATATTAATTCGCCGTACTGGTGTCCACCGAAAACGTTCATAGCGAATATCCTCTATGAGGTTTTCAATCTTTTTGATGGACATCCCATCAACAGTCTCTGATGTAATTCCTTGCGTCATTGCCCCATTATTTTTGTAGATGCGGCTGTACGCCAAGAGGTATAAATTGGGGTTGAAAAGTTGTCTGTAGATATCATCCAGAGGTAAACCACGGTAGCCTCTGTCTCGGATTACACTTAAAATCGTTTCGGCGTTTCGCATCTCGCGTACCTCTCGATACAAGTGTGAAGAATACCTGTTCCTCTTCGCCATGTAGGCGGCTTTCCCGTCCTCGGACTACTATAGGAACTCTGTAACCATAGGGGTCGCCCCCCGTAGGTCATCCCGCGCTTTATTAACTCAGTACGTAACAGTGTGATTTAGGTGTCCCATTCATTCGTTAAGCCATCTCATCGCTGGCTGACTTCGTTTGAAGAAGTTGTGTGGTTCAAATGTTTAAAACTACACACAAACGATTATTCCTTTTTAGGCGTTGTAGGAATAGGCAATCGCGTATACCGTCAGAATTGGGCTTCAGGTAGTTTAACCTTCACCATGTCACACAAGTCTTGCCGGACTCTAGTTTTAACGCCTTCTCTCTATTTCCGGCTTTACCAACATGCTGTTGTCCCTTTTGTCTTTCAACTCCAGGTAAGTTGGTCGACTTAGAGACGTTCTTCTTAGTCTCTCCCAACTTGGTTGGGGATACCGCGTTAACTGTCACGGCGCAC
>LXQD01000134.1 GCA_003326215.1 Nostoc minutum NIES-26 | reverse complement strand
CGACAAAAAAAATGCGATTTTTGGGCTAACGTGTTCGAGAACTTGGTCACGTACTGCTGTTTCAATCCCTTCAAAAGTCTCAATCTTTTCTGGTGGGGTGTTTTGATAAAGGATGAGGGCTATCTCTTGGATATGGGCTTCTAGACGTTTTTTATCTTCTGGTGTCATAGTCATCACCTTGCTCCCTTGCTACAATAATTTTCGCACAGTGGAGATGCATCGCCCCATTTTATTCGCGATTATTACTCGCGAATTATTTTGACTATCTTCTTTGTTTCTGCCAAATTGGGATGCTCCCGAAAGCTGGTACACTCAATACCGCAATCGATAACTTTATAAAAACCACCCATAGCTACTGGTCTGGACTTTTTCATTGTTACGAAATTGAAGATTTTCCCAGAACTAATAATGACTTAGAACATGCTTTTGGTTTGCTACGTCATCATCAACGTCGTTGTACCGGTCGTAAGGTTGCCTCCTCATCCCTCGTTATTCGTGGTTCTGTCAAACTTGCCTGTGCAATCGCTACTAAACTTCATTCTTTTACCGCATCTGATTTAGCTCAAGTTGATATTCATACTTGGCTCGAATTACGCTCTCAGTTGCAAAAACACCACAAAGCCAGAATTGAACAGTATCGATTTCGCCGAAACCCCAAGGCTTACTTAGCTAATCTAGAGAGTCGTCTTCTCTAGTAAGTTTTGCCACACTAGCTTTTAGCGGCTTGTCGAAGACATCGCCGACTCGCAATGTCATTCCACTTCTGACAATTTCTGGCTTATCGGCACTAGGCGGATTGAGAAGCCCCTGCAATACAGCATTCAGGTTGCGAGTCCCCACTAACCCCCGCGACATGGGACAAAGCACTTGCACATCACATACTGGATTAAAGCCTAGCCGAGGTATGAAGTCGGTTATCAACTCGCAGATGCCTTGCACCCCGTGTTCTGGCTGATAACCTCCACTATGCCACAAGCAGTCCGATACTGGATTGTCACTAATCGGCTCCAGTGTAGGATAGTCACCCTGGTTAATTTGGTGTGCGGCGATGACGATCGCACTCTGCTGGGCTTGGCGAAATACCTGGGTCAATCGTACTACTGGCACTCGAAGTGAATTGATCAGGTCAGCCAACACTTTCCCAGGGCCTACTGATGGTAATTGGTCGATGTCTCCTACCAGTAATAGTTGTTTTCCAAGAGCCACGGCTTTCACCAAGGAATACGCCAGAAATAGGTCTAACATACTAGCTTCATCGGCAATAACTGCATCACAGAGTAAGGGGTTTTCGTTATCTCGTTTGAAACCCATAGGGGCGCATCTAATCGTTGGGGGAGTACAAGGTTAGTGTTAATGGTTCATCAGAGAACAAAGTATCAAACCGTTGATTCACCCAAGCTAAACGCAAATGTAGAAGGTGATTGAATCCATCCTCACTCCAACGCATCCCCACACCTTTGAAACGTTGTTGAATTAACCATTTACAAGCACTTTCAACCATACCGGAGCCAATAGGCAAACCTAGTTTCTTAAAAGTGCGATACTGAATGTGTTTGAAGTGAGTGTTTAAGTAGTCTCGCACTTGGCGCAAAATGGTTTGAGTTGCTTTTGAGGTGTTTTGAGACTTGCTTAACCAATTCAATTCTTGGATGATATTCTTTCCCCGACCATGACGTAATTGATGACGCATCCTTTTGAACCACATTTGAGGTGTTCGGGCAGGATTCCCGTCTGAGTAGGCACTTGCAGCTTTCCATAAGTGTTGTGCTGCATGATAGAAATCTAAAATGCCAATGGCACAGTGAGCAAAGGATTGCTGAAAAAGTCGCCAAAAGCCTCGTGCGCCATCACTAATCCAAACAACCGTTTCGGCAGTAGTCATGCCTTGTTTAAAAGCTTCAAGTTGAAGACGCGGTTGCAAGTCATCGATATCACCCAAGACAGCGACTAGCCGTCGCTGGTGTAAACGAGTAACCATTTCACCAGACCGCTTTTTATATTTACCTAAGCGAGCTACTAAGGCAATCTTCACCTCGCGCCAGACAATCTTGCCTTTAGGTGTTTGTGATTGAGAACGGAAAGGAACTGTTACGCCGTCCGCTGCAATGATCTTGGGTGTGTCTACAAGTGTTGCATCCAAAAATTCTAGGCAGGGTAATTGTCCATTTTCCAAATGCTGTAATTGAATTTTCAACTGGTCAATAGCGCGTCTGCCTGCGGCTTGCACCCATTTCCAAAGCGTATCCTCATCCACTGCAATGCCACACAATTGCTGTAACATCCAAGCTGCCAGTCCAAAGGGCAGAAACACCGCAAGTAGACATCCTAAACGTGTGAGTTCAGATGAGGTTTGTTGATAAGGATGAATGTTTAGAACGTTATCAAAAGGAATACTTTGACTACCTGC
>LXQD01000133.1 GCA_003326215.1 Nostoc minutum NIES-26 | reverse complement strand
GTAGGGTAGGTAGCCAGCGAGTTACCAAATATTGGCACTTTTCCAACCACCCCCCTCCAAACGAAGCATGACCGTTTCCGTATCACTTCGCTTTCTAGTAATTTTTACGTTTGAGAGCGTCACCGTCGTAGCGTCCGTATTGGATTTTCTCATGACACTGACGGCAAACCACCAGGGTTTTACGTTTACGTGCTGACATTTTAAGCATCCATTCAGGGCGTTCCTTACAACCTTTTTGCTGAATATCTGCTAATTTGCGGACATGGTGGACTTCAATATTATCCGTTGCTCCACAAATTTCACATTTTTGGGCTAAAAGACGTTGAACGACTTCACTACGCCCGTTCCAGATATGATTAGCCAGGTTATCGTCTATGTTGACCCACTTATTCCATCGCAAACAGACACCACCAAAATGAGTTATCAAAGGCTTATTGTCATCGCGTTCCATTGTAATTTGTAGTACTTTGTAAGTACCGTCTTTGGTATCAATGGTTGTGCGATACCGTTTGTAAATTTTCTGGCATGTAGTTTTGAACTTCTTTGCCAAAGTCTTTACTAAGGAAAGCTCCATAACTCGTTTAAGTAAGGAGAGAGTGTGGAGGTTGTAAGCCATGCGGTAATACTGGACTAATCCTCGATATTCCGCTTGATACTGGCTAACTATGCTGTAGGCATTGTCGTTGACTCTTTGCGTCAGGTGTATAGGCTTCCCAGAGCGCATATATTTAACACAATGGTCTTTAATTACGCTTTTTGGAACCAAAAGACCTACACTACCGTTGATACATCTTTGACCACGATGGTCATGCTTATCATCGGCGTGTAGTATGTGGATTTCATAACCCAGGAATTTAGCAGCTTCGTCCCTTGCATGGGTAACGAGCGTCTTTTGTTCATTGAGTTCCAGTTTTAAATTTTCACGTAGAAACGTGGCAATTTTCTGTTTGATTTCCACAGCTTCAGATTTTGAGCCTACAACTCCCAACAGAAAATCATCGGCATACCTTGTATACCAAAGGCGACGAAAGTTTGGGTCATTAGGGTCACGAGATGGAATCGACTGTGCCTGTTGGTTCAGTTTCCGTGCTTCTAACAAATTCCCTACTTTTCGTGCTTTGGCTGCTGCTTTAGTCAGTACGTTGTACGGTGGGAAAACACTCCTTCGTTGACCCCGTGTGTATGCTGGTATTAATTCGTATTCGACATACTTATCCAGTTTGTCTAGCACCAGATTAGAAAGTATTGGGCTTACAACTGCACCCTGCGGAACCCCGCTATAGGTGGCATTATATTTCCAGTTTTCCAAATACCCTGCATCCAGCAACCCCTTGATTAGTCGAATAAAGCGATTGTCGTGGATTTTTTCTTGTAGTATTTTTAACAGGATAGTATGGTCTATTCTGTCAAAACACGCACTGATATCTCCTTCGACAAACCACTTAGTAGCTCGACCTTTTTGGGTAATTTCTTTGAGTGCTGTATGACATGCGCGTTGAGGTCGAAAACCGTGGGAATGTTCGCTAAACTGAGGCTCATAATAGGCTTCTAGTATGGAACGAATTACTTCTTGAAGTAATTTATCTGACCAAGAAGGCATACTGAGAGGTCTTAATTTACCGTTCTTCTTAGGGATATAAGTACGTCGCACTGGTGTCCATCTATATCGCTCATATCTGAGAGCCTCAATGATGGTATTAATTTTCTCCAGGGACATCCCATCCACTGTTTCCGGCGTAGCGCCTGGTGTCATTGCACCTGCGTTGCTGTTTAGCTTGGTGTAGGCGCGTAGGTACAAATCTGGGTTGTATAGTAGTCGATACACATTTTCTACTGGCAACCCACGTTGTCCACGCTCACGTATGATGTTCAGTATCGTTTTGGCATCTCGCATCTCGCGTACCTCTCGATGTCTGTTACATCCAATTACCTGTGACACTTCGCCCTGTAAACGGTTCTCCCGTTCTCCAAAGGTGGGACGTTACTCCCACAACTACTATTGTCACTCCGTTACCATAGGACTCGCGTCCCGTAGGCAATCCCATGTTCCGTCACTGATGAACGTATAAAGAACGACTTAGGCTCCTACTCATGTCCTTAAATGAGTTCATTACTCATCGTTTATCGGTCAGGGCGTACCATAAACAAAAGTCGAATTTATGGCTACCGATAACATCGGTGTACAAACGTGATACCGAAGGATGTGCAGTTCCACCACTGGACATTAGGGTTCAGGCATTCAGCTTTAACCATATCGTTCAGGCGTTGCAAAACCGTAACATACACGTTTTCTGTTACTTTCCGCTTTACGAACATGCTCTTGTCCCCTCGCCCTTTCGGGTCTAGGTTAGTTGTTCGCCTTGGAGTCAGTTGCCCTGAACTCCAGCCAACTGTGTTGGCAATTCACTCAGTGCGTATCACGGCGCACACTTTC
>LXQD01000132.1 GCA_003326215.1 Nostoc minutum NIES-26 | reverse complement strand
GAATATGAGGGAACTCTTGATATCGGTATGCACAGTACTTCTACTAGCGAGTCTTTATGCCGTTTGACAAAATCTCCTAAACTTCGATATCCTTTACATCCGCTCATTGTTCCCATGATTACAAACAACAACACCAGCCATAATGGATATCTTTGACCCTGTTGAGTCCGGAAATCTGGGACTTTTTTGAGTTCTGTGATTAAGCTGCTAGCCATTAGCACCCTGATTCAATACTGTTCTCATTCTGATTCAACCATTTTTCTTTCGAGAATGAAACAGTCCTGCCCTTAAAAAGGGGGTTGGGGGATCTGAGTGCGTAATTTCTGAACCTGTAAATAATTTTCAATTTTTTGCAACGATGAATAGACTATTTAACACTCGTCGCCGCTTTCTCCAGCTTAGTACAGCAAGCTTGTTAGGGTTATCTGCTTCATTTGCTCTGGGTAGTTGCAATACAAAACAAACATCTGGTACTTCTACAACAAGTACGTCTGCCAGTGGGATTAAGACCAATGTGTTGCGGGTAGGCTATCAACAAGCGGGTGATTTAGTCAGAGTATCTGGTGTTTTGGAAAAACGCTTAGAACCTTTGGGAGTCAAAGTAGAGTGGCTGCAATTTACTCAAGGGCCACAACTAATGGAAGGGATGAACGTTGGTAGGGTCGATTTAGGATCGGTCGGGAATACTCCACCAATATTCGCTCAAGCAGCAGGAGCCGATATTGTTTATCTTGTGGGTCGCGTACCTCCAGTTGGAAGATTCTATGCGTTTGCAGTACCTCCCTCTTCGCCAATTAAAGACTTTAAGGAGATTAAAGGTCAAAAGGTAGTTTTTCAGAAAGGATCTGGCACTCACTATTTTGTGCTTCGGGCTTTAGAGGAAGCAGGTCTGAAATACAGTGACATTCAACCTGTGAGCATTCCTAATGTGGATGCTGTTAGTGCATTTATGCAAGGTAAAATTCCTATTTGGGTTGGTTACGATCCAGCTTTAAGTATTGCTGAGAAACAAAATAAAGTTCGGATATTGCGAGATTCTGAAGGGTTCGATCTTCCAGGTGGGTATTATATCGGCGCTCGTAAGTTTTCAGAAGAAAATCCACAGTTGTTAAAGATTGTCATTGAAGAAATCCAAAAGATTGGTAAGTGGGCAGATGAGCATCCCAAAGAGACAGCAAAGCTGCTTGTACCTGAAACAAAACTTGACTTGGACATCCAAGAAAAGGTGAATAGCCGTTCATCTTTTCTTGGATGTCCAATAGATTCTGAACGCATTAAGACACAACAGCGAGTTATTGATTACTTTTACAAAGAAAGGTTGTTACCCAAGCCTCTAGATATTAAAGAAGTATTACTGACTTCTGAACAATATGCAGCAATTACACCAGCCTCTGTTGTTAGTCAGCGATAATATGATTAATTGGGCGCTTTTTGTAGGCTATTTTCAATTTTGAATTAGTTATGCGACTTATTTTAGTTGAAGATGAACCAGATTTAGGCACAGCAGTCAAAGAAGTGCTACATCATGAGGCATACGTAGTTGACTGGTTTCTAGATGGGGATCAAGCATGGCAATACTTAAAAAGTGGATGGACGCAGTACAAAATAGCGATTTTTGATTGGATGCTACCAGGAATTTCTGGGTTAGATTTGTGTAAGAAACTGCGATCGCAAAACAATCCTTTGCCTGTGTTAATGCTGACCGCAAAAGACCGGATGGAAGAAAAGATTATCGGACTAGATAGCGGTGCAGATGACTATTTGGTGAAGCCTTTTGATATGCCAGAATTGCTAGCAAGATTACGGGCATTACGACGGCGATGTCCTCAAATTCAATCTCGCCACTTGCAATTAGGTGCGATTACCCTTAACTACAGCACCCATGAAGTGACTCGCCAATATCCTAATGGTAATAAGTTAGTAAACTCATTGACTATCAAAGAATTTCAATTGCTGGAACATTTAATGAAACATCCTAACCAGATTGTCACTCGAAACCAACTCATAAATCAGCTTTGGGAAATTGGTGCAGAACCCATGAGTAACGTGGTAGCAGCACAAATTCGCTTACTTAGACGCAAACTAGGAGAAGATAACAGTGAGGCTTTAATTGAAACCATTTATGGTGTAGGATATCGCCTTAAGGTTTGAAAAAGCATGGGCTATTAGAAGGGGGACGTGGGGAAAAATCCTCCGTGTCCTCTTGTCACCGTGTCTCCTCTGCCCCCTTGCCCCCCGTCACTGAGCGTAGCCGAAGTGCTGCCCCTCTGTTTCTTCCCCAGTCCCCAATTCCTAATCTTTGCGCGTGGAACGTAACGAACTCTTCTATCTGACTCGCCTTCGGTTGGCAGCTTGGTATGCGCTGGTGATGGGCTGCATTCTCGGTGTGTCTGGTCTAGGAGTTTATCAAATTGTTGCTCATGCTTATCATGAAACCATAGACCAAGGTTTAGAGTCAGTAGCCAAGGCACTGCATAAAAGTATTGAACCTGTTTGGGGAAAACCCAAACAATTAAAGCAACTTGCTAAGGGAGCAACGCGATTTTCTGAAGTTAGACTTTAAACGAGCGATCGCTAAAATATACATTTAAGCAGAAAGTTATTTTTATAACAAAGTTTACGCAGAAAAGCACGAAAATTAATCTTGATGAGTTACCTCAAAAAGATTGCTGGGAAGTAATTTGGTAATAATCTAGCGTTAATACTAAGTATTAATTATGACAAAAAGCTGGGGATGAGAAAACTTATGTATAAAATTTTTTAAGCACTGCTGGGGTTAAGGAAAGAATTAAAAATAGAGTCACAAAAATTGTCCCAACTACAAGC
>LXQD01000131.1 GCA_003326215.1 Nostoc minutum NIES-26 | reverse complement strand
TCGAATTGTTGAATATGAGGGAACTCTTGATATCGGTATGCACAGTACTTCTACTAGCGAGTCTTTATGCCGTTTGACAAAATCTCCTAAACTTCGATATCCTTTACATCCGCTCATTGTTCCCATGATTACAAACAACAACACCAGCCATAATGGATATCTTTGACCCTGTTGAGTCCGGAAATCTGGGACTTTTTTGAGTTCTGTGATTAAGCTGCTAGCCATTAGCACCCTGATTCAATACTGTTCTCATTCTGATTCAACCATTTTTCTTTCGAGAATGAAACAGTCCTGCCCTTGGGAGAGGACTCGCTAACGCGACGCTATCGCTAACGGCAGTTCCTCTACTTGGGGAGCCACTCCGTTGCGGGGGTTCCCCCCGTTGAAGGAAGTGGCGTGAAACCCCAAGACCGGACTGCCTCACCGCCAAGACTGCGACCCCCTGCACACAACTTCTCTCCGCGTCTCCCCATCTTTGCGTTTCCTTGTCCCCCTCATCTGCCTCTGCCTTTCAAGATAAATACGACAATCAATTACAATGGCTGATATGAGAGCCAAAATTGAAAATCAAGTGCTTTTTTTGCACCACGAGGACTTGCCAGAGTTTAAGAAAGGTGGTTCTGTGGTCAGGAATTCTTATTTTTGGGCGCTGCGTTCAATTGCTGGTCGAGCTTCGCGTTATCGTGATTGGGAGTATGAGCCAGAGGTTTGGCTAGCGCTTTCGCGGATGTTGTTGTCGTTTGCTGAGTCTGGATATTTGGGTTATCGAGAAACCATGCTGGAATTTCCCCTTGAGATTGGGGAAATTCCTGATGTGCTGCGAGATGTGTCTACTTGGGAATAACAGGCTATTTCTCAACAAGCAATCATACTGAGAGCTTTCGTAGACATTGAGGTGTTCAAATAACCTTTGAGAAATTTGAGCAACAGGATGCTCACAGGCGTATACAGCAATTTAATTTATATAAAACTACAGAAGAAGCAATCAAGTAACTAACTTGAAAAATCTCATTTATAAATAGTTCCAATGAGTACGGTTTTGCATAAGTTTGTAGCGAATTGAAATACAATCAATACCCCTTGCTAATTGATGCAAAACTGTACCGATTAAACCCACAGATCCCTGACTTTTTTGAAAAGTTGGGGTTCTGATTTTTGGGTACGAATAAAATTAGGAAATTGGTTCAAATACCATTTGGGGAATTAATATTTCGTCTTGTAATTTTCCAATACCCAAAAAGTGAGTATCTTCATAAACTCGCACTATACCATAAACATCAAAATTGAGAGGAATTCGCTGACCTTGACACCATTTTTGAGCAGATGTTGTTGGTAATTGAATAGATGGTAAATGTTGCAAAGCTACATCTGGGGTAGTGGGTTGAAATGTCTCAACTTGCAGTTGTGCTTCTAATTCGTTCAAGGTGAGACTATTTGCTAAGTAGAAGCCACTGCTTTGTGTACGTGTTAACGCAGCCAGAGTACCGCCAGTTTGTAATACCGCACCTAAATCACGAGCGATCGCTCTAATATATGTACCACCACCACAGGCGATCGCAACATCCAATTCCGGAAAATCCCCTTCTCTCCAGTCCAAAATTTCTATGTGAAAAACTTCTACAGTCCGTACTGGAACTTCCACTGTTTGGCCTTGGCGTGCTAAGTCATACAGGCGTTTTCCCTCGACTTGAATTGCACTGTAAATTGGTGGAATTTGCTCAATCTTGCCTTCAAATTGTGAAAGTGCAGTTTTCACCTCTGCCAAATTCAATCCAGTACAAGGTTGAGAAGTGATAATTTCACCTTGTAAGTCATCTGTTGTAGTACGCACACCCAACCGAACAGTAGCTTTGTAAGCTTTTTCCCCTGGTAGATATTGTAATAACCTTGTGGCTTTACCAAGTGCGATCGGTAACACCCCAGTAGCAGCAGGATCTAAGGTTCCCGCATGTCCTACACGTTTGAGGTGTAACAGTTTTCGCACTCGTGCTACACAGTCGTGAGAAGTCCAGCCAAATGGTTTGTTTAAGTTTAAAAAACCTTGAAACAAAATAAAACTTATCCTTACAGACTTTAATTTTTCTGAAATACTTGTTTGACGATCAAAAAAGGTATTTTCAGCTTTAAGTATGAATCTTCAGCATATTTTGATTTTTAGTAATATGCTTACTCTTATTATCTCCCTTTCAGCCATTCTAAATTAGGGAACTCCAACAAATAAATTATCCTGCTTCAAGTTGCTGACAGTTCACAGTCATCCATCATCAATCAATAGCTGATTTCAGGAAAACTTTGGGATCTACTGATTTTCCACTCTGCCAACCGCTACATAGGCTGTTGGAAAACTACAAATGATTTTTGGTGAAGACAAATCGAAACTCCTTTGGCAGAATAGTACAACAACTGCAATGTATCAAATATTCTCGTTAACCTGACTGTAGGAGCAACCAAAACATTTATTTGGATTGTTGAACGCCAAAGTTTGACTCAGAATTCTCACAAGCTATATGAGTAGATTCTTTATCGACCTTGTTCTGACTGAGTTTACGCTATTCAGGTGAGGTACTAAAAAATCATAGACTCTATACTACAGATTATAACGAGTATAATCGCATCAAAGCTTACAGGTTTTGATATGTAGCATTGTCAGAAATCTAAGTATAAACTCGCATAATCGACTGCCTACATCCTGAGAAATATAGAAGCAGCTGACAAATTACCCAAAAGCATATGAACATTAATAGCCCCTTTCAAGCAATACAGACTAGTTTTCATACAGCTCTAGGTGCTGCTAGCGCATTTACCGCTGTACTGCAAAACCCGCAAAAAAATTTAACAAACTACCTCACCCAAATTCAGCAAAAACCAGATCGACTACTGCAAGATTTGGCGGTGACAGGTAAAAACATGGAGCAAGACATCGCTAGCTTTGTAAATACATACTTTTGCGGAGGCGGTACTCCCCAATCATCGTACCCTCAATATGTTGAACGGGCAGATGGTCAAGCTTTTAATCAACCCTATTTAATCAAAGGGACAAAAATGTATGGCTTTGTCGTTGAAGGTTCAATGACTAAGCTGCAAGATATTTGCGATAAATATCTTAACAATCCCACCAATGGAGAGATTGAATATCGCCCAGCTACAAACTATGTCGTCTTGACTTTCAACACTATAGACTCGCTAAGTTCCATCGAGCCGCCCGATCGCGACAAAGGGAAAGTTGATGAGGAGGAAGCAGTTTTTTGGATGTTGACAGTAGTCGGGAAAAAAATCGGCCCTTTCTTTGTGGCAGAACGTCTCGCCTGGTTCTTGCCCTACCTGTATGTTAATAATTCTCCTGTGTTAGTTTCAGGACGCGAAGTGTTCGGTTTCATGAAAGAACTTGGCACGCTTCGGATTCCCAAAATAAATCAAGAACCAGATTTATTTACCGCAGACACGTTGGTATTTAAAGAATTTAATCCTGAAGTCAAAGCTAAAGACGATCGCCTACTAGAAGTCCGTCGCATCGAACAAGGAGAGCAACATCCAGCCATTAAAACTTGGGACAGTTTTAATGAAGCGATTGAAGCGATCGCTGGCTTACTTTTTGACAACCCTGGTGAGATTGTAATTCCTGGTTTGGAATTACCTTTAAATTTGCTGGATTACCTGATTCACAAAGACTTGCCTTTCGTCAGCCTGAAGCAACTGCGCGATGTGGAAGATAGCAGACGAGCATGTTACCAAGCGCTGCTCGAATCTACAATGCAGCTACAAACCTTTTATAGCGGCAAGCTTTTAGGCTTCAATGATTTCGGCGATCGCTATGAGTTAACAATCAATAATTACGCTAGCCAACCCCTTGTTCAAGATATGGGCTTGCATAAAGGATATTTACCAGGAAGCGAATCAACACGCATTCCTGTAAAGTTGGCTTTCTTGCTTCATTTCGACTTCGTTCTCAACAATGGCACTACTGTTTGGCAAGCACCGCAGAAATGAGAGATGAGGGAGCAGGGGAGACAAGGAGGACGGGGAGACAAGAGAGACAAGGGAGAGCAGGTGAGGCTGGGGGAGATATAACTACTAACTTCTGCCCTCTGCCTCCTGACAATTGACCATTGTACAGACGCGATTAATCGCGTCTCTAATGACCCACTGACAAAGGACAAATAACCGTGTCTGAACCATTTAAGCCACAAAAGATCGCGATTTTGGGTGGAGGAATAGCATCCTTAACCACAGCCTATGAATTAACCAGCCAGCCAGGATGGGAAAATCTCTACGAGATTACTATTTATCAAACAGGTTGGCGTTTAGGGGGCAAGTGTGCAACTGGACGTAACGTTAAGCCTTACGATCGCGATCGCGAGCCTGATTACCGCATTGAAGAACATGGGCTGCACATTTTTTTTGGATTCTACGAAAATGCCTTTCGTATGCTCAAGCAATGCTATGACGAATCGGGAGGTAACGGCCCTTTCAGCACCATAGAAGATGCATTTAAACCCCACAGTCTGATTGTCCTAGAAGAATACATCAATCAGCAGTGGGTCAATTTAGCCTTCGACTTCCCGACAAATCCCCTAGTTCCGTGGCAAGGCGGTGGAATTTCTTCTCTGTGGGATCACATCTATACAACTATTAAATTTGTTCTTCAGATATATACACAAGTCTGTTACGACCAGTACAGTAAAACTTCAAGTTGGCAAGAAACAGCCTCTCAACAGATAGCACTCGGCAAAGAGATGCTCGAATTTCTCTTAGATGGATGCATCGTGCAGTTTCCCGAACAATTGTTTCAGTTGTTACTTAAAGAGCCTAGCCGTTGGGCAACATGGATAGGAAACACCAACCAGCAGATTGCCAAAGCCCTAGAAGGTCTCGATCTGACTGATGAAGGAGTCTTCTTGAATTTTGCCTGTAACCTAATTCAATTACTTCCTCAGAATACTAAAACTCACAGGCGCGAACATCATCAAATCATTCTCAAGCTGATAGATAGATTTACAGAACGCTTGAACTATCAGCGAGAAACGAAAATTGAGAAAAACAATTACACTCTTTGGCGCTTGACACTGATTGACCTGGCACTAGCAAACATTCGGGGTCTATTTGTAGATGGGGTAGTTGATTACAACTCCTTGGATATTTTAGATGAGCATGAATATAAAGACTGGCTACGGAAACATGGTGCGAGAGAATCAAGCGTTAATTCAGCGTTTATTCGAGTTTTGTACGATCTCGTTTATGGATTTCCAGAAGGCAACACTAATAAACCGCAACTAGCAGCCGGAACCGCCATCCGTATTCTCACGACCATTCTTTTCCACTACAACGGTGCGATTATGTGGAAAATGCAAGCAGGAATGGGCGAAACCGTTATCACTCCCCTCTATGAAGTCTTGAAGCGTCGAGGTGTGAAATTTAAATTTTTCCATGTCGTCAAGCAGTTGCATCTAGACGAAGAGCAGAAGTCCATAGCCAGCATTACAGTAGGTCGCCAAGTTACTTTAAAAAATCCCCAGCAGGAATACGAACCGCTGATCGATGTCAAAAACCTGCTTTGTTGGCCCAATCAGCCTCTCTACGAGCAGATTGTGGACGAAGAAGCTCAAAAGCTTCAAGATAAGGAAATTGATTTAGAGTCACATTGGACACCTTGGCAGAATGTCGAAGAAATTACTCTCAGTGCCAAAAATGGCGATTTTGATATTGTAGTTCTCGGCATTCCTGTAGCTGCTTTACCTTCTATCTGTGATGAACTGATTCATGCTAAGAAAAATCCGGTTCACCAAAAATGGCAGAACATGGTGACTAAAGTCAAGACAGTTACCACTCAAGGCGGACAGATATGGCTCAAACCAACTTTGCCACAATTAGGATGGAAACTGTCCGCTCCGGTGCTAGGTGCTTATGTTGAACCTCTTGATGTCTATGCAGACATGAGCGAGTTACTTCAACGAGAAAACTGGCCTTCTGAGCAACATCCCTATAATGTTGCCTATTTCACTGGAGTAATTGCAGATCCAGGGATTCCTCCTAGCAGTGAGTATAATTTTCCAACACAACAACAGAAAAAAATAGAGGAACAAGCAATTACTTTCCTCAAAAATCACATAGGACATCTTTGGCCTCATGCTACTCTCCCAAACAATCCTCAAGGCTTGAACTGGGATTTACTTGTAGATTTCAAAAACCGTCAAGGGGTCGAAAGGTTTGATGCTCAATACTGGCGAGTTAACATCGATCCTTCAGAACGCTATGTGCTTTCTGTACCTGGAAGTACTAAGTATCGTCTCAAAACAGATGAATCTGGGTTTTATAATCTTTATCTAATAGGTGACTGGATTAATAATGGTTACAATTCTGGATGCGTCGAAGCAACGGTAATGTCAGCGATGCAAGCAACGCGAGCAATTTTACAACAACGGTTTGACATCAAATATACAAAGGAAATTATTGGTGAATGGGATTGTTGGCTCTAATTATACTTAAACCATAAGGGTATAATTTTGACATTCATAACAGAATTAAGCAGTAATCGGGTTGCCAAAATCTAGACTAGCTGTAAACAATAGCTATAAGATAAATACATTTTCAAAGTTAGTCATAAAACTGACTTTGAAAATACATCTATGATGCAAAGTCTTACCCTGTAAGTATTTCAAGAACTGCAAAATTTGTTCGGAATATTTCTATAAGCCATGCTCGACTTATCTAACTACCAAATACTAGAGTTAATTTATGATGATACAAAGACAGCTGTTTATAGGGCAAGTAGAAATCATGACGGTCAGTTAGTAGTCATTAAATTATTAACAATAGAATATCCCGAGCTAAAAGATGTTGTAGCATTAAAGCATGAATATGAATTAATCAAAAATTTAGATATTTCAGGAGTTATTAAAGCTTACTCCATAGAAAAATATAACAATAGTTTTGCTTTAATTTTAGAAAATTTTAACGGTATACCTCTTTGCAATATTATCAAAAATCAGAAGATTGAATTAAATGATTTTCTCAAAATAAGTATTCAGATTACCCAAGCCTTAAGTGAACTGCATCAATATCAAATTATTCATAAAGACATTAAACCACAAAATATTCTTGTTAACTGGGTAACACATCAAGTTAAAATTATTGATTTTTCTATTTCATCTCTGCTTTCTAAAGAAAAACCCAAACTTAGTAATCCCGATCTACTTGAGGGAACTTTAGCTTACATGTCCCCAGAGCAAACAGGCAGGATGAATCGGTCAATTGATTATCGTACAGATTTCTATTCTTTGGGTATCACCTTTTATGAAATGCTCACAGGTAGGCTACCTTTTAATGTCACAGACCCAATGGAATTAGTGCATTGTCATATTGCCAGACAGCCAGTGGCAGTAGATCGATTAATGCCAGAAATTCCCCAAATGATTTCGACAATCGTCATGAGGTTACTCAGCAAGACTGCTGAAGATAGATATCAAAGTGCTTTTGGACTCAAAGCCGATTTAGAAAATTGTCTTAATCAGTTAGAGACAACCGCTCAAATATCTAACTTTCAAATTGGTCAGCAAGATGAATCAAGTCAACTGCAAATTCCAGAGAAACTCTATGGTCGAGAAGTAGAAATAGATACATTAATGACTGCTTTTGAACAAGTCAATCAAGGTAAAAAACAGTTGATACTAGTTGCTGGTTATTCAGGAATTGGTAAGTCGGCCTTGGTAAGTGAAATTCATAAGCCTGTGATTGAGAAGAGAGGCTATTTTATTACAGGTAAATTTGAGCAGTTCAAACGCAATATTCCTTATGCGTCTCTAATTCAAGCTTTTCAAGAATTGATACAGCAATTGCTGACAGAAAGTGAAGTACAGCTAGCTGCTTGGAGAGAAAAGATATTATTAACTTTGGTTCCTAATGCTCAAATTATTATTGATGTAATTCCGGAAGTAGAACTGATTATTGGTGAACAACCAGAAGTACCACAATTAGGAACAACAGAATCTCAAAATCGCTTCAATTTAGTTTTTCAAAAATTCATAGGTGTCTTTGCCCAACAAGAACATCCCTTAGTTCTGTTCTTAGATGACTTACAATGGGCAGATTTGGCTTCTCTCAAATTGATTCAGCTATTAACTACAGATCCCGATAGCCAATATCTATTCATGATTGGAGCCTATCGAGACAATGAGGTGGATGCGACTCATCCATTAATGTTAATTTTACATGAAATTGAAAAGACTAATTTCATTGTCACAAAAATAATTTGCCAAGCTTTAAAAATAACTGATGTATATCAATTAATTACTGACACTCTTAAATGCGATTTAGAAACAGCTAAACCCCTAGCAGAATTAATATTCAATAAAACTGGTGGCAATCCCTTCTTTTTAACTCAGCTACTCAAGTTTATTTATCAGGAAAATCTACTGGTATTTGACTTTAATATTGGTCGTTGGCAGTGGGAAATTGAGCAAATTCAAGAGGTAGGAATTACCGATAACGTTGTCGAACTAATGATTGGGAAGATTCAAAAATTACAAGACAACACTCAGAATAGTTTAAAATTAGCTGCCTGTATTGGTAATCGGTTTAATTTAGAGATACTTTCTGTTATTAACGAAAAATCTCGAAAAGATACAGCAGATGAACTATGGCAAGCACTAGTAGCTGGTTTAATTATACCTCTAGATAATAGTTACAAACTGCCACAGCTTTTAGAACAAGTTGATGATTTGATCGTTGATTACAAATTTTTACACGATCGCGTGCAACAAGCAGCCTATGCGTTGATTCCTGACGAGCAAAAAAAAGAAGTTCACCTAAAAATTGGTCGATTGCTTTTAAAAAGTCTCGAACAAAATTCTCTGGACGAAAATATATTTGATATTGTCAATCAACTTAATATTGGTGCTGAATTAATTGTTTCTCAGGAAGAAAAATATAACTTAGCTCAATTAAATCTAATGGCTGGATGCAAAGCTAAGGATTCAGCTGCTTATGAATCTGCTGTCAAGTTTTTTAAGCTAGGTTTAGAAATGCTGGCGGAAGCTAGCTGGGAAGAACATTATCAATTGACTCTTGCTCTTCATGTAGAAACGGTAGAGGCAGAATATTTAAACACAAATTTTGAGCAAGCAGAAGCACTTTTTGAGAGTGTTATACAAAATAGTAAAACTATTCTTGACACAGTCAAAGTATATGAGAAGAAGATTCAGTTTTATGTTTCTCAGAATAGAATGCGAGAAGCATTAGATATGGATTTGCAGGTTCTGGAGATGCTGGGAGTATCTTTATCTAAAACTCCACCAGCAGAGTTAGGGATTGAAGAGTTAGCAAATCTGCCAGAAATGACTGATGCTAATAAACTTGCTGCTATGAGAATACTGATGACAGCAATGCCTCCTGCTTACATAACGGAGCCTGCTATCTTACCATTGATTGCTTTTACTATGGTCAATCTTTGTGTCCAGTATGGTAATTCATCTTTTGCAGCTTACGCTTATAGTTTCTATGGATTAATTTTATGCGGGCCTCTTCAGGATATTGAATCGGGATATCGATTTGGTAAATTGTCTTTAAAGCTTTTAGAGCAATTCGATGCTAGAGAGCTAAAAGCTAAAGTATATGGACTGTTTAATATTTTTGTTAGACATTGGAAAGAACATATTCAAGAAACGATAGATCCGCTACAAGAAGGAGTTCAAAGTGGATTGGAAACAGGAGATATTGAGTATGTTGGTTATAACGGTACAGTAGTTTGTACGCATCTTTTTTTTGCTGGAGAAAATTTAGCGAATATTGAGCAAAAACAGGCTCAATATCTAAGTTTGGCAAATAAAATCAAACAAGACTATTTTACTTTCTCTCTCCAGATATGGAGAGAATTAATATTACAGCTTATCACAGGAATAAAGAATCACTTTTACCTCAAAGGTGAAAGTTTTGATGAATTAATAATGATGCCAAAGTTGGCAGGCAACATTACAGTTATTTTTTATGTATATTGGGCTAAAACTATTCTTTATTATTTTTTAAAAAATTATGGTCAATCTGTTGAGAATGCCCAACTAGCTAAACCCTACGAACCAGCAGTGACTGGATCTGCACATATAGTTCAATATAATTTTTATTATTCGCTAGCGCTCATTGCTCGTTATCTATCTCACACTTCTGAAGTAGAATTAAATCGAGAGCATGAATTAAGAGAAGTTTTAGAACAAGTAGAAGTAAATCAGCAGCAATTACAAGAATGGGTCTTCCATGCTTCAGTCAATAATCAGCATAAGTATGACCTTGTAGAGGCAGAAAAAGCGCGATCGCTAGGACAATACTTAGTTGCAATGGGTTATTACGATCGAGCTATTCGGGGTGCAAGTAGTTCTGGATATATTCAAGAAGAAGCTCTAGCTTACGAACGAGCAGCAGAATTTTATCTGACTCTAGGACGCAATGAGTTTGCCTCATTATACATAACAAAGGCGCACTACGGCTATGTTCGCTGGGGAGCGATCGCTAAAGTAAAAGATTTGGAATCTACATACCCAGAGTTAATTGCCAAGGCATCAACACAAGAGCAAGTTACAAATCCTAACATAACTTCTTCCACTGCTAGCACTAAAGCTAGCGGACTAGATTTAATCACAGGCATTAAAGCATCACAAGCCCTATCTGAAGAAATATTACTAAGCAATTTGCTCGAAAAATTAATGAAAATTGTGATTGAGAATGCTGGTGCTGAAACTGGTTTTCTGATTTTGAAAAAAGAAGGCAAATTGCTCATCGAAGCTCAAGCATGTGTGGATAAAGATGAGTTAATAGTAGGTCAATCAATACTAGTTAAAACTAGTCAGCAGTTACCTCTATCTGTAATCAATTATGTAGAAAGAACTAAAAAGGATGTGGTTATAGCAGATGCAACTTCTGAGGACATTTTTGCAACCGACCCTTATATTGTCAACAATAAAATTAAGTCTATATTATGTACGCCTATCGTTCGTCAAGGCAAGCTGATTGGTCTCCTATACTTAGAGAATAACTTGACTGTGGGGGCATTTACCCCTGATAGATTACAAATACTAAAACTCTTATCTTCACAAGCAGCTATTTCCTTAGAGAATGCTCGACTATATACGAATTTAGAAGAAAAAATCTTAGAAAGAACTAAAGAATTAAATGAAAAAAATCTGCGATTAGAACAAACGCTGCACGAACTTAAACTTACACAAACACAACTCATTCAAACAGAAAAAATGTCCAGTCTAGGCCAGATGGTTGCTGGAGTTGCTCACGAAATCAATAATCCTGTGAGTTTCATTCACGGCAACCTAGGTCACCTTGATGATTATACTCATGACCTACTTACTTTAATTAACCTTTACCAGGATACTTATCCTAATCCTGTACTAGAAATCGAGGATTTCGTAGCAGACATGAACCTAGATTTTGTTATAGAAGATATACCTAAAATTTTATCTTCTATGAAAATTGGTACGCAGCGTATTCGGGAAATTATTCTGACTTTACGTAACTTTTCTCGGCTCGACGAAGCTGATATGAAACCTGTGAATATCCATGAAGGAATAGATAGCAGTCTGTTAATTTTGCAGAATCGTCTGAAATCAAAGCCAGAACATCTCGCTATTAAAATTATCAAAGAGTATGGAGAGTTGCCTAACGTAGAATGTTACGCTGGGCAGTTAAACCAAGTGTTTATGAACATCCTGAATAATGCGATTGATGCTTTAGATAAGTACAACGAAGAAAGAACGGCAGCAGACATCAAAGTCAATCCTAGTACAATTAGTATTTGTACTAAAGTAATTAATCCCGATTGGATAGCTATCTCTATTCAAGACAATGGTTTGGGAATGGCCGCAAGTGTTAAACAGAAGATATTTGACCCTTTCTTTACCACAAAACCTGTGGGACAAGGTACAGGTTTAGGATTATCAATTAGCTATCAGGTAATCGTGGATAAACACGGCGGCAAGATAGAGTGTATTTCTGAACCTGGAAAAGGGGCCAAGTTTTCAATTGAAATTCCCATTAGGCAGGAGGCAAGAGGTAGAAGTTAGGAGGCAAGAGGCAGGAGGCAGGAGGCAGAGGGCAGAAGTTAGGAGTCAAGAGTTAGGAGGCAGGAGGCAGGAGGCAGGAGGCAGAGGGCAGAAGTTAGTAGTTATATCTCCCCCAGCTTCCCCAGCCTCCTGCTCTCCCTTGTCTTCCTTGTCCCTCCGTTCGCGTAGCGTCGACCATAGGAGAAGTTCGCCCGGAGGGAGACCCTCCTTGCGACTTCTCTCCTTGTCTCCCCGTCCCCGCGTCTCCCTCATACCCCTTATCTCCCTACTATCATCGGACACCAGCAGTTTCTAAAGTCAAGTCTTGAAACATGGGTGTGCTGAGGTAGCGTTCGCCAAAGGAAGGCTGAATCATCACAATTAAACGTCCGGCATTTTCTGGACGTTTACCTACTTGAATTGCGGCACACAAAGCCGCACCAGAGGATATTCCAGACAATAATCCTTCTTCTTTTGCCAAACGCCGTCCGTAGGACATCGCCTGTTCATCGCTGACTCTAATCACTTCATCAACCAATTCTAGACGCAGAACATCTGGGACAAACCCAGCCCCAATACCTTGAATCTTATGAGGCCCGGCTTCACCGCCGGAGAGTACTGGACTGTTGCTTGGTTCAACTGCGATCGCCTGCAAACTACGCTTACGTTGTTTTAAGACTTCTGCAATACCAGTAATTGTACCACCAGTACCTACCCCAGCAATTACAATATCTACTTCTCCATCCGTGTCTGCCCAAATTTCCTCGGCAGTAGTTTCCCGATGAATTTTGGGATTAGCTGGGTTAAGGAACTGTTGCAGCATATATGCATTGGGCGTATTCGCCAAAATTTCCTCGGCTTTCCGAATTGCCCCTCGCATTCCTTCAGCGCCTGGTGTCAATTCTAAAGTAGCACCATAAGCTCTGAGCATAGCTCGTCTTTCCTGGCTCATTGTCTCCGGCATTGTCAAAATCAAACGGTAGCCACGTGCTGCTGCTACCATCGCTAGAGCAATACCCGTATTACCTGAAGTTGGCTCGACTAAAATTGTTTTTCCAGGCTCAATTAAACCCTCTGCTTCTGCTGAGAGTACCATACTGATTCCGATGCGGTCTTTCACTGAAGCGGCTGGGTTCATACCTTCTAGCTTGACAACTATCCTCGCTCCGACTCCCTCAGCTTGGGGAATTTTATTTAGCTGAACTAAAGGAGTTCGTCCAATAAGTTCTGTTACATCTTGAGCAATCCGCATTAAGTAACTCCTAAAATCCTAAATCTAGAGCAGTCTATTTATCTATAACAATCAACTTGTAAGTATTCAATTTGCTGTTGAGTGTGAGTAACTGCGTAGACTGTATACTCTCACTAAAGCACAAAATTACTAGACACAAGAAGCAATTTTGTCAAATTTTCTCATTAATTTTCGTCGCCAACTGTGTTTGATTTACCATAACGATGGTTAAGAATTTTGAATTGCTTAATTTACCTTTTTTGTGAAACTCAGTTTTTAAAGCTATTGGCTACTCATTAAGAAGGTTAGAAATTAAACTCCTAACATGTGAAAATTTTTAACCTTATTTTGAAAATTTTTTAGTAAGTATAGAATACTTGATTTACTAGAAAATTCTTAATGGTTTTTTTTGGATTCTGAGTGTATACTCTTCGCCATATAGTATGCTTGCTTGAGTACAAGTTTTAACCGCAAATAATCTCAAGCAAAAATAGTCCTTTACTAGCAGCCCAGATAGCTTTGATATTGAGTGCAGAAATACTAGAACCCCTCTTCATAAATACTAGTACCCTAGCTCAAAAATACTAGCACCCATACCCCAAATGATTTTTGAAATTATTTTCAGATAAGGGTTATAGGCTTTGAGTACAACTTTAATAAATTTAATAATTATGATCCAGCTAAGTTAAACTCAGATCGAGAGGGGCAGCTGATATAAAACTTATAGGATTTACGCAGAGATTCCCCTCTACCCCCCGAAATTCCTTGGCTTTTGCCCAGTGAACAAGGGGGGACTTCTTAACCCTCCTCACTTCTTCCTATTGCTAACAGAATGAAAAAAGTTTTCAGGGTCTAAGTGCGTTAGTTCTAAGCTGATAATTATAGCATTTGTGGAAAATTTGGTAATTGGTCAGTAGTCAGTGGTAATTAGAAAGAAAACTAACAACTAACAACTCTTTTATAGATGCATACTACCTAGCAAGGGAGAGCAAAGATGAAAGTCAAACTTCTACATGTTCTCACAGTTTGTCTAGTTACTTTAACGGTGCTTTCTCCAGGGCTGGTAGTATTTAGTGTGGTTTGGGGACGACATACAGAGTTGGTTAAAACACAGAATTTAGGCTGTGAATATAAAAAGAGTAGTGCAGACGATGCTACCTTATCTCCCCAAGCAGCCAGTACAAACTCATCTTCATATCAGGCTAGCATCCCAGATTCCGATCGCAATTGTGTGCATCAAGTGCTGACGACTGCTGAACAATATCAACTTGCTGCCATCCTCCAATGGTTTATCTTATTAACCCCTATTTTCGTTGGGTTAGGGATAATTGTTTACGATAGGTATCTTGTTTATCGTGCTGCCGTTTTACAAGAAAAAATTGAAATGTTGGAAAGATTGTGGCAGCAAAGTATCGAGCAATAGGCAACTAAAACTTCGTTCATTCAAAATCAACAAATTAACCATGACAGAAGAACGCCAAGTCCTGTATTTTGATTTAATTGACCAATTACTTAAATGTCCTAACGGTCAAGAACCAGAAGTTTTAGAAGCTCAACCAGAATTGATTGATGCTGGTTTTGTAGAGACAATGCTACAAGTAGCAACAGCATTTGCACATCAAGGTAATCAAGACGGTGCCCAGTTTTTATTTTTTGTTGCTCGTGAATTAGCGAAGCAATTGGGATTGTATCCTGAAGTTCCAAATTCGGAAGATGTAAATTCTGAAGTTGCAAATAAGGAGTAAAAATGCTATTGACTGCAACCGACGCTGGACAAATAGCGTTAGAATTTCTCATGGCAGACTGGAATATCTCTGACAATCATAGAGAGTGGTTCACAATCTTTAACTCTCGTCTTATAGGTGAGAGTTGGTACATTGTAGAACTAGGTGTAGAAGGTTTTCCAGATAGGTGGTTTATTCAAGTTTACGACACAGCAATGTGCGACCCAAACTATACATTTTTCTCACCTATAAGTAGTTTGGAAGGATATATAGACTTTGTAGAAGTGCCAGAGATGATAGCTGAAGTCTTGGTTGCAGAGCGCAAGTCCCGATAATCATGATTGAAATTCAAAATTCAAAATGTAAGATTGAGATGTGCAACCTAAATGCATATGGGTGCATCCCAGTTTTTATTTTTCAATGAGATAATAACTGTCATTGCGAGAAGGAACGACGAAGCAATCGCATGGAGTAGCTCTTAGTTGAAGATTTTGCGATTGCTTCGCTTCACTTTGTTTCGCTCGCAATGACATGCAAAAAAGTGGGATGCTCCCAATGCATATTAATTAAAACTTGAAATTTTGAATTTACTAAGAACAATACAGGAATCATGAGGGGCATAACGCTTTGCGCCCGTAGAATAGCCAGAATGAATGCTGGATGACTGGCTACTAGCTATAGGTTACAAGTTTTGCTTTTTGTAGGCAAAAAGTATAAAGTCTCTCTTGATTAAAATTAATCTTACACCAATATTGCTTGTGATTTTTTTGATTCCTGTGTTCTAAATTTGGACTTTTTCATTTTTTAATACCTTCAGCTGATATGAGGTGATGTTCAACAAAAACACACCTCATTTTTTTGCAAATTTTAATATTTTGTTTGTAAATATTTCAGCTTTTTGTCATGTTTAACTGACAAAGATATGCTATATTACATATAGTGATGAACGCTACAGAAATATCAGTTAAAATGATTGCTGAAGATATCCTAGCTAAAGAATTCACAAGAGTCGTCAGTCACTATTACCCAAAACTTGGGGAATTGCTGGACGGGTGTTATGTGAAAGTCATCACCTGTTTTTGGGGACGGCCTGCTAGACGCTTGCAATATATAGGCATTTATTGCTCTGAGGAAATGCTTCCCCATGTGCAAGCCCAGAAAGAAATACTCAGAGAACTAGCAGACAATATGGGGCTAGTTCAAGTAGTTTGCATGAATGCGAAGCGATTGCTACGCGATCCCATGTCAAAGCTCAAGCACAATGACCCACGCTTATGGTTGGAGTTGCAGTGGGTAGCAATCTAGTACAAGAAGGTAGGCAGATGAGGGGGAAAGGAATTAAACAAAGTTCTTCCCCTTTTCCTTTGTCTTCTGACTCTTGACTCCTGCCTCAGCATTCAGCGCTCACCATTCAGAACTCTTTCAATGAAAACCGGACTTTTCTGCAATTACGACAATCACCACCAAGATGCGCGTCGCGCTATCTTTGAACAAGTCGCGCTGGTAAAACAAGCCGAAAGCCTAGGTTTTGAAGAAGCTTGGCTCAGTGAGCATCATTTTAATGAATTCAATCTCAGCCCATCGATGTTGGTGTTGATGGCGCATCTAGCGGGTCTTACCTCAACTATTCGGTTAGGCACAGCGGCGGTATTACTGCCATTCCATAACCCCATTAGGGTAGCGGAGGACATTGCCACCCTGGATAACCTGTGCAATGGAAGATTATTATTTGGGGTTGCTAAAGGGGGGCCCTTTCCCCAACAGAACAAGCATTTTGCCACACCAATGGGTGAATCTCGTGCCCAGATGCTAGAGGCAATGGCATTGATTCAGAAGCTTTTATATGAAACTGATGTGTCATTTAATGGGCAATATTATCAATGCGATCGCCTCACAGTTTACCCGAAACCGTTGCAAAGACAAATTCCAGTATACATAGCTAGTGGTGAGGATGACGGTATAGAGTTTTCCGCCCGACATTCCTTTGCTTTGATGGGGGGGCCACCGTTTTCGCTGGAGAGATTGAAGAATACAGTGGCAAAATATCGAGCCTTAAATTCCAGTGGTTCGGAGAAATTGATGCTAGCACGCTTTTTTTATGTTGGCAAAACAGACGATGAGGCAGTGAGTGAGGCGTTACCTTTCATCCGTCAATTTAGCCAGAAAATGAAAGCCAACTCAGCGCAAGTAATGCAGAATAGTACGAATCCAAACCAAAAACCATTCGACCGGACAAACATTTGTTTCGATGAAGACTATTTGATTGAAAACTCAATCATTGGTGATGTAGTCACTTGTCGCGACAAAATCAAGAAATTTCAAGATGAATTAAATCTAGGTACATTGGCGCTCAAACCTTCATCTTTCGATCTACAAAAAAACCTAGAGAGTTTGCAGCGCTACAACCAAGAGGTACGAAGTTATGTCCAAATTCTCCCTGCTTCCACCCGATGATTTACCTCCAGCTGAGGTAACTAAACAGGATGGAATGCTGCATCTGGAACTAGAACAATCTACTGGCAGATGCTTTTATCAGGCCTGCGATCGCATTACGCAAGTACTATTGTCTAATTGTCAGTGGTATCTCACCACAAATGGTACTACCCTAATATTAGTAATTGACTGCCCTGACATAGTTTCTTACTGGCATATAGTCAGCAACATTCCTCAATTAGGAAATAGACTAGAGCGGTTTACCAGTAATGCCAAAATCCGCGTTTATCCTCCATTTGGCAAAGGCGGGCCGTTTGAAATCAGTGTAAATGAAATCTCTGCATATCGAGATTGGCTTTAAATTTAGTTGGGCTTCATGCCCTAATTAAGGTACAGGAGATTTTGTGGGCATGGGTATTCTTTACCTGTGCCTAATTTCTTTATATTTTTAAGTCAATTAAAATCAGTGGCAATAATTTTGTGAAGACATTCGCGGCTGAAATGCCAATTTTACAGAGTAGGATTTACTCCTAAAAGCGCACGAATTTCACTAATTTGTACATCCCAAAATTGATCCCATTTTTGCGCGATAAACTTGCCTGGAGTATGAGAACCCAAACTGTAGCCACGAGATATTTCTGTCATTAAAGCTTTGAAATTGGCAGGTTGGTAGAGACTATACTTGACTAGAGCAAAACTCAAAAGCATGACGCTGATCGGAATTGGGGTTTGAGCTAAAAAGAAAGCTTGTAGACCAATTTCACCAATCACATCAGTATTAAATCCAGCAACTACATGATAAATATCATGGGTGGATCTCCAAAGCATCTTAAGATAAGAAATGTCATCAACGATAGGAACTTTTTTATAAAAGTAGGGATCGAAGCCTCTAGCTTTCATTTCCCTGGCATATACATAACCTAAAGTTCCCTCTGGAAGTTCGCTTAACTCATCTAAATTGATTGGAGCCGGAAGCCAGCGTTCTGTAAACAGGGTATTAACTTCAGGAATTTTTTTCAACTCGTCAACAGCTAATTGTGCCGCTTCCGTTTGGTCGAGCGCATCCTCGAAATCAAAGACTCGGTCAGTATTACCCTCACCTAGTTTCAGGGCACTAGATGCCAAAAATTGAATGTATGCAAGAAGTCCTTTGTCGTTGTTGTAAGTAATTACATTGACCATAGTGATTCTCTACGTTGAGATATAGCTTTGCCAATTCAAACTGCAAGTGTATCAGTTAAGACTAATGCATTGACAAACAAACAAAAATATGGACCTCTAATTTTGGAAGAGATTAATACAATTTTTCATGAATCCTCAGAGGGATTTAATTTCACCAAATATTGACTCACATAAAAAACCGACTAGCCATATCACTCTGCCAGTCGGCAACTATCTTTATTAGGAAAAGCAAGCAAATCTGAGAATATACTACAACCTTGCCTTATAATTACAGCAATTAAGATTAGGATTTTTAATTAGATACCTTGTTTATAATGTTTAGTCTGTGTTGTATCAGACAGGTGATAGTTAATTCCTAGTACTTTTGCTTAATAATGGTAGATGCAACAAGCGTAAGATTAATATTTATATGGATCGCTGCAAAACCCAAATTGCTTACAAGCATACCTTTAGCGTCAAAATAATCAAGGTATCTGTTCTATTTTTTTAATCGGCTGAAAACCTCTATGACTTCTCAGGAAACTGATGTAAAACAAGCTACTGCCTCATCAAAAGTATGGCGTAGTTGGCGGGAAAATCTAATCCTAATTGCGATCGCTTTATTTTTAGCACTCTTTATCCGGACTTTTATTGCCGAACCCCGCTATATCCCTTCTGACTCAATGCTACCAACTTTACATACAGGCGATCGCTTAGTGGTGGAAAAAGTTTCTTACCATTTTCATCCTCCTACAACTGGGGATATTATCGTTTTTCAGCCTCCCGCCGAACTGCAACGTCGGGGATATCCACGAGATCAAGCCTTTATCAAACGGGTTATTGGTGTGTCTGGAGAGATAATTAGTGTTGCTCAAGGCAAAGTTTACATCAACGGTCAACCCTTGTCAGAAAATTACATTGCCGAACCAGCTAATCAGCCATTTTCACCAGTGCAAGTCCCCGCAGACAAGTTTTTTGTGATGGGCGACAACCGTAACGATAGTAATGACTCGCGCTACTGGGGCTTTTTACCCAGACAAAATATCATTGGTCGGGCAACATTTCGTTTTTGGCCTCTCGATCGCATTGGGTTTATTTAGGGTACTGAGTCACCGAAGGCTCTACAGCAATCATATAATACGGCCGTAGCGGGCTGTAAATAAATTGGCTGGATGAATTTGATTATTCAGCCAAGCCCACATCTGATCGCCGAAGGAAAAATGCCACCATTCTTTGGGATTGCGTTGAAATCCCGCTTTTAGCATTACATCTCGCAATAACTGACGGTGGGCATGATACTCTTGAGTTTGTGGGTGGGAATTGTTTGCATAGTAATCGGGATGCGATCGCTCTGATAATTCATCAATCAGCGAACCCATATTCACTACTTGTCCTGCATCATTTACTAGCGTCACATCCACGGCAGCACCTGTACTATGGGGTGGCGGAGTTTGTTTATCCAAACTGGGTACAGCCCAAATTTCATAAACCAACTCCCAAATCTCTTGGCGTTGGTTTGGTGATAAGTCTACCTGAGTCAGCCCTCGTTGTTGTACCACTTGGGCAAAGCTGTAATCTACCATAAACTGCTGTACCGCTACTGGACGATAGGCGTCAAAGATTTGGATACGCCAGTTGGGAAGCAACAGATGAAGATAATTTTGGGCTTGAATTAAATTTTCAATCACACTTTTGCGGAGATAATAGGGGGAATGTTCTCCATAAGGCGCACCTAATTTCTCATAGGGATGTGGAGATTCCACCGCAAACAGTTCTAAAGGAATTTTTACTAGTGGTTCACTGCATTCTACAATAGGGATTTGGTGGTAGGGTTTCATCCTGTTAGTATTCAGTAAACGCCGTATTTGCAACCCAAACAGAGTAGCCATTGTTGCAGATAAACACAGATATAGCAAGAGGCGCACAGCTAACTGACTGTGCGCCCTCACTTTATTAATTAAAACTATTTCCTTTTAAGGATATGAGTAACCATTACTCTGAACCCCACCTGTGTACTGTCCTGGGATCTGCCGAGGTACTGAGAAATTAGACCGTTGCCAGATGTAATTACCGTAATTATTAGGTACTACGGGGGTTGTAGATGTAACAATATTTGGGTTGAGAGTCTGGATTGAAAAAGGTGAAATATTGCTCGGTGCTACAGAGTTGGCGGGCTGTGTCACTGGTGTTGTTTTTACTTGACCGGGCAACACCTGGCCGTTATTCAAGTTATTGTAGGTATTTAGGGTTTGGTTGGTTACAGTTGGTTGAATGTAACCCGTCCCAGTGTCTAGCCTTGTGTTAGGCGAAAAAGTTTGACTGGGCAATGCCTGGCCGTTATTCAAGTTATTGTAGGTATTTAGGGTTTGGTTGGTTACAGTTGGTTGAATGTAACCCGTCCCAGTGTCTAGCCTTGTGTTAGGCGAAAAAATTTGACTGGGTAATACCTGGCTGTTATTCAAGTTATTGTAGGTATTTAGGGTTTGGTTTGGTACAGTCGGCTGAATGTAACCTGTCCCAGTATTTAGCCCTGTAGTAGGTGAATAAGTCTGGTTAAGTGAACCGTTAGTGTATGGAGTCTGTATTCCTCCATAAGAGTCGTACCCAAAGGTATTGGGTTGACTTAAACTTGCTCCATTGAAGCTTGAAAGTGGCTGATTTGCCGATTGATTCAGTGGTGCTTGTAAAGAACTGATTGAGTTTCTATTTTGACTTTTATCGGTTTGATTAACTAATCCAATTCCCGACCTAGAAGAAGTTTGTGTTATCCCTGTTGATTCAGAAGATGCATTTAAAGATTTAACACTTGACAACTGATTACCACTATCAAGCGTGCCAAACTGCAATAAATTTTCTGCTTGTAATACAAAGGGATTTTTTTCCTTGGGTACAGGTGTATCATTAGATGTCCCTAGACCAGAATTTGATTTCAGCCCTTTAGAAGACTGTTGTTTATTAATTACATCTAATACGCTTTTGCTTTTGTTTGCTTGATTCTCTTTGGAGTTACTTACCGTTACTGGTAAAGTTACTTGCTGCAAGTCACTATACAGAGCTGGTAAATTATCAATGTCAGCTGCAATGGCTTTATCTTCAGCTGAAAGGGAAGAGTTATTCGACTGTACGGTGGTGACTTCTTTGTTTTGCTTGGGAGCGAACACATCTGGATTTGACCAGTATTCTCGAATTACCAGCCCTACCACAGATAAAAATATTGCCGTGCCCCAAAAACTAGGTTTAGCTAAATTCCATAACCTGGCCTTGAGATAGCGTAAGTAAGCGGGGGGATAATGGCGATGTGGCATAGCTGATAACGCATAAATACTTATAGTGGTCGTTAACTAGTGACTGGTAATTGTCAGCGGTCAACAGTTTACTCGAGTTAATGTGCAATTTTCTTACTTAACAGCTTATCTCAATCGAAGTTAAGTGGTAGTTTTATCCTAGCTTTTAAGTATCTATTTAGTCATTAGAATTAAGTATGTATTATTCCAAAATTATTGTTTGTTTACCTGTTCTAGTTCTTTAACTGCTAACTCCTGAATGAGATTTTGAGCTTTGGTTACTTTGGATATCATCAGGAATCGAAAGCTGCACTAACTTATTGTTGTGGCTGGCCAAAATTTCAACTCATTCACTCTCTAGTACACTGCGGCGGAAATAAAGATACCATTCAAAATGCTTTACAAGCTTAGAAATAAGGCATTTTTAATTTTTAATTCCGCGTAGCAGTACTAATTACTAAATTGTGCGCTGTCATGCTTCGATATACCCATGATACCCATTCGCTTGTAGCAACATTTGAAAAACGGTACAAGTACCGCACCGTAATATTTACCAGGAGACTACAGCAATGATGAAAGCTGAAGATATCATGACCAAGGATGTAGTTACCATTCGCGGTTCGGCGACAATCGCTGAAGCAGTGGGGCTGATGAAGGAAAAAGGATTGCGCGCTCTGGTTGTGGATCGTCGCTATGATGATGATGCCTATGGTATCGTCACTGAAACGGATATTGTTTATAAGGTAATAGCTTACGGTAAAGACCCCAAGCAAATACGGGTTTACGAAATTATGAGCAAGCCCTGCATTGTCGTAAATCCTGAGTTGGGTGTGGAATATGTAGCAAGGTTGTTTGCCAAACTTGGTATTCATAGAGCGCCTGTGATTCAAGGCAAGTTGTTGGGCATCATCTCGATTACCGATATTTTGACCAAGAGCAACTTTGTGGAAACACCAAAAGCGCTATTTCTGGAAGCGAGAATTCAAAAAGCAATTGAAGAGGCTCGTGCCATTTGTACTGAGCATGGTGCTTATTCTAAAGCTTGTGCTACTGCCTGGGATGAAGTAGAAGAACTCCAAGCAGAAGCCGCTCACCAAAAAGCTGAAAGCATGGTTTCAGCTAAAATATCCTTTGAAGAATACTGTAAAGACAATCCAGACGCACCTGAATGTCGAAATTACCATCCTTGATTGTAATTGAGGAATGACGAGACTGGGGATTGGGGACTGGGGATTGGTGATTAGGAAAACTACTTCTTCATCTCCCCCTGCTCCTCGTCTCCCTCAATTTACCGTTTGGCTACCCGTATTAATAAGAATGCACCTACTATAAAAAAGATAAAGTTGGGTAACCAAGCTCCCATAAAAGGAGAAAGGATACCTACTTGTGCGATCGCACCACTCATAAAGAAAATTAAGTAGTAAGAAAAAATCACTACCACACAAATAGCAAAACTTGTTCCTCGCCCAGTACGTTGGGGTATGGTTCCCATAGCTGCACCTACTAAACCAAAAACTACACATACAAAGGGCAAAGAAATTTTTTGTTGAATCCTTACTTGAAGCTTACGAATTTTTTGAGGATCGCCACCGAGACGTTCCACTGCTAGTTGTTCTACCGCTTCACTAATATTCATCTCACCATAGCTCCGGTTTTTTTCTGTCAGAGTTAATGGTGTACGGGGTAGTTGCAGTTGTTGATGTTCAAACCGCAAAATGTTGCGATAAGAGCTATCCGCAGCTACTAAATAAATGGTGCCGTTGTAAAAATCCCAAACGCTTTGAGAGCCATTCCACTCAGCAGATTCTGCTACTACAATTTGATTCACACCTTTTGTGGAACGATCTATAATTGTTAATCCTTTCATCCGCTTACCATCAAACTGGTCAGCATAAAATAAGCGTGATAGTATTTTGTTCTTAGTACCATCTGGTTCGGTTTCGTCCCGGTATTCGGGATAAAAGATATTCTGCTGCTTTAAAATAGGCTTATCAGACTGAAGGGCACTCTCCAAGGTAACATTTGCTTGGTATTTTGCTGCTGGTGCGATTTGCTCGTTAAACAAAAATGTCATTCCTGTGGCTATAAAACTCAACACTACAGCAGTCAGCACCATCCGATACACACTTACACCACAGCCACGTAGAGCAATTAGTTCGCTCTCGCTAGAAAGACGACTGTAAGTCATCAAAGTAGCTAGCAGCGTGGACATAGGGAAGGCTAAAACGATGAATTCTGGCAACTGTAACAAAAAAACCTGAATGGCGATGTCTACAGGTAGCCCAGACTCTACTATTTTTCTGACTAGATCGAATACAGCATCAATGGTCACACCAATTGATGAGAAAGCACCCACGCCAAATAAAAATGTTGGTATCAATTCGCTGGTCAAGTAGCGATCCATGATTGTGAAAGGCAGCAGCGACTTGAGGCTATAGAATGATTTGAGCTTTGTTGACTTCATAAACGACTTGAAAAATTCAACATGGGTGACCCAGGTGATGCAAGCATATCCAATCCCAGTAGCTTAATCAAAAGCGCAAAATTAATTGTGAATAAATGGTCAAGTATAAAAAATTTCCTTTTAATTATTAACTAAATATTTTTTGATAATTTAGGCTAAGAAGTTATCGCCCAAGTAGTATTGCCGCACGAGAGGGTTGTTGTAGAGTTCTTCCGCTGTGCCAAAAGCGAGAATTTGCCCTTCACGCATAATGTAGGCGCGGTCAGTAATGGCCAAAGTTTCGCGGACATTGTGATCTGTAATTAAAATACCCATACCGCGATCGCGCAGTTGTGCCACAATTTGTTGAATTTCTGAAACTGCAATGGGATCGACTCCAGCAAATGGTTCATCCAAAAGTAAAAATTTCGG
Source organism: Nostoc minutum NIES-26 (assembly GCA_003326215.1). Classification (GTDB taxonomy): domain Bacteria; phylum Cyanobacteriota; class Cyanobacteriia; order Cyanobacteriales; family Nostocaceae; genus Dendronalium; species Dendronalium minutum. The sequence goes on along the minus strand of LXQD01000131.1, from coordinate 124,254 downwards.
CCCTTCCCGTCCTGCTGCCAAGGATCTTGCTAATTCCGTCCGCCGTCTCTCACCACCAGAAAGTTGAATTCCCTTGCTATTAGCCACTTTTTCCAAGCGAAACTCCCGCAGTAAAGTTTGTAGTCGCTTTGGCCATTCCCATCGTGGCACATTGGTTTGCTCTAGCACTAGAAGAATATTGTCCTGTACCGAGAGTTGACGAAAAACACTGGCTTCTTGAGCTAGATAACCAATGCCCAATCGTGCCCGTTTGTGCATTGGCAGACTGGTAATTTCTAAATTATCTAGCCAGACTCTTCCCTGATTGGGTTTTTCTAAACCACTAGCAATGTAAAAGGTCGTCGTTTTACCCGCGCCATTAGGGCCTAATAAACCGACGACTTCGCCTTGCGCTATGGAAAGGTTGACGCGATTAACAATAAGTCGCTTGCCGTAAGATTTATGAATATTCTCTAGGACAATTTTCACAATTCGCGCCTTTTGTTGGTAGTAGATGCTAATTAGAACGCCTTAAACCTGGTGTACTTGGAGCGGGTGTGTTAGATTGTCCGCCATTATCTGATTCCTGTACCATGTAGATAGACTCTACCTGACGGTTGGATTGGGGTAAGGCGACAAATCGGCCTTCGTCAATTAGATAAGCCACTTTTTCCGCTCGAATACTATTACCACCTTTTTGTAAGATATAGACGTTGCCACTAAGATCGATCCGGCGTTCTTTGGTAAAGTATTGTGCTTGGGCAGCTGTTGCTTGAATTCCCCGAGTAGGATACAACATTTGCACATTGCCGCGAGCAGTTGCTACTTGGGTTTTGGCATTATATTCTTGAAAATCAGAGTGGATGGTGAGCGGGCTATTTCCTCCAGATGTTTGTGCCGTAGCAGTTTGCACTTGGGTGGGGAAAGCGATAGTTCCTAACAGACTAATTGGTAGCAGTAAGGCTAATCCAAAGCGACGCATCTGTGAAATGGGCGATTGATAGCAGGACATCATAGCAATTTGGGATTAGGGATTTCAGCTTGTATACTAATTATCTCAAGTACTTTCTCCAGAGACAAAATCTACTATCTGGAATAACTGACGATAACTACTGGCTGAAATAGTGACGCTTTGCCAAACCTTGAGGTTTCGCCAGCCTTGACATTTGTGATGATGCACAGGGCGGAGGATTAGGGGGAGCAGAAGAACTAATTGAATTCCTGCCCAGTTTCCAGTCCCCTTCAAGAAAATTGGGGAATAGGAAAGAGTTTCCCATTCCCCAATTCCCGATCCGAAGCACCTGAGTAAACTTTACTAATTATTAGTTAGCAAAATCTTAGGCAAAGTCAATGCTTCTTGTTCATCCAGATCGCTGGCGGCGGTAATTTTGTCTGCTCCGATTTGTTGCAGTGTCTTCAACAATGCGACGCTTTCACTAAGTAATTCGTCGACATCAATACCCCCATAATTAGATGGGTAACGCCGCAGGCGATTGCTGCCTTCTCCTAGTAAAATCACAGATCCTCGCCAGTTACGATTACCCAGATGATACAGGGCTACAGCAATTTGCAAAATGCCTTGATAAAAGGATTTTTCTGGTTCGCTAGCTTCGATCCACAGAGCCTCTAAAGTATCATGACAGGCATAGAACTGTCGTGAGTTGAACTGTTCTACGCCTTGCCAGAACTCTTGGGGCATGGTTTCGCTCATGCCATACTATCTCGTACTTCTTTGATTGTTTCGAGAGAAATTTCTTGTTTGTCTCCAGCAAACTCGTTGTCTGGGGTGAGAAACAACATGCAGTGGCACTCTTTGCGTTCTCTCATTGGTACGCAAGGGCAGTTCCAATATGTGGCGTGAACTTCAGCTTCTTTGTCTTCGTAGTGGCGACAGGGACACAAAGGCGCACCTAGTTCGTCTTTATGTTTGGCTAGTCCTTCAATTACGACTGCTGTCACAGAAGGTTCAGAACAGAAGTACGTTCCAGTACGCTTGGCGTATTGTTCGGAAAAATGCCGCATTGCTTCTAGGCTTTTCTCGCTGGATTTTGTGTTAGCTTCTGATGAGATCATGTGGATCGGCGGCTCATAATTTAAATATTTCTTTGCATTGTACATCAGCCTCACTAAGCTATTACTGGGTGTATTTCCCCAACCTTAGTTTTTCAATTTGACTGACTATTGCTCAAAACCCTGTATGTCCAGCATGTTGGGATCAAAAACCTCTGGGGCATTACAGAAGTTTAACTTGCGAGCATTCATTAGGATTTTGAATATATAAAAGTATGAGTTCATGATGAACGTAACGGTTTTTGCATCTGGGGTTGTAATGCTTGTTCGCTTTGGATAATAATCCCAGGATAATCCCAATTGACTACGACTTGTTCTGTTCCGGAAGACGTATTCTGCCACAACATCCAACGACTACCTTGAGGTAGAGAAGAAAGGGTCTGGGGGTTTTGAGTCAGCCAAATCAAGGGGTAGCCTTCAACCTCTCTGGCGCTAGCATCTTCTTGGGATGTGGTTGCTGCTAAAGTTTCTAAAACAGAGCGTAGACCTTCGGGCTTGCCGCAGGCATCGCCTTTGATTAAACCTGTCAATGCTGTCCATAGCTGCACTTGTATTTGTTGATGCTGTGCATAAAAATACAGTGAGGCTGCGGCAATTACTGCTTGCTCAAAGTTTTCTGCTTGCCAATAGCCCGCACTGTCAAGAGCAATAATTATCTCTTGTCCGCCTGTGATTATTTCTAACTCTCGTACTCGTAATTCGCCGTAGCGGGCACTAGTACGCCAGTGAATCAGACGGGTGGGATCTCCGATGCGGTAAGGACGTAGCGATCGCACTAGCCCTGTGGTTGCTGTCTGCAAAGGTCTGCCACGAGCATCGCTTCTTCTATTCTCTTCTTGTCCAATTTCATCGATTAAGGGGCAAGTAGTCAGAGGTAATACAGTCGGATAGACAATTGCCATCGCAGCAGACTCACGCTGACGGCGACACCAAAACAATCCCAAAGGGGCACCAGTACCTAATTCGACTGTGTGCCAGCGATAGATACCCCGGCGCTGGGTAGGTTGGTAGTATACCCAACGGTAACTATCTTTACTAGGAATTGTTTCGATTGCCTTTTGTACTGGTTTCCCCAAAACGAAAGGCAGTATATCCTCGACTTGCAGCAAGCTTACAGGCTGCTGTGTCTGATTATGGATTTCTAATTCCACAGTCAGGTCGTCACCTGCTGATACTGGCTGGATGGGAAGGCGTGTGATGGATAAACCTGTGAGCGATCGCGGTGGTAAAACTGCTGCTACAGCCAAAAGCGCAAAACTAATGCCGCTAATGGCATACAGCCAGCCAGCCATCGTATTGATGCCAGCCCCAAAAAAACAAATAGCAATTCCTGCTAGTACCCAACCGCTGTGTGCAGGAGCACTAGCGCGGGTTTCTAAGAAGTCGGTGATGGGTTTGATGATTTTCATAGTTTCTTTTTTAACCCAACACCACCCGAAATTCACAGTTTTCTGGGGGAGTTGCGAATAGTTTGGCGATGTCTACGACGGGCTACGGCTACGCGCAGATTTTTCAAACGTATAAGACCCAGAATAAGGGCATATTATAAATTTGTAATTGTGTACGATTAAATTATGGAATGTAGGTAGGTTCTGATTTTTGTGAAATTAAAGCAGTACCGAGAGATCCACTGTAAGTCTGTCGCTTTTTGCCACGAATTAAAGCTTCATTTTTGATATAAAAACATTGATCTGGTTCTATACCCTGAGCCATAAATTGATTTTTGAATGTGGTAGAGCCAAGACATCTAAATTCAATATCTAGTTCTTCCAACAGTGCTTTGACTAAATCACTGATAATTTCTTTATCATCTTCATGTTCTGGTAATGGAGCCATAATTTCTAATATTCCTCTGTCATAAGCAATTCGCGCCGAACGATGTTCTCCTAACTCTTCAATAATTGTTTCTAATTCTTACCAAGTGACATCTTGCAATAATACTCTTTGTCCTGGTGGTATATGGATACGCTTTAACTCCAATAACATCTTTTTCGCTCCTTGCAGTTTAACGACTTCGACTGAAACTCATAAATTCTATGACTTCAAAATATAGGAATCGTACTTGAATCTTGCTAAGTATAGTGAGGAACAAACCGTTGTATGGCAAGCTTATAGCGAATTTGGTTTTTCAGAAATCAAATATGAGTCCTATAGTGATAATCAGATTCTCTCAAATTAACTTGGCTGTGGGCAATCGCAGATGAATTACGTCGCCGTAATACAGTAGATTTTGAGGAAAGTATAGATGCGATCGCTTTCTGTAAGAATATCTGATGGTTGGCGATGTCTACGACGGGCTACGCCTACGCGCAGATTGCTCAAGTAGACATCTAAATCATGATTTGGTTACTCATAGCTTCAGACTGAAATGATTTCAAAGCTGTCTTGATCGCCAATTCGATAAAACAAGAAATCAGAATCGAGGGTGAGAATTTGACGATACCCTGTCTTTTCAGCGGTCAAAACCAACGTTGCATCTGCTAAATCCATTGGGCGATCGCGGTATTGTTCCATCAACGCCAACAAACGGCTGTAATCACTCTCCTGAATCTCGTAAACCGTCAGCAGTTTATCTAAAAGAAGTTGCCCCAACTGTTTTTGCATTTGCCAGCCGCCGCGATGCAAAGCAAGATACATAGCTTCTGTCAGGCATGACCAGGTTGTGACGAGAGGCTTTGCCAAACGTATCACTGCGATTTTATAGGCGTTATGCTGAGGCTGAGTGCGATCTACTAAACATAATAAGACTCCTGCATCGCACAGGATCATAGCTCTAGCCCTTGCTGCCGATACTTGTTGAGTAGGAGTTGCTGATAGTTGCTAACTGGTTCAGGTGGAGATACTTCTAGGGAATCCACAGCCTCAAACCATTGTGACCATTTTCCCACAAGCGTTTCATCACGCTGAGTGCCAGCAATTTTAACTTGATGTTTGTGGATAACAAAATCAATGAAGTCGGTCACTTCTTGCAGGAGTGGTTCGGAAAGTTGCTGCAATTTTGCGATCGCAGTTTCACGAATAGTCATGATAATTGCCTTTTTCAGTCCTCTTCATTTTTACTCAAAAATTTGACTAAATGTACGGCAATGGCGATCGCTTTCTGAAAGAAACTTTGCTGGCTGGCGATCGCGCTTGGCTTGGTCGTTATGGAATTGAGTGTTATGCAGTTATCACCCCATAGCAGAAGAGGATGAGTTGCTTGAGATGCTGAAGCAAAATCATCCCTCGCGTCTTCAAGAGAAACTCAGACAGTTGAGGAATGAGTGAACGAATTCGCTTTCATCTGGATGAAAATGCTAATTAATTGATGAGAGCAAGTCTTTACACCTCAATATTACTAGCGGGGGTTGGACTTCCTTCTTTTACTGGAAGTTGCAGAATTACCAGAAACTTCAGCAGTTTCTACCTCAGAGACGATAGGTACTTGCTCATTAACCAATTGTGCTTGCCCATCCACAATGAGTTTATCCATCTGCACCTCTTCAAGAACTTCTTCAAAAATAGCTGAATTTTCTGTTTGAGCCTCATTGGGAGTTTCTTCTTGACTAGCTAAAAGTCCTGCATACTTAATTCTTTCTAAGCCCACCTGAAATCCAGTATAGTCGTGAATTGTTTGGCTCATATCAATATCAAGCTTGTAATCACGACGCAAATTTTGGATTGCATTCTTAATTGCTTCAATTTCCTTAATTGCCTCATTCTCTATATTGCTTTCTAAAATCCCCTCAATCTCATCAAGCAAAATAACACCATGCTCACGTCTAGCAGAGATAGGATGAAGTGCAATAAAGTTCTTCTTTAAACGTTCTATTTTTTGTGACAGTCTTTCATCTGTTAACCTCTGCTGGGCACTGCGCTGCATAACGTTCAACTTCTTAAACAAAATTTTGAAGTTATGCTCAAAATTCTGAAGTGCGTCAAGTTCACCTTCATCCAGTGAATCTCGTTTCCGTGACCACTCATTCACGACTCGAATAATATTTCGAGCAAAACCAGCCTTACTAATTTTTAAGTCTTTTTCAGGAAAGTCTTTTAGAGTTTCTTCTATAGCGTCAAGAATAGTTTGACCAGCAATCTTGCTTGATATTAAGTCTTCAGTCATAAATAAAAGCTCTGTTTCATCTACTTGAAGAAACTCTTGCAAATAAAGCTTTGTTGCTTGGATACAAATTGGCAAAGAAATAATATCTTCAATTTCAATCTTTGCTGTTATATTATCAGTTAGTAAGCAGAATTGTTCTTTAAGATCAGCAAGTTGAAGAATAAACTTTTCTTTAAGTAAAGGTCTTCTATGTTGACCGCCTTTACCTAATAATTGTTTCTTAGCATCATTACCACTCTGATCGCTGTCCAATAGAACAATAACTGCGATTTGCTCTACATGCCTTCCACAAGCTAGATAGACCATGTAAGGAATTTGTGTGGCTCCCCCTGAATCAACAATCGTAATTTGGTTTAAATCTAAAGTTTCTAAACTAGATACACCAGAGGCTCGAAGATATGTTGCAGCTCCTGCAATAAGAATTTGATCTCCAATACCTTCAACCATCAAATTACAATTTCCAATGAAAACCGTTTCGCCGATATGAGGGCCAATAGAAGACCTTAAAGGTTCATAACGGTTTTGGGCAAAATCTTTAACTACACGTGTTCCTTCATCTTCATTTCCCTTCTGTAAAACCCGAATGCGCTCAGAATGGTTCTTATCAATTAAAAAAGGAGAGTGAGTTACGTAGACGACCTGAACTGGATGAGTTAAATGTGAGCTTGGTTCGGGACTTGCAAACAAGTCAAATACTCTGAGTAAGTCTTGTTGAGCTTGACTAGACAGGTAAGCATCTGGCTCATCCATCAACAGTATCTCAGTTTTATTTGGATATGATTCGTGAGATCGATACTCAATGTAGTAGCTGAGAAAGTATCGTAATCCTTGGCTCCTCTCATTAAATGAATATTCAGTTCCTGTTCTATCAGTTATGGTAAAAACTAAGTCATAATCTCTTGCCATAACTTTTAGACAGAAGTTGCGATCCTGAACCCAATAGTTTGGGAAATTTAAATTAATGGCTAATTGGCGATTTATATCCTCAATTATTCCATTTGCATAACCTTGCATTCCATCTTTAATTGCCTTAGCCAAATCAACTAAAGCCTTGATATCAACCTGGGCAATTTTACAGATTAATTTGTAAGCTAAATTGAATTGTTTTTCCCTTTTTTCCTTCTCCTTATCACTAAAACTGACTTCATCAAGTGCTAAAACAATAGATTTTATTGTCTCAACTGCTTCGCGATCAATCTCTTCCCTCTTTTCGCCCCAAAGAACGCGAACTTTAGTAATCAATTCTGGATTATCACTAAAAATATCAAGTGCATCTACTATTTTGCTTCTTTGTTCTCGATCCAGAAGTTCAAATTTTCTACCACCCGAATAGTTTTCTTGACCCAACTGAACTAATTTTTTAATGGGAACACTTGACGGAAGCGCAACACTAGACTCAATTCTAAATGGTCTAGGAAGTAATTTTTCTAACTCATTGGCCTGTTTTTGTCCAATTCTATATGGTCTATAATCTCCTTTTTCAGGTAAATAGATAGTTAAACTACTAACATTATTACGGAATATTAAAAATCGATCAAAAATAACGCTCTCAGGGATTTCTATTATTTTTCTTATACTTGCATCTTCAAGTTTAGAAAGGCTACACCATTCGGAACCAAAGTCAGGGTATTTTAATTCATTCTGTTTAACTGTGAAAAAAGGAGAATATCGGCAGAAATCACTCCGCTCAATATCTTTGCCAGATATGGCCTTTTCAATAGCGCTTAACAAGTGAGACTTTCCAGATTCATTTGCACCAACAATTGTTGTAATTTTGGATTCGATGGGAACTTCAATGTATGGGTAGAAAGCAGTGCCTATCAGTTCCCAAGGTTTAGGCTTCACTCTGTTATTATGCTTTCTTAGGAAGTCGTCATTGAAAGATTTATAGAAGCGTATGAATACTGTCTTGAGATGCATAAGGTAAAATCTGATAGTACAATTGTTCTACTACGTAGCTTACCCAGTTATAACAGTAGTTTGTGAAACATGTCATTACGTCATCTATAAAAATTTAATAGATCAGGTTGCTGCGTCACACATCTGATGCATGTAAATAACAAAATAAAAAGCCCGCAGCTGCGGGCTTTCCAAATCAATTAAGAATTCTTACTTATCGTTTCGCTAACTTCTTCGACATCTTCCGCAGACGAATTGATTGCGGTGTAACTTCCACCAATTCATCAGGGCCAATGTATTCCAAAGCACGCTCTAGGCTCATGTCTATTGGTGCTTGCAACTGCACCAGCTCATCGCCACCAGCTGCGCGGTGATTGGTTAACTGTTTAGTTTTACAGACATTCAGTTCCAAATCTTGGGGACGATTGTGTTCTCCTACAATCATGCCTCTGTAAACTTTAGTACCTGGAGTAATGAAGAATGACCCTCTGTCTTCGGCATTCCTCATAGCATAGAAAGTAGCAACACCCTCTTCAAAGGAAATTAAAACACCTTTGTTACGGGCTTCAATGTCGCCACTGAGTTGACGGTAGTCCAAGAAGCTGTGGTTCATGATACCTTCGCCACGGGTCATCCGCATAAATTCGCCCCGGAAACCAATCAATCCACGGGCGGGAATGACAAACTCTAGTTGGGTGCGATCGCCACTACCTGGTTGCATATCTTGCATTTCGCCTTTGCGTTGTCCCAGGCGTTCGATACAGCTACCCACAGCATCAGCAGGTACGTCTAACACCAAGAGTTCGTAAGGTTCGCAAGGTTGGCCGTTGACTTCGCGGTAAATTACCTGTGGCTGAGATACCTGAAATTCAAAGCCTTCCCGGCGCATGGTTTCAATTAAGATACCCAAGTGCAATTCGCCACGACCGGAAACGAGGAATTTATCAGGAGAATCCGTTTCTTCAACCCTCAAAGCCACGTTGGTTTCCAGTTCGCGGAAAAGGCGATCGCGCACTTGGCGTGAAGTCACCAACTTTCCTTCTTGACCAGCAAAGGGCGAATCATTCACCCAAAAGGTCATTTGCAAGGTTGGTTCATCCACTTTAATTAATGGCAAAGCTTGCGGTTCATTGGGGTCAGTAATTGTTTCGCCAATATTGGCATCGGCGAAACCAGCAACTGCAACAATATAACCTGCGGATGCTTCTTCCAGTTCTACCCGCTTCAGCCCTTCAAAACCTAACAATTTGGTGATTTTAGACTTGACAATGCTGCCGCTTTCTGTAACTAACGCTGCTTGTTGTCCGGCGCGGATCACACCATTGTGAATTCTACCAATGACAATTCGTCCCAGATATTCAGAATAATCCAGGGTTGTGACTTGCAATTGCAGAGGCTTATTGATATCGCCTACAGGTGGTGGAACGTGGTGCAGAATCGCATTAAACAGCGGTTGCATATCTACCGATTCTGCTTCCATACTTTCTTTGGCATAACCTCCCATACCGGAGGCAAACAGATAGGTAAAATCACACTGGTCTTCATCTGCCCCTAATTCTAAGAACAGATCCAAAACTTTATCAACAGCAACGTGTGGGTCAGCTTTGGCGCGGTCGATTTTGTTGATCACAACGATAGGGCGGAGTCCTTTTTCCAAAGCTTTTTTCAGTACAAAGCGCGTTTGGGGCATGGGGCCTTCATTGGCATCGACAATCAGAAGACATCCATCAACCATACCGAGTACGCGTTCAACTTCACCACCGAAGTCAGCGTGTCCAGGAGTATCAACAATATTGATCAGCGTCTCTTTGTAACGAACCGCTGTATTTTTGGAAAGAATAGTGATTCCCCGTTCCCGTTCTAGGGCGTTAGAGTCCATGACGCAATCCGGAACGTCTTCACCTTCTCGGAAAATGCCGGACTGTTTAAGGAGTGCATCAACCAGGGTGGTTTTGCCGTGATCGACGTGGGCAATAATAGCGACGTTACGAATTGGGAGCGTCATAGAGGATTTAGGTGAACTTTTAGAGGGGATTTTAGATTATATTTAAGTGCTAGGCTGTTTTAACAGAATTGGGAACAATCAGCAAATTCTGTAAAGAACCTTTAACAATTCTAGCGTAATCGTCACAATTGCGGAGAGTTTTGTAAACGCTGCCGAGCTATAAGCTGAACTAAAATTGACACCATCCCTTTATGGGTGAAGTCTTCCTAACTCCTGACTCCTTCTATACCATGCTTGCAGAACGCTTTACCGCAGCTCTCACCTACGCCACACAACTCCACGCTAACCAAGTACGTAAAGGTTCAGGTGTCCCTTACATTGCTCATTTGCTAGGTGTCGCCAGTATTGCTTTAGAATATGGGGCAAATGAAAATGAAGCTATAGCAGCCCTCTTGCACGATGCTGTAGAAGACCAAGGCGGTGCTGCAACACGGGAAGAAATTCGCCTTCGCTTTGGCAACGAAGTGACAGCAACTGTAGATGGTTGTACTGATACCGATACTACACCTAAACCTCCTTGGCGACAGCGCAAGGAAGCATACATTGCTCACATTCCTACAGCTTCCCAATCAGTAGTGCTTGTATCAGCAGCAGACAAACTCTACAATGCCCGCTCTATTCTTAAAGATTATCGGCTGTTGGGTGAATCGCTTTGGGAACGCTTTCAAGGAGGCAAAGAGGGAACTCTATGGTATTATCGTGCGCTTGTGGATGCGTTCAATCAGACTGAAATGACAGCGATCGCTGAAGAATTAGAACGGGTAGTTATAGAAATAGAGGTATTGGCATCTAAAAAAATAAGGCTGAAGTATTAAGAAAGGATGAAGAATAAATAACTTTTAAAACTTCATACTTTGTATTTAACTCTTCAACCTTCTGTTAACAGTCTTTCCTTTGCTAGCGAAACATACTACTCACAGAGCTGTCTTCATGAATCCGCCAGATAGTTTCTCCTAGCAGATTCGCCACTGATAGCAAGACTAGTTGGGGAAAGCGATCGCTTTCTGGCAGAGGAATCGTATTGGTAACAATGACTTCCTCAAATAAGCCACTTGATAATCGCTCAATTGCTGGCGGGGAGAAAACTGCATGGGTTGCACAGGCATATACCCGACTTGCTCCTTCTTCACGCAGTAACCGCGCACCTTCGGCAATTGTGCCGCCTGTGTCGATCATGTCATCCACCAAAACTGCCGTTTTACCTTTGACATCGCCGATGACATTTAAGACTTCAGCAATATTGTGAGCCTGACGGCGTTTATCTATAATGGCTAGCGGAGCATCATTCAGCTTTTTCGCAAATGCCCTAGCCCGTGCTACACCTCCGACATCAGGGGAAACAACCACAAGGTCAGGTAAGTTTTTGCTTGCCAAGTAATCCAGCAATACTGGCGAACCGTAAACATGGTCAAAGGGTATATCGAAATAGCCTTGAATCTGAGCCGAGTGTAAATCCATTGCCAGAACGCGGTTAGCACCAGCTTCTGTAATCAGATTCGCAACTAGTTTGGCAGTTATGGACTCTCGTCCTGCCGTTTTGCGATCGGCACGGGCATAGCCATAATATGGAATTACTGCTGTGATTTGTCGTGCAGAAGCTCGACGACAGGCATCAATCATGATCAGCAATTCCATCAAGTTATCGTTCACGGGTTGACAACATGGCTGGATTAAATAAACATCACAACCCCGAATCGATTCCTGGATTTGAACGTATAGTTCTCCATCCGCAAATCTTTTGCGAATCATTGGCCCCAAGTCCATCCCCAAATAACGAGCGACTTCTTGAGACAGTTGTACATTGGCAGAGCCAGAAAATAGCCGCAGGCGATGATTTTCAGTCAGTCCTGTTGCAGCTGGTTGCACTTTTAAAGTTGCAGAACTGAGCACAGCAGATCCTCGATGTGCATTCATGGCAATACTATCATTAGATAATTAGCAGATTTAACTGAAATAAGCTAAAAAAACATCTGTGATTTTTGTTAAAGCTTTCATACAAACTTTAAACATTTCTCCATACAATTATCGTTGGCTCCTTTTGAGTGCTTGTGGTAAAAACCTTTGATTGCCTAGGTGAACATCGAATCTGGGAACTATTCTCATCGTTAATATATTTTGTGTTGGTCTGAAAATACTCCAATTTATCCAACAGGGAGTAGATAGAGTATTGCTTCTCTCCATTTTATTTATAACTGCGAGCTAATCCTTCATAACTTGAGTAATTTTGAACTGGGACTGGCGAAAGTAGAAACAGCTATGAATAAATGCCCCAGAAGCATCTGAATGCTCGCTGAATATTTTATAATCTTAGCTACAAAATTATAAACTAAGTAAACTATATTTCCGATTGTAAATTACACCAAAAAACTTCAAGAGCCTACGAAGTTAGCTTAACTCTCATATGGGTGAATTGTGCTTAAAGACAGGAGGCAGTCTCAATAAAAAAATTTTCACCGCTAAGTGTGAAAGAGGGACTGAAGACTGGGGAGCCAGTCGCGTGCGGAGGTCTCCTCCGTTGAGCGAACTGGCGTGACTGGGGAGGAATTCAATTAGTTCTTCTGCTCCCTTGATCCCCTGCCCCTCTACCCCTCTGCTCTCCTGCCCCTCATCTCCCCATCTCCCTCTGGGGGTGTACCCCTTGGTTAGGATAGAATATTGCCGCAGGTAACTGTCTGTCGCCGCTTGGATTTATCTTTGTAAGTGACTTCTTCCTCAGTTGCCACCACACTCTATCGATCCATCATGCAACCACCCATTATAGTTGGCACTGTCCTGCAAAATCGTTACCGCGTAATTCAAATTCTCGGACAAGGGGGATTTGGTAGAACCTATCTAGCAGAAGACCAAAGGCGCTTTAACGAACTGTGCGCGATCAAGGAATTGATGACTGTAGCAACGGGAGTTTCTGCCTGGGAGAAGGCACAAGAACTTTTCCAGCGAGAAGCTACTATATTGTATCAAATTGAACACTCACAAGTACCTAAATTCCGGGAAAAATTTGACCAAGACCAGCGCTTATTTTTGGTGGAGGACTATGTTGCTGGTAAGACATACCGGACTTTATTAACCGATCGCCTAGCTGTTGGTCAAACCTTCAGTGAAACAGAAGTGTTGCAGTTAATACGCTTTTTGTTACCTGTACTAGAGCATATTCATAGTCGCGGGATTATTCACCGGGATATCTCACCAGAAAATATTATTTTGCGAGATAGCGATGCTAAACCGGTGTTAATTGACTTTGGAGTGGTAAAAGAACTGGCAACGCGTTTGCAGTCTCCAGATAGCGAATCGCCAGTCACTACGGTGGGAAAATTAGGCTACTCTCCTATTGAGCAAATACAAACAGGACGCGCTTATCCAAATAGCGATTTGTATGCATTAGCAGTCACAGCGATAGTTCTGCTAACGGGTCGAGAACCAAGCGATTTATTTGATGAAAACCAACTAACTTGGAATTGGCAAAGGTGGGTGAGAGTAAATCCGCAGTTTGCTCAGGTTTTGAATCGGATGTTGAATCGGATACCAAGCGATCGCTACCAAAGTGCTGCTGATGTAGCCCAAGCATTACAATATCCGGATTTACCCAGTGTCCCTGCACCTGAGTTGTCTAACTTGCAAACAGTTGCTGTTGGCCGCCGCCCTGACCCGGTATCACCACCAATTGCGCCCAATAACAAGCCTGACCCCGTAATTCCACCCAGCCGTAGTAGCTCAGTTTTAGATAATCCATTAGCAATCGGAGCAATTGGTAGTGCTGTAGTTGTTTTGGCAGGATTCGGTTCGTGGGCGCTGGTAAGTTCCATCCGCAATCAGTCAAGAACACCACAAAATGAGGCACCACCACAAACTTTTCCTTCGCCAGTTGTTTCTGGTGGCACTACATTCGCACCAACACCCACACCTACACCTACTAACGACCAACCAGTAATATCTACTAAACGCCTGAATTTGGGAGGATCTGGCACAACTATAGTTGAAGATACTATTAAGGCAAATCAAATCATTCAGTACAGCTTTTTTGGGCAACAAGGAGCCAAGTTAACTGCATTTCTTGACCAAGGAAGCGGCATTTTGCTATCAGTCTTTGGTTCCAACCAACAACCAATCGATAGTACTGCCCTGCAAGTAACATCTTATCAAGGAATACTACCAATTACTGGTAGATACACGATTCAGTTAACTTTAGCGCCAGGAGTTGCCGAAAGCGATTACAACCTGAATGTTGCATTGGAAAAAGCGCTTGAGCCGACACCCACACAAACACCTATAGAAACCCCAATACAGATACCAACACAAACTCCAATACAAACACCTACGCCAACACCAATAATCGTACCGACACCAATAATCACGCCAACGCCAACCCCAACAACTGGTGAAGAAAACAGCCCACCCGTTGATAGCACATTCACGCCATTTCCTGAGCCAAGCACTTCACCCTAAATTCACTCATAAACTAGTTAATGGTCAACGGTCATAAACTTCGGATTTTAGACTCTTGACTTTAAACTCTTGACTTTGGAATATTAAAAATTGTTAAACGCACTACTGATTACTGGAACTGATACCGAGGCAGGTAAAACTGTTTTAACCACAGCTTTAGCAGCCTATTGGCAAAAATATTATCCGCAGCGTAGCTGGGGAATCATGAAACCGATTCAATCAGGGATTGGCGATCGCGAATGGTATCAAAATCTGTTCGCGCTGGAACAATCTGCTGAAGAAATTACACCATTGTACTTTCAAGCACCTCTAGCCCCACCCATAGCAGCAGCGCGAGAAAATCGACAGGTTGATTTAGCAGTAGTTTGGCAGGCTTTATCAGAACTGCGATCGCGTCGTGAGTTCGTCCTGATTGAAGCTTTGGGAGGGTTAGGTTCACCCGTCACAAATGAATTAACAGTGGCAGATTTAGCAGGAGAATGGCGGTTGCCAACCGTGTTGGTAGTGCCAGTCAGACTAGGTGCGATCGCCCAAGCAGTAGCGAATGTGGCATTAGCTAGGCAAACACGAGTGAATCTCAAAGGCATTGTGCTTAATTGCGTACAATCCCGTTCAGATGCACAAATAGCCGACTGGACACCACCCGATTTGATTCAATCGCTCACTAACATGCCAGTTTTAGGCTGTTTACCTTATTTAGATAACCTTAATGATTTAGATAAACTCGCCCAAGTTGCATCAAATCTCGATTTGGAAACATTACAAAGTTAGGAATCAGTGGTCAGAAGGCAATAGGCAATAGGCAAAAGTCAGTAGTAGAGACGCGATTAATCGCGTCTGTACATCAGTAGTAGAGACGCGATTAATCGCGTCTGTACAATAGTCAGTGGTTATTCCCTGGGTCCCCGTGTTTTCCTCATCCCCCTCCTCCCCACTCTCCATCCTCGAATGGCGATTAACTTAACACTTTCAAAACGATTAAACTGGGAAAATGACCTAAGTTAGCTGTTTATAACTAGCTTTTTTTTACAATGGTTTCCACTTTTCCCAACCCTTCTTCTGTTGACTTATCACGTGTTCGCCTCTCGATTCGTTCATTGCAACCACAATTGGTAGAGTGGCGGCGGGGATTACATCAAAAACCAGAGTTGGGTTTTAAAGAAAAACTAACTGCTGAATTTGTCTCACAAAAGCTGCAAGAATGGGGAATTGAGCATCAAGCTGGTATTGCCCAGACTGGGATTGTTGCCATCATTAAGGGTATCAAACTAGGTGCTGAGAAGGTATTGGCAATTCGGGCAGATATGGATGGTTTGCCAATTCAAGAACTCAACGAAGTTCCTTATCGATCGCAGCATGATGGAGTGATGCACGCTTGTGGACATGATGGACATACAGCGATCGCTTTAGGTACAGCTTACTATCTGCAACAGCACCGAGAAGACTTTGCTGGCACTGTCAAAATTATCTTCCAGCCAGCGGAAGAAGGGCCGGGAGGTGCTAAGCCGATGGTTGAAGCTGGGGTACTAAAAAACCCTGATGTGGATGCGATTATCGGCTTGCACTTGTGGAATAATTTGCCCTTGGGCACAGTCGGTGTTCGCAGTGGGGCATTGATGGCAGCTGTTGAGTTATTCGACTGCACGATTTTGGGCAAAGGTGGACATGGTGCAATACCCCATCAAACTGTAGATTCTGTGGTGGTTGCAGCTCAAATAGTCACTGCCTTGCAAACTATTGTCGCTCGTAATGTCAATCCGATTGATTCAGCTGTAGTAACTGTGGGCGCACTTCATGCAGGCACAGCACACAATGTAATTGCTGATACAGCCAGTATGAAAGGAACTGTGCGGTATTTTAATCCTTCTTACAAAGGCTTTTTTAAACAACGTGTCGAACAGGTGATTGCTGGAATTTGCCAAAGTCATGGTGCGAATTATGACTTCAAATATCAGGAATTATATCCTCCAGTGATTAATAATGCCACAATGGCAGAATTAGTGCGATCGCAAGCCGAACAAGTTATAGAAACACCTGTAGGAATTGTACCTGAGTGCCAGACTATGGGCGGCGAAGATATGTCATTCTTCTTGGAAGAAGTTCCCGGTTGCTATTTCTTTTTAGGTTCTGCCAACCCTGAGAAAGATTTGGCTTACCCTCATCATCATCCCCGATTTGATTTTGATGAAACCGCCTTGGCAATGGGTGTGGAGATATTTGTGAGATGCGTAGAAAAATTTTTAAATTAATTGGGTGGGTGTTAATTATACCAATTTGAAATTTTTTTGTCTCACGCAAATACGAGGCAGTACACCCTTCCATACAATAGTAATCCTATCTGATTTGTGAAAAAGATTTTCTTTAAACGAACCGCAAAGACACAGAGAACTCAGAGAGAATAAAGAAAGATTTTCATGAATTATTTAGGATTTCTATAGATTCATAATTAAAATTCTAGAGGCAGCCGACTGTCATGGACTAGTTGCAAACATTCTCTGATGTCAGAACCTTCCCAGCTACCCACGAATTCTAATAAATTTTCAGCAGTAGAACCTGTTAAAGTATGTTCTGTTATAAGCGTTTGAGCAGGTTGGTTCTCTGAAAATATACTGTTTGTTTGATGCTTTGCTTGCAAAAATTGCACAAAGTCTAATATTTCCTCCAATAAGGGTTCAGGTAATTTTTCTAGTTCTTGGGTAATTTGTTCTTTAACAGTCATGATTACCCCTGTGTTTAGATAGTTGAAAAGGTGGGTGTTAATTTATATCTTATCTAATGTTGATTGTAGCTTTTTGTGAATTTTAGAGTTTATGCTTTAGCACATCACTATATTAAAGGTGGTAAAGTCAAAAGTTTTGTAATCTTTACAGACCTGTTTTTACCTGTATAGATGCGGTTTGTAGCCGCTATTTTCACCGTACCTTACTCTTACTAATTTACAAAACCTTTATAGTTTACATTTTGTTAGTCTCAATGAGAGAGAGGTGATAATATCCCACCAAGCTATAGTTTTTCCACTGCTAAATCTCCAATCATAACGCTGCCATAACCAGATTAACAGAGACGCAGGAAGGTGACCTTCGGGAGATTTAGTATTGAACGTTATTTGCTCGTACATTAGCCATCCTTCGGGGTCTTTATACCATCCGACATACTGGCAAAAAGTAATGTAAATGTTTATATTAGCAAAACGTTTACCTCCAACTTCTTGCCAAATCCGCTTTTGTACGCTAAAACCAAAGTGCCCATTGCTGCATCTCACCCAGATTTGGTCTATTGTGCGTAGATCGGTGCAGGGAAATTTGTTAATATCTTCAATATCAAGCCACCCTTGCTGTTCTCTGCCAGCAATTTTCAACATCAACCTAGTTGTTTCCTCATCTGCTGCTTTCCATTGACCCGCTTTGAGTAAATTCTCCAGTTTGTGATAGTCTACCCCTACATCTGAAGCTAATATCAATTCTGTTGAATTACTCTCAATTTCTGCAAAACCTGTCCCTGCTTGCAAAGAAGGGAGTAAATTTAACCACTCTTGCATTGTCTGGGGTCGGTCTTTTGCCTCTAATGCCATACCTTGCAAGATTCCCTGATTAACAGCATCGCTAAGACTGGGTATTAGTTGCTTGGGTTGTATTAATTCCTCTTGTTCATACTTGCGTTCAAAGGAATTAGTGGGGCGTTGCCCAGTCACGGCATAATACAGAGAGGCTGCTATGCAATATACATCCACTGTTGGATGACGACTACCTTTACGGGTTAATTCATAAGGTGCAAATGCTTTGTTACCAAAAGACCTGGAAAGGGTACTAGGTGGAGAAATATCCCCGGCAATACCAAAGTCTATCAGCACCGCTTTACCAGAGTTAGAAATCTTTGGATCAAAGTTAAGCATAATATTGGGAGGAGTGACATCGAGATGAAAGACTCCTTTTTGATGTACATCCACTAAAGCTAAACCAATTTGGCGGATGTACTTAACCGCATCAGTTTCTTGTAATGCCCCGTGAGTTTGGACATACTCCCACAGACTCTTACCTGCTATGTATTGCATTTCTAAGCAGTAACGACCATCTTCTTCAAAAAAGTCGAATACTTGGACAATATGAGGGTGGGAATCAGCACAACACATTGCTAGCATCTGTGCTTCTTTTTTGAAGCGTTCAACATACTTGGGATAGTCTGGGTCGCGTTGGACGCTGATATTAGGAGTTTTGATGACCACTCGGCGATTTAACTTAGTATGCATCGCTTGGTAAGTAACTGCGAAACCGCCACCGCCTAAATATTTTTCTATCTTGTATTTACCGTTGTATATTAGCTGTCCCTCTTGCCAGTTCATACCCAAATTTCTTTATCGCTTATGTTGATTTTGACACGCTTTTTGTTAGTGATGGTAGTTCCCCATCAGTAGGTAAAGAGAATGTAATTACCTATTGCGTGGTTGAGTGGGGGATGATGGCGTTTGTTGTGGTGTCGGATTTGTAGGTGTTGATTTTTCTGGAAACCAATCTTTTAACAAATCTGTACCGTCTTTGATTCCTGATATCAAGGCTGCAAATAATGCCAAGATACCCATAATCTCTAATATCCACGCCCATAGAGGTTGTGTCCAAGGGAGTTTGGGAAGAGAAAAGTTAGATGTTTTTAAGCCTAATTCCTTTAGCCATGCCTCTACTGTTTGGGGACGCTTTTTTGGTTCTAGTTTCATTGCGTGGAGAATGGCTTGATTGACGCGATCGCTTATTCCATTATTCAATTCTTGAGGTGGAGTTAAACGCTGATTATTATCTTGGCGATCGATAGCACTTTCTGGCTGTTTTCCTGTTAATAAAATATATAAAGTTGCAGCCAGCGAATAAACATCAGTCCAAGGGCCGCGTCGCGTTTGTTGTCTAGCAGAGTTGGAATACAGTTCAATCGGTGTAAATCCTTCAGTCCTTGCACCGCGACTAGTTAAAGGATTGTCAATTCCCCTTGCTAAGTCAAAATCTATCAAAACAACTTCATTTTTACCCGCCCGCACCATGATATTTTCTGGCTTCACATCCCGATGCAAAAATCCTTGTTTATGTACTTCTATCAATGCTTGTCCAACTTGCTGGATGTAACCTAGGGCTTCTTTTTCTGGTAAAACTCTGTTAACTAAGCTGGCTAAATTGGTTCCGGGAATATACTCCATTACCATGCAAAGTAAATCCCCTTCGTTGAATGTCTCAAGCACGCGGACAATATTCGGGTGTTTGCATTTTTCTAGTTTGCGGGATTCATCTGCAAAACCTGATTTTAAGCGATCGCGTTCTTCGTTACTTAGTTGGTTAAGCAGATCGGGATTCAATGTTTTAATTACAACGTTCTTGCTATCCCGATCCTGAGCAAGATAAGTAATGGCAAAGCGTCCCCGTCCTAATTCGTGTTTAATTTCATACTTATTTCGGTATAGCTTCTGTCCAGGTACCCAAGCCATTGGTTCATCATCTCAGAGACTTGGATTAATTTTGACATAGTCATCTAGCAAACAGAAGTTTATCAATTCTAGAAAGACCTAACCGTTAATCACACGTCAAAAAGGTTATTTACCTCCATACTTCCGGCTGTAAACTACATTTACGGCAATTCAAGAGGCACGATCGCTTTTGGAAAAACTACTAAAAATATCCAAAATTATTGATACCTGCACCGAACGCATTGGTCGATTGACTAGTTGGCTGGTGCTAATAATGGTCATACTCGGCGTATGGAATGTTGTCGGGCGATATCTGGGGCGAATTAGTGGTAACAACTTCACTTCCAACGCTTATATAGAAGCTCAATGGTATATTTTTGATTTAGTTTTTTTCTTGGGCGCAGGTTATGCCCTCAAGCATAACGAACACGTCCGCGTGGATATTTTTTACAGTAATTGGCAGCGCAAGCAAAAGGCACTTGCAGATTTACTAGGAACGGTATTTTTCCTGATTCCCTTTTGTATCTTGGTAATAATTTTTTCTTGGGATACTATCTTGGCTTCATGGCAAATCCGGGAAGCATCGTCCGATCCTGGTGGCTTGCCCCGCTACCCAATTAAAGCCATGATTATTGTCGCCTTTATTCTACTGATTTTCCAGGGAATTTCTCAGGCGATTAAAAACTTGGCTATTCTTCAAGGCAGACTAGAACCCCAGGAGGAAAATCATGACGCTGGCTTATGAATGGCTGGGTCCGCTGATGTTTGCTGGTGCATTGGTACTGCTATCACTGGGATATCCCGTGGCTTTTTCACTAGGTGGAGTGGCGATCGCATTTGGGATACTAGGAATTAGCTTGGGTGTATTCGACCCCATATTTCTCACCGCTATGCCACAGCGGATTTTTGGCATCATGGCGAACTATACTCTCCTAGCTATCCCTTATTTCATCTTCATGGGGGCAATGCTGGAGAAGTCTGGCATCGCCGAGAGGTTGTTGGAAACGATGGGGATTTTGTTGGGACGCTTGCGTGGCGGACTAGCGCTGGCTGTGGTGCTGGTTGGTGCAATGCTTGCAGCAACGACTGGTGTGGTGGCGGCCACAGTGGTGGCGATGGGTTTGATTTCTCTACCGATTATGCTGCGCTATGGCTACAACAAAGAATTAGCTACTGGTGTGATTGCGGCATCGGGAACCCTAGGACAAATTATCCCGCCAAGTGTGGTTTTGGTAGTACTGGGAGATCAATTGGGTGTATCGGTGGGCGATTTATTTATCGGTTCGGTGATTCCTGGTTTGATGATGGCTGGCGCATTTGCCCTACATGTGCTGATTGTGGCGTTTTTGAAGCCGGATATAGCACCAGCTTTACCTGCTGAGGTGCGAGAAATTGGTGGCAAAGCTTTAGGAAAGCGAGTGATTCAGGTGATGGTGCCACCTTTGATACTCATTTTATTAGTACTGGGAAGCATATTTTTTGGGATTGCTACGCCAACGGAAGCAGGTGCAGTCGGTTGCGGAGGAGCGATCGCACTTGCTTTCACTAACCGTCAACTCACGTTAGAATCTTTGCGGCAGGTTTGCGATACAACTTTGCGAATCAGCAGTATGGTAATTTTTATACTGTTCGGTTCTACAGCTTTTAGTTTAGTCTTTCGGGGATTGAATGGCGATCGCTTCATGTTAGATGTTCTCTCTAATCTCCCTGGCGGTCAAGCAGGCTTTTTATTTGTCAGCATGGCAGTGGTATTCATCCTCGGCTTTTTCATCGACTTTTTTGAGATTGCTTTTATCGTCGTGCCGTTGTTTGTGCCAGTTGCCCAGCAGTTAGGTATCGATTTAGTTTGGTATGGTGTGGTGTTGGGAGCAAATTTACAAACTTCTTTCCTCACCCCTCCCTTTGGCTTTGCCTTGTTTTACTTGCGCGGTGTTGCGCCGCCAGAAGTCACAACAGCAGATATCTATCGCGGTGCAGTACCGTTTATTCTGCTGCAACTGTTAGTACTGGTGTTAATTATTGTCTTTCCAGGAATTGTTAGTTTTTTGCCTTCGTTGGGAAGTTGAGACGAGGCGAGAGAAGTAACCGAAATTCTACGGTAACGAGAATAACTTAGAAGCTGCTCGTTTGCTGGCTGCACCCGATGCTTCAATTAACGCTGCGCCAGCATTTTTAAAAGCTTCCATCAGTTCCGCACCCGCTTTTTCTGGTGAGCCGACTCCAAATGGGGGTGAGGGATTATACTCCAGTATCAATTCTGTCAACTTGGCAGTATTTTCACCGTAAAGTATTCCTGCAATAGTCAGGGCAAAATCAATCCCAGCCGTTATGCCTCCACCTGTAACGCGGTTGCCATCTATGACCACTCTTTCTGTACTTACTTGCGCTCCCATCAATGCCAATTGTTCCCGAAATGCCCAATGAGTCGCAGCTCGATAGCCCCGCAGTAATCCGGCGGCTGCTAGAATTAAGGAACCAGTACAAACAGCAGTAACATACTGAGCTATCTTTCCCTGTTCCTGCAAAAATGCCAACACTTCGGCATCTTCCATCATTTGGACTGTGCCAAAAACTCCACCTGGTACACATAACACATCCAGTTGAGGGCACTCATCAAAAGTAGTGGTTGGTAAAATTGTTAACCCGCCATTGCTGACTACAGGTTCAAGTGACTTCCACAATAGTAGGACACGAGTATTGGGCATTGAGGAAAAAACTTGGTGCGGCCCAGTGATATCTAGCTGAGTCATATCTGGGTATATGACTAGACCAATAGTGTATTTAAGCTGATTATTCATACTGCCAATTCCAAATGTTGTAGTGAATACAGTTATCCTAGAGTTGAATATTTTGGCTGGCAATTACCCAGTTGAGTACATTTTTTCTATGTTTCGTAGCTTTCAGACATTGGTGCAAAAAATAGCGATCGCCAAGAATGAACTCCAATTGCGCCTAAACTATATGGATATAGTGGGAGATTTGTTCGCTTGTCAACACTGGAGTATTTATTTGCATGACAGTTTAGGACAACGTGCGACTATTGAGATCAAAGGACTACCAGATAGCTTTCTCGATTATTACGAAACTATTGGTGCAGAAATTGATCCGGTAATCAAGTATGTCAGCAAACATCATATCCCTGTTCATGAGCAAGTCATTTTTACTGAAGCGACTTGGAAGCAGAGTCAATTATATCAGAGTGGATGTGGCAAAATTTATGACCACGAACATATCATGACTGGGCCAATTGTTGGGCAAGGAAAACTGATTGGCACAGTTCACTTTGCCCGAACCAGTGAAACATCACCCTTCAATACAATGGATTTGATGCATCTGGGTGCAATTTGCGCTCATATTTCCGCAAAATTAGCATTTCTCCGGGCACAACCAGAATTGAGCCGATTAGAAAGGGTGACTTGTTTAACTGTGCGAGAATTGCAGATAGCTTCCTTAGTCGCAAATGGTTTAACCAATGCCGAAATTGCTAATGAACTTTGGATTAGTCAAAATACGGTCAAGCAGACTTTAAAGCGAATTTTTCGGAAGCTAGATGTATCTGCACGAGCGGAAATGGTAGCAAAATTGCAATTAACTAGCTGATAAAATGTCTGCGAATAAGTACGTCGGCGAGAAAAACAAAGCTATATAACGAAATGTAAAATCTCTGAAACTGGCTCGTAGTTGCGCTGTCTTCGCTAAAGCGCAACTACGAGCCATGATGAATTATTTGCGCTTACATACTTAAATATTAAGTTTAAATATTCGTAGATGTAACAAAATTGGCATAGCTTAATTCATTGATGCGATTCCAAGTAAAAATCTGCTGCCGAAAGCCTTTCCACTGTTCGTAGACTTGTTTGAAACTAGGGTCTTTGCTGGCATTTTCTTCAAATAACTCAAAGGATAGTTTCTGGGCTGCTTGCATAATCTCTGGGCTGTAAGGAACCAGCTTTGTACCACCTGCAAGTAATCGCGTTAGTGCTTGCCCATTCAAGGAATCGTACTGACTCAACATATTTAAGTTAGCTTCATAAGTCGCTGTCTTTAAGACTTCCTGGTATTCTTTGGGCAAACGCTTCCAAGCAGTCAGGTTAACTAATACATCTAAGGTTGGCCCTGGTTCCCACCAACCGGGATAATAGTAAAATGGAGCGGCTTTGTGTAAACCGAGTTTCTCATCATCGTAAGGGCCAACCCACTCGGCAGCATCAATTGCCCCTCTATCTAATGCTAAGTAAACTTCGCCGCCTGGTAATACTTGCACGTTGACTCCCAAACGTGACATTACTTCTCCACCTAATCCTGGAATTCGCATTTTCAAGCCTTTGAGGTCAGAAAGAGATTTGATTTCTTTTTTGAACCATCCCCCCATTTGTGCCCCAGTACTGCCAGCAGGAAAACTAATGACGTTGAAGTTGGTATAAATTTTGTGTATGGCTTCTAGTCCGCCACCTTGATAAAGCCAAGCATACTGTTGTTGAGCGTTTAAACCGAAGGGTACAGCGGTGGCGAAAGCTAATCCCGGACTTTTACCGATGTAATAGTAACTGGATGTGTGACCGCATTCAACAGTGCCAGCTTGCACGGCATCCAGAACTTGCAACCCTGGTACTAACTCTCCAGCAGCAAACGGCGTAATCTTGAAACGCCCATTGGTCATTTCCTCAACTCGCTTTGCAACTGTTTCTGCACCAATAAAAGTACCTAAAGACTTGGGCCAGCTAGTTGCCATCCGCCAACGAATATTCGGCAATCCCGTTTGTACGCTTGGAGATTTACTAGTTTGGTTACAGGAAGCTAGTGTAGCAGCAGTTACCGTGGCGATCGCAGCAGTGTTCAGAACCTCTCGGCGTTTCATATTTGTTTGTTATTTAAATGACGGAGAATTTAGGCTGATAGAGAATATTTATCAGGTTTTTGATGAGTTTTTCCTGGAATTATCGCTAGTGGGAATTCCAGGCTTGAAAGATTCCTAGTAAAACACAGCAGAGACAGCGTAAAATAAAACATCAATTTCTGGTAGCAATGCCCTTAGCAGTACCGAATACTGCCATCAACAGAAAGTGAACTCTACGCAAACCACCACTAGTCAAGAAAAAAAGCAAAACCTTTTCTTAGTATGTGGACTCAAAAGTTTAGGTCAACATTGTATTGCAGTTTTAAAAGAATACAACGTTAAAGTTAGCGCCATTGATGATGTGCAGCCTGAATATTGGGAAGTCCCAGAAGTACCAAGCTTAATAGAAAACTTAATTATAGGAGACTGCCGCCAACTAAGTGTTTTAGAGCAGGCAGGTATACGCCAGTGCCGTTCAATACTCTTAGTGACAAGAAATGAGCGGATGAATATAGAAGCGGCGTTTGCTTCCCGACGAATGAATCCGCACGTTCGCATAATTGTACGTTCTGATAAACAAAATTTCACTGAACTTTTGTACAAAAATCTAGGCAATTTTGTTGCTTTTGAGCCTACCCATCTCTCTGCTCATGCCTTTGCTTTGGCAGCCCTCGGATCTGAAGCTATTGGATATTTCACTTTAGAGGGGCAACTGTTGCGAGTTATCGAGCATCAGGTACAACAAAAAGATTGGTGTAATGGCAAGTCAGTACATCGACTCAATTTAACGACTCGCCGCATCTTGAGTCATACACCTGTTTCATCTCAACCACCCACACAATTCTATGAGTGGAATCCAGAGGCACTTGTGCAAGCGGGAGATACACTTGTCTACATTGAGGTGGCACCAGAATTGGCTTTGTCCGAGCAATATCCAGAGAAATCTCAGCCCTTCTGGTGGGAGTGGCAACAGTTTTTTCGAGGGATAACAGCGAAAAATCTCCAGCAGCAAATAATGCGATTTTGGCAATCTTACTACCAAAGCCAAAATCAAATCCGGCGAATTGCGACAATCTATGCAATTACCGTAATCATCTTGTGGCTGATTGGAATAGTTCTCTACCGCTTGTATTATCCTCACATCTCCCTGCAAGAAGCTTTTTATGCAACAGCAGTCTTGCTTTTGGGAGGATACGGTGATTTATTTGGCGGTGTTAAGTTTACATCGCAACCACAACCCTCAGATTATATGCCGTGGTGGTTGCGATTATTTAGCTTGGGACTGACTTTGATAGGTCAAGCTTTCGTAGGAGTGTTGTATGCATTGCTGACTGATGCGCTTGTCACTTCTAGGTTGCAGTTTTTCAATAGACACCCGCAGATACCACAACGCAACCATGTAGTTTTGATTGGCTTAAATCGGTTGGGGCAGAGAGTGGCTGGTATTTTGCAAGAACTCAACCAACCATTAGTGGGAATAGATACTACCACTCTCGACCAAAGCACTTTTCCCAAGATACCCTTGATTGTTGACAATGCTAACGCAGCGCTGGCTGTGGCAAATCTTTCCTATGCCAAAAGCATTGTTGTAGTCGGGGACGATCGCATGGAAAATCTAGAAATAGGTCTGATGGCTCATGCAATTAACCCCGCCATTCGCTTGATTATCCGCTCTCAAGATCGCCAATTTAGTGAGAATATAGCTCCTCTGTTTCCCTATGCCCAAGTTTTGTGTGGCGCAGCTTTGTCAGCGGAAGTTTTTGCTTGTGCTGCTTTTGGCGAAAACGTTCTGAGCTTTTTTCACTTGAATGCTGAGATAGTCATGGTGACGGAATACAAAATCGAAGAGGGTGATACTCTCAACGGGTTGCTTCTATCTCAAATAGCTCATGGCTATGGTGTCGTGCCGATTCTTTACCAAAAAGCGCGGCAACACAATTACTCGTTAATGCCTTGGGATGATGTCAAGCTGAATGCTAGCGATCGCTTGATTGTTTTAGCCGCCAGCAGTGGTTTGCAACGAATTGAATGGGGTGAAATGCTGCCTCGCCTTTGGCATGTACATATTGAAAAAGCTCTGACTAAAAATGCTATTGCTGATGGTGCAGAAAAAATAGCCTCGATTACGGGATGTAATTTTACTACTGCTAGGCAATGGATGAATGATTTGCCTAGAGTCTTGCCAACACCACTTTATAAACATCAAGCTCAAGGTCTTGTGCGCCAGCTAGCAAAAGTCCAAGTTTTAGCAAATGCAATTTTCATTGGGCAATAAGAGGCAGAGGGGCAGTGGAGCAGAGGAAGTAAATTCTCCCTTGTCTCCCTTGTCGTCCTTGTCTGCCTTGTCGTCCTTGTCCCCCTTGTCCCCCCACAATCGCTAGGGCACATTCATCCCCCGCTGCACTGCTGGACGCTGTTGCACTGTCTCAACCCAGCGTTTGAGGTTTGGGTGATTGTCTAGCGTCAAACCTTGCATTTGATAAATTGCCACCCAAGGATAAGTCGCAACGTCAGCTATGGAATAGTCACCGCTGATAAATTCATTATCTGCCAATTGTTTATCTAACACGCCATAAATTCGTAGGGTTTCTTTTTCATAGCGTTCGATGGCGTAAGGAATCTTTTCTGAGGCAAACTTTTTAAAGTGGTTGAGTTGTCCAAACATTGGCCCGACTCCTCCCATTTGGAACATCAGCCACTCTAGTACTTGAAAGCGTCCTTTTTGATCTGTGGGCAGTAGTTTACCTGTCTTTTCTGCCAAGTAAATTAGAATTGCACCGGATTCAAAAACTGTAATGCCTGTCTCTTGGTCAACAATTGCCGGAATCTTACTATTAGGGTTGATGGTGATGTATTCGGGTGTGAATTGCTCTTGTTTGGTAATGTCGATTTTGTGGACGTTGTAGGGAAGTTCGACTTCTTCCAACATGATGGAAGCCTTGCGTCCGTTGGGTGTAGTGAAGGTGTAAAGGTCAATCATGCGGTGATACCCTGGAATGTTGAGGTTTTCCGAGGTTAGTGTAGCTTGAATTGAGGTATTAGAGGCGGGGGAGATAAGGGAAATGAGGAAGTAGTAGTTCAGAAAATCAGGTTTGAGGGTCAAAGGTGCAACTTCGAGGATTAAAGGCGCAACGTTGAGGCTCAAAGGCGCAATTTTGAGGATTAAAGGCGCAACGTTGAGGCTCAAAGGCGCAACTTCGAGGGTTAAAGGCGCAAGCTTGAGGTTCCAAGGCTCAATGTTGAAGCTCAAACGTACAAGCTTGAGGTTCCGAAGTGCAAGTTTCAGGTTTTTACAGAAAAGTGTGGAGTTCTGAGGCACAAGTTTCAGATTCTAAAGTTTAGGTTTCAGCTTCTGAAGGTAAGAGTTTAGACTCTAAACTGTAAATGTCATTACTCAGTATCAATAAATTTTTTCCAATGTGCTGATGCTAGAATATTGGGCGGTAAAGAGGTATCGCGATCGCATATTGCTAAGGCAATTTGCAAAGGTTCAAGGTTTGTGGCTCCGTCAAATTCAGTACCTTGGAGATTCGTTTTATAAAACGAAGTCCATTGTAGGTTAGCTCCACAAAGAAATGCTTTTTGTAAGTAAGCTCCACCTAAGTCTGCCCTCTGTAGGTTAGCTCGATTGAGTTTTGCACCTTGCAACTGAGCTACACGTAGACTAGCATCCACAAGGTAAGCTCCATGAAGGTCTGACTCTTGTAGCTTAGCCTCATTAAGGTCTGCCATTTGCAGATTGCTACCTGTGAAAATTGCTTTTTGCAGGTTAGCTTGAAAAAGATTTGCTCCCTTAATATCAATATTACGTAAATCAAGCCTCTGATTTTCCGGGTCATTCTCAAACTCGCGTCTTCCAATAACGGTAAGGGCTGCTTGAATATCTGTGCAAATTTTTGGATTTTGCTGTGCCTCGGCTGTCTTATCGTTCAACCAATTATGTATTAATGGCTTTGTATTCTCTGCCTTCAAAGGTGCATTCTCTCGCACAAAAGCTGTAAGGATTTCCATGATTGTCCAGTGGTCTTTTGGGGAATCTTTAGCAATTCGTTCTAGGGTATAAATCGCGCCTAATCGTACTTCAATCTTGTCACTTCCAAGCTGTTCAATTGCTTTAGCAAAGCGTTCTGTGATTTGCTTGTCTTCTGCTATTTCGGCATTTTTAAGTGCAACCCTAGCATTTTCTAAAGCAGCTTTAGCACTTTCATTAGCAGCTAAGGCACTCTTATCCATCGCTTCCGCACGCTTGGCTGCATAGTAAGCATTAATTATTCCTGCAAATCCAGCAAAAATAACTCCAGTAGTTGTTAAGGCTGGAGTACCGTATTTGAACCTTTGCTCTGTTGATAAATCCTCAAAATTCAAGAATGCTAAGAAAACACCAGCTATGAAGAGAAGAAATATAACTGCTAGACCGATCAACCAATTCTTGAGTGTGTCTGTGTTGTTATCAGACATAAATTCAGATTATTCCTCGTCTCCGTAACAGTTCTGGAGACTTCGGTAAAAACTATAGCATTTTGTAAAACTGGTAGAATGCGCCCAAGTAACTAATAGATGCTGCGGTAGCTTAACTAGACTGCCGCCAATGTGTTGGTGCTTCGATATAATCAGGTAGACGAGTGGTGCGATCGCCAAGTGCTACTCTAATCTGTTGTAATTCTAAGTTTTTCGCTCCTGTCAAAACTGCACCTTCCAGTTTGACATCACACAGATTAGCATCACAGAAGTTTGCTCCTATGAGGTTAGCCCGCGAAAGGTCGGCTTGATAAAAAGTTGCCCTATTCAAATTGGCTCCCATCAGATTTGCTTTATGCAAGTCAGCTTCCGTGAAGCTAGCTTCGGTAAGGTTGGCAAAAAACACTTCTGTGTGATGTAGTTTGGCGGCATTGAAATTTGCTCCAGTTAGGTTAGCAGCATTTAGGTTTGCTCCTGTTAAATTGGCTCCTATTAAACCTGAAAGGTGCAAGTTGGCCTTACCAAGTTTTGCTCCTTGCAAGTTAGCGAGAAACAGCTTTGCCCCTGAGAGATTAGCAACTTTTAGAGTTGCTTGTTGCAAGTTGGCTTTATAAAGGTTTGCCCCTTGCAAATTCGCTGCACGCAGACTTGCGCCATAAAGGTTGGCTGCACGCAGGTTAGCCCCAGAAAGGTTAGCTCGATTGAGATTCGCCCAACAAAGTTTGGCTCCCCGCAAGTTGGCTTTAAGCAAGTTGGCTTCATAGAGAGCAGAACGAACTAGTTTTGCGCCCTCAAGGTCTGCACCGTAAAGGTCACAGCTACGTAGGTCTGCCTCACAAAGGTCACAGCCACGTAAATCTGCCCGTTGGAGGTTAGCTCCTAGCAAGTCCGCTCGCCTGATGTCTGTATTACGTAAATCCAGTTTCTGAGTTTCTTGTTCTATCTCGGAATTGCGCCGCCCGATAACAGTCAAGGCTGCTTGAATATCCCGGCGAATTTTTGGGGATGCTTCATGAATGTTCGTTTCTGGCAGCTGCGTCAGCTGCTCTCTGGGTCTTTGTCTGCTCCAGTATCTTGGCTGTAAGTCTTCCTCCTTTTGTTGAGCCTCATCACGGATAGGAGCATTCTCTCGTACAAAAGCTGTGAGGATTTCCATAATTGTCCAGTGTTCTTGGGGAAAATCCTGTGAGATTCTTTCTAAAACATAAATTGCACTTGTTCGGGTTTCAATCCTTTCGTGTCCTAACTGGGAAATTGCCGCCATCAAGCGTTCTGTAACCAGCCTGTCTTGATGTAGTTTGGCATTTTCGATGCTAACTTCAATGTTTTTTTCGGCAGCAAGCCTCCATTGAAGAAGCTCCGTTAACGCATTTTTCTGCATGGCTTCCGCACGCTTTGCTGCATAGTAAGCATTCGTAATTACTGCCAATCCTAAAAAAACGATGGCAGTAGCTATTAATGCTTGATTTCTATACTGCATCTGTTGTGCAATTGGTAATCCTTTAATATCAGATGATGCAAAAACAATTAGAGTCAGTGCGAGAGCAAATATGACTGTTATAGCTATTAGCCAAGGTATGAGTGTGTCTGTCTTTTTAGCAGACATATCAGTAATATTCCTCACAACACAGAATTATTACCTAGAGGTTTGGAATGTTTAGTATATCATTTAGCTAAAAATTTGAATATGTGCCCCCAGCATTAGTTGATATGTCTTTTTTTGAAAAAATGGTATCAAATGTTATAGTAATTAACACTATTATGTAGTAATAAAAATTATGCAATTATGCGATCGCTTTTAGCCTCGGTGAAGTGATGCCAGTATCTTTAAAAGTAGCTAGTACAGCACGGGGTAAATAACTAGCTTGAAAATGGGTGTGAAGGTGTAAGGGAAAGACATTTTCATGCTTGGTTATGAATTTTTTTTCATTGGGACTGCCTCCTTAAGAGCCTGTAGAGAATTTGGCTTCTCGGAGGTTAGCCCCATCTAGTATGGCATTATTAAGATTTGCCCCATGCAGATTGGCTAAATATAAGCTTGCTCTATGTAGGTTGGCACCAGAAAGATTAGCCTCAGAGAGATTAGCTGCACTGAGAATTGCCCCAGATAAGTTAGCCCCAGAAAGGTTAGCCCCAGAGAGATTAGCTGCACTGAGAATTGCCCCAGATAAGTTAGCCCCAGAAAGGTTAGCCCCAGAAAGGTTAACTTGATAAAGGTTTGTCAGTTCTAGGTTAGCCTCATTCAAGTTTGCACCTCTTAGGTTATTGTGACTCAAATCAAGTTGTTCATTTTCCAGGTCTTGCTGAACATCTCTTCTACCAATCACAGTAAGGGCTACTTGAATATCTGTACAAATTGTTAGTGATGGCTGGCTTTTGACCTCCTCTTGACTTACGCTAAGAGTATGATTTCGCACAAAATTTGTGAGTATTTCCATGATTTTCCAGTGATGTTCTGGATAACTATGAGCTAATCGCTCTAAATCATAGATTGCAGCCAATCTGTTATCAATTTTTGGATTATTTAAATCTTCTATTGCCACTCTCAAGCATTGCTTAAGTGCCTGATGTGAATTATTTTGCAATTTTTCTTTGTTAAAAACTATCCCAGGTATGATGTTTATAATCGGTACTTGATTTGTGATTAACTGTCTTTTGGCTGAGTAGTAAGCATTAATAATGGCGGTTAACATAACCAACAAGATTTTGAATTATCGGTGGTGTAGCTATTGTCTACGCATTTACAAAGTTTGCCATTAGTAAATTTAATGATTATTTAAGCCAAGCCATAAGGAAATATCACTATTAATTCAATTAATAAAAATCGTTTTTAGGCTAATTGTAACAATCAGTATGCTAGTACAAATTTATAACTATTACCGAGCAACAATACATCTAAAATCCCAGTCATTGGCAAATCGCAATAGTTGTTTAGTTTGGATATTACGCGAGCAAAAATTAATAGAGTCATTTTATAAACAGGATGTTGATAATGGTATGTATAAACTGATAAGCTAAAGATAATATTTGACTGTATGGTAAATAACAAACTATAAAAAAATAGTAAAACTAAAAGATTAAAATATTTTTAATTTTAAATTGTTTAGTCAGGTTGATAGATGCAGCAATACTCCCAGCCAATAGTCAAAGACTTAGTGCTGATTGGTGGTGGTCACAGCCATGCCATTGTGCTAAGAATGTTTGGGATGCAACCCTTGTCTGGAGTCCGGTTGACACTGATTACCCCAGCTTCAGATACACCCTACTCAGGGATGCTACCAGGACACATTGCTGGATTTTACAGCCACGATGAATGCCACATTGACTTACGAAGATTAACTAATTTTGCTCAAGCACAGTTATATATTGACCAAGTAGTTGATTTGGATTTAAACAACCACAAAGTAATTTGTGCTAATCGTCCTGCCGTGGATTTTGATGTCCTGTCTATTGATATCGGCAGCACTCCAGCGACAATATCTATACCGGGTGCAGCAGAATATGCGATCGCAGCTAAACCAGTGCCAAAATTATTACAATATTGGTATCATTTACTGACAAAAGTAGCCAAAAATCCCCAAGAAGCGATTTGCATTGGAATTGTGGGTGGCGGTGCTGGTGGCGTAGAATTGGCTTTAACAATGCAAACTCATCTACATCAGATTTTGCATCAAAATCAACAGCCAATTAAAAATTTAGAAATTCATTTATTCCAACGTCACGAGGAACTGATGCCTCATTATCATCAGTCAGTGCAGCGTTTAGTTAAGCAAATTTTAACTAAGCGCGGTATCAAATTGCATCTGGGAGAAACTGTGTGTGAAATTGCACCACAGTATCAAGAAATATTTGAGATTAAATGTGAATCTGGGTTGACAATAAACTGTCATAAAATTTTTTGGGTAACGCAAGCATCTGCACCCCAGTGGTTGAAAAAAACCGGATTGGGAACTGATGAGAAAGGCTTTATTTTAGTAAAAGATACTTTACAATCTCAAACGCACCCAGAGGTATTTGCTGCGGGTGACATTGCCACAATGGTGAATCATCCTCGTCCCAAAGCTGGGGTGTTTGCTGTACGGCAAGGGAAACCGTTGTTTGAGAACTTGCAACGGTTTTTATTAGGTAAGTCGCTGAAACCTTACAAACCACAGCAACAATATTTAAGTTTAATTGGTACAGGGGATAAAAGAGCGATCGCCACACGCGGTGCTTTCACCTTAGCACCTCACCAATTATTGTGGCGTTGGAAAGATTGGATTGACCGCCGCTTCATGGAACGCTTCAGTGAGGGACTGGGGACTAGTGACTGGGGACTAGGGATTAGGAAAGAGTTTTCCCAACATCCAATATCCAGTACCCAATCCCCATTGATGCGTTGTGCTGGATGTGGTTCTAAGGTTGGCAGTACTGTTTTAGAAAAAGTGCTATCTCGCATTCAGCAAGAACAGCCAATTGCCAAAGATAGAGAAGATATCATCATTGGTTTGGATGCACCGGATGATGCAGCAGTGGTACAAATACCAACAGACCAGTTGCTGGTGCAGACAATTGATTATTTTCGCACTTTAATTAACGACCCGTATATATTTGGGCAAATTAGCGCTAATCATTGCTTGAGTGATATTTTTGCCATGGGGGCAACTCCTCAAAGTGTACTAGCGATCGCTACTATTCCCTACGCTGCACCAGCCAAAGTTGAAGAAACTCTTTACCAATTAGTGTCTGGTGCTGTCAAAGTCCTCAACCAAGCCCAAGCACCGCTAATTGGCGGACACACCAGCGAAGGAACAGAACTGGCATTTGGCTTGGCTTGCAACGGTCTGGCTTATCCCAACAAGTTATTACGCAAAAGTGGAATGCAACCCGGACAAGTGTTGATTTTAACCAAAGCATTGGGAACCGGAATTTTATTTGCTGCCGAAATGCGTCGTCTAGCTAAAGGTCATTGGATTGATAATGCTGTAGAGTCAATGCTGTTATCAAATCAAGCTGCGGCGGCTTGTTTGTTGCAACATGGCGCAACTGCTTGCACAGATGTTACGGGTTTTGGGTTGCTGGGACACTTAATGGAAATGGTGCAAGCCTCTCATGTTGCAGTTGAGTTACAACTTGCAGGTATTCCGGTGTTAGCAGGGGCCATTGAAACAGCACAAAAAGGAATTTTTAGCTCGCTTCAACCTGAAAACTTACAGGCATCACGTTACATTCAAAATCGTTTGCAAGTTGAATCTCACCTTAATTATCCCCTATTATTCGACCCGCAAACCGCTGGCGGTCTTTTAGCTTCCATCCCAGAAGAACAAGCTAACCATTGTTTAGCCGCACTCCAAGCCTTGGGGTATGAGCATAGTTGCTTAATTGGTTGCATCACGCCGCCAGTAATGACACAACCAATTACTTTGATTGATAAGTAGGTAGACATACCCTGGTTCTACCTAGCAATGGTAAAATCATCGCCGACTACAATAATTTGTATTGACAAACACTTTGAATATTTTCCATC
Organism: Nostoc minutum NIES-26; assembly: GCA_003326215.1. Lineage (GTDB taxonomy): Bacteria > Cyanobacteriota > Cyanobacteriia > Cyanobacteriales > Nostocaceae > Dendronalium > Dendronalium minutum. The sequence goes on along the minus strand of LXQD01000131.1, from coordinate 89,512 downwards.
GCATGTTCAAATAAAAATGATTTAATAAAATTCTTGCGAAAGTGTATACAGCCTCCTGTGGTTCAGAGATAGCGGCCAAGGCTATTGACTTTTGCGTGATTTCTAATCACTACATAATTATTGACCAATGAAAACTACTTTTACTCGTACAACAGTATTATTATCTACTTGCGTGCTGCTAGCAGCCTGTGGTGGTGGCACAAATTCTGCAAATAATAGCCAAAATAATACTACAAGTAACTCTGCAACTAACACCACAGCAACGACGGGGACATCAGGTGCTATTCCCATAGGTATTGCTGTTGCACAAAGTAGCAACGTCGCTTTACTCGGTCAAGAAGAAGTTGCTGGAGCAAAAATTGCCGAGAAGTATTTTAATGATAAGGGTGGTATTAATGGAACTCCAATTAAATTGGTGTTTCAAGATACTAGCGGTGATGAAGCAGGAGCAATAAATGCTTTTCAAACTTTAATTAATAAAGATAAAGTTGTTGGAATTGTCGGCCCAACTTTGTCACAGCAAGCTTTTAGTGCTGACCCGATTGCCGAACGTGCTAAAGTACCGGTTATTGGCCCATCAAATACAGCCAAGGGAATACCTGAAATAGGTGATTATGTTGCTCGGGTGTCTGCACCAGTTTCTGTAGTTGCTCCCAACTCTGTGAAAGCTGCGCTGAAGCAGAATCCTAACATCAAAAAAGTTGCTGTTTTCTACGCTCAAAATGATGCTTTCAGTAAGTCAGAAACTGATATTTTTCAGAAAATAGTTAAGGATCAAGGTTTGGAATTGGTAACAGTACAAAAGTTCCAAACCAGTGATACAGATTTTCAAAGCCAAGCAACTAATGCTATTAACTTCAAACCAGATTTAGTAATTATTTCTGGCTTGGCTGCTGATGGTGGTAACTTAGTGCGACAACTGCGGGAATTAGGTTATAAAGGCTTAATTATTGGTGGTAATGGTTTGAATACATCGAATATATTTCCAGTTTGTAAAGCATTGTGTGATGGTGTGTTGATTGCTCAAGCTTACAGTCCAGAACATCCAGGTGAAATTAACGCTGCATTTCGCAAAGCCTATATTGACCAATACAAAAAAGAACCGCCTCAATTTAGTGCCCAAACTTTTGCAGCAGTACAAGTATATGTTGAAGCTCTTCAAGCTATAGATAAAAAGAGCAAAGCCAACAAATTACAATTACCACAGTTAAGAACTGAATTAAACAAGCAGCTACTAACTGGGAAATACAATACGCCGTTAGGTGAAATTAGTTTTACCCCATTAGGCGAGATAGTACAAAAAGATTTTTATGTAGCTCAAATCAAGATAGAAAAAGACGGAAGCAAGAGCAAATTTGCATTTATTAAGTAGTTACTACATGGATATAAGTCTGTTTGTACAACAATTGCTGAACGGGTTATCCATAGGTAGCGTCTATGCGATTTTTGCTTTGGGTTATACCTTAGTCTATTCTATTTTGGGCATCATTAATTTAGCTCATGGTGCAATTTTTACCCTAGGTGCATATTTCACTTATGCACTTATGGGTGGTACTTTTGGATTTAACGGCTTATTGGCTAATTTAACGCTGCCCATACAATTACCATTTGCGATCGCTTTAATTTTAGGAAGTACCTTGGCAGGATTTGTAGGAATTGCGATGGAACGTATTGCTTTTCAACCTTTACGCCGTCAAGGATCTGACCCCTTGCTGACGGTTGTTTCTAGCTTGGGAGTAGCGGTGGTAATTGTCAACTTAATTCAGTATTTAGTAGGCGCAGAAAGTTACACATTTCCCGCAGACACTTACGGTAATTTACCACCTGCGATTAACTTTGGTAGTGTAGAAAAACCGATTCCTATTCGCAGCGTGCAGGTAGTAATTTTTACTGTTTCATTAGTGTTTGTGGGAATTATTACTTACTTTATTAATCGTACTAAATATGGTAAGGCAATGCAGGCGATCGCAGAAGACCCCACTACCGCTAGTTTATTAGGAATTAACTGCGATCGCTTTATTGTATTCACCTTTTTCATCAGCAGTTTTTTAGCGGGGTTGGCGGGGACTTTGGTAGCCTCTAGTGTCAGTATTGCTGGCCCGTATTTTGGTATTGCCTTTGGTTTACGGGGTTTGGCTGTGATTGTCTTGGGTGGTTTAGGTAGTATTCCCGGTGCAGTTTTAGGAGGTTTACTAATTGGCTTAGTAGAAGCGTTTGTTCCATCTGAATATTCTGGTTATAAAGACGCTGTAGCCTTTGGAATTTTGTTTATCATGCTATTAGTTAGACCCCAAGGTTTGCTAGGGCGTAGGTTTATTCAGAAAGTGTAGCGAGAGTAACTTAGGAAACTCCTAACTTAAAACATGGCTGAATTTTTCTCTACTTACGGTTCATTAATCGTCTCTATGGTATTGGGGGCGTTGCTAGGACTATCGCTTTATTTACCACTAATGACAGGACAACTGTCTTTAGCTAGCCCTGGATTTTATGCTTTAGGTGGGTACATTGCAGCAATTCTATCTACACAAATTTTTACATCAAGCACTGGTTCATTTCCGATTCAATTTTTATTATTGGAAATGTTAATTGCTGGGGTAGTTTCTGGTTTATTGGGTGTAGCAGTGGGAATTCCAGCGTTAAGATTGCGAGGAATTTATTTAGCGATCGCTACTATTGCTTTTGTAGAAGTTCTACGAGTTATCTCTCTCAATCTGGAAATTACAGGCGGTGCTGTCGGAATTTTTGGTATTCCTCAACCCTTCCAAACACCAATTGAATATTTATGGATTGCTTTGCCATTACTAATAGTTAGTATGGTGTTATTTTACCGTTTAGAACGCATTCGTGTAGGTAGGGCATTTATAGCTATTCGTGAAGATGAATTAGCAGCGGGAGCAATGGGAATTGACCCCACTTACTATAAAGTTATGGCGTTTACACTTGGAGCAATTCTCGCAGGTATTGTCGGTGCAATTAGCGCCCACTTTCTCAATACATGGAATGCCCGTCAAGGTACTTTTGATGCGAGTATTATCTACTTAACTTTTGTATTAATTGGCGGTTCCAGAACTTTTTTAGGTTCTGTAGTAGGTGGTATGGTATTTACAGCCTTACCAGAAGTTTTACGCGGACTAGCAGATACAGGCGGTTTACCCAATTGGTTAGCACAATTTTTACGTGATGGTCGATTAATTATATTTGGCTTGCTCATAGTTGTAGGAACAATCTTTTTTCCTCAAGGATTGGTAACTCCAGATATTTTTAAAATAGGTAAAATGAGAAATAAATAAAATAAAAAACTGCAAAATTAATATGCGAAAATTAGAAAATGTCGGATATCAACCCAGCATCTAACAATAATATTCTTTTAGAAGCAAAATCCCTGACTCGCCGCTTTGGGGGTTTAGTTGCGGTAAATAATGTATCTTTTGCAGTCAATAAACATGAAATTTTCGGATTGATTGGCCCTAACGGTGCTGGCAAAACGACACTTTTTAACTTAATCACAGCCCTCATTCCACCTTCAAGTGGAGAACTACGTTATCAAGGTGCAGAAATTTCTCGACTGCGCGCCCATCGAATAGCTGAGTTAGGTATAGCCCGTACCTTTCAAAATATTCGCCTGTTTGGTGAATTATCGGCATTAGAAAATGTGATAATTGGGCGACATTTGCACAATAAAAGTAGCATAATAACAGGAGTTTTGGGATTACCGCCAGCTCTGAAAGAAGAATACAAAAATAGGCGTAAAGCTTTAGAATTATTGGATTTGATGGGTTTGAGAGAACGCATAGAAGAAAAAGCCAAAAACTTCTCTTACGGCGATCAACGTCGTTTGGAAATTGCCCGTGCCTTAGCTTTAGAACCACAAATCTTACTTCTCGACGAACCTGCTGCCGGTATGAATCCCAATGAAAAACAACAACTCAGTACATTTATTCGCAATCTTCGCGATCGCTTCAACTTGACTATCATCCTGATTGAGCATCATGTACCATTGGTCATGGGATTATGCGATCGCATCGCTGTTTTAGATTTTGGTCAATTAATTGCCTTGGGTAAACCAGCTATTGTCAGAAATAATCCGGCTGTAATTGATGCTTATTTAGGCAATGAATAAGTGATTGCAATGATATTATAAATTTTCATACACCTCATCATCATTGCGCTTGCCAACTCGAAAAACTTCGATTGCATCCTCTGAAATTGTGTAAAGAATGCGGTACTCGCCTTGATCGACTCGATAAACACCTGAATATCCTTTAAGTGGCTTACAATCTTGAGGTCTAGGATTTTCTGGTAGCAGCAAAATTTTAGTCATCACCTGTTTAAAAAACTTCGGCTGCAAATCGACTAAATCTTTCCGGGCTGATTTTGTAATACGTAAAGCAAGCGCCTCTGATTCAGTCATTCAAAATATTTTCAGCTGTGAAATCAGTGCCATGAAGTTCGTTGTAGTCAGTAATCACTTCTTCTACTGAATAAGATTCATGATTACTCTCAGTTATTCCACGTTGAAAATCCGCAACATCTCTTGCATCTTCTAAAGCTTCCAATCGCTTCAAGTCGGCATAGCTGATGACTGCTGCAATAACCTGTCCTTCTGATTCAATAACAATACGCTCCTGTCCTTCTTCGACAAGGGCAATGAGTTCGGAAAACTTTTCTTGTGCTTGAGCTACTTCCACTTTTGTCATTTTAATATTCAAATTTTGATATCAGGAGAATAATTATAGTTTCAGGATAGCACATCAGCTTTGGGCGATCGCACTGGTTAGGGACTATATATTGATGTATATTAAACTTTATCTCAACATTTAATCTTTATGGATGTTAACAGTCAATGAACGCTCATGAACAACCAAGTTTTACAATCTTAGAAATTCAAAACCTTGATGTTAATTATGGTGGCATTCAAGCTCTGGAAAAAATTAATTTAACTATTCAAAAAGGTGAAGTAGTCACTTTAATTGGTGCTAATGGTGCAGGTAAAACTACCACACTCCGCGCTATCTCTAAAATAGTTAATCCTAAAAGTGGTGAAATTATTTATAGCGGACGTAATATTACCCGTCGTCAAGTACACGAAGTTGTCAAACTTGGTATTGCCCATTGTCCAGAAGGACGAAGAGTATTAGCAAAGCAAACAGTTTTTGATAACTTACTATTAGGTGCTTATATTCGCTCCAACCAAGCAGAGATTAAAGCAGATATTCAACGTCAATTTGAACAATTTCCTCGTTTGGCACAAAGACGCAATCAACTAGCAGGAACCCTCAGCGGTGGCGAACAGCAAATGTTAGCGATCGCTCGGGCTTTAATGAGTAGACCACAACTGTTACTCTTAGATGAGCCTAGCTTGGGTTTAGCACCTGCGATCGTTCGGGAAATCTTCTCCATTATTGAAAATCTCCGTGCAACAGGCGTTACTATTCTACTAGTTGAACAAAATGCCAACCTTGCCCTACAAATTGCCGATCGCGGATATGTTTTAGAAGCTGGTTCTATCACCATAACAGGTGCAGCATCAGAATTAATTAGTGATGAGCGAGTTAAAAAAGCCTATTTGGGATAATTAATTAAAAGAAGACTTAAGAGGTGCAAATATATGGTAAAGTCACCAATTAAACCCATAAGTTTAGAAAAGTTTTTAAAACTACCAGAAACCAAGCCAGCAAGTGAATATATCAACGGTGAAATTATTCAAAAGCCAATGCCTCAAGGAAAATACAGCATATTTCAGGGTGAGTTAGTCAGTGGTATAAATGCTATAACTAAGCCTCAAAGAGTGGCTATTGCCTTTCCAGAATTGCGGTGTACCTTTGGTGGACGTTCGATTGTACCCGATGTTGCTGTATTTGCTTGGGAGCGAATTTCCCTAGATGAACGTGGAGAGGTGGCAAATGTCTTTAAAACTCACCCAGACTGGACAATTGAAATTCTCTCACCCGATCAAAACCAAACTAAAGTAACTGGAAATATTTTGCATTGCCTAAACCAGGGTAGCCGTTTAGGTTGGTTAATCGATCCAGATGAGCGTTCTGTTTTAGTTTATCCACCAAAGCAGCAACCAGAACTTTTAGAAGAAGAACAAGAAATATTACCAGTTCCCAATTTAGTTAGCGGTCTGCAATTAAGTGTAGGGCAACTATTTGAATGGTTGAAGATATAAATTTATGAGAATTTGTAATGCCTAAACAAGCTATTTCACATCAGATTTAAGTCTTTAGCTAAAAAGGCTTCGAGGAAAACCCAATAAATTTTCCAAATAGGTTAAATTATTACAAAGTATTACAGAAATTGTCATATTATATTTGCAGCCCTCTTTTTTGGGTGTCTATCTTTGTGTAAATGCGAATTCTGTTCGCCTGAATATTTAAACTTATGAGTCAAATAGTCTGGATCGCAAGACATGCCAACCGCCTCGACTTTGTCAACCCCGATTGGTTTCTCACCGCAGAACGACGCTACGATCCACCGCTGTCTGATGATGGAATAACTCAGGCACAGCAGTTAGCCAAACGCTTGAAACGAGAAAAGATTGCTCACATTTTTGCTTCTCCTTTCTTGCGAACAGTACAAACAGCACACGCAGTCGCAGAAGTGCTAGATTTGCCCATTAATCTCGAAACAGGCTTGAGTGAATGGCTAAATCCAGCGTGGATGACAGAAGAACCAGAAAGACTTTCAATTCCAGCCTTAGCAGAATTATTTTCTAGAATTGACATCAGCTATACACCACGCATTGCCGCCAAATATCCCGAAACTCGCGAAAAAGTCTGGGAACGTTCCGGGCAAACAGCTAGATGCCTAGCTGCTGAATTCTTCCCCGAAAATATCCTTTTGGTAGGACACGGTGTATCCGTGGTGGGTGGGACAATAGGGCTTGTAGGTGAAATTGCGAAAACTGAAGTCAAGGCTTCCCTGTGTTCTCTAGTAAAAGTGGTACTTCAAGGGCCAGAATGGTTACTAGAACTAAAAGGAGATACTTCCCATTTAACCCAGGTTGAGGAAGTAATTCGATTTGCTTAAATGACTTCCGCTAGCCTCAGTACATTCTCCAAAAATCACTAAATTAGCGATAAGTTTTATGACTTTGTTACTAGCAGGAGATATCGGCGGCACAAAAACTATTTTGCGATTAGTTGAAACATTAGACTCGTCAGAGTTACATACTATTTTTGAGGAAAGTTACCACAGTGGAGATTTTCTCGATTTAGTACCGATGGTGCAGCAGTTTTTGGTTAAAGCTAACACACTAACTCCCCAAAAAGCTTGTTTTGCGATCGCTGGGCCAGTAGTGAACAATACTGCCAAGCTGACTAATTTGGCATGGTTCCTGGATACCGAACGCCTCCAACAAGAATTGGGCATTGCATCTATATCTCTAATCAATGATTTTGCTGCTGTGGGCTATGGCATTTTCGGTTTACAACCACAAGATTTGCTGACTTTGCAAGCTGGTAAACTTAAACCGGAAGCGCCCATTGCCATTATTGGTGCTGGTACTGGCTTAGGACAGGGATTTTTAATTAAGCAGGGAAACCTTTATCAAGTTTTTCCCTCAGAAGGTGGACACGCCGACTTTGCCCCCCGTAATGAGTTAGAGTTTCAGCTATTAAAATACCTCCTAGATAAACATGATATCCAGCGGATTTCTGTGGAACGAGTAGTTTCTGGGCTGGGAATTGTGGCAATTTATCAATTTTTGCGCGATCGCAAACTAGCCACAGAATCACCAGAAATCGCCCAAATTATCAGAAGCTGGGAACAAGAAGCCGGAAAGCCGGAGAAAAGTGTCGATCCGGGTGCGGCTATTGGTAAAGCTGCACTGCAAGGAAGCGATCGCCTTTCAGAACAAACCTTGCAATTATTTATAGACGCTTACGGTGCAGAAGCTGGCAATCTGGCCCTAAAACTCTTACCTTACGGTGGCTTATACATTGCTGGAGGCATTGCGCCCAAAATACTGCCCTTAATCCAAAACAGCAGTTTCCTGTTAAGCTTCACCCAAAAAGGCAGGATGCGTCCTCTCCTAGAAGAGATACCCGTGTATATAATTCTCAATCCCCAAGTGGGGCTAATAGGTGCTGCTTTATGTGCTGCTAGGTTATAACAACTAGCATCATCAGTAATAGTTGCATCTTAAAAGGCAAAAAATATGACAATCATACGTCTGTTGCCATTCATCGCCACCGCTTTAATTTGCGGGGGTTCTGTCATAGTTGAAGCGCGTCAACCCAAACAACCAGTTTCTCAGCAGAAACCAACCGCTGCTAAACCCGCACAGCCCAAATGGAAATTATTCACTGCCCCAGACGGGCGTTTTACTATTTTGATGCCAGGAACGCCCAATAGAAATACTCAAGCTCAAAAAACCTACATGGGGGAAATTAACTTAGAAACATTCATCGTTCAACCACTAAAGCAGGAAGTTGCATATATAGTTGCTTATAATGACTTTCCATACAGTTACGGTGAAATAACTAACCCCCAAGCAATACTAAACGATGCACGGGATATGGCTTTAAAGACTACGAAAAGTAATTTAATTCGTCAGCGAAGCATTCGTAGTTTAAATGGTCATCCTGGCAAAGAAATTGAGTACATTAATGCTGGGGGTAAAATCACTAAAAGCCGCATGTATGTTGCCGAAGGGCGACTATATCAAGTAATGGCAATAACTACTAAAAAGCAGCAAAAGACTTTAGCAAAAACTATTACGGGGTATTTAAATTCCTTTCAAGTAGTTTTGAAAAAGTAAAATAATCTACCCGCCTTGGAATGAAATCCAAGGCTAATAGCTTAAATCTCTTGGCTACCTTCTCATATCAAAGAGCTACGCGAACACGAATTACTTTATTTGTGCCGATCTGCTTATCAATACTCATAGTGCGATTTTGAATACTTTAGTCTGTAGAACTTTGGTATTCAAAATTCTACGCTTTTTCTTCATGCAGTCCAGTAAACTAGACCAAATTTTAGGACTAGAACTACAGCGTCGTCGCACAGAGAAAGGTTGGTCACAGGAGTATCTTGCAGAAGTGACAGGTCTGCACAGGACTTACATCAGCCAACTTGAGCGAGGGCTGAAAAGTCCATCTGTTAGAGTTCTCAACCATATTACTAATGCTTTAGGTATAACGATGAGTGAATTTTTAAAAGCAATAGAGGAATCTTTGAATGTTAACGGACAAAGAGATTGAAAGATTAAGGCAAGCCATTATTGCGACCATTGCATCTCCAGTTATTGCCTCGATAGAAGATTACACATGGGAGGCAATTTTTCATTATGTTAAGGATATTCCTTTATCAGATCCCGCTTTAGGACGTAGCAAGCTTCTCTATGATGCTGTTGACTTGGTAACTAAAACTGGTTGGTCACTCAAATCCCTCCAACTAAATAGCTTCAACTTAAAAAGTCCATTTTTATTTGTTATTCAAAGAGCAGATATTATCAAGAAGGCTGTTCAACTGGGTTTTCCTGGTCTGACTGAGCGATCCTCGCCTAATGAACTTGGAGCAGCTATAATCCAACATTGGAATGAGAAGATTATTTTGAGTCAGGCAGCACAGAGCGTTATAAACAGTTACGAAAGCATATTATTGAAAACTATCAAAGGCTACGAGTATATTTACTGCGAGTTTCCACTCAATCCTCTTGAACCCAATACATTTTCTTGGGCTTGGACGGTAGATAAAATTACTGGAGGATCGGGGGCTGGATTACAGGGAAGCGTTGCAGGCAAAATAGAATTGGTGTGGTACAAAAATCAGAAACAACTTTTCAGAGCTAGAACTATTCCCACACAGGCGGTTCGTATTACAGTTGAACGAACTCGTCTTACACTTAATCGATATGTGGATACAGTTCTCTCTGCTTTGCAAGAACAAATTAACACCGAATCTTTTAAGAATGAGCTTGAAGAATAGATGAAGCTATCACTTTACCTAACAGTGGAGGTACAGATTCACCAATTTGAGAAGCCATATCAGTATATGTTCCCAAAAAGTGAAATTTATCTGGATAAGAGTGTAATCTTGCAGCTTCGCGTATTGTAATTGTTCGATCCTGAGTAGGATGGAAAAACCTACCCGACCCAGGATGAAAGACCCATCTCGTGATAGTTCTCGCTGGTTTATCCCAGTAAAGTCTCCCGTATGCGCCGCTGTAGTGTTTCTTAGGAGCTAATTCAGAAGGTAAGTCCCTAGCATCTTGCCCTTCTCGAAGAGTACGCGCTCTTGACAATTGAATAGGAGTCAAAGCACGAGCGACATGATTAATAATAGTTATGCTTTCATGACGCATCATAGCTTGATATGTAGTTTGTGGAGCAGAAGGATAAACTTCAACGTCATAGCTTTGTCCTGCATTTAGTGGTGGCAAGTCTCCAATCGCATCTCTGACTGTGACAAGTGGAGAAATATTTGCCTCTAACAAATTAAGCTGATTACAAGACTTCGTAGTTCTGTAATCACTCCTAATATCACCAAAATGTGTTGGTTCAGGAAAGTGAAGAGAGTGTTCTAGACTAGCTAGAAAAAAAGCTCTAGATCTCGTTTGTGGTATTCCATAATGTGCAGCATTTAATGATAAAGAAATAACTTTATAGCCTAGTGATTCAAGTTGTTTTGTTATTTCTTCCTTAATTACACCATTGAAAGCTTTCAAGATTTCAGGGACATTCTCCATTACAACGTAAAGAGGTCTAAACTCTTCTACAAATTCCAAAAACGTTCGATATAGCTGGTTACGGGAATCATTTAGGTAGCGATAACCAGCAGGAATATTTCTTGAAAATCCCTGACACGGGGGGCCACCAATCAACCCTATTAGTTCTTCTCGCTGCAAACCTAACGCTATTCGTAAGTCAGAAGGACTGACATTACGTATATCCTGATGAATGATTTTAGTGTTTGGATAATTGTGCTTGTAGGTCGCCAAAGCTTTTGCATCTACATCGATTGCACATAAAGATTCAAAGCCTGCCATGTGAAATCCTGTAGTCAAACCACCCGCACCAGCAAATAAGTCAATAATCTTGTGTATCATAACTGAATACTATAGTATTCAAAAAGTATCGTCAAGTAACTTTCTTGTAAAGAAATAGTAATACCATGACTTCTGCTGCATTCAATCTTGAAAATTTGAGCAATTTCAATCCTTGTGTTCTCACAATCCTGGTGATTGGAACAGAGGAAAATCTCAGAAATTACATTTATAGCCAGCGTCACTTTGGCATAGAGGTAAACGCATGGAGCAAAATCATACCCGTTCCTAGTTGTCCAGGTAAACATATGAGTTTGCTAAACCGAACTATAGTTCCAAATCAAGCACAATTGAAAAACTGAGATAATTTACCCGCCTTGGATTTGAGTCCAAGGCGGGTATTATTCAACACTTAAGAAATATGCTCTTACAGGCCATTACTTAGAATTAGGATTAACCTAGGTCAAACAGCAAGATTTCCGCGCCGATGTTGGTGCTAATTTCCAGTTGTTCTTCACCACTGATTTGCACGCCATCGCCTGCTCTAAGTTCTTCACCATTTAAGGTTGCAATACCTTGAGCTATTTGTAACCAGGCATAACGATTAGGCTTGACGTGGTAATTAACAACATCACCGTCTTCTAAAACAGAAGTGTATAAATCAACATCTTGGTGAATTGTCACAGCACCATCGCGCCCATCTTTAGCAGCAATTAAACGTAGTTTGCCACGCTTTTCTTCTAAGGGAAAAGTTTTCTGTTCGTATCTGGGTGTCAAGCCTTGTTCGTCGGGTAAAATCCAGATTTGCAGCAAGTGAAGGGCTTCAGTTGGTGAGGGATTAAATTCGCTGTGGGCAATGCCAGTACCAGCACTCATAATCTGTGCGTCACCAGGACGAATCACTGACCCTGTACCTAGGCTATCTTTATGCTCTACTGCACCCTCTAAGACATAGGTAAGAATTTCCATGTCACGATGACCGTGGGTAGGAAATCCAGCGCCAGGGGCAATGCGATCGTCGTTGATCACCCGCAGCGAGCGAAATCCCATGCGGTTAGGATCGTAAAAACTACCAAAGGAAAATGTGTGGTAACTATCGAGCCAGCCCATCTGAGCATGACCGCGAGCGTTTCTATCATGAATTAGGTAGTTAATCGTATTTTGAGACATAAGTTTACCTCGCTAACTATCAAGTCTTTTTGTTGGCAACTCAAAAACAAAATATGGCAGTTTCTTATCGGGCATCGCCTGTTAAGGTATCTTCAGCAGTAATTAACAATTGCTGAGTGAACCTATTTCACGTCTTAGATAACAGGACAGACTTTTTTGAATAAATCACTTCAATGACCTTCTTTATCTGACTAGGCTTTTTTGCTTTGCTACTTCAAAATCAAAAGCTTTTTTAATTTTTTAGCCCTTGTCTTCAACTATTTAAATAGTAAAGTATATACATATAAAATGAAAAGTACGCACTTAAAAGTGGCGTACTTACTAAAAAGATACTAATAGGTTTGAGAAGTGTGTATTGCCCAAAAGTGCTTATCTTACAGCAGCTGTCTTTTGAGTTTTAGTAGCACCTGCTGCACCATTCTCTCCCTTGACTTCTGCTACTTGCAGATGAGCTTCTAAGAACCAGAGTCGTTTGTCAATGGTGCGAGAAATTTCAGTATAAAGGTCAGCGGTATCAAGATCGCCTAATTCATCGGTTTTGTCGATCGCTTCTCTGAGGTGTTTGGCATAGGGTGCAAAGCGATCTGCCAAAGCTGTTACATGCTCTTTACCATCCAAAATATCAAAAGGATATTCTGGCAGGATGGAATTGCTAGCTGCGGCGCGGGCTGTACCTACAGCGTATCCACCCAAAGCGGTAACGCGTTCGGCAACCATATCGACGTACTCTTCTAATTCACCAGCAATTTCATCAAACAATTCGTGCAACTGAAAGAAATCAGTTCCTTTCACGTTCCAATGAGCTTGCTTTGTTTGGGTTTTCAAATCCAAAGTAGCTGCCAAGGTTTGATTAAGAAGTACCACGATTTGCACTCGCGCTTGAGCGGGAATGTCAATACGGGTAGGGTAAAGACGTGATGCAAGTGTGTTATCGCTCATGATTCTACCGTTTTGGATCGACACAAACAGTCTACAGATAGTAGTTAAGTTTTTGGAACTCTCTCTAGATAGATGGAATTAACGGGTTATTGAACTATTATCTTTTTCATGCTAAAGAAATTTTGAATTTGCTCGCTCAGGCGCGATGATTGTCTATGGTGCTATATGTGCCACCAAAAAGGCGATCGCGAATGATATCACTTTGTAAGAAATCATGGGGAAAACCCAGTTCAATTTGACTGACTTCATTGAGACGTTGCAGATGTTCTGCTGATAAGGTGACATCTAGGCTAGCTAAGTTATCTTGAAACTGCGTCAGCTTCCGTGCGCCAATAATCGGGATAATTATGCCACTTTGAGCGTGTAGCCAAGCCAAAGCTATCTGTGAGGCTGTATGTCCGGTTTCGGAGGCAACTTGACTGACAACATCGGCGATCGCTAAACTTCGTTCTGAAATACTTCCTGCGGGAAAGTTTGCCATTCGTCCCTGTTCTTCCCCTGCTTGCAGTGGCTTATTATACTTACCTGTCAGCACGCCACCAGCCAGAGGCGACCAAGGTGTTACCGCTAAATCAAAGGCTTTTGCCAATGGTAGCAGATCCCGTTCTGGTGTCCGTTGAATCAAATTATACTCAATTTGCAGGGCGACAAACTGCGTCCATCCTTGATATTGGGCGATTGTGTTTGCTTGGGCAATAATCCAAGCAGGTGCATCAGAAATGCCAATGTAGAGTACTTTACCTTGGCGAACCACATCATCAAGCGATCGCATCACTTCCTCCACTGGTGTAGTGAAGTCCCAAGCGTGCAACCAAAATAAGTCTATGTAATCAGTATTCAGTCGTTTTAAGCTGCCTTCTAGCGACTGAATCAAATTCTTGCGATGGTTCCCACTAGCATTAGGGTCGCCCTTACTCTCATTCATCCGCAAGGGAAAAGAATACTTAGTAGCAACTACAAAGCGTTCTCGGTCTTGGGCGATGAATTCACCAACAATTTTTTCACTACTGCCATCAGTATAACCATTGGCAGTATCAATAAAATTGCCTCCTGCTTCCACAAAAGTATCAAAGATTTTCCGGCTTTCATCAACAGATGCTCCCCAACCCCAGTCTTCACCAAAGGTCATAGTGCCCAAGCAAACTTCTGAGACTCGTAACCCGCTTTTACCCAAGAGTTTGTATCTCATAATTCATTTCAAGATGAAGTGTGAAATGAAAGAATATCTAATAAGTATAAAATTTTTTATACTCATTAAACATCCTCTGAAATACTAGTGTACATGCTGAGTAAAATTGTGGGTGAAAAAGAAAAAAGATTTTTCAAATTTTATACCCAACCCATTCATAAGTTATAAAATCATACTTCATCCTAGCCTGCGGCAAGCCACTCTTAGGTTGTCTACATCCTTTATTTGATTTTTTCTCTATAGACTTTGGGTGTAGCACCAATAAGTTTGCGAAAGACATTTGTGAAGTGACTTTGACTTTGGAAACCCACTTGTTCAGATATTTGCTCGATGGTTTCTTCAGTTCGAGTCAATAAATTTTTTGCTCTCTCAATTCTGCTATTCATTACATATTGATGAGGAGTAAAACCCGTTGACTGTTTGAACAGCCGCGAGAAATGATACATACTAATTCCCGCCACCTCAGAAATCTCAGCTAAAGACAAATCTTTTTCTAAGTTTTCCTGAATGTATGAGATTACTTGTCGCAACTTCAGTCGGGAAAGACCTTTATCTCTAGAGTAGGGGAAAATTTTTTCACTGGATACAGAATAGTGTTTCAGCAGGTGAATGCAGAGCGTAGTTGTGAGAGATTCAATGTAAATACGACTACCCACGCTATCTGATTCTAACTCTGACTTGAGTGCCAGCCCGACCTGCTGAATCAGAGGATTGGGTGCGGCAAAATGTGGTGCAATCTCAACGCTTTGAAAATCTATAGACTCTAAAGCAGCACGAGTGAAAAAAGCTTGTTCTAGGCTGAGGACGAGAAACTCCGCTTCCGACTGCCAGCGTGATATGTGCTGCGTGTTTGCCGGAATAATCGCCACATCCCCATGAGCTATTTGTTCGTGCTGAAGCCGTCCGTTGAACACCCGCTCTGCCTTAGTGCCGTTACGCTCTAGGCAAATAGTAATAACATGCTGTTGAAAGCTATGTTCGGGAGTTTCGTAGGCAGGTTGTCGATGATGTTCCAAACGAACTCCATCCCACTGGGCATGATAACTGGAATTTAGGGGCGATCGCGGCAGAATTTCTAAAGAAGCATCTTTTTGAGCAAAATCAACACTTAAGATTTTCTCTTCTAGCATCGTTCTCACCCCATTGAAGGAAGGCAGGGAGCAGAGGGGCAGAGGAGAGATAAAACTTCTAATTTCTAACTCAGCACTCAGCACTCTCAAACTAAGAAGCAGTTTTAGGTGTAACGCTATACTTAGTACTAAAACACCCTAGACTATTATTACAAAAGAATCAATATTTTGATGAATTACTACGTTATCTACGACGGAAATTGCAATCTCTGCGTGACTCTGGTGCAATTGCTGGAAAATCTAGACCAGGGAAAGCTATTTCGCTATGCTCCAATGCAAGACGAGCAGACACTTGCCCAATTTGGTATTACATCTCAAGATTGCGAACAAGGGATGATCTTAATTGATGCCAATGCACCTCAAAGACGTTGGCAAGGCAGTGACGCGGCTGAAGAAATTGGGCGGTTATTACCAGTTGGCAGTATATTTGTAGACGCTTATCGGGCATTACCAGGGATGAAGTGGGTAGGCGATCGCTTTTACGAACAAATCCGCGACAACCGTTATACTCTCTTTGGCAAGCGTTCTAGTACTTATGAATCGGCATTCTGTACTGATGGTAGTTGTAAAGTAGAAAATTCTCCTAATTCGGAATTAGGACGCACAGAAAAAGGCTTAATATAGACGGTTTGCAATACTTTATCTCTTGAGTCTGTATTAAGTGATATTTTTAGCTAACACATCGTTTTGCTAGGGAAACGTATATTCAAAGACCAGAAATTTTGAATAGTAAGGAAAGTAACGGACATGGTAGTTAAAATTGGTACTTTCTTCAACGATTCTTTGACTGGAACTAATGACAATGACACACTTAGCGGTTTAGCTGAAAATGACCTGTTATTGGGCAAAGCAGGAAACGACGATCTCAATGGCGGTGAAGGTAAAGACTGGCTTGATGCTGGTAGTGGCAACGATATCTTAATTGGCGATCCGTATGTCGATCCCTTTATCGAATTTACCAGTAAGTCCAATCTTGACGAAACCTACGTTATACAGAAGTTTGAAGCTCTCTCAAGAGCCTACAATAACGCAGATGATGTTCTACGAGGTGGGTTTGGTAATGATTCTTTGGAAGGCGGTGCAGGAGCTGATACCTTAATTGGCGGTGCTGGGGATGATGTTTTATTGGGTGGTTATGACGGTTATGAGGGTTTTAGCCAAGTATTGTGGGATTTTGGCTATGATATATACGGTCAGTATCTCGGCACTAATGATCTACTAGTAGGCGGCGCAGGAAACGATACCTTACGTGGGGATTCAATTTGGTTAGACGAGATTCCTGGATTTGATAATTTTACTGGAAATGACACATTAGATGGCGGCTCAGGAGATGATTTTTTGGACGGTGGTGAAGGAGACGACTATCTCTATGGTGGCTCTGGTAACGACAGTCTCTATGGTGGTGTGCTGCTAGGTAGATATCAAACAGGGGGAAATAACTTCCTGTATGGTGGCACTGGCGATGACTTACTACAAGGCACTGAAAGTGATTTTTTAGACGGCGGTGCAGGCAACGATACCTTGATTGGTGACGAGAGAAGTATATTTGGAGGGCCTTATGAGGATACCTTAATTGGTGGCTCTGGTGACGACTCCTTAGAAGGAGGGTATGACAGTGATGTTCTCGATGGTGGTGCTGGTAATGATGTGCTGATTGGTGGCGTGGCTTTGACCTCGGATTATGAGGTTGACACATTGACAGGCGGTGCAGGGGCAGATCGATTTATTCTAGGAAATGAATATGACAGTTTTTATGTTCCATATAGCTCTGTAGAAGACCCTATCAATAATTACGCAATCATTACTGACCTTAACAGCAACCAGGATATTATCCAACTCTCAGGGGGATATGAGGGATATTATCTGGATAAATATATTCTCGGTTCCTCTCCTGTGGGATTACCACAAGGAGTAGCAATATATCTTAGCTATGACTTGGTTGCAGTTGTACAAGGAGTTACCAATCTAAACCTTGAAGGAAGCTATTTCCGTTTCGTAACGCCTCCCCCCGAAGTCTAATTTGGTATTAAAGATGGTTGCTGCTTTTCGACCTCTAAAGTTGGTGGTTGCTTTGGCACTGTCTTGTTTACTACTAGCAGGTTGTCACCCTAGCAAATTTAAAACCAAAGCGGCTCAAGGGTCTCAAGTAGTTTTAGTTTCTCTGAGCGACCCAAGTAGCTTTAACTATGCCATTAATGACTCTCCTTATAGTATTTTTCCTTTTATTTATAAGGGATTGATTGATGAGAACGCCCTGACTAATAAGTTAGAGCCAGGACTGGCAGAATCTTGGTCAATTTCTAGCGATCGCCAGCGAATTACTTTTATACTCAAACCAGGGTTGAAGTGGTCAGATGGTGAACCCCTGACAGCAGATGATGTCGTCTTTACTTATCGAGATATTTACCTAAACAAAAAAATTCCCACTGTCTGGAGAGATTTTCTGCGTATTGGCAACAAAGAAGCTTTTCCAACGGTGCAGAAACTCGACGACCGGCGAATTGAGTTTACCTTACCGGAACCTTTTGCCCCTTTTTTGAGAAACACAGAAAGACTGGCAATTCTCCCAGCTCATGTATTGCGCTCTTCCGTGCAAACCAATGATGCTAATGGCAATCCTCAATTTCTATCAACTTGGGGAACTAACACCCCTCCGCAAAAAATTATTAGCAATGGTCCCTACCAGATAGAAAGCTATACTCCAGCTGAGCGAGTTATCTTACGACGCAACCCTTATTACTGGCGGCAAGATGCTCAGGGAAATCCTCAGCCATATATTGAACGTATTGTCTGGCAAATTATTTCATCAACTGATAACCAGTTGCTAAGATTTCGCTCTGGTGAACTGGATAGTCTAAATGTAACACCATCGGTATTTGGGTTACTGAAGAAAGAGGAAAAACGAGGAAAATATACTATTTATAACGGTGGACTCAATGGTGGTTTTGCGTTTGTTGGTTTTAATCTCAATCAAGCTCGCAATGCCAAAGGACAGCCTTTTGTAGACCCAATTAAGTCTCGGTGGTTTAATAATTTGGCTTTTAGGCAAGCAGTCGCCTATGCTATAAACCGCGAACGGATGAAAACCAATATCTATCAAGGATTAGGTGAAGTACAACATTCGCCCATAGCGGTGCAAAGTTCTTATTACCTGTCACCAGCAGCAGGGTTAAAGGTTTACGATTACAATCCCCAGAAGGCAAAGCAAATGTTGCTGGCGGCTGGTTTCAAGTACAATTCTCAAAAAGAATTATTAGATAAGGATGGCAACCGAGTACAATTCAACCTCGTGGTGAAATCAGAGGATCAGTCTCGGATAGATGCAGCTGTACAAATCCAACAAGATTTAAGCCAGATTGGGATTAAAGCAAATATGCAGGTAGTCAACTTTAACGTGGTACTGCGAAAGTTGCTTTCCCGACGAGATTGGGATTGTTATGTAGGTGCGTTTGGCGTTCCTGGTGCAGATGTGGAACCTAACCTTCTATCGTTGTTTTGGACTAGTCAAGGCTCGTTTCATCAATTCAACCAAGGGACTCAAGCAGGAGAACCGCCACTCAAAGGATGGGTAGTTTCTGATTGGGAAAAGGAGATTGACAGTCTTTTCAGCGCTGGAGTCAAAGAACTAGATGAGAACAAGCGCAAAGCGATTTATGGCAGATTACAGCAAATTGTCGCCGAACAGTTGCCTGTGTTTTGCCTAGTGAATCCTATCTCATTTCAGGCGGTGCGCGATCGCGTCGAGCCAATCAAATATTCTAGTTTAGGGTCAGTTTTCTGGAATATTGATGAATGGAAAATAGCTGATGACTGATGGCCGACGGATAGGAAAAGCAAGGGAGCAGAGGGGCAGAGGAGCAAGGGAGATAACTCACTCATCACTCTTGTACAGACACGATTCATCGCGTCTCAGTCTCAGCACTCAGGAAACTTCCCAATTTTTCAACATCAAAATAGCATCCTTATACAAAGACAAATCCACCTCGTGAACTTCTATTCCTTGCCCAATTCCTTGTAGAAGGGTGATTGTCAATTGTCCTCCTAGGTGTTCGCGGAACTCGGTAAGCCCCCTAAATAAGCAATGGGGATGGTCTGGTCGATCTAATTGTTCGGTAAGTGTCGGTACGTACAATGCAAATCCTAATGTCTTGAGCGTACTTAGAATCTGTTGCCACTGCGATCGCAAGAGTAACCCTGTTAAATATGAATAAGTGCTATCCAAGGCAATGCCAATGGCTACCGCTTCACCGTGACGTAGATTGTAATTCGTTAAATGTTCGAGTTTGTGAGCAGCCCAATGTCCAAAATCTAAAGGACGCGATGAACCCATTTCAAAGGGGTCGCCGCTACTAGCAATATGCTCTAAATGTAACTGGGAACACCGATAAATCAGCCTTTCCATGGTCTGCATGTCTCGATTAGCCAATTTATCGGCATAAGTCATAATAAAATCAAAGAAATCCGCATCTTTAATCAGTGCTACCTTCACCGCTTCCGCAATGCCCGCTCGCCAATCTCGATTATCAAGAGTCGTTAGAAAATCAAAGTCATTTAATACAGCATAAGGTGGCATGAATGTGCCGAGAAAGTTTTTCTTGCCAAAGGCATTGATTCCATTCTTTACCCCTACACCAGAATCGTTTTGCGCTAACACTGTAGTCGGTACTCGCAGCAGCCTAATTCCGCGGTGAGCAGTTGTCGCTGCGTATCCTGCCATGTCCAGCACAGCTCCACCTCCAATCGCTAAAACGTAGGAGTGGCGACACAATCCACCTACATTAATACTCTGATGAATTTGCTCGAGAAATCTAGAATCGTTTTTGACTGTTTCTCCACCTGGAACGATTATTGGCTCCCCGCTTAAGGTGAATACATCTCTATAATGCTGGGCGTAGACTGATAATTTTTCTAACAACTCATCTTGGTACTGTATCACTCCTCCATCTATTACTGTTACCACTGGTTTCGGAGTTGACTGTCCATCTGGGGCAATCGCTTGCGCCAGTAAAGGATTATCTAACTTAAATAGGCCTCTTGTGAAGTGAACATCATAATTGAAGGTCACGCGCACACATTGGTTCAGTGGTTGCAAATTAATAGCAATATTTTGTTTAAGGGACGTTTTCATAGCAGCAGTTTTTAAATAACTGTAAATAGATGTATCGCTTCAATTAATATTGGCAACAAATTGAGAAATATAAATCCATGCGAGTAATTGCAGCCTGAAGTAATTCATCAAACCGCTTAAACCAATAAGTTATGTGTTAAAATGCCTTTATCTACCCGGAGAAAGTCAAAAACTAACATTAATTGTCAATTTTTTTGATGCCTATATTTTGTCTTTGAGACGGGCAATGGATATTATTGTTGCATAAAGTCTGATTTTTTTTATTCACGTAAGTTTAGGTTTTATAGACTTTAAATTAAAACTTTACAGTATCTTATTTAAAGCAGGGATATTTTTATAGATTCAGTAAAATTACTACTTTAGTAAGATATTTTATATTCCATTTAATAATAAAGTATCCATCTTAGTGGCAAGTTTTATACTTGTTTGTCATAGAAAAAAGCTGGTAAACTTCTCCTGAATTAATCATGAGTAGGGTAAACGAGTTACTGCATCAATGGCTATTAAAATCTGCTTCAAATCAAGGTCTTACTTGGCTAGAACAAAAACAGGCGCAGATTGCTAGCGGTGCTGCTGAACGAGTGTTTTTTACTGCTTTCAGTGCTGTGCCGCGTTATCTAGGTAAGGAGAATTTGCAGTTAACATTTGAGGATTTGGAAGCAGCACAGGCTCTACTTCCAGGTTGGTTTCCTGGTCATTGGAGTGTAGATCGAGCAAGTCGCACGCTCTTACTACTAGCTTTGCCCCACGATGAACCTGAAGAGTATGTGCGATCGCTCGATAAAATCTTCACTACTGCCGATATGGAGGAGTTAGTTGTCCTCTATCAAAGTTTGCCCCTACTGCCATATCCAGAGTTACATCGCCAACGTGCGACTGAGGGTATTCGCAGCAATATGACTAGTGTTTTCCAAGCTATAGCACTACGAAATCCTTATCCGGCGAATTATTTAGACAATAACGCTTGGAATCAGATGGTACTGAAGGCTTTGTTTGTAGGCAGTCCATTACATCTAATTTGGGGTCTGGATGGTCGTACCAACCCAGAATTGGCGAGGATGTTGACAGACTATGCTCATGAACGTTGGGCAGCCAAACGCCCAGTTACGCCAGAACTTTGGCGACCTGTGGGACGATTTGCCGACACTGCAATCATTGCAGATCTAGAAAAAGTTCTAGCCAATGGGAGTATAGCCGAGCAAGAAGCAGCAGCATTAGCTTGTGCTCAATCTCCTTTACCTGAAGCGCAAGCATTACTCTCCCGTTACCCAGATTTGCGCTCATCTATTCAACGAGGTGATTTGAGTTGGAGTAGCTTAAGTCGCGATCGCTTATCAGTCTGCAAATGAATTTTATCCTTGATAAAGCTAGAGCAATAGCATCATGTTCATCGATCCCCATATTCACATGTGTTCCCGTACTACCTACGATTACTTAGTAATGCGGGAATATGGCATTGTCGCCGTCATTGAACCAGCCTTCTGGCTAGGACAACCTCGAACCAGCGCTGGCACATTCAAAGACTACTTCAGCAGTCTTGTAGGCTGGGAACGGTTTCGTGCTAGTCAGTTCGGCATCCAACATTACTGCACAATCGGCTTGAACCCGAAAGAAGCTAACAACGAAGCGTTAGCAGCAGAAGTTATGGAACTGCTACCGCTTTATGCTTGTAAAGAAGGAGTTGTGGCTATTGGCGAAATTGGCTATGACGATATGACAGAAGCAGAAGATAAATACTTTTGTCAACAATTAGCATTAGCCAAAGAACTAGATATGCTGGTGCTGATTCATACTCCCCATCGCAATAAGAAGGCGGGTGCTAGCCGCAGTATGGATCGGTGCATCGAATATGGCTTAGATCCCTCACAAGTAATTATTGACCACAACAACGAAGAAACCGTTGAGGAAGTACTAAAACGAGGTTTTTGGGCGGCTTTTACCATTTACCCACAGACGAAGATGGGCAATGCCAGGATGGTGGAGATTGTCCGGCAGTATGGATGCGATCGCATCATTGTAGATAGCAGTGCTGATTGGGGTATCAGCGATCCTTTAGCGGTTCCGAAAACTGCTCAGTTGATGTTAGATAGGGGCATTCTTGAAGAACATGTCAGAGCAGTTTGTTACGAAAATGCTTTAGCAGCTTACAGTCAAACTGGGCAGATGCAAGCATCAGACTGGCTCAATCCCGAATCTGTCGATCAGCGTCAATTGTTCAATGGCAATTCTGTTTTGCGGGGACAGGAACCAGGAATTAAGTCTATTTCAGATTATGTGTTGATTGAATAGAAAATTAGCTAGAGATTCATCTGTAATAGCTGCCCTAAATCTCCACTTTCTGTTGAACAATTACTACACAAGGAGACAGACAAGTGAATGTTGCAAGCTTAAATTTTCAACGCTGGCGGGGTTATCTGGAATTGATGCGTCCCGCTAATATTGTTACTGCCTGGGCGGATATTCTTGTTGGTTTTGCTGCCTCTGGTGCTGCGATTATTTTGAATAAATTAATCAATGGACAAGCAAGTTTTGCCGATTTAATTCCTTTAGGCTGGTTGTTATTAGCTACAACTGGTTTATATGGTGGCGGTATAGTTTTTAATGATGTTTTCGATGCTGAATTAGATAGCAAAGAGCGACCAGCTAGACCAATTCCCAGCGATCGCGTGTCTCGTCAGAATGCTACTTTATTGGGAAGTATATTGTTTGTCATTGGTATTGTGGCGGCTTTTCAAGTTTCTTGGCTGAGCGGCATCATAGCTATTTTTATCACTTTTGCCGCTCTACTTTATGATGCAATCGCCAAACATCATCCTTTTTTTGGCCCGCTGAATATGGGTTTATGTCGTGGCAGTAATTTACTATTGGGTGTAAGTGCCGTACCAGCAGTAGTAGGAGAACGTTGGTATTTAGCGCTAATTCCTGTCTTTTATATTGCTGCTATCACCGCAATTAGTCAAGGAGAAGTTCATGGAGGAAAGAAAATTACAGGAGTACTAGCACTGCTCTTAATTGCTATAGTCCTGACGGCAGTTTTAGGCTTGGGGTTTTTAGAAAACTATACACTTATTGCAGCGTTACCATTCGCTACTTTATTAGCTATCCAAGTGCTGCCTAATTTTGTTAAGGCTGCACGCGAACCAGTACCCGAAAAAATCCGTACTGCTGTGAAAGTAGGTGTGTTATCTCTAATTATTTTGGATGCAACAGTTGCCGCTGGTTTTGCTGGTTTATTTTACGGTTTATTAGTGCTAATTTTGCTCCCAGTTTCAATGAAATTAGCACAAATATTTGCTGTTACTTAAATCAGACCAAGAGATTAGCCATAACAACTCTAAAAACTCTTTGCGTCTCTGTGTGAGATTTAATCATGAAAATTAGAACAGATAGCAACTTTCACTTAACTTATTGCACCAATATTCATCCTGGAGAAACTTGGCTAGAGGTTTTTGACAATTTAGAGAAGTATATTCCCAATCTCAAGTCACGTTTATCGCCTGAAGCACCATTTGGGATTGGATTAAGATTATCAGATGTAGCGGCAAAACAACTTTTAGAAAATGACAACTTAGCTCAATTCCAAGCATGGCTAACTCAAGAAGATTTATACGTTTTTACCTTAAATGGATTTCCTTATGGAGGATTTCATCGACAGGTAGTTAAAGACCAAGTTTATGCACCAGATTGGTCAACGCAAGAACGACTGAACTATACATTAAACTTGATAAAAATTCTAGCAACTCTTTTACCAGCAGGGCTGGATGGTGGAATTTCTACACTGCCATTATCTTATAAACCTTGGTGGAAAGAAGACCAAGTAACTGGCGAGACAGTTATGAAAAATAGCTGTTTTAACCTAGCATCAGTTGTAGCGGAAATGATTCGCATTCGCGCAGAGACAGGCAAGTTACTTCATATTGATTTGGAACCTGAGCCGGATGGATTAATTGAGAATACATCGGAAGTAATTGATTTTTTTCAAAATTTGTTATTGCCGATTGGTGGAAATTGCTTATCAGAAAAATTAAACATTGAACTAAAATTAGCAGAAACTAAATTGCTAGAACATGTACGTATTTGCTATGACACCTGCCATTTTTCAGTTGAATATGAAGAACCCAAGACTGTATTCGCACGTTTACAATCGGCAGGAATTAAGATTGGCAAGATTCAAATCAGTGCGGCAATGCAAGTCAAATTACCTGCTGAGGCTGAAAAGCGTAGCTTGATAGTTGAGCGCTTACGCCCCTTTGCTGAATCTACTTATCTTCACCAAGTAATAGAACGTCGCAGTGACGGTACGCTATATCACTATCCCGATTTAATAAATGCATTACCACACTTAAAGCAATCTTTAGCTGAAGAATGGCGCACTCACTTTCATGTCCCAATTTTTATTCGTGATTATCAAATTTTGCAGTCTACGCAAGATGATATTGCTACTGTGTTGCATCTACTTCAGACCAACTATGCTTGCCAACATCTAGAAATTGAGACTTACACCTGGGATGTGTTGCCATCAGAAATGAAGATAGATTTGCTGACATCTATTCAGCGGGAATATGAATGGGTAATAAAATTAATTCATAATTCGTGAGGCAGTAACGGGTACGCAGGGGTTTCACGCCACTTCCTACCCTGCGGGAAGGCGTTCCGCCTACAACGGGGGGAACCCCCCTTCGGGTTCGCAGTTCCTTCAAGTCGGCGAAGCCGCCCAACGGACTGCTCACCGCAACGGAGTGGCTCCCCAAGTGGAGTAACTGCCGTTAGCGTAGCGTTAGCGAGCTTGCGAGCGAGTGTCACCCGTTCGCCGTCAGGCGTTCCCGCAGGGTAGGGTAATTTTTAATTCGTAATTAGGAAAGTCAGATTTCATCTGGGTATTTTGATTTTGACCTGGATGTAGCTTTCTTTTTTTTAATTGGTATAGAAGAGGATTAAGTTGATGCAGAAAACGGTTGTTCTGAATGTTGTGGGGTTAACGCCCAGTTTACTAGGAAAAAACACGCCGTTTTTATCTTCTTGGGCTACTGAAGGGCAAATATTGCCGATCGCACCAATATTACCTGCTGTAACTTGTTCTATTCAGGCTACTTATTTAACTGGAAAATTGCCTGACGAACATGGGATTGTTGCTAATGGCTGGTATTTCCGCGATGAGTGTGAAGTGAAGTTTTGGCGACAGTCTAATAAACTAGTACAAGCGCCAAAAGTTTGGGAGATCGCTAAATCCATTGACCCAAACTTTACTTGTGCCAACCTTTTTTGGTGGTACAACATGTATTCTTCAGTAGACTATGCCATTACCCCACGCCCAATGTACCCGGCAGATGGCAGAAAACTACCTGATATTTATACTTACCCTGCGGATGTGCGATCGCCAATTCAATCTGATTTAGGGCAATTCCCTCTATTCAATTTTTGGGGGCCAAACACTTCAATTGTTTCTAGCCAATGGATTGCCAATTCAGCCAAATGGATTGAGGAACGCTACAGCCCTACATTATCATTAATTTACCTACCTCATTTAGATTACTGTCTGCAAAAATTTGGTCGCGATGAACAACAAATACAAGCAGATTTACAAGAAATTGATGCTGTCTGTAGCGATTTAATTGCATATTATCAAACACGTAACGCTCAGATAATTATTCTTTCAGAGTATGGCATTACCCCAGTTTCCAAAGCAGTGCATTTGAATCGCGTGCTACGGGCAAATAATTTAATTGCCGTGCGCGAGGAGTTGGGGCGAGAACTGCTTGATTTTGGTGCTAGTATTGCCTTTGCCGTTGCCGATCACCAAATTGCTCATGTATATGTCAACGATCCAGCGTATATCTCGAAAGTTCGCTCTATTCTAGAAGCAACTGAAGGTGTAGCCCAGGTATTAGATGAAGAGGCAAAGAAAGCCTACCATCTCAATCATTCTAGATCGGGAGAATTAGTTGCGATCGCTCAGCCTGATGCTTGGTTTACCTATTATTATTGGCTTGATGATGCGAAAGCGCCTGATTTTGCCAGAACTGTAGATATCCATCGTAAACCTGGTTACGATCCTGTAGAACTTTTCCTCGATCCGCAATTGAAAATTCCTCAGCTAAAAGTTGCTTTCAAACTGCTGAAGAAACAACTCGGTTTTCGCTACCTAATGGATGTAATTCCTCTAGATGCTTCACTAGTACGTGGTTCTCACGGTCACATTACCAATTTTCCATCTGACGGGCCCCTATTTATCACCCATCAAACTCACTTAGTCGAGCAAAACTCAATTGCAGCGACGGATGTTTGCTCGTTGATTCTTAGACATTTAACACTCAAGAATGAATAGTCTAAAGTCAATAGTTAAAGTAAGCAGTACCATTGGATAGTGAATTTTATCTCGTGGCTAGGTTTGCTTTACGCTAAAGATAGTCGCTGCGAGCAAGTTCGTAAGCTTTGCTGATGAGTGAGGAAGTTGACGAAGAAGCAGAATAAAAAGGGAATCAGAACTGTTAAAACTTTTAATTACTCTGTTTATTAAATACCTCTAAAATCTGTCGGCAAATCTGTTTGAGTTTATCTCCAACTTCACTAGAAGGCAAAGATTCGCCGAAAAAACTCCAGTTTTCCACTGTTGAAAGTCGCCACGCCTCGCCACGATGGTCAAATCCAGCTACCTCTATACCGATCGCACGACGTAAATTATTGATGGGGTCTTGATAAAACCGGATTTGAATTAATATACTGCGACTGCGCCAGGATTTGCTGATACCAGGAAAGTGAAAGCCGATGTCTATGGAATCTGGATCTACCAATTCCCTAGTTTCGGGGTCATTCTTCCAAGGCTTAAGATCGGATTTAGCATCAGGAAACTCAAATTTGAATAGGTTCACTACCGTAGCAATCTTGTTGGCGAGTTCAAGGTTGGTTGCCTGTTCAGCTGCGTTCACGACAAAAAAACTCCTAATTATTGTGTCGGCTTTCGGATGTGACGACAGAAAAACCGCCAGAAGGCTTATGATGTTGGTGTTTCAGCTTATCAATACCTTTTGGATTTCGCAACTATAAATCACACTTCTCTGACAATTATTCGTACCAAAAGCTGCTAAAAAACTGCTCATTGAAGGTTTATGTATAGGAAAAGGCTAGCTAAATAATTATACTTAAAATTTTTTAGAAACTTTATTGAGTTAGACAACGTAACTCCGCAAGCACTCAACAACTCCAATAGCTTTGTTTTCTAGCAGTACAAGCCTTTTTAAGGTGACTTGTAAAATTTCTTTTTTCTCTGTGTGGTCTCTTTGTCTCTGTAGCTTTTTAGTTATTTATTTAACCACAGAGGCACAGAGAACACAGAGTTAAGAGGTTAACCTCAAGTCTAAATTTTTAACTGGTTGTTTGCCGCTTAAAAATTACTATCTCAGTGCCAACAACTGGGTTACGAGCAATCAGTCTGTCTCGAGAGTCGATAATTTCTAAATGGGTAAAATCTAGTTCTTGAGAACGTTGTAATATGTCAGCTGCTAGTTTGTCCTGTTGAGATTCCTTGAGAGTATACCAATCGTCGCTAATTTTGATAATCAGATTGCTGGTGCGGAAGTTGGCTTGAATTGACTGTATCAGACCAGAGGCAAAGCGATCGCTAATTTCTGCCACTTGATTTTCGATGGCCGCAATCAAGGTTTGTTCTGGTGTCAATTCTATAGTTGGAGTTGGCGTTGGAGTCGGCGTTGGTGTGATTTCTAACGTTGGTTCCGGTTCTGGAAGTGGCGGAGTTACTTCTGTTGTTGGCGGCGTAATTTCCTCTGGTGGCAGTGGTTCTGGTGCTGATGGTGGAGTAGTTCCTGTTGGTGTTGGTTGAGGAATCTCCTCAACAGGAGGAACTGTTGCTATTTCAGCAGGCTTACTACTAAACACAGTCGTAGTTGTCCAAACCAGAATTACAGCAATTCCAGCAATAATTCCTGTCAAAGCGGTATCCGAAAACTTGGCCGACAAATTTGCTGGTAACAAAGAGCGGATTTTAGCTAACAGTCCACTCCACCCCGACTGAAGTTGCTGCAACAAACCGGGGGTTTCCTCACCACTAGGTGCGGGTTCTGTTTCCAGTTTCTCTACCGTTGTTTCTAAAACCCCAATTGTTCCTCTTAGAAGTTGGATAATTGTAGACTTCCAAAAGGGTTGGACTTTCTTTGAGGGTTTTTGGCGAGGTTGATTCGCTTCGGGTTCAGGGGACGAAGGCGGTTGTGAATTCTGATTGTCTTGTGACATGGAACTTTCACCAAAAGCAGCGAATCAAAGACAAGTAACACAAATTTATGATTGTTGCTGTCTTTACAGCCTTAATGTATCATCTCATCGCTCTTTGCTTCGGCTAAACTGACTAGATTGGGTACTGGTGATTAAGAATTGGGAGAATTTATGACTATAATCTCTTTCCCAGTTCCCAGTCACTAGTCCCTAATCTCTAAATACTTGAATTTAGTGAGTTATGAACTTGAAACGCCGTCAATTCTTATTTTTAGGTAGCCTCAGCGCCATTAGTGCAGGATTTCTCAGTTGGGCATTGGCTCGCGAACATAGTCAAGATGCTAGTATGACTGATTCAGCGATCGCCGCCAACCCAACTAAAAAAGACTTGCTGTTACGTTTTGTATCTGTTGCCGATACAGGGACTGGAGCCAAGGGACAGTATGCTGTGGCTGGAGCGATGAATTTTTATCACAAGCAAAATCCCTATGATTTAGTGGTTTTAGCTGGAGACAATATTTACAACAACGGCGAAATTGAAAAAATTAATGCAGTTTTTGAGCGTCCTTATCAAGCTTTGCTCAGGCAAGGTGTGAAATTTCAAGCTTGTCTAGGTAATCACGATATTCGTACTGCCAATGGCGATCCGCAAGTTCGCTATGCTGGCTTTAATATGAAGGGACGTTACTATACATTTAAACGCGATCGCGTGCAATTTTTTGCTTTAGATACTAACAGTAATGCTGATTGGAAAAACCAGTTAATTTGGTTAGAAAAAGAATTAAGTCTCAGTAAAGCTTCCTGGAAAGTGGTCTTTGGCCATCATCCGATTTATGCATCTGGTATTTATGGGAGTAATCCAGAGTTTATTAAAACTTTTACTCCTCTGTTCCAAAAATATGGCGTTCAAGTCTATATTAATGGTCACGAACACCATTACGAACGCACTCGTTCTATTAATGGTACGACTTATTTAATTACTGGTAGTGGTGCAGGTACTCGTCCCGTAAAACATTCGGAGTGGACAGAGTACTCTGCTGACAAGTTAGGTTTTGCAGTGTATGAAGTCTATCCCGATAGAATAGAAGTTAATGCGATCGGTACTGATAAACGTGTGTTTGATAAAGGTGTTATTCAGTTAAAATCAGCTTAATTTCTGGCTAATTTAGAAGCTTTAGGGTGGGCAATGCCCACCAAATAAATTGTAATTCTCCCCCTACACCCCTATACCCCTCCAAACTATTGATTTTTCATTTGATAACAGATATTGAAGCAACTAGCATTCAACAGTCACTATATAAACTTTATCCAGGGAACTTCTTCAATAAATCATCCCCAGCGATGACCGTAGTATAAAAGACATAATTATTATTAGCTACATAGCGGCGGTCTTGTTTAATTATTGCCATAAATTCTCGATGTCCTTGTCGCATACGTCCCACTAAACAACCTGCACTGGCATTTTTAATATCATTACTAGGCGCATCATAGCCCCAGTGTTGATTAACCAGGAAAAGACCTGTATCTAATTTGTCACCAGTGCGTTGAAAGTCTTTATTGAAATCGCGGTGAACAGTAATTGGTGCAACTTGCACTAATGCTTCGTGACGTTCTGCATTGCCATGCATACCCACAGCCCAAGCTTTATACTGTCCAAACTTAATTCTGGCAGCACCTGCGGGATTCATGGGATTGAAAGTATAATATCTGCCTGGTTCTGTGGTAGCTTGCCAGTGATCTACAATTTTCGGAACACCATTTACGACTTCGATGACAATACGGCGATCGTTAAATCCATTGGGTGTATCGCTATTGAGAGTCCAGTCCCCATCTATTCCTTCTAGATAAACAATGTTGTATTCTTTAGAACCTGTAAATACCTGATAATCTTGTGCCAGCATATATTTAAGAATTCGGCTGGCAATGTCATTGCCCAGTTTTAAGGGAGGTTTAGGAAGATCGTCCGCTTTGGTTTCAATCAATTTCTTGGCTGTAACTGCTCCTAAAAATTCGGCTTCTTCAGTTTTTGCTAATTCTTGAAATTTTTTCAGAGCTGCCGCAGACACTGGCCCAAATTTACCATCAGCTGGTGGTTCCAACAAACCCAAGCCAATTAACAATATCTGAATCTGACGAGTCAATTCTGAGTCATCAGCGATCGCTTCAAATCCCCACTTCTCTTCTTTTCCCAGAAAATCTTGTAGTTTCATAATGCACCTGCTTTGAATTATCTACTCCTAAGTAAAAATATTTTTTTGAGGAGTAGTTTTGTATTCAATGCTACTTTAACAATCAATAAACGTAAAATTTTTTACTGTTAATTTATATTTAATTATGTAATTTTTCCCAAAAACTGGGTATTTAGAAGGTAATAAGCCTCGAACCTAATTCTTTGAAAACAAAAGTTAATTTTTTGTAACAATAAAATCAATGTATAAAATAATTAGTTATTTTTATAACACTTAAAACTGTGTTATTCTTTGAGGACAGATAACGATGACAGCAAAAATACCACTGCGCCTTCACGACCTCAAGCCGCACTATCAGACACTTTGGCATAAGTGTGAAATCAAAGCTGAGAAATTGAATATTGCTCAAGATATAGTAACGAAAATACTTTCAAACCGACCTCGTTACGAAGTTGTCCAGCAAAAAATTAATGTGCCTTGGTATTTCATTGCAGTCATCCACAATATGGAAGCTTCTCTCAACTTCACCAAACATCTACACAATGGTGATTCACTGAAAAAACGTACTGTCAACGTACCCGCAGGCAAACCAATAGCTGACCCGATCGACGGTTGGCAGGTTGGCTACACTTGGGAAGAAAGTGCGATCGATGCCTTGAAAGGCAAAGAATTCGACCAAGTCAAAGACTGGAGTCTAGCAGCACAGCTTTGGCAGATAGAGAAATACAACGGTTTTGGTTACAGACAGTACCATGCAGATGTTTTGAGTCCTTATTTATGGTCGGGAACTAATCTTTATACCAAAGGGAAGTACACAGCCGATGGTAAATGGGACGCTAATGCAGTTTCTGAGCAAATTGGTGCTGCGGCTTTACTAAAAATTTTGATTCAAGAACAAAATCTCACGATCGCGATGACCTAGAGAATGGGGATGGGGGAGTACAAAGACGTGGAGAATAACTCCTACTCTTGACAACTATTTATTGGACGAAGGTAGGTGCAGTGACATTAACAGTCTGGTAGGCTTTTTTGACACCAACCCAGTTACTAGCAATTGGCATTCGCCAACCAGTACCAAAGGCGCGATCGGTGATTTTTAATCCAGGGGGTGCTTGTCGCCGTTTAAATTCAGCGCGCGCTACCATTTGGATTACTCGGTCTACAATCGTTGGATCGTGACCTGCGGCGACAATTTGGGCTGCTGATTGGTAATTGTGAATCAGGCGTTGCAAGATGTCGTCTAAAATTTCGTAGGCTGGTAGAGAATCTTGGTCAACTTGACCGGGTTTCAGTTCAGCACTGGGTGCTTTGGTAAGGATATTTTGCGGGATGATTTCACCATTGCGGTTTAACCAATCGCAAAGTGAATAAACGCGGGTTTTAGGAACATCACTAATTACTGCTAAACCACCGTTCATATCACCGTAAAGGGTACAGTAACCGACTGCCATTTCTGATTTGTTGCCAGTAGATAAGAGGAGATAGCCGAATTTGTTAGCGATCGCCATCAATAAATTACCCCGAATCCGGGATTGAATATTTTCCTCGGCAATGCCAAACTCGGTTCCTGTAAACATCTCGGCTAAAGAGTTATCAAAGCCTTGCATTAACTCGCCTATCCGTAAGATATCAGTCTTAATTCCCAGATTTTCGCCTAATGCTAAAGCGTCACTAACAGAATGTTCCGAACTGTAGGGCGAAGGCATGAGGACACCGAGGACATTTTCTTTACCGAGTGCAGCAGTAGCGATCGCGGCTACTAATGCAGAATCAATTCCTCCACTTAAACCCAACACTACTTTAGAAAAGCGACACTTGCGGGCATAGTCTTTGACTCCCAAAACCAAAGCCTGCCAAATTTCCTCATCTTCCGATTCATACTCAGGTGCTATGGAACTCAACTGTAAATCCCGTTGCACTTCGTCAAATTCGACCATCACCAAATCAATTTCAAAACCATGGGCACGACACATCACTTCACCTTGACGATTCAAGGCAAAACTCCGACCGTCAAAAATTAAGTCATCATTTCCCCCCACTTGGTTAGCATAAATCACAGGTTGTTGAAAACGCACCGCACTATGCCTCAGCATTGCTTCTCGAAAATGCTGCTTACCGACACTGTAAGGTGAGGCAGACAAATTCACAATCAAATCCACACCCAAAATTGCTAAGTCAGCAATCGGATTCACTGCATAACTACGTTTGCCCCAAAATTCCTCATCGTTCCATAAATCTTCGCAAATAGTTACGCCAATATCGAGATTGTCGAGAGTGAAATAATTAGCTTGTAACCCAGATTCAAAATAGCGGTGTTCGTCAAATACATCATAAGTAGGCAAAAGCCGCTTGTGAAAAATTTGCTTGACCTTGCCTTCTTCTAATAAAGCTGTGCTATTAAATAAAGTTTTTCCACCAGTAATATGTGCTTTTGTATTCTCTTCAACGGTTCCTACCAATACTGCTAATTTTGGCGGTAAATCTCTAGCCAATTGTTGTAAAGCGATATTCATCGCTTCCACAAAAGTAGGATTGAGTAACAAATCCCTTGGGGGATAGCCGCACAAAGAAAGTTCTGGTGTTAACAGCAAACGCGCATCTTCTGCCGCTGCTTGTTGTGCTGTTTCTAGAATTTTTTGAGCGTTTCCTGGCAAATCACCAATTGTCGGATTAATTTGAGCGATCGCAATTTTCATTGTATTAGTCAAAAGTCAAGGTTCAAGAATCAAGGGTCAAGAATCAAGAGTCGTCAAAATAAATTACTTTTGACTTTTGACTCTGGACTTTTCTTAAATAAACACTAAAGGTTTATCTTTTAGGGGGGCAAAAGCTTCAGCATCAAACTTATATAAACTAGCTGGACGACCAGCACCCCTTGATACCTTTATTCCGGTATCGCATAAAAAACCTAATTTGAGTAGACGCGCCCGAAAATTAGAATAATCAGCAAAATTTTCGCCTAAAACTGTGGTGTATAACTGATATAAATCATTTAAAGTGAATGTTTCCGGCAAGACTTCAAAAGCTACAGGACTATATTCCAACTTATTGCGTAAACGCCTGTGCCCATACGCCAAAATCTCATTATGGTCAAAAGCTAATTGCGGTACTTGTTTTACTGGATACCAAGCGATACCACTAACCCTGTCAGCAATTAATTCTGCTTCCTCAAACCGTACCAGGGCAAAATAACTAACAGAGAGATAACGTACACCATAACTATCAGTAGCTTCTCGTGGATCGCGATTTGGTCCCCCGAAAGTATACAACTGCTCTAAATAGAGATTGTTCACTTTAATTTTCTCTGCCATGATGCGATAAGCAGCGTCTTCTAGAGACTCTCCTTGACGTACCAAAGTACCTGGAAGACCCCAATAATTTAAAAATGGTTCCTGCTGTCGCATGACTAACAGGACTAGCAGCCGATTCTGTGTGGTATCTACAGAAAAAATTACATTATCAACACCAACCTTGAAATCAGCCAAAGGTTGTTGATTTAGCGGAATTGGAATCTTTTTGTGGTTGCGTCCTGGCATTTGTACAAATGCTCTCGATTAATATAGGCAATAATAGGGGGTGTGAGGGCTTCGGTATCTCCGTGTTCGCGATACGCTGTTGAGGAAACATCCAAACCAGTCAGGCTGGCGATCGCTATTTTCCCTCCCAGGTTTTGCACTGCTTCCAAGCTAGACTCATCTATTACATATCCCGGACGCGGTACAATCAAGAGTTGCACTTGCTGTAACAAATCTTCAACACGATACCAACGCGGTAGCTGATTCAGTAAATCTGAACCAATTACCAAGGTGTAATCAGCATCTTCTCCCCAACGCACTTTCGCTTTTGCCACTGTTTCCAGTGTTTTCCAGCTACTCAATTCCTGTTCCACAGCAATGTTGTGCAGTGGCGCATCCATATTTGCAATCAACAATCGTAGCATTGCCGCCCGATGTTCTAAAGGTGTTTGATGGGATTTAAATGGGTTATCAGCCGCCCAAACCGCCACCCAATCATAACGCTCAGATAACCACCTCAGAATCTCTTGATGTCCAGCAGTTGGTGGATCGGCACTAGTACCAAACAAAGCAATTCTCATCATCTTACTTTGCGTCCTTTGCGTTCTTTGCGGTAGCCTGCGGCAAGCCGCTTACGCGTCTACGTTTCTCCGTCTCTTCCGTCAACGCTTGCAGCGCCGCCGAAATCTCCACCTGCACAGAAACAGGACTATCCAAACGCAGTGTTTGTTCTGGCAAACTTGCAACAGAGGCGGCAGTACGTTGGCGAATTGCTGCTAAAGTTTCTGGCGGTTGCACTCGTTCGCCTTGTTTCATCACCACCTGCAACAAAGCTTGTTCGTTCAGAGGGCTTTCTGTCACTAACCCCAACCTATCAGCTTTCACCTTACCTCCTGCAAATGACCGAAAAATCTGCTTGCGCCCTGGATAAGTCAACTTGCCACTCGACTTTTTCATCACTGGGATACCATCGATGTCTACAAGTTTGTAAACTCCATTTACAGGTGAACCTGTAACTAATCGCGTTCCTAATCCATAGCCATCGATTTCCGCCCCGGCTGCTTTGAGTCTGGCAATTTCCCACTCATCCAAGTCGCCACTGGCAAAAATTGACACACCTGGAAGTAGCGATCGCACCTGTTTGGACAAAGTTATTAAATCTCCAGAATCTAACCTCACCCCAGTTAATTCCATTTCCCCAGAACTTACTTTTTCAGCCAAACGCTCGGCAGCAGCGATGGTATCGTAAGTATCAATCAGCAATGGCGCACCTGGAAAATATCGATGAAACGCGCTAAAAGCCTGGTCTTCACTTCCTTCCACTGCTGACAGTGCCATCACCAAAGCGTGAGCCATCGTACCACTTGGCTGCTGCCCTAGTTGTAGCGCCGCTAACACATTGGAAGTGGCATCCAATCCGCCTGCTAAGGCTGCCCGCGCCGCCCACAATGAGGCTTGGGGACTAAATGCCCGTCTTGTGCCAAATTCTAAAAGTGTTGCTTGCTCCCCTGCCACATTACGGAGGCGTGCAGCCCTTGTTGCCACCAAAGTTTGGTAATTCAGCGTATTTAACAAATAAGTTTCTACTAGCTGTGCCTGCCAAAGGGGTGCTTCTACCCGCAACAGTGGCTGATTGGCAAACACGGCTGTTCCTTCCGGTACTGCCCAAACATCCCCAGTAAACCGTCCCTCAGCTAACAGTGACCAAAAGCGATCGCTAGCCCTAGCAAAAATGCCCGTCGCCTGTAAAGC
This sequence comes from Nostoc minutum NIES-26, assembly GCA_003326215.1. Lineage (GTDB taxonomy): Bacteria > Cyanobacteriota > Cyanobacteriia > Cyanobacteriales > Nostocaceae > Dendronalium > Dendronalium minutum. The sequence continues at coordinate 53,284 of LXQD01000131.1, read as the reverse complement.
TGCTATTTGAGAGGAACTAAAGCGAAATTTTTCTAAATATTCCAACGCCTGCGCTAGCCCCATGGCAATTAAATAACCAAAACCCTCTGGCGGTCGCCTAACAAATAACTCAAAGCTGGCCCATCGTTGTTCTAGACCTTCACCTGTGTAACAAGCTGCCATTGTCAGCTGGTAAAGGTCAGTCAGCAGGCTGTAATCAGCGGTAGAGAGGTTCAGTTCTTGGCTTTGGTGGCTATCCATTGTCATGTAAGAGCGTCCTTTGAAGAATGCTTCTTCTATTATGGTAGTTTTTACCATAAATAATGTCAACTCTTGGATAAGTCAGTTCATGCTACTGCTAGTCAACGGTATCTTTACAGAAAGTAAATACTAAAATTTTCAATTAATTTATATTTATTAATAGTTATTTCTATTAATTATGTCAGACAAAAAGTGCTGAGTACAGATGCGATTAATCGCGTCTGTACAAGAGTTAGGAATTTTATCTCTTTTCTGTCCCTCCACCTGCTTGCAATCGCTCCGTTATAATTAGAACTGAATGACTCGCGAAGAAGCTAAAGTATTGCAAACATATCTGAATAAGCATTGCATAGGTTGTCAATATATTGAGAAGAGGAGCTAGGAGAGAAGAACAGGACTAGAGTAGAAACATCACAATTAATAGTGACTCAAAAAAGGAGTCTATATTATGTCTATTTCCAAAATGCTTGCTAGCATAACCCAATATATTTCGGAAGCTGCAATGCGGATTTTTGGCCCTAATGATGATGCTTATCCTACTATTGGTGTACAACCATTTACAGGCGATCCTTATAAAAAAGGTACAGCTGACAGTTGGTAGATAATGAAAGAGTAATAAATGACGTATCAGGAAATAATTAATATAAAGGCGTGAGGTTTATACTCACGCCTTTTTGCTTGGTTATTAAGGAGTCATAGCAACATAATTTAAAATTTAGGGAGATTCCTCAAAGATAGCTTTTTGTTGTAACCAATCTTGACCTACTTGGATACTGATATCCGAGTCTAAATTGCCAGTGCTTTCTACCCGCACATCTCCGAATCCTAAAGAATTGCGAATTAATTCAGCACTTGCACCATCTCCTTGTTGGGCAATAATATTAGTTACTTCTAAAGGTTCATTCCAAGGTTTAGAAACATAAATATTGCGATAACCAGCTTTTTCTAGAGCTCTAATTAATGGTCTAAGATTAGAGCGATCGCCACCTGTGCTGTCTTGAATTGCCACTCGCAAAGAACTTGGGTCACTCACCTGCTGTTCGCTTGTTGATTCCAAACCAAAGTGTTGCGTCATCAACTTGACAATACTATTTTTATTGGGTAACCAATAGCTAGCATCATACTCGTTTTTCTCACTGAAGCGACCTGGCAGCAATAACATCTGCATATTGGAGCGATTGGTTCGCACTCCAAAACCCACAAGCGCAACTAATTCCTCAACTGTTAAATTAGTGTCGATATTTTCTTTAACTACGTTGAGAATTTTAGGTAATTGAGCTACTGTCACTGGGTTGAGAGTCTGGTCAATTAAGGCACGAATCACAATTTGTTGCCGTTGAATCCGACCAATGTCTCCGAGTTCATCATGACGAAAACGTAGTAATTGCAGTGCTTGGTCGCCGTTGAGGTGCTGCTTGCCTGCTTTTAAATTGATGTAGAGGTGTTGGGAATCATCTTGGTACTTCATATCTTTGGGGACATAAACTGTCACTCCACCCAAAGCATCAATTAGCTTACCTACTCCCAGAACATTAATTCGCACATAGCGGTCAATTCCTACACCGCCCAAAACGTTACTGACAGTTTTAGCAGTCAAAGCTGGCCCGCCTTCAACATTGGCGGCATTAATTTTTTTCACTCCATATCCCTCGATTTCTGTACGGGTATCTCTAGGGATAGAGAGCATGACCACTTTTTTTGTCTCTGGGTCAAATTTCATTAAGAGCATGACATCGGAAAGACCATCAAAAGAGTTTACCTGGGGCAGGTATCTCAGATTTTTGGTTTCGGCGGGAGCATTTTGGACATCCGGCGGCAGTACGCTCATCCCCATAACTAAGAGATTGACAGGGCGAGTTAATTGTGAAAATCGTAAGCCATCACCAGAGATGCGATCGCCATCAAAGACTGCTTCTTCTTGGGGACTTAAATCGGCTTGCTGCAATGGTGTACTAGTTAAAGAAACCGCCAACAGCGCCCCTGCCGTTGCTGATACCATTGCAATACCGCTCATACCCACCCAGAACCACAGCCAGCGTCCTGATTTCGAGTTCTGGGAATTTTTGTCCTTTGGGTTGGGGGCGTTTGCTGATTGATTTCCTTCCGCCGAAGTTCTTTGAATGGTCACAGACTTCCTCACATTTAACTGATCGAATTAGGTAAATTTGCAGACTAAATAATATGCAGACAAATTAACTCATAATAGTTAACTTTTGATGAATCATGCTGACTATTTAACCGTTGCCTCTACCACAACACCACAACACTTATAGCAGCATTTCTCCTTCTTTGTGGCAAATCCGGAGATGTTTTATTGCAGTATGACAACAATAAGCCGGTTTGACCAGATCCGGTAGTAGGTAATCTGTTATTTGTGAACATTTTAAGTAAAACTACCAGCCGAGCGATCGCTTGCAATAATTAAGGTCAGTATTTACCCAATACTCGTTCAGCAAAATTGCTAAACCCTGCTAAACGATTAGACTTGCCTTTGATGAGGCGAAACATGAGCCAGATACTTACCAAAAAATAACTAGATGTAAAAAAGCTATTAAGGATTAATAAACGCAGTGTAAAAAAGTTTGAAGTTTCTGCTCCAGCTGCTAACAATAAGTAACCCAATAGCCAAGTCAATGCCAGAGTAATAGACAGACGACTCACAACCAGTTGTTCCCGACTTCCCTGGCGGTGGTAGAGAGTCCACAGGGATGGAAAAAAGCCAATAATTGGAATCAAATGTATGAGCAATAGTCTTCTAGAACTAGCTGTATCTTGAATAGGGATTAGGGATTGGGGATTAGGGATTGGGGATTGGGAAGAGTTATCCCCAGTCACGCCAGTTTGCTTGACCGAAGTAACCTCCGCACGCGACTGGCTCCCCAGTTCCCCAGTCCCCATTGCCCCTAATCCCCAGAGGGGGCCCCGAGTTCCCCAGTCCCCATTGCCCCTAATCCCCAGAGGGGGTCCCGAGTTCCCCAGTTCCCCAGTCTCTGACAAAGGCAAATTATCAATTGGTTCAAAATTTTCCATTGGGATGAGTCTAATCCTAAACAAGAGAGATGAAATCAGTGATGTAGTCAGAGATAATAAGCTGTAAAGAAGGATTTTATGTAGTTATATCCCGCAATCGGCTAAAGATGCAGACACGCAAGCTAGTCAACTGGTGGCAGACACTTACACCAATAGCGCGAATCGGGGCGATCGCGTTATTCGCCCCGCTGCTAGTTCTCAATGGTTGGGCTATTTCGGCAATTTTTCATTATTTCCATTCCTTAATAGTCATTTTAGTCGGAGCCTCAGTTCTAGCATTTCTACTTAACTACCCTGTAAGCTGGATGGAGCGTCGCGGTGCTAGGCGAGAGCAAGTTGCCATTTTAGTCTTTTTATTGGCTTTATCGATTCTCTTGGCGCTGGGTGTTACTCTATTTCCCCTAGCCCTTACCCAAGCTCAGCAACTGGTGGCTCGCTTACCAGAGTTGATTGATTCAGGACGCTCTCAGTTAATGATGTTAAACGAGAAAGCAGAAGTTCTCGGCTTACCGATTAATCTTGATGCTCTTGTAGTCCAAATCAACGATCGCGTCAAGGGACAATTGCAAGCGATCGCCGGACAAGTTTTGAATTTGGCTGTTGTCACATTCACCAGCTTGCTGGATTTTCTCTTGACAATGGTTTTGACTTTCTATCTTTTGCAGCACGGGGGTGAACTTTGGCAGAGTTTAGTAGAATGGCTGCCAGCGAAATTTCGCGCACCTTTCTCTCAAACAGTACGCCTGAGTTTTCAAAATTTCTTCATCACCCAGCTGATTTTATCTACTTGTATGGCCTCAGCCCTGATTCCTGCTTTTTTGTGGCTGAAAGTGCCATTTGGTTTGTTATTTGGCTTAACCATCGGCATCATGGCTCTTGTCCCCTTTGGTGGTTCTGTGGGCATTGCCCTTACCACCTCCTTAGTAGCGCTGCAAGATTTCTGGATGGGAATCAGGGTTTTAATAGCAGCCGTTATCGTACAGCAAATTCTAGAAAACTTAATTGCACCCCGAATTTTGGGTAATTTTACAGGTTTAAACCCAGTCTGGATATTAATTTCAGTCTTGACAGGTGCAAGAATTGGTGGGCTTTTAGGCGTGATTGTAGCAGTACCCACTGCTGTAATCATTAAAACTGCTTTAACCGCCCTACGTCCGACTTTGCTTAGCAGCGAGGACGACAGTACCACGACTAAAGAGATACCTACATCCATTACACCAGAGGAATCTCCAAAAGCAGAGACAAAAAATCCTTTGAGTGTTTCGGAACCTACATTACCCTAGGAAGAAAGCAGAGGAGAGATAAAATTCCTAACTCTTGTACAGACGCGATTAATGAGCCAGCGCGTTGCGGTGAATCAGTGCTGCGGGAGGGTTTCCCTCCGCAGGCAACTGTGAACCCGAAGGGGGGTTCCCACGCCACTTGCTCCACTTGGGGAAACCCCAAGACCGCAGTGGCTCCCCGTTGTAGCGACTGGCGTCGCGTCTCTCCTAACTCAGCAACGCCACTTCCTTCAAGCCGGCAGAGCCACCCACGAGACTGGCTCCGCAGAACTCTTACTGCGGTTCCACAATTGAACCCATAAACAAAACGCTTCCTGTCTGATTATCTCGGATAGCACAGAAGAAGGGACGGTCAACAATCATGCGGAATGGTTCTGGTTTCTGTCTCAGAGATGTTGTCTCTATTCCCACTGAGGTAGCTGCTGCTGCTTCTGTGCCTTCTTCATTAACTTCAACAAAAGTTTTATGCTTAACCTGGCTAATTGTAAGATTCTTACCTATGCCAGAAAAGTTGGCTTTATCGCTAAAAGCCTCTTCCATGCCTAAAGCTTTTAACGCATCGTTGAGTGTAACATCGTAGTCTGTTTTAAAACGGGGCAAGCGAATAAATCCTTCCCGTTTGTGGAACTGAGTCATCCATTTTTCCCAGTTATCAAGACTTAAGTTCTGATATAAGACATTGAGATTAGAGTTTTGTCTAGGCAAAAAGACATAAAAGCTGATTTTGCCATCTGTACCGTAAGGTAAACTTACTGCCTGGAATTGCTCGTTTTCATAGTATCTGTAGTCGCCTGTTTGCGACATCATGGTGTGCTGCTTCTGCTTGCCAGATATGAGAAAAAAGGGATGTTCGGCTGTTTGCGACTTATCAAATTCGTTGCTCCATTTCCCTTTGAAATATATAGCGTTAATTAGAAATAACACTTCATCGGGTTTAATTGTTTCAATTATTTTGTTGATTTTGCCGCTTGTATTGTCCTTGACCCAGTTATTGATCGTATCAGGCGCTGTGGCATCTTGAAAGTCTAAATTTGTCACCTTAGCTTTGTAAAAATCCTGGGTTTTCTGGAGAAAGTCTGGCTGCAAGCTAACACCTTTATTTACCCACAGCGAGTTAGCAATAGTCAGCTGAACTTTCTCACCAGGATTTTCCAATAATTCCTTTAATGAAGCGTAAGCAGAATTAATTTCTGGTAAACTCATACCTTGTAATTCCAGGGTTTTAGCCATTGCCTGCTGAGTAGAGCCACTAGCACCGTTGTAGGTCATAGCTAGAGCGATCGCTACACTTGAAGGAGAAATAAAAATGTTGTTTTCACTACTGTTGTTTTTCAGGATTTCTGAAAACAGCTTGAAGCCAAATTTATTATTACCATTAACAAGTCTTGTATCATTGCTCACTGTTTTTTTTGGCAAGGGAGACTCTGACTGAGGTATATCGGATTGGGCAAGTGCGCTCGAACTACTATTATTCACCTGAGAACAGCTTAATACACCTAATAGAACAACACTAGCTGCTGCCATAACATAACGTCTTCCTAGACTTACACCATACCGTCTTTGTAGAAAACTTTCTTTCACACCACTCAACTTCTGCCGATTCATTCTGCCACCTCGCTTGCCAAATACTTTTAGCTATCTGTGAACATTGACGCTAATGAAGTGTGTTAATTATTAACTATTGCATTGGCAACAACAGAAATATGCCATGGTTACAGTTTTGGTAACGGTAAGTAATTGAAAGTAATTAAATGTCAGTTGTACATGGTACTGATTAAAGCAGCTTGATTTTTAAGGATACCTGATATTTTAAATAAATGTATTTTAAACTACTTAATGACTTAGCAATCGCTTTTATTATATTTCAAGCTATAAAAAATATGATGTTTTTGTGAGGTATTTTGTGCTGCATTTGTAGTTAGTACTTCAGTGCTTAAATATTTAAGGATTCAAGTTCTCACTAAAAATGCATTTACCACGCAAAATTGATGAAACAGAACGCTAGTTTCTATCTCCTGCACAAATTAGACATTAATTAGCAAGAATATTATTTATTTGTTAGCTATAGTTATGACCTGATAAAACTCCAAAAAAGAAATTATCCCACTTTAAGTTTTTGACTGTTAACGGTTAACAATCAACAGTCAAAAACTATATTATTTGAAAGTTCCTCAATTAACTGGCACACTCCACCAAGCCAAACTATAGGGTTGAGTTGCTTCGTTTACCTGCTGACGAAACTGAACGCGGATTTTGTAATTGCCTGTAGCAAGAACAGGACAGAAAATATGTTCTACACTATCAATTTGACTGATGGAAGAGCAAACAGCACCAGTATCTTGATTCATAGCATCAGCTTTTACTAAGTAGAGGTCGAGGTTATTTAAACCGCGATCGCTAAAATTTTCACCTACATCATATTGTTGGTTTTTATTATTATCATTTAACTGTACTAATCGATCCCAACTTAAAGTGATAGCTACAAAACTACCCTGCTTTAACGGTTTAGCTAACACATATTCCGTAGACGCACCGACATTTACTATACGATAATCCCAACCAATGGCAGGCACAGCAACTGATGGTTGCCATTGACCAGCACTAAATTGCTGATAGGCACGAAGTGCATTTAAATGGCCCGTTCCCATTTGGGAATCTAAGGGAATTGTGGGGTCTTTGTAAGCATCGGAAGCCAGCCAATCTTGATTTTGTTTATCAATTAACGTCCGAGCCATTCCTAAGTACAACCCGTTACCAGTATCTAGGATTTTGTCTGCCGAATTCAGCAATACAGCTTTCATGACCTGATGCCGCCGTGCATCAATGCTCCAATTGGGTTGTTTTTTCCGTGTCTGTCGGTCACTAAATTCCTGCAACAAGGCAACAGTAGCAGTAACGTGAGGTGCTGCAAAACTTGTACCTGTGACTTTGTTCAATTTGCCATCTGGATTCAGCAAAGGAATGTTACTACCTGGTGCTACTAAACTAATAGAGCGACGACCATCCAAATTAAACTCTTTGCCGGCTAATCGACCACTGACTCCATAATTAGTACCTGCCAGATTGGAAACGTCAACTTTATTAAAAATCCCTCCCCGGCGCGATGAAAAAGCCACGTTTAGTCCATTAAAATTATCTGTAGGGATGGGAATACCCCCTTTACCTTGATTGCCTGCGATCGCATACAAAACATCATGAAAGCGACTAGACCAATCAATACATAGAGTTAGTAAGGCTTTGCCATCTAAAACAGCATCTGGGCGAGGATCGCGGTTGAGAGGTTCGCCAAAACTAAAGTTAATGGCACGGACATCGCCACTGTTTTGCAGCGCGATATGCTGGGCCGATAAACACTCCTCTGGCTGACCCATGTTTTTTGTAGAACCCACAGCAGAAGAATACAGTCTGGCTCCCGGAGCAATTCCTGGTAATCCTTTGTCTGTGCTGACCATAACACCAGCAACATTGTAGGCGTGAGGGTCAACACCACTATTGGACTTAGCTGGCCCATTACGTAAAAAGATGCCAGCTAGAGATATAGCACGATTTTTAGACACTGCTTTATCCCACCCAAACATTCCCGGACGACCGATTTCTACCTGACCAATAGCAATCTTGCGACCGATTAAATTATAAGGAGGTTGGTGTAACTTCAGAGCATCAATACCGTTGGTTCCTAGGGAACTTTGTAAAGCCGAAGCAAGTACTGGTGCGCTCACACAAGAAACACTCAATCCCCAAATTATCCAAGTTAGTTTTTTGGTCATATTTAATAGTTAATAGTTAGTTGTTAGTTGTCAGAAGTCAGAAGGTGAGACAGCGCGGTCTTGGGGGTTTCCCCCATGAGCGACTGCGAACCCGAAGGGTAGAAAGCAGGAAGGAGTCAGAAGTTATTTCTCCCCTATCTCTCACCTAGCGAGGATTAAATAGATATCGGGATCGCTCAATATTTTGTTACACTATATTGTTACAATGCTTACAGACGAGGACGCTAAAAACCCACTAGCCATGACCCAAAACCTATCTCAAAAGCCCATTGTAATTGCTCCATCTATCCTATCAGCCGATTTCAGTCGTCTAGGTGACGAAGTTCGCGCCGTAGATGCAGCTGGAGCAGATTGGATTCATGTTGATGTAATGGACGGCCGTTTTGTACCTAATATTACGATAGGGCCTCTGGTTGTGGAGGCGATTCGTCCAGTTACGACAAAGCCACTGGATGTGCATTTGATGATTGTGGAACCAGAAAGGTATGTAGAAGGTTTCGCTAAAGCTGGTGCTGATATTATTTCTGTACATGCTGAGCATAATGCCTCGCCGCACCTACACCGTACTCTGGGCCAAATTAAAGAACTTGGCAAAAAAGCAGGGGTAGTACTCAATCCTTCAACACCTTTAGATTTTATTGAGTACGTGTTGGAGCTTTGCGATTTAGTACTAATTATGAGCGTTAACCCTGGCTTTGGTGGTCAAAGTTTTATTCCCGCTGTAGTACCCAAAATCCGCAAGCTGCGTCAAATGTGCGATGAACGGGGTCTTGACCCTTGGATTGAAGTAGATGGCGGATTGAAAGCAAATAATACTTGGCAGGTTTTAGAAGCAGGAGCAAATGCAATTGTTGCAGGTTCAGCGGTGTTTAATGCCAAAGATTATGCCGAAGCCATTACAGCTATTCGCAACAGCAAGCGTCCTGCGCCAGAATTAGCAAAGGTTTAGTCTATTTTGGATTTTGGATTAACTATAAACAAACAGAGATAGGGTAGGCTATTTGCCTACCCTACTTTTTTACTAAAATTGTGCTATCAGTTTTTAATTGCAAATCCCTCAACTATTCAGGATCTAGAGAAATTTGGCGTTGCATAACAGTGGGATGAATTGGGGTAAGCAGGGGAGGCAGGGAATGCAGGGGGAGAATTTTAGAAGTTGCTAAATCATCCCGCAACTATGCAACGCCAGAAATTTTAATTGCTTTTTGCAGAAAGAAGATGTGGCTGGTTGCTAAGCTAAAGTTTTTGCTTTTTTCTGCTTTTTGGAATACTCTTTTTTGAAGAAAGCTCCGAATCCCAGTGCTACAACTGAACCAACAATAGTGAGTGGTTCGGGAACTGAATGAACACCCTTCAACTCAAAAGTCCAGTTCGATATATATTACCAAGAACTGTGTTTGCTGCAACATTTGCCGATAGAATGCCGCTGTACTCGTCAAAATGTTCAGATGGGTGTTTTACCTTTCCGTTAAAAGAACTACTAAGTAGTTTCGATGTAGTTCCAGCAGCATTTGAGTTAATTGTTATTGCTTTTGTATAGATTACACCTTTTAATGCATCACCAGAATGTGGTCTGTCGATCCCAGCCTGATGAAAAATTGATAAGCCTGCGGAGAGAGTATCACTTGCAAAAATTGGATCGGTTTGAGAGAAAGATAATTTACCTCTCCAAAAGTCCGAAACAAAATCTGTATCAAAACTTCCAGTACCATTCACAGGTTTACCAAGAATACTAAGATCGAATGTTGTTTCAGTTTCATTAAGCGTAATTGAAGGTTTCTCAAAACCATTGTTTGTGAATAGATTTTCCAGTTCACTTACAGAAACTGGTCCTAGTGTGATTGTTATTGCAGATGCTGATTTGGGAATAAAAGACAATAAAGCTGAACAGCAAATAGTAAAGCAATAGATTGAAACGCTAGGTTTCATTTGTCTACTCCTAAAAGAACTAAAAGTTATTTGTTATTAACATTTAAAATATAGTATTGAGTATTTTTTACATACACTTACTTAGCTCAAAATAGTAATCTTTACCTAAATTTTAATTATTTAATTAAAGCAAAAAAACATGCATAAAATATTTAATTTAAAATGATTTTTCTGTAAATTTTACTGACGATTATTCAAAATATTACAGTTATTATAATTATGTTAATAAGCTAAAAATCAAAATTTTTAGCTGTTTGTTAACTATTAATGTTATGTTTTGTAGCGATTTCAAGCAGGACAGCTAAATACAGACTCTCTTGAGATGAAATCTTTGGGGGAGCAGTATGTACTAGTAGTCACTTCAAACAGCAAAAAAGCCGCTTTTTTGGCAGAATCGGCTTGAGAAACTTATCGCTATGGCTTCTGATATAATCAAGAAAATCCAAAGTACAGTTCTATTACTTTTTATCTACTTAATCTTGCCCAACTTGTTATTTTCCAAATAGTAAAAAAGAGAGCAGCAGAAACCAAAGCTCCGAGATTCCATTTCACAGAATTCTTGAGCAAATTCAGCTTTTGAGTAGATTGAGTGGCTTGTGCTTGATTTCTAATCAGTGCTTTTGCCTTAGAAACCTCTGACAATACTTGACTCTTCAATTCTTGAGGATTTTTAGTATTTGATGAGCGACCCTGGCTCTTTAACAAATTATCTATCTGCTGTGGTGTAGCTTGGCTCACTCGCTTTTCGACTTGTTCAGCTTGAGATATTTGTTGTTGTGATAGAGTATTAATTTGAGTATAGCTTTGCTTGGTGAGCCTAACAGTGTTACCAATTGATAAAGGAATTAGCAATATAAATAATATAGCCAGCAATAAAGTTAACCAAGATAAAAACTTTAAAGTTACAAATTCCCATTTCGCTCTTGCATGTAGCTCTCCATAAAACACCAACGCTAACCCAATTAAAGGTACAGGTACTCGTTCAACCAATGAGCCAAAAGTTTGAAATTCCCAAGCGGGGTTCATAAAGCTTGGTGGAATCAACATTTCCACAATGTCGAAGAGTGCTAAAAGTAATAGACCGTAGCCAAGAACTCGCAAAATAGTCATCGAGCTTGTTTGGCTGAAGACAAATTCTTGTAGTTCTTGTACTAAAGGAATAAATTTATCGCTACTTGATTTAGTCATGTTTTTAACAAATTATCAACAATTGAATTGAGAGATATTAAAGCTTTACGAAAGCAAACTGAATGCTACTAAAAAAAAAGAAAACCACGTGGCTTACGAAAATTTCTAGTTATACAAATCATTAAAAATATGGCTATATATATGACTCCTCTATAATCTCGACTTGTCTCAATTTACTCTTAAAAGCAGAGACAATATTATAGTTTCCCTTAAAATGAGAAACTATGCAAATATCATCTTCAACAAGCACAACAATAGTAGTTTTACGTCCAGACTCTAGTGATTTTGGCTTGTTTGTAGTTTTTGTTAGAGAAACCTTCACAAAAACTAATACAACACTACCAAGAGTAACAGCTAACAATAAAATCCGCAGTTTTTTCCACAGAGTCATTGACTTGAAGACTCCGCAATATTCTGTTTTTTAATTTCCTGCTCATGGAGGAGGAACCAGTAGAATAACCCAAAAATGAGTACTGTAATAATTCCAAATACTGAGGAACCACCCCCCACATGCCAGTAATGAAATGTTGGTTGGTGTTGTTTTGCCGCCATCACAGCTAGGATGGCAATGCGTGCCCCATTCACAAGAAATGCTACAAAAACAGCCACAATAGGTACTAATATTCTCCTTTTCGGTTTAGGAGGAAACATGAACAAACCAATCACAGCTAGTGACAGAAGATGACACATCCATTCTAGACCAGCACATTCACCAGCAACTTTGATACCACCTGTTGGCAGATTAATATAGTTATCTTGCAGAGATACTTCAAACCCCGTGTACCAAAGTATTAAAGTTGAATATTTGGCAGTTAGAGTAGCCAAGGGGGTAATATCAATTAGAGATAAAATAGTTACCTTTGGAACACCAAGAAAAAACAAGATTGTTAGTTCTTGCCAAAATTGCTTGAATCCCTTTAGTCCAGAAGCAAGTAAGCTAAGACCAATGGCTGAAATAAATGGTGATATATGAAGAAATGTTTTTAGCCACTTTCCATGGTGCAAATTAGCACTTTGCCAAAGTATAAAACCAATGAACATTATGCCTAAAATACTAGGAAAAATTCCACTTTCTAAGGTCAATTTATGGCGTTTTTCTACCAGTGTGGAAGCTATAGCAAATAAACATAAGACACTCATACCCAAGTAGGAATCATCTCCAGTTCTCCACACCAGAGTTAGAAGAATTGCAATCAAGCCTCCTCCTATTCCTAATAGCCAGAATTGGGAATTCTTCAATGGTTGAATTGCAGAATCAGTAGCTTTCATTTAAATTTTCTTGGATTTAAATTCTTATGAAAAATGAACCTTAGTGTCAACTTTTTCTAAAATGGAACTTTAATTAGCGATCGCAGACGTTGCCGAAGCTATCACTTGCGACGATCGCTCAACTTTGCGTAAAGCCGAAGCTACTTACAGTCTTATATTTTGCTTTAAGTTTTTTGCTACTGGCAAGGTTATCAGTAATTCTCCTGGAATGCAACAGTAATCAGCGTTACCGATTAAGTAACTATAATCAACTACTGAGAGTAAATTTTAATAAAATCTTTAATGTAATTATTTTTATAATTTTATTTTTTATATTATCCAAAGCTAGATGTTATCAGCTTTATAACCTGAGAATGGATATATAGTTGTATGAAAATTATGTAAATTTGCTTTTGGGTAACCACAATACTTATACTATTTTATACATGCAAAATAATTCATTTTGGTATCCAAGTAAAATATTTTTCAATAAAAAAGGTGGGCAATGCCCACCCCGATGCCTTAACGCTCTGGATTAAAATTTACTTGCGACTACCCAACCATTTAGCCGCTGCAATGCCGATAATACCTGCCACTACGGGATTGCTGAGAAACTTAATAATGCCTGGTTGTTCCGCTAGCACTTCACGGAAAACATCAGGGTGGTTGTGATAAACGAAGGATGCAAGTTTGCTAACATCATCAGCACTCATGCGGCTGGCGTGGTGGGTGGACAGACCAAGCTGTTGCTCTAGATGTCGCTCGTCCAATCCTCTGGATTTCAAGTGTTTGAAAAAGGCGCGTGCTACATCGTCCCGTTCGTTTGGTTTAATTTGAGCGATCGCCTTTTGTAATTCAGGCTCCATTTGGCTGGTAGGAATCCTGTCTGGATGTACAGACCGACCAAACAATTGTCGCCGTTGATCGGTTGTTGTCCGCTGGGCAAAGTCGTCGAAATTCTCATATTCAGTCGTTGAATCTGACCTCGCATCGTCTAGAGATTCAACATTCCCTTCAGCCAAATCTTTCATTATTTGGCGTTTGTACTCTTCGCTGCTTGTCACTTTACTTAGTCTCCTTACTCACGTCAGATTTTTCAACAATCTGACAGTCACTATGCGCTTATTCAGAATTGACTATCATCAAACTTATATTTCAAATTCAGTCATTAAGTGTACTGGATTTGATTAGTTTGAGTGTCATATTTAGCAGTCAAAATCAACTTTTTATCAGGCCCGTAAACCAAAATAGTTAAATCTTGATTGGGAAAGTTTTTCCGAAAACCTTGTGCTAGAGATTTTGCTAAAGGTCGCACTTCGTTGGGACGGACTTGAGGGGAAATAACAATTCCTAGCTTATTGTTATCACGTACATATGCGTCTTTGACCAACCCTTTAGATGTTTGCACAACCCAGGTTCCAAAACTTTCCCCTGACGAAGTATTACCTCGCTCTAATTGTGAATAAGTTACATCTCGACCAATTACTGGTGGGGCGGTTGTGCGGTCAGCTTGTGTTAAAGTGTTACCACCACAAGCGGTACTTATCATCAGCACCACAATCAATACAAAAGTTGTCGCTATTTTGCGACTCTGCTCAAGCAGAATCATTTTTCGCCTCCTCGAATAAGACACTTCTAAATAGGCAATTCAATTTCAGCGATATGAATTGCATAAAACTTACAGTTCGTTATTGGTAATACTTAAGCTAAAAAAAATCATAGCAAACCATCAACTTTCTCTACTCTATCGAAATGATTAATCTGTAAAGATTAACAATTAATGCTTCAAACATGTATGCACGCACTGAGAATACCATAAATAACCCCTATCTCCCCTTGTTAAAAGGGGATGAGAGGGGTTTAGCCGAATCACTTCTTGTTTTTGCAGAATGAGACATCCCCAGCTATGTCACTAAATTGCAAAAAGGATATATTTTAATTAATCAAGCTTTTTCTTGACGTTATCTTTCACGTCTTCAATTCCATGACGTACTTCGCTTTCAGCTTGCTTTGCTTTACCTTCGGCTTTATCTTCTGGATCTCCAGTAACATTTCCTAGAGCTTCTTGAGCCTTACCTTCAATGTTTTTCCCAGCTGCTTTAGCGCGATCTTCGATACTCATTTTATACTCCTAAATTTTGTAAAAAATAAATTTCAAAGTCGTTAATTATTGTCAATTAACTTTGAAACTATTTGTTATTACCTTTACAATTTAACTTAAGTTTATTGCTGGAGCCTTCCACCAGAAGACATATTATTAATCTATGTAAAAAGAAAGAGACAAAAGCAAATTAGATATAGGTGTTGTGAGTGCAATCTACTAAAAAGTAGATTGGCATGATTAACCTAAATATAGCAATCCGCTTTAATTCGGAGAACTTAATTTGCTTAGTGCGCTTCGCGCATCAAGCAAGCGCGATAGGCAGGTAATAGGCTTTTCGATTTGTACCTAGCTTCGCAAAAATAAAATAGGAGTCCTATATGTAATATTTTGTAGTCAAACAGGTTTGTTATCAACAAGTAGTAAATTTAAACAGTGAGATTTGGCCCTTTACTAAATAACAAAAAATAAATTATTTAATATTTTTAGAGGGCATTATTTCATTAATCCAGCATTGGATGCATCCCAGTTTTTATTTTGCAATGAGAGAATAGCTGTCATTGCAAGGAGGAACGACGTAGGCAGAGCCTTCTCGCAGAGTAGCGATCGCATGGACTCGCTCGTAGTTGGAGGATTTGGCGATTGCTTTGCTTCTCTTCTCTTGTCGGAGACGCTGCGCGTACAGGGGTACGAGACGCTAACGCGAGCGCTCGCAATGACATGCAAAGTAGTGGGATGCTCCCTCCAGCATTTTTGTCTCATAGTTTACAACTGGGAAATCCTTTGCATCCACTAAATAAAACGTTTATTTATTATTAACTACTTAAATAAAAAGCCCAGTTTCATAGAGAAACTGGGTCTTTACATTTATCTTAATTATTTTTTAACCTAATCTAGAAAACCCATTAAATTCGCAGAATCATCTATATTATTTGATGCCACTGGACGGTTACCGAACACTGAATAGCTTTCAGAAACTACCAGTGAACTTGAGGAAATTGGACGAATACCAGATGAACTAATACTGTCAACAATTTGGAATGTATTGGCACTAATTGGACGAATGCCAGCTTCGTTAATTGTCTCAACTACTTGCAAATGACTAATGCCGATAGGACGTACTCCAGCAATCGAGACTGTCTCTGCAACTTCCAAGTCACTGCTAGCAATGGGACGTACTCCAGCAATAACTAGTGTTCCACTACTCTCTGGCGCTGGCAGATCGGTATTTGGCTCGATTTTATCTGTATTCAAACTAGAACCCTGATTATTTTCAACTTCCACTGTTGTTTCCCCTTTGAGCTTGGCTCGCCTTTGCCTAGGACTAATTGCTTTACCAGTGCTGCTTATGCTCATAACCAAACACCTCTGGATTTATTAAGTTAATTTTACAATAATTAAGGAAAAATGAATTTTTTCCTACATATGAAAGTTTAACCTTAAATAAGCTTGCATAGGTATAAATATCTTCAAAATCTACATATAAGTAAATGTAAATTGTAAAATTTTACAAAGTAATATTGCTATTTATTGGTTTTAACATCTGCACTCGCTGAGTACAGATTGGTATCGTTAACATGAGATAGGATATTTCCAGCAGAACTGTATGACAGAATTTGGTCTTCAAGCTCCCTTTAAGCCTACAGGCGATCAACCACAAGCGATCGCACAATTAACATCCAGTATCCAAGCCGGTAATCATTACCAAACTTTACTAGGAGCTACGGGAACAGGTAAGACATTTTCAGTAGCAGCAGTAATTGAGAAAGTTGCTAAACCTACATTGGTGTTGGCGCATAATAAAACCCTCGCTGCACAGCTTTGTAACGAGTTGCGAGAGTTCTTTCCCAAGAACGCAGTTGAGTATTTTGTTAGTTACTACGATTATTATCAACCAGAAGCGTATATTCCAGTTAGCGATACTTATATTGAAAAAACAGCTTCGATTAATGATGAAATAGATATGTTACGGCATTCAGCGACGCGATCGCTTTTTGAACGTCGCGATGTTATAGTCGTTGCTTCTATTAGCTGCATTTATGGTTTGGGAACTCCCGCAGAATACCTCAAAGCTGCCATTCCCCTACAAATAGGTATGGAGGTTAATCAACGCCAAGTTTTGCGAGATTTGACATCTGTGCAGTATAGTCGCAACGATATAGAAATGGGTCGAGGACGTTTTCGCGTCCGAGGTGATGTTTTAGAAATAGGCCCAGCATACGAAGACCGAATTATTCGTGTCGAATTCTTTGGTGATGAAATTGACGCGATTCGCTACATAGATCCTGTAACTGGTGAAATTATCAACAGTTTGGAAGCAGTGCATATCTATCCGGCGCGTCACTTCGTCACTCCAGAAGAACGGTTAGAAGAAGCTTGTGATGACATTGCAACCGAATTAAAACAGCGAAAAGCAGAATTGGAAGAAGCTGGAAAATTATTAGAAGCGCAACGCATAGATCAGCGCACGCGCTACGATTTAGAAATGTTGCGTGAAGTCGGTTACTGCAACGGCGTAGAAAACTATTCTCGTCATTTAGCAGGAAGGAAAGCTGGTGAACCACCTGAGTGTTTAATTGATTATTTCCCCAAAGATTGGCTTTTAGTAATAGATGAATCTCACGTTACTGTGCCACAAATTCGCGGAATGTATAACGGCGACCAAGCCAGAAAAAAAGTTTTAATTGAACATGGATTTCGCCTTCCCAGTGCTGCTGATAATCGTCCTTTAAAAGCAGAAGAATTTTGGCAGAAGGTAAATCAGTGTATTTTTGTTTCTGCAACACCAGGAAATTGGGAATTAGAAGTTTCTGAAGGTCATGTAGTTGAGCAAGTAATTCGACCAACAGGCGTAATTGACCCGGAAATTTCTGTACGTCCAACAGAGGGACAAATTGATGATTTATTAGGAGAAATTAAAGACAGAGTTGACCGCCACGAAAGAGTTTTGATTACCACATTAACTAAGCGGATGGCGGAAGATTTGACTGAGTATCTGCAAGACAATAGTATTCGGGTGCGATATTTGCATTCAGAAATTAATTCCATCGAACGCATTGAAATTTTGCAAGAATTGCGCGAGGGTAATTTTGATGTATTGGTGGGAGTAAACTTGCTGCGGGAAGGTTTGGACTTA
This sequence comes from Nostoc minutum NIES-26, assembly GCA_003326215.1. Classification (GTDB taxonomy): domain Bacteria; phylum Cyanobacteriota; class Cyanobacteriia; order Cyanobacteriales; family Nostocaceae; genus Dendronalium; species Dendronalium minutum. Next base: position 35,362 of record LXQD01000131.1, on the reverse strand, counting down.
CCGGAAGTTTCTTTAGTAGCAATTATGGATGCAGATAAAGAGGGGTTCTTGCGAGCGGAGCGTTCTTTAATTCAAACTATTGGTAGAGCAGCACGCCACATCAAAGGACAAGCCATTTTGTATGCTGATAATATGACGGACAGTATGATTAAAGCCATTGATGAAACAGATAGACGACGTGGCATTCAGACGGCATACAACAAAATGCATGGAATTACACCACAACCGATTATTAAAAAGTCGAGTAATGCAATTCTGTCTTTCTTAGAAGTATCGCGGCGGTTGAATGCAACCGATCTAAAAATTGTAGATGAACATATAGATGAACTGCCGTTAGAAGAGATTCCAGGGTTGATTGGTAAGCTTGAAGAACAGATGAGAGATGCTGCAAAGAAACTGGAATTTGAAGAGGCTGCAAAATTTCGCGATCGCATTAAGCACCTGCGGGATAAAATGTTGGGACACTAGAGGGTGCTTCTTTCTATGCAAGTGCAATTGTGTAGTGTATACCGAGAGAGTATGCCCGATTTATGCAACTTACAAAAATCACTAATTTTTCATTGCTTTTACAAAGCCCGTGACGAGGATTGAACTCGTGACCTCACCCTTACCAAGGGTGTAGCCTAACGGCTAGAAACCCAGCCTAGAAGCACCCTAGCAAGTCCTAACCCCCACATTTAGGACAGGTTTAGGACAGTGCGGAAAATAGAGCCAATCAATAACAATGGGAGCATCCAGCTAAAGTTTAGTTACGCTGGTAGACGTTACAGCTTTAACCCCATACCAAAGGGTGACTACAACGATACAAGGGATATAGCAACGGCTAGAGCGATCGCTACACAAATACAGAATGATATCCTAGCTAAAAACTTTGACCCAACATTAGATCGCTATCGACTGACCCCTAAGCTCCAATCTTTACAGCCCAGTAACCCAGATTCAAAACCTAAAACTCTGATAGAAGTCTGGGACTGTTGGGTAACTTCCCTCAATCTTCCCGTTGCTACCAGAGAACACCACTACAAAGCGATTAGGCAACAGATAGTTAAAGCTAACCCCGACTTTATGGATACTGCATGGCTGACCCAATCTAACTTAGCCGCATCAACCTTTAATCAGCGTTTAGGATACCTAAAAGCTTGTTTTAAGTGGGCTATAACAAAAGGCTTGGCAGATAATAACCCCTATGATGGCTTAAAGACACGTAAGGTTAGCCCTAAGTCAGTCAAACCATTTACCACTAAAGAGATTACAGCGATTATTAGAGGATTTGAGGATTTAGCCCCCCACTATACCCCATTTGTTAAGTTTTTGCTGGCTACAGGGGTTAGGACTTCAGAGGCGATAGGGTTACGTTGGGGTCACATAGACTTTGACCAAGGTATCGTCACCATCCAAGAGAGCCTATCTAGGGATTGGGCAGGTAACGGATACAAGAGAGTTAGAAAGGAAACTAAGACAGGTAGTGATCGCCAACTAAAAATGACTGAGGCACTTAGATCATTATTGGAGTCACTTAGACCCTTTCAACTTGTCCGGGATGCCCTAGTATTTACTACAGTCACAGGAAAACCAATAGATGACGGTAACTTCCGAGAGCGCTACTGGCTTAAGGTATTAACTGAAATAGGGATAACTTATCGGAATCCTTATACCACACGCCACACAACTGCTAGTCATGCCCTAGAACAGCACACCCCGATTACTGGGGTAGCTTACCTACTCGGACACAAAGATACCAGAATGGTCATGCAAACTTACGGGCACATGGTTAACCGTCCTAGTCTTCCCATAATGCCTCTTTAACTACCCTAGTTATTGATAAAAATGTTCTAAGTAGCTAATCAATGATAGGTTAACCTACAATGTTGACCCAACAAGCGTTCTAATGAAGATACCCTATTACATTTTTGACAGATATAAGATATTCTTAGTTGCATATAATACTTTGTGTTGATTCAATGAACCCTAGTAACAATACCGATCATGTTTTAGGACTGGCCCAGGCTATCGCTACCAGGATTGAGAAGGATATCCGGGCTGGGCATTTTGACCCCATACTAAAAAGTTATTACCTAGTCCCTAAAACTGACACAAGTAAACCTAAAACTTTACTAGACCTCTGGGATAGCTGGATTCCTACCCTAGAAATATCAGACACCGCTAAGGCTACTCATTACCGCTGGGTTCGCACTATGATATCCAAATATAATCCTGCTTTAACGGATATAAGTTGGCTTAAGCGAATAGGGGCATCTCAATCTACCCTGAAGGTTAGATTAGGGCTGATTAGATCCTGCTGTGAATGGGGAGTTAACCAGAAATATTTAGAGGTTAACCCGTACAAGCACGTCAAAGCACAAGGAAACAAGCCCAAAGAGGTGAAACCTTTCACCTTTGATGAAATCAGGCTTATTATAGAAGGCTTTGAGACGCTATATCCTCATTATGTTCCTTTTGTGAAGTTCCTGATAACGACGGGTTGTCGGACTTCAGAAGTCATAGGACTACGTTGGCAACATGTTGATCTTCTCAGGGGAGAAGTGGTTATCAAAGAAAGCCTACCTAGAGACGTGACGGGTAACGGTTATACCCGTGTTAGAAAGGGGACTAAGACCGGATCTATTAGACACTTAACATTACCTGAACATCTGCGATCGCTTTTAGAAGATATTAGTCCAGTTGATGTTAACCCGGATGATTTGGTGTTTAAGTCACCTTCTGGTAAGCCAATAGACTCAGACGGATTTAGAAGATATTACTGGGTTAGGGTATTGGATCATCAAGGTATACCTTATAGGAAGCCCTACACCTCTAGACATACTATGGCGAGTCATGCGATCGAGCAAGGTGTTCCAGTCACCGGAGTTGCCTACTTATTGGGACATACTGATACAACTATGGTAATAAAAAACTACGGGCACCTCATTAATAGACCAGGATTACCGGAGTTACCTATAAGTTAAAAATATAACCATCGAATATTAGCATAATACCCTAAAAATGCTAGGGGATTTTTCTATGGTTATACACTTGTGTGCATACGATTTATGCATTACTATGTATACATAAGGCAAATGAAGCCTATAAGAAATCGCCCGATAGACCGATACAGCCAATATTCGAGGTGAACTATGACATCTAACACTACCGCTACAACCGCTAAGATATACATCCCTGTCAATGAGTACGTCCTAAATAAGATCCTGAAAGCTATGAAGTTAGTAGATGTCATTTGGGACGGTACTGTGAATCATATAGATAGATTCTGCTTTGACCAACGCTGTCATGATTGGCTTAGGCTGACCCCTAGTAAAAGTACCAAAAAGGTAGTGTATATTTCCTATGTCCCCTAGTCGTACCACTGTAGCCATTAGTCCTGAGAACAAGAAAGCCCTAGAAGTGATCGCTCAGGACTTACTTGGTAGCCCTAACGTTAGCCTACTGATGAGGAATATAGCCGAAGGTAGGCTGACTGTAACGGGGCAAATGAACCCTACAGTCGCCCTTAGACACGATCTACCCACCCTAAAAGCTCGATTAGTGAAAATCATTAGTACTATTGATGAGATCACCGAGTCCAGTTAACGGAACTGGTATTTTAGGATTATCCTCGATAATCTTAAGATATGTATAGGATAGTTAGAATCGATAATCGTCAATACTTAGTTTCCTATTCAGCTAAGGCTGAGGCTATCGGCCAGGCTTTAATAGCAGGTCAGAAGGTCACAAAGAAATCCGTCATAGAGATCGGGGAGTGCCTAAAGTCTGATAAGGAAATAATAGAAGCCCTCGACACCTACAGAAGTGTATATGGGGAACACCTTTCAACTGACTATAGGTCATAAACTATCCCCCACAGTCACCTCATCAACTCTAAATGGGTTAACCTACCCATGAGTTGAACCTATGGCAAAATATCAATACTCAACAGCTAACATCCTTTTCCCTTCTGAGGATGAAATCAACTACTACAAACTAGTAGCCAAGGATCGGGGCTTATCCCTATTTAAGCTAGTCCGAGAAGCTCTAGAAGCCTATACCCGACCTTCAGTCACCCCTGAGCAGACATGACCCATCGGTTCTAGTGGCTTTGCTCCTATTTTTTGTACCTATTGTTACTAGCTACTAACTAGGGGCTATATTGGTCAATCATCCCCAAACCTACATTTAACTATAGATTTGACCTGGGGGCATTCTGGGAACTTTCCGGAATAACCCTTAGTCATGTTGTATATATTAGTAGAGCATCTATTGAGGCTTTCTCAGATGACCAGAGAGAAGTATTTAAGGTTCCGAGTTACTGACCTAGAGGAAAAGGTAATCAAACAGAAGGCGGCTAAGGCAGGCTACTGCTACTCGGAATATCTCAGGTTAGTCTCTCTAGGGTACATCCTGGCTCCTAAGTCAGGTCAACCCAGTTAACTAACCATGTCTACCCAAACCAAATAGGGCTACCTAGCTCGCAACTAAGTAGCCCCAACAAGTCCAGAATAACTGAACATTAAGGAATGATTAAAATGTTTGATATAGACTCAACCGATTTAGACTCAGCCGATTTAGACTCAGCCGATTTAGACTCAGCCGATAATACCTATACTAGCCCTGCTAAACATAAAAAGTCAACTAATCAATGCGATGAGGATGACTTCAAAGATCCTAAGCAAGTTCTAAGGAATCTAAGGGAATATGACATTCTCAATCTACCGCATCCAAGAAATCCTCGCGTAGATGAAAGAAGAGAGAAGGCTGTTAGGTATGCAGCCAAGATGTACATTATGCAAGCCGATGATAAGGGTTTTGCCTTCTGGCAGGTGTTTGAGGCGGTCTATAAGACCAGAGTTACTCAGAATGAATGGACAGGGGATATCTACCTGGATGGTAGATTAACCACTGTAGAGAACCTACTCGACAGGTTAGAAACCTCTATAGGTTTGATGTCCAAGCTAACCTCAGAACAGTTTAAGCGCAAGTTAGAGGTATTTCTTACCAACCACAGGTTTAACCCAGTCAGGAAAGAACTAGAAGTGATCGCCCGACAGTTTACCCATGAAGTTACCAGTAATCGGGCAGTAGAACCTCATGATGAGTTTGGGCTATCAGAGGGTTTTATTACCCCTAACCCTGATGGGACTATTACCGAAACCTCTGAGGAGATAGCCAAGCACCCAGACTGGTGTAGATTGGCTTCTGTCTTGTTTGGCGCTGATGATGCACTATCTCAGAAGATGCTTGAGAAATGGCTGGTAGCCTCAGTTGCCAGAGCTATGTTACCCGGATGTCAGGCTGATAACTGTCTGGTACTCAAGGGAGATCAGGGGATCGGCAAGTCTAGCTTCTTTAGAATATTGGGAGGTGACTACTTCAATGAGATGGACGGGGAGACTGCTAGACCCGAGTTATATAGGCTGTTATCTCAGTCTTGGGTGGTTGAACTTAATGAGATTGAGTCTATTACCCGAAGGAAGGAAGTCGAGGCATTGAAGGCATTTTTGACCAAGACCAAAGACAACTACCGTGATCTGTATATCAATAACAACAAAGACCGCCCCCGTCACGCGGTTTTTGGGGGATCTTGTAACTCAGATGAGTTCCTCAAGGACAAGACAGGTAATAGGCGATTCTGGGTTATCCCTTGTAGTCGAGCGATTGACCTAGATTATTTTAAGGTCAACAGGGAGGCGATTCTGGCTCATGCCTACCGACTTTGGCAGTCAGGGTTTAGCTGGCAGGCTGATAACCAGATGTTTACCGAGTCTGAGGAGAGAAACAAAGAATACCTAGAAGCTAATGAGTTTACTTACCCTGTTAGCCGATTAGTTAACTTTCTGGTGGATCGTATTGGGATTGAGAATAACAGACAAAAAGGTAAATACCCTGACCGAGTTAACTATGATGGATTAGCGATCACTGCCTCTGACCTACTTACCTATGGGTTGAATATACCCATAGAGCGCCATAGAACTAACCGACATAACCGGAAAGTTGCTGAGGTACTGGCTGAGTTGGGTTATTCTAAGTCCCGCAAAAGGGTAGATGGTCAAAGGGCCTACTCATGGGTAAAAGAAGGAACTAATAACCCTTACCTAGTTACCCCTCAAGACATCAGAGGAGCTAATCTACAGTTCTAGTCTGTCCTAATCAACTCAACTTGATAGGGACAAATCCAGGCTGAGGAGGACAGTCTGGGTTTCTTTCTAGGTAAGGGTTTCAGGTTTCTGTCCCTATCATCCCTATCTGTCCCTATCAGAAATAAGAAAGTATATAGAAGGAGTACCTACCCCCGCCGAATAAATAAGCTGTAACCTACGCTAGGCAAGGCATACAGTCTATATAGACTTATATAAAAAGAAAAGTTAGTCAAGTTGAGGGGGTCTGATAGGGACAGCCCTCTAAGCATTACCCAGCAAGGGTTACAGCCTGTCCCTACCAAAAAAGTCTGAGGGGGCTGGTAGGGACAATGGCATTATCAGGGTTGCTCGGTCGATCAATCAATACTACACCGATCAGAATCAAATAAAGTCGGTGAGGCAGACCTAGCGATCGCCTCTGTACCCATTGCAACATAAGAGTGAATAGCCATCAACCTATTTAACTCTTGTACACTTTCAGGGGGTAGTACTTGTACAAGTTCGGTGTACTCGGTATTTTGGAAGTCCTGCCTATTCTTCCACAGATATAGGCTCTTATTCTCAAAGATTCTGACCACTTCAACCCGATCAGTAAACATTACATAGGCAAAGCTGCCACTAGTACTTTTAAACTGGTGAACAATCGCACCAGCTAGAATACCTGCTGTGTATACTTTGCACTTACTACTGTCGAAAGATTCTTCAGGGTGTTCACCTACTTGGGCTTGTCCTTGTCCCTGTGTCTGAGTCTGGGGTTTAGGTTGAATGAGGCTTATTAAACCTAGGAGTATAAATATAGAGGCTGATGTCTTAGGGTGCTTCTTGACTAGCTTAAATAAACTATTTAGCATAATGTGTCTAATATTACTAACCCTAAGCTATCTAAGGGTTGAGTAAAAAGTCAAGAATATAACTAAGGATTAACCCCTAGATACCAGTTAGCCCTTGATGTAGCATTGCTGATAGTACAGTAAGGCTCTACTCAGGTAGCTTAGGGTCTTTCTTTTCTGCCACCAATCGAATGTGTCTACCCCATGGGTGGCTAGTTCTGCCTTAACCTGTTCTATGAGTTCTATTAGTTGGTCTTCAGTGGTCATAAGTGTATCAATCACCTCAGTACACTCTATCCTAGCCATTTAGACCAACTAAATCTAACCATCAAGCAAGTTGCTGCCCTCTAGGGTTGCCCTAGTGGTGGACTACTGAGTTACTACCCAGGTAGCTCTAGCCTCATCCGTAGGCCGCCAAGAATAGCCTTCAGGATCTCTCTCAGATGTCCACTGAGATATATTATTATTCCTGATTTTAGCTAAAGTGGCTGGTAGATCCCTGAGAGTATTGGCTTTGCCTCTATCAGTTTTAGCAGTAGATAGATCGAGGTGCTTAGGGGCTAATCTATCAACTAAAGCATTCATAGTAAGCGCTAATGGATCTTCTTTGTCATCACACACACTATGGTATACCTCCTCTACCTGAATAGGTTCTGACTGGTTTACTATAAGTAGATAATCCTCAGCTTCCCTGATTATCTGCTCTAGTCCCCAGTGCCAGTCCTGGAAAACCCAACCCTTATCTAGTGCCTCAGCGATCGCCGGGTGTTGTGTCTTAGCCAGCTTATCTTGATACTCAGCTAAGACCTGTTTAAGAGTAGTTACAGGGTGGTACTTAAACCTTCTGTCTGATTTAGCATCCTTCCAGACCTCTTCAGAAAACTCAACCGCTACTTCCAGCCAACTTTTAGAACCGTTAGCTGACTTCTGTTTAGTAGCTACTACTTGGTCATTTGGAAAAACGTACCATTTACGACCCTCTATCTTTTCTACTAGCGGGTCTCTTAGTTCCCAGTCAACAGGTAGTTGATGGCCCACACACACACTTTGGGTATACCTATTATCTGAAGCTTGTTCTACAGGTATACCTGTTTGATTTTGGTATACCTGTCTAAGTGTCTTAAATGCATCAGCCTGAGTCTTAAAATCATTAGCTAGCTCTTTGAACCACTGATAGTCCTCTGGGTAAACCTTAACTGATAATACTTTCTGTACCATAAGTATACTTTCTCACCGTTAGTTAACTATTGAACCCTTCATTTATCCACAGGTATACTTTGGTGTGTGAGTTTAATAAACCTTCTCTCCCCTAACGCGTTAGTCCAGAACAGAAAAGAACCTTGAGGGAAATATCTAACTACAAAGTTAATAGGGGTCATGGGCTAACTTTTGGTATACCCTACAATACTAGTATACCATTAAAAAGCCTATAAATACTAAAAGTATACCAAAGTGTGTGTGTTAGTATGTGTCCTCAGTCAGGTAATCATTTAGTCAACTAGGATCAACTCTATTGGGGTGGACTTGTCTACCTTCTGTCCTGCCTGTACAGCCTGACCTACTGCTTGAGCTATAGCGTATTTATACCCATTAGACTCTACAGGGTAAATATAGATACCTATTTTGACTAATCGGTACATAGGGGGTCGTAGGTTATTTATGTCCCCTATTCTACTATCTACGTTTCATCTTGCCGTCTGATTCGTCTAAGTACCATTCGCCTGTACCTTCTTGACGTGGCTCAGGGTCTTTATGCATCCTTCCGTCCGCCCAGAGATGCCATTCTCCGTCTCTTTTCGTAGAATCCGGTTTGTCTTGGCTGCCCATTTTAGCCCTGTTGGCGTTCTTTTCGGCATCGCTGGCTGTAGTATTCTCAGTCTTATTTGGATCTTCCTTGGAGACTATATAGTTTTCTTTGTTGTCTCCAAATACCAAACCGAATATCTTGCTGGCTAATGACCTATTCTGGATCTTTAGTTTGGCTTCTAAGTAATCAGGATTACCTTCAGTACCCTGGTAAGTATTAGATTCACTCGGAGTATTTAATCCGGACCTTAATCCTTCTATGTACTCAGCCCTTCTGGCTAAATATTCTTCTCTGGTTTCATTTTCTGGGTCATAGTGCTTAAAGTCACTCATAAGACCAACTTAGACCGCTACGGGTTTCTTTAAAGACGGGTAGCTTACACCTTGAGAGACTATCTGAGTTCGCATTTGCTCTATTAACTTTCTCTCAGCCTTCAATAGGGCTACTCCCTGCCTCACTAATGCACTAATAGGTGTTCTAGTCTTCTCTGCCTCAGCCTCTAACCACTGATAAGTATCTAAGTCAAAACGTATACCCGTTTGTTTCAGTTTCGCCATAAGTAGCCCTCACTCTATCTACACTTTGTCAACTCAGAGTTGACTAAATCCTTATAGAGTAGAGGGCTTATTGATGATGGATAGAGAGACTTCTGACCTTGGTAACTTAAATCTCACAGATAGTCCTGGTGTTACTGAGGCGACTGAACAATATTTAGTAGTTTTATTCGGGTTAACCATAGAGGAAGCTAAATATGTCCTCTATGGTTAAGCAGGTCAAAGGTGGCAAGATTAGAGACTTTGACCCTTTAAAGCATCCTAGGGGTAGAGGGGGCAGATTCTCTGAAACCCCCGACCAACCTAAAGACCCTAAAAAGAGATTCAGCGCCAAAGGTGGACTCAAGGAAGCCAAGAGGGCGGCTACTATCTCTCTGGCTAGGCTAGAGATACTAAGGACACTAACCCCTGAACAGAGGGCTAAAGTAGCCAGAATACTGGAGGCTAAAAGGTTAGCCCAAGAGTTAGCCAGTAAACCCACGGTCAGTAAGACTGAGCTACGAAAACAGTCATCAGTAATCAGGGATACAAAGAGATCGGCCAAGACCTATCAGGCACGACTAGAACTCATCCAGTCGATGAGTCTTGAGCAGCGTAGGAGGTTTAATCAGGTATTACGGCGATCGCAAGCTAGCACTGAAGGTAAATATTTAGCAGCTACCCCTCAACATCTGACCATCAAGGGTACTAAGTTAGTCATCTGGGACGGTAAGCCCGAACTGGCTAAAGCCCAAGGAGGATTCAAGACTAAGAAAGTTAGAGATTTTGAATATGCCGTCGAGGTAAACGGGGAACGTGTAGTACTCAACCGTCAGACTAAAATGCATGAGTTCATGGGGGAGAGAATCTACGGGATGCCTTCGCTGAATCCTAGACTTGCTGCCATGACTCCTACACAGTTGGCTGATGGGCTAGCAAAGTACATGACTAAGGTGGAGACTAAGGATACTACTGTGCCTGATTGGCTACCTACTTTTCACGGCAAGGTAGATAAAAGCCTACTCAAAAATGGGTATGGCAAAATGCAGCAACATCACATACACCAGTGGGCTAAAGTACCTCTGGAGAATATTGTCAGAGACTACGATTCCGGCAAAATAACCCTAGAGGAAGCTAAATCTCAGACCAGGGCTATTCTAAGTAGGGAGACTATTAAGACCAAATCAGGGAAAGAAAAGGAAGACTGGGTATTAACTCCAGCCGACAAAGACCAACGATCGTTTGTTGTGCTACCTGGTGGATTACATGATATCTCCAATAAGCCGCTTTATTGGGCTAATCACCCTATGGGTATTGATGTCGATTCCCCTGATTTCAAGCTGAGACCTTACCGATTACCTAAACACGGTGATTCAGGTAGGGACTGGCACAGTAGCACTTTTCGACCTGGGTCATGGTTAGAAATATACCGTAGGGAGTCATATGTATTATTAGGGGAGATCAACAGGCGAATAAATAGGAATGAGTTGACCCCACAGGAAGCCCAAAAGCTGTTCACAGAAGGGCTGGCCAAGGTGGACAAGGCCAATCAGTATAAACTAAAATATAGTAAGAACCCGTAAGGTTAACCGATTATGACCATTACCAACTACGAACTAAACTTGGTGCTGACCAGCGGTGATACTGTTAAAGTTCTGGCTAATGATTTAGTAGAAGTACGACCGATAGACGACGATGATCACTGGATAGCTGAAGTATTTGAAGTCACTACCACATCTGGTGATACTTACGAAGTAGATAGAACGGCTGTTGATGGCGGTACTGAGACAATGCTACTACAAGCCATTGATCCTGATTAGTGATTATACTAGGTTTGGACTTTAGGCTAACCTAGTATGTTTGCCATTACATTAGGTGGAGTGAAGCTGACAGGGGATGATATTGACTTTGTTAGCCCTGAAGATGAAGACGGGAACGAGACAGACGACTTTATCAATGCTTACGGGTATAGAGTAACCTTAATGGATTCTGGCTGGGATAAAGCAGGCGCAGCCGAGATATATGTCACCCGTGAGGAACTAGACGGAACCACTTATGAGTTACTACTAGAAATCATTCAGCCTATCTAGTTAACCCTAATATTAACTACTCAAAGACCTTAGATAAATCGGGGGTCTTTTGGTTTGTAATATCTAGCCAAGAGAGCGAAAAGTGTCCTAAACTTAGGACAGATTTAGGACAGCTAGGGTGTTCTAAGGTTACACAAGTTATCTAATCTAAAGCCCGTGACGAGGATTGAACTCGTGACCTCACCCTTACCAAGGGTGTGCTCTACCACTGAGCCACACGGGCGAACCATCTTTTTAATTTTAGATTTTGAATTCTGATAAAATCCAAAATCTAAAATGGGCCGGGCTGGATTTGAACCAGCGTAGGCGTAAACCAACGGATTTACAGTCCGTCTCCATTAACCACTCGGACACCGACCCGCTTGTCCTACGATAGCCAATCATAGCACCATATTTTAGAAATTTCAAGGGGTTATAAGAAATTTTTTGTGATAAAAACCGGGCTGATTCACCAAACCCGGTTTCTAGTGCCTAACTCAAGAGTTCTCCTGTTTCTTGCAGTGAGTGCAAGCGGCGGTAAATGCCCTCATGACGTAAAAGTTCATCGTGGCTACCCACCTCTACAATCCTTCCTCGATCTAGAACCACAATTTTATCGGCTTCCCGCACTGTACTCAGACGGTGAGCAATCACAATTGTGGTGCAAGTTCCTTGAATCGATCGCATCGCCAGCTGAATTGAACGCTCAGACTCGTAATCTAGGCTAGAGGTAGCTTCATCAAAAATCAGCACATCTGGCTCTACTAGCAACGCTCTAGCAATTCCTAAGCGCTGTCTTTGTCCTCCAGATAACCTAACGCCACGTTCCCCAACAATTGTGTAATAACCTTGGGGTAGTGCTGCAACTACTTCATCAACTCTGGCAATTCTACAAGCTTCCTGAACCTGCTCAAAATTAGCGTCAGACCTACCGTAGGTGAGGTTATCCAAGATAGTACCGTTAAAAACGTCTACTTCTTGGTGAACGATCGCCAACCTTCGTCTATACTTACCCACATCTAAGGTGCGAATATCTTGACCATCAATCAGAATCTGACCTTCTTGAGGTTCAAAATACCGCAACAGCAGCTTCACTAAAGTAGACTTACCAGAACCAGAACGCCCAACTAACGCTACTGTTTGATATGGTTCAATCAACAAGTTGATATCTTGCAAAACTTGACGGTTAGCATCATACCCAAAGCTAACGCGAGCAAGTTCAAGTTTCCCACTAAATTTATAAGGTGATTCTGTTTGGCTTCCCTCTTCTAAAAGACCAGCTGAATCAGAAGCAGCTGGCTCTTGGAGAAATTCGTGAAACCGCAGCATAGAAGAATAGCGACGAGCAAAAACTTCTGCCAGAGTGCTAATAGGTTCTAATTCTGCATATGCCATGCTGGAAAGAGTTAAGGTCATGACAAAATGACCGAGGGAAATTTGCTCGTTGACTGTTGCTACTAAAGTTAAAGTCAGTATCATAAATACGCAAAACTGAATCACAGTTTTCTGCCAAGTAATCAGTTTTACGTAACTTTTATGGATACGATAATCAACCAAAGTTAGCTCACGTTCTAAACGCTGCCTTTGCCGCTTTAATTCTTTGGATTCAGTGGCAAAGGCTTTCACTGTTTTGATATTAGTGATTAGCTCAGAAGTCCGGCTTTCAGTATCTTCCGAGTATTTATCCAGGCGGGCTTCATGCCAAATTATCCTCTGTAAATTTTTCAAGGTAAAGCCAAGAATAAGTACAAAGGAAATCAAATATAAAATCGCAATCCGCCACTCAATCACCAAGATAAATACAAAAATTCCCAGTACACGCAACAGTTTAGGAATCAACTGTCCCGCAATTTCTGGATATGTCCAAGTATGGTTAGCAACACCTCTAGCTACTCGTCCGGCAATACGTCCGGGATTATTTTCATCATAAAATTCCAGTGGGAGAGTGAGAATTTTTTCTATGGCTGTTTGGGTTTTATGCCGACGCGACCTTAAGGCTATGTCCCAGTGAAACCAAGCAGTTAACCAAGGCTGTGTAGGCGCTCTCACTACAGTGACAAGAAAAATTAAACCCAGTAATACACCTAGAGATAGGGGTTTATTTACTGGGTAATTAGTAATGTCTGAAATGTTTGCGATCGCCCGTTGTAGTGGGATGTCTAATGGTTGCCCCGACAAAATGTTCAAAATCTGCCCAATTGCATAAGGGACTACCAAGTCAATAATTTCATAAATGCTTGATGCTGCAATACTGAAAACACTCAGCTTCCAGTCAGGACGAAAGTAATTGAGAATATCTCGAAATTTTGCCATGATGCACCTGTCCAAGAGCGCAAGCGTTAGCTTGGAATTTTAATACTACATTTGTAACATTAATGTAGTCAAGAGCTTGACGACAAATCATTCTTTGGGAGTAGCTGGCAGTTCTGCTGGGAAAAATTCCAGGCGATAGCGATAAAGAGCAACTGGTCTTGAACCTGCGGCAAAATAATCTGGATCTTGGGGGGAAAGGTAGACAGCAGTAACTTGATCTGCCTCTATTGCTGGATTAGATGTAGAAAGTAGCTGGTAGGCTGTGGTAGATTCAACAGAATTAAAATAAGGATATGAACCGCCTTTAAATAATTGTTGAAAGACTTCTGTAGTGATGAACTTGCCATCAGATGTACTTTCCGTAGCGCGTGCAGTCACAATGGAAACTAGTTGGCGTTCGCCACGCAAAAATGTAATCTGACGATTGGGTGAATCTGGATCGACTTTGACTGATAACACAGCTTTATCCCCTAAATAAGCCTTAGCCAAATTCAAGCTATTAAACGCTCTATCTGCGACTAAAATTGCTAATTTATTATCTATCCTAGAGAATAATTTTAATCCAGTAACAGGCGTAGGTGTAGCCCGCCGCAGGTATCGCTCTTTGATAAAACGTACTAAAAAACTCATAGGTTGATTTAGTTGTCGGCGATTACCTTCAAATCCAGGTGTTACGATATCCGGTGCTAAAGGTGCAGCTAAATCTACTAGAGTACTGGTAACTTGCCAAGTACCAGCCATCCACTCAGGGTAAATTAAATCCCCCGAAGCCGATTGCACAGAAGTTAATTTTTCCCACTGAGGAAAATTTGCTAAGCGTTGAGACAACTCCCCTGCTTTAGCGTCTCCGCTTCCCAGCAGAAGTAGTACCATCAAGCAAAAACTCCAAAGTACCCTGTTTTGAAAATGGGTGTAGGGGTGTAGGGGTGTGAGGGTGTAAGGAAAAGAAAACTTGTTCATGCTTGCTTGTGGAATTTTCTTGTGAATGACTGACTTGAAAAGGGAGTAGGGTCAATTTCTACCTTGTCCCCCTTGTCCCCTTCATCCCCCTCATCCCCCGTCTTCACTTTGCAGCTTGATTAACTGGCTGACTTGGGGGAAGTTGTTCAAGGGGAATCAGTGTTTCCATCACAGACTTGACAATTGGTGCAGCCACTGTAGAACCATAGGCATTTTCTCCTTTTGGCTCATCTACCAATGCAAACACTACATAGCGAGGAGATTCCACTGGCAAAATAGCTACGAAGCTCGTGATTCTCGCACCAGGGATGTAGCCACCATTGGGACTTGCTTTTTGGGCTGTACCAGTTTTACCAGCAATGCGATATCCAGGAATTTGTGACACTTTACCTGTGCCTTCGGTAACAACGGTTTCCATCATTTCTACCACCTTTTGAGTTGTCGTGGCTGAGAAAATTTGGCGTGGTTTAGGACGGTCAGGTGAATAATGCATCTGTCCTTTGCTATCAATCAGCCCTCGAACTACATGGGGTGTAACCAATTTACCACCGTTGGCTAAGGCTCCGTGCATTTGTACTAGTTGTAACGGTGTCAGGGAAAAACCTTGACCAAAAGATGTTGTAGCTGGCTCAATGGGCGATGCAATAAATTCTTCTTGGCTTTTGAGCCGACCGCGAACTTCAAAGGGCAAATCTGTATCAACGGTTTGCCCTAGGCCTAAGCGTTCTAGCCAGTTGTAGTAGACTGAAGGACGCAATTTTTGGATGATTTGCACCATGCCAATATTGCTAGAATTTTGGAGAATTTGAGCAATGTTTATGCGGCCATAACTGTTATGTTGAGCATTCCTGATGGTGTAGTTAGCAACTTGAATAGCACCTGAGTCATTAAACATATCATCTGGTTTGATGACACCATTTTCTAGAGCGATCGCAACATTCACAGGTTTGAAAGTCGATCCCGGTTCATAAAGATCTGCCACAGTCCAGTTTTTGAACAGTGAGATATCTGATTTAGAATATTCATTGGGGTTATAGGTAGGCTGAGAAACCAAAGCGAGTAGAGAACCATCCAATGCGTCCATCACGATTACCGCCCCGCGTTTGGCTCTAAACTTCTCCATCTGTTGTTTTAGAGCAGTGCGGGCAGCCCGTTGTAGGCGACTATCGATAGTTAGTTGCAGTTGCATGTCGTCAAAATGCAGAAATCCATCCGGTGCATGAGCTGGCATCAGTGCCCCATTCCCCGCTCGACTCAGCCGCACCGTTTGCACAGACCGTTCTAGCAACTTCTCCTGAGAGTATTCCACCCCAGCTTGACCGCGACGGTCAACATTTACATAACCCACCACATCAGCAGCCAAATCCTCTGCTGGGTAAAAGCGGGAGTATTTTTGAATTAACTCTAAACCATTTAAACGCAATCCGGTGATGCGATCGGCAATTGCTTCTGGTACAGCAGTAGCAAGTGTAATCCCACTTTTTTGGCTTTGAAAAGTTTTTACTAACTCAGTAGCATTTTTGTCCAGCAATGGGGCAAGCTGCTCTGCCATTTGCTGATTAGACTTGTCAAACAACTTGGGATGGGCGAACAAAGTATACACCGGACGGTCAACTGCTAATACATTGTTAATGCGATCTACCACCAAACGCCGCGGCGTATAAGGCCGCAAATTTACCATTTGCTGGCTTCGCGCTTGCTGTGTTAACTTTGGTCCCCGCACAATTTGCAACTGATATAAATTGATAGCCAATCCCATCCCTGCGGTAATTAAAATGCCCCATACTATGAATAGCCGGGATCTAATGTTCGGAATCTGGTCTTGGCTGTTAAAGGCTGGTGGCTCCATCCGCTTTTGGCTGGAAGTTTTCTGCCGTTTTGTAAATTCTGGATTCCGCAAGCTTCTGAATCTTAATCTACTCGGTGACTTCTGCATTGAGGTTGTCCTTTATTAGTTGTCAGTTGTTAGTTTTGTGACTACTGACCACTGACTACTGACCCTTGTACGGGCGAACGACCGTACCCTGCGGGAACGCGCTTGAGCGAACGCCGCCACTGACTCTTGACTTTTAATATCCCAGCGGCGAGGGGGTCCGCTGCTGCATTTGGGGATTTGGTTTTGTATTTGTAAGTGTAGAATTCTGATTCCCAGATGCTAAGGGCACAAAAATCGTCCTTGCTGGAGTTGGTGACACCAGTCCTGTGGCTGGTCGTTCCGCTTCCTCAGCCATTTTATTTTTTAGCGTCGCGTTGGTTGTTGTTAGCTGTCGCTCATTACGTCGCAGGTTTTGTATTTTGACGTAGTCCTGACTCCACAGTTCTTGGGAATATACTGTCCAACCATAAACTACCAGAGTTGCTGCTACTAACAAAAAAGCCACTACTGAAGAATAACGATGTAGCTTGTACAATCGCAGCAACCACAAATTTGTTGCTCTAGCAGTAGGCATGGCAGGCAGACGGAGGGAATCAGTCTTCGGAATTTTTTGTGCTGCACTTGACTGTGCTTGGAGGTCAAAAACTTGTTGATTGTCCAACTCTTGCGCTTTTTTAGTGGCAGAAACCGATAAATCTTTTGTAGAACGCCGTTGTCTGCGGGAGGATACCGATGAAGTTTCAGCAGCAATTGTAGATGCACTCCGCACAGCTGATTCTAGACGCGCGGAGCGCCGCTTCCCCAAAGAAGGGGTAGAATCTCGCCGGAACCTAGTACCAGTTGCAGAAACAGCTGATTTGCGAGCAGCAGCCATAAATTTTTTAGATTGAAAGTACTGTATTTTAGACTAATTGTCTGTTTTTGCTAAGGTTAAAATCGTCTTTTGTGTGATAAGTACACATAACACCCTACACCCTTTTAAGTGTCCTGATAGCTAGCTGCACCAATGTTGGCATCACTAGGGTATTGCAGTACTGCAATTAGTGAGCTGTAATTGGACGACCTGCTCTTTTTGGTGTTGCCTCTAAGTATGGCAACGCAATACGTCAAGGGCCAAGAGTCTACGAAAATCTGACAATTTTTGGTACGATAACTGGATTTGCCGCTAAACTTAGTAATCTACATTCGCTAATTAACTTACTTTGCTCCTAATTCAGAAATTCTAAGAAAGTAACCAGCCTAGCGCATAATAATCAAACCAAAAAAAATCACCCTAAAGTATTGTTTTAAAAATGTAATCGGTTGACATTGTAAAAAAAAAGCAACAAATAGGTTATCTTATTCAACAGGCGAAAAATTTTTATTGCCGCAATTTGGTGAAAGAGGAGTTATGAAAACAAAAATCCTTGGTTTGGCTCTAATGTTAAGTCTGGCTGCAACTCTCGGAGCCTGTGAAGGTGGTACTGATACACCAGGTGGTACAGCCACTACTACGCCAGCCGCTGGTGAACCGACTGATGCTGGTTCTCCTGCTGCTACCCCTGCTACTACCCCTGTCACTACCCCTACTGCTACCCCTACTAAGTCCCCTTAGATCGCAAATCTCATATCAGACCTAAAGCAGGTTAATGATACTGCTCCTCACTACACATCATTCAGTTCATTAGTTTCGGTCTAAAATCGTATTATCCGCTTGTAAGTGGGTAAAGGTGTTTTGCTGTCTAAATTGACCGTTAATTAGAGCAATAAGTAGAGGATACTTGTGAAGACGGTCTTTGCCTCATCCAAGTATCCATCTACAATTGTTGCCTATATAGAAGTTTAGTTTTAGTTATCAATACCTTCGCCAATTTACTAGGGTGAGTTGATGTATTAACTCCCTTGTTTCTAAGGTTTGGCAACAACAATTAAGTCCTAAAAATTCCTTCAAAATTCCCCGCAAGGTTTTTTGACGTATTGCTCGCAGTATAAAAAGTTTAACCCTCAAGGCTACCTTATTTTGGCTGATATGGCCTTTGGTAGCAAAGAATTTCGGGATACGTCAGCTTAAATATCATGCAGTTACAGACGTGTTCTGTTCTCAGTGCTGTGACATTGACTGGGCACGACCCTAGACTTTGCCGCCTCCATCACAATTGTACTAGCTAATCTTTGTCCTGATTCAAATTAATGCACGGTAGCATTCTTGTACTACCGTGCAAATCTTTAATTCACAACCTGCAACTTGTGACAAAGACCCTTAGTATGCGTAAGCTCCCATATCATAGGGAATAGTCCTAGCAATTCCTGCAAAATCTATACTAGCTGCCAGAATTATGTCGCCTGTTTTTCGGCATGGTGAAGATACAGTCAGGCGGTAGTCGTCAATATTGTTTGAGCCAGGATTAACTAACATGGGATTGCCGGAAATGTCTGTATTACTCGCTGCGGTTCCTGCGCTCCCTCCATACCAACAGTTGTGATCCCATGATATTCCTGAGTTATCAAAGAACCTTACAATACCCCAACCTCCCCCTGTGTAGTGAAATATGTTGTTAGCTATGCGAGTTCCACTATGCCCCCAATCCTGGTCAATATTAATGAGGTACTCTGCAGAGCCGTATCCAGCATATATTGTATTGTTAGCAAAAAGGGTATTTCGCAGGCCTCCCCCTGCTCCCCAATTGCTGTAACGGAGTCCAGTAATACCACCAAAAAGTATGTTTCCTGTTATTGTCAAGTCTGTTGAATAGTTGTTGTAGTCTTCGTTAGCAATTTGGATTTGAGCTGCCGATTTTCCATATCTGAAAAATTTGCTGTCTTCTGTCGTATAGAGAAAATTGCGTTCAACAATAACCCTACTTGCCCGATCTAAATAGAGATTAACATTGGAGAAACATACCAGTCTTTAGCATAGCTCGGAGCAGCAGAAAAGAAGGCCAAAACAATAGAAAGACATAGGCTGCCATTAAGCATCAAGAACATTAACTGAAAATGGCTCTTGATACCCACTTTAGAGCCAAAAACAGTTTTATTCTGCCGACTATGACTTACATAACTGAATACTCTTGCCGCAAAATGTTTATTTGATTTCTGCTCTTTTGATGTCAAAAATATTTTAATTTCTTGGTCTGTAGCTTCTGATAGATCCTCAGAATAGCCTATAGCAACTGTACAAGTTTCCTGAAATTTCTCCTTTGCAAAATGACGCAAATAAGAGAAACGAGAACTTTTAGGATCGTGTTTTTTGGTAAAACTCATTAGTTTTCCTCACTAGCCACAAAAACATTAAAGCAGATGCTCATGTGATTTATTTAATCAAGAGCGTGTTTATATACTTCCCTGATTTTTATGCTAGATAACGTAATAACTAATAGATAAAGACAAACATTGATTGACTTTTTCCAGCGTATTCTATTGCTCTGTTAATTTACGTAGACGCTCACAATAACAGTAAGTATAAACATATTTAAGCTAGAAGATTAAAAGTGTTCCTACCCAATGAATGTCGTTTAACGCAATAAATTTAAGTAGATACATCTATAATTACAAAGGCTAAAACATATCTAAACTCGTCAATTGTACTATTAATAATCAATAAATGTTTTCTGTTATGAGGCAATGTAAGTGGATATATTTAGCAAAAAACCAATCGATAAATAGCCGTTACGATTGATAATTAACGAGATAAACAATATTGCTTCAAAATATTGAGTGGGGTAGAGATTATTTTCATGCCCTCATTGTGCGATTTATGACATGAACGCCGAGCTTAGAAATAAGCACGGGAACACGAGGAGGGACACTTGGCACTTCTAAGCTTGATGTTGTTGCAGTATGCTTTCAATTAGCTGCTAGAGTAATACCAATTTTAAGAATACGACCGGTACAAACCTGGAAACCCAGATACAGTACGATTTTCTTAGTTACGAATTGGTATAATTTTATGTTGTTACTACAATTTAGTACATCTCATTATTGTCGCAAAGCTCGCTTGGCGCTGGGTTATAAGCAAATTAATTACAAATGTGAAAATCTGACTCCTGGTTTGCATATCCTAAGAGTGAAACCGTTAACTGGTTTGAAAACTCTGCCAGTTTTATTACCGCAAATTGAAGGACAACCACAAGCGATCGCTGACTCTACTCGAATTTTAAAATATCTGGAATCTTACCAAAAAGAACCGTCATTGTTTTTACCAGATTACAAACAGCAAACTGAAGCCTGGATGCTAGAAGATTGGTTAGATGAAAGCATTGGAACGGCTACGCGATTTGTGTATTATCAATTTCGCGCTGGTGAGGGCAAGCAAATCGATCCATCACTGGCTAGTCAGCTAATAATCTCAGTGGTGCGTCAACAATATAGGATTGATAACGCCAGTGTAGAATTAGCTGCCAGTAGATTAGCAACTGCCTTAGAAGAATTATTTATCCGTTGGAAAAATAGTGAGTATTTAGTAGGGAATAAGTTGAGTGTGGCAGATATTGCCGCAGCTGCCTTGCTGAGTCCTTTAGCACTTATTCCCCACTACCGTCAGGAATATCCCTGGTTGTTTGAGCGCATTATGCAAATTCATCAGCAGTGTAGTGAATCACTTCCACCAGGACTTAGTGAGTGCTGAGTTGGGAGTACAGACGCGATTATACTCTTACGAGAAGCCGCTCTTATCTTACGAGCGTCTACGCGTCTGTACAGGAGTTAGGAGTGCTGGGTGCTAAGAGGGAAAAATGGCGAGACTAAAAACGAGACAACGAATATTATTGTTGGTTTTGGGTGTCAGCACTGGGATTTTGGTGTGGTTAAGTAGCCATTGGGGCACAGCAGTAATGGCATTGCCGCCACCAGAGGATACGCCAGAAGAAATATTACGGACAGAAATTATTTTAGACGCGCGATCGCCCATTGATGGCAAATTCCTGACTGCTGCCGAATACGTAGAATTGCAAGAGCAACTGCAAGTTAATCCTCCACCGAAACTGAATGCCAACATACGGCAAAATATTTACCTAATACGGTTACGTAAAGCTATACTTCAGTTTTTACCATTTTTAGATTTATGACCAAGGAGGCAGGAATGAAAGGGAAAAGGTGAGGCCTGTGCTGCAAAGAGAAGTTGGCAGGAGGGTTTCCCTCCAAGCAAACTTCGGAGAGTGTTTGCCTCCACAGGCAACTGGCGTTAGCGACAAAGGAGCGTCACCCGAAGGGTTAAAGGGTAAAGGGAAAAGGACGGATCTTCTGCCTTGTCCAGACGAAGCCTCCCCTGCTTGCCGTTCTAAATTGAAAAATTTATGACCATAATCCTAACTAATGATGACGGTATTGATGCACCTGGTATTCAAGCTCTGGTAAAAGCTGTAAATGATAGAAAGACTATTATTGCTGCTCCCAAACACCATCAATCAGGCTGTGGGCATCAAGTTACTACCACTCGCCCAATTCACCTACAACGGCGTTCTGATAATGAGTATGCGATCGCAGGCACTCCTGCGGATTGTGTAAGAATTGCAATGACACAAATTTGTCAAGATATCAAATTCGTGTTGTCTGGTATCAACGCGGGAGGTAACTTAGGTGTAGATGCTTATATCTCTGGCACTGTTGCTGCCGTGCGAGAAGCTGCAATGCATGGTATTCCAGGAATTGCCATTTCTCACTATCGCAAAGCCAAGCAGAATTTTGATTGGGATCTAGCTGCCAAGTTGACTGCTGAAATTTTAACTGACTTACTCCAGCGTCCCCTAGAACCGGGAAGCTTCTGGAATGTCAATTTGCCACATCTGCAACCGGGAGAACCAGATCCTAAGATGGTGTTTTGCCAACCATGTACCAAAGCTTTGCCAGTTAACTATCGCATTGATGGTGATGATTTTTATTATGTAGGGGAATATGGCAAACGCGATCGCACCCCTGGTAGCGATGTGGATGTCTGTTTTTCAGGCAACATCGCCGTAACTCAGATTAGAGTATGATATTTGCTGCACTGCTATTCAAAATGCAAAATTAAAAGTTAAATACGGAGTTATTCGTTTTTAATTTTTAATTCATCAAAAGGCTGACTACTACAAAGTGCAATACAAAAAATACACTTCATACGTCCTCTGTTCCTTGAATTAAGGACGTAAGTCGGTCTAAAGTTTGTGTGAGTTGGGTTAGTCTTTGTAGTGAGTCATCCTGAGATTCAGCAAGGCTCTGTACAGCATCACACAATGCAAAAATTTGATAGCCCTGCTGCTGTACTTGCTTTCCCTGTGCTTCGACTTGCGCGCTAAGGTTGTCTAATCTTTCAGCAAGACGTTCAATTGTCTCAGTAGTAGAGATTACCGCTTCCCCGATTTGCTCAACAATGGATTCCAAGCGACTAATTTTAACTTCGACTCCTGCTGAAATCATGTTTTTACTACCCCTGAATATAATGTCGCTAAATCATCCTTGAATAACTAAATCAACGCAGCAATCAAAAACTGCTGCCATGTTGATAATATTTGTGATTTTGTTCTTTGGTGCTTTTGTCAAACGATAAAAATATTTTTGCACCTAACTGATAATTTCGTTAATTTGGCTGTCTTAACTACTGTCTGCTATTTTTATTCTGCAAGACATGCTATCTTATGCTTTTTTGCGAATAATCCCTCTTTAGGGGATGTTTTTTCACCAGCCAACTGTATTTTTGTCAAAAATGGATCTAGTTTTTTATCTTACATCCTAAGCTAGTAGCAAATTTAACATTTCAGCATTTTATATGCATATCAACCTACTATGCATTATCCCCCTTACGATAGATTTATATTACTTTGCATTAACTTTACAAAAGCTGACGATCCCCACAAACAATGATGAAGATCGAGTAAATATAACGTAGAAATGTATTACTTTTAATGAAGCTAAGTTTATAGTCGGATCTAGAGCTTAAGTAATTCTACCCTTGTTGCTCGAAATCCGGCTAGAATAATGTACCAAACATCATTAAAAAGCGTCTTTCAAGGTGCTACTTACGAAAATTGGGTATTAGAATTTACTCCTCATCAATCAGTACAGTCTAGATTTAAACGTAGTTTGGATATAGTTGGAAGCTTGGTGGGACTAATGATTTTAGCCCTTGTATTTGTACCATTAGCGATCGCTATCAAAATTGACAGCCCAGGTCCTATTTTCTTTACCCAAGAACGTTATGGACTTCAAGGACGCACCTTTCGGCTCCGAAAATTCCGCTCGATGGTTAGTGATGCGGAACAGTTAAAATCTTTAGTGGATAACGAAGCTAACGGACTCATATTTAAAAATAAAAATGACTTTCGAGTTACGAAGGTGGGTCGGTTTTTACGAAGCACAAGCTTAGATGAATTACCTCAATTTTGGAATGTCCTTGTAGGTGAAATGAGCTTAGTAGGAACACGTCCGCCTACAGGAGATGAGGTTGCTAAATATACCCCTCGTCACTGGCAGCGTTTAAATGTCAAACCAGGATTAACTGGAGAATGGCAAGTAAATGGTCGTTCTCAAGTAAAAGATTTTGAACAAATCGTTGATTTAGACTTACGCTATCAACACAACTGGCATCCGTTGTATGATTTATTCTTGATTGGGAAAACTTTCTACGTAATATTTGGACGAATTGGGGCTTTTTAAGTATTAAGCTGATGAACGCCAGTTGTTGGGTAGGAAGTGTCGTGGAAACCCGCCTGAGCAAATGCTGACGCTCCTACGTCGCTATCCTTCAGCTTCGGCAGCAACGCTACGCTACCACCGCACTGCCTCTCCAAGGCACTGGCTGCTGATGATTGATGACTGTTAAGGTTTGATAGTCAATATTAGCCGATCGAGCTTTGCAAAAACACAATGCCGATCGCACAGAAAGCGAAGCCAACAACGATAATTACTCTTGACAAAATTCTATTGATGTTGGCACGGGTGATTGTATTGCCAATTTCTTTAGCACTCATGACAACTGCGTACTGAGTCAAAGTCACACCCAAAATATAGGCAAGCAATGATATTACTCCTGTGCCAATAATGGATTGACCATTATCGTAACCTTGAACCAAACCAGCGATCGCCCCCAGCAGTGCTAATATTAACCAGTTAGGTCGTGGAAGCACTAGCATGACACCGAAGATAATGCTGGAAACGGCGATTGCTGTTTCTGTACCTGGTAAATTTAGCTGGAACAGATGAATTACCATTCCCAAGAATGCTGCTAGCACAAACGAAGTAGCGATTAAAGTGCCACGAACAACTCCAGCCGACAGCAGGCCAATAGCAACGATACTAGCCAAACGATTCAAACCAATTACTGGATCTGCCATTCCCCACAAAAAGCCTTCCCAACAGTTGGATATAGCATGGTGAGAGGGCAATCCATTCCACGAACATAGCAAACTGATTAATATAAGAGAAGCGATCGCACCCAGATGGCGATGCTGCAACTTAGACGAAAATCCTGATAATCCAATTTTTAACATCACTCATACCAGATTAGTTGATTCGGTACTTTAATACTGCCCAAGTAGCCAAAAAAACTAACGGAGTAATTTTTGATTTGTCAGAAAGCAGAAGGCAGGAGTTATTCTCCGCGTCTCCCTAAACTTCAAGAACGCCTTTAGGCGAACCCGCAGGCTAGCAAGTGGCATCCAAGACTCCGACTTCCTCACAGCGTCCCTGCGTCCCTAGTCATCAGTCCCCACTTTTCAATGTAGTAATTCTTCTACCTGATGCTGGCTCCACAAAGTTCTATACATACCATCTTGTTGTACTAGTTCCAAGTGATTGCCTATTTGGACAATTCTTCCCTTGTCTATGACAAAAATCCGGTCAGCAGCGGCAGCAGCAGATAGTTGATGAGTAATAAAAATTATCGTCTTGCGAACTTTACCACCAGCAAGATTGTTGAGAATTTGTGTAGCAGTTTGATTATCCACACTAGAGAGGGCATCATCCAAAATTAATATTGGAGCATCAACTAACATTGCCCTAGCCAAAGCAGTACGTTGTCGTTGTCCGCCAGAAAGAGTAATACCACGTTCGCCAACAATTGTTTCATATTTTTGGGGAAAATTACTAATTTCTGGGTGAATCTGGGCTATCTGAGCCACTAATTCGACATCGTCTTGTTCTCTCAATGGGTCGCCGTAACGGATATTATTTTTGATAGTAGTGCTGAACAAAAAGCTATCTTGGGGAACATAGGCGATCGCACCCCGTAAATCTGATAACGCTATTTTGGTAATATCGCATCCGTCTAAAAACAGCTGCCCGGGTTCAATATCCAACAAGCGTGGTAAAGCATTTGCCAAGGTGGTTTTCCCGGAACCAATTGCCCCAACAATTGCCACTATTTCCCCAGGAAAAATAGTAAAGTTGACATTTTCTAAAGCTGGGGTGCTGGCAGTCGGGTAAGTATAGCTCAGATTTTTAGCTGTTAATTCTCCCTTCACTTCATCTCTAGGCAAATGTATTACATCAGCTGCATCCTTAATTTTAGGTGTGACGCTGAAAATGGACTCAAGGCGGTCGATACTTACTTCACCTCGTTGGTAAGCAGTAATTGTGAATCCTAACAAGGCGGTAGGGAAAACTAGACGTTCTACATAAATCAGCAGTGCCAAAAAATCTCCAACTGCCAACGTTCCAGAAGAAATCTGCGTCGCCCCCAGCCAGATAATCACTAGCGAACTGAGATTAGCTAGACCACCAATTAGGGGAAACAGTGTGTTTCGGCTTTTTGCCAGTTGCAAGTTAGCTGCTAATAGCTGCTGATTCTTCTTGGCGAAAGCGCGACGCTCGTTTTCTTCTTGAGCGTAGATTTTAATTAAGGCAATGCCGCTAATATCCTCTTGAATGAGTTCGCTGATTTCAGAGAGTTGCTCTTGTACTACTGCTTGTTCTTGGCGTAAGCGATTACTAAACAAATGCACTAAAAAGAACATCACCGGATAAACTGCTAAAGCGGCTAATGTCAGATTTACACTAAGTGCCAGCATCACTGGTAGTGTCAGAGTGTAGGCAAACAAAGTATTTGCCAAACTGAGTACTGCAAAGCCTAACAACCGCCGGATATTGTCTACATCACTAGTAGCCCTGCTAATTAAATCGCCAATAGTATTTGTGGCAAAATAAGATGGCTCTAGCTGGAGTAAGTGTTGAAAAATCCGTTGTTTTAGGTCAAATTCTACCTGACGACCCACTCCAAATAGCCAGATACGCGATGCCATCCGGATTAGCAACATCGCTGAACTCAGCAAAACGATCTGCACCACGTAATACAGTACTTCGTTCAAGCTAAAGTTTGTCGAAAGTTTGTCAACGCAGTTGCGAATTAACAGAGGTATATAAACACCCAACCCATTAACAGACAACAAAGCAATAATACCTAATGTTGCCTCCCGCCAATGGGGACGTAAGTAAGCAGTGAGTTTAGCGATTCGTCGAGATTTTGCCATCAAAGCAATTGTGCAACTTTATACCAATTTGAAAAAAGAAGCTACAGATTCAAATGTGGAAATCCAGATAAAATCTGATTATGGGTGTAAGACTTTCCGCCTCTTGATTACGAATTACGAATTGGTATTATCATCCTAATCCAACAAGATATTAAATCTATCTTGTTTTTGAAGTTTAGCAGCTTGCCCTACTTTACCTAAAGATTGAGTCTTTTAAGAAAGAGTCAGGTTAACATCAACAAGTCTACTCAAATTTTTAGAAAATTAAATAAGGCCAGCCACCAGGACGTAGCATAGCGGCCTTTTTATGGTTACTTTAGCCTTGTGATTGGCTACCACGTAAGAAAAAGTAAACTTGGTTAAGATAACTTTCCCAGACTTGGGTTGTTAATTGCAGTGTTGCTGCACTAGGTACAAAGTCTTCAATGCGTAACCCTCTTGTCCTAATGTCCTGGGGATTTTGCAACAGGTAAGGCGGAACTTTGATGTCCACCGAGTTGAATGCGATGGCCCGACTCATATCTCTAGTAGGTAGGATATTATCCCCCACAACATCTGAGATGGTAGCTGAGGTAGTGTTTTGCCCCAATGCCACAAGCGTCCCAGTGTCTAATGACGCTGCTATTGGTGTCCTGACTAAAAAGTAAGCGATCGCTGGCGTACTTGACAACAGCAAAATTGTCAGCGCCCAACCCACCAAGTATCCTCCGGGTTTGTCTATCCCGCCTCCTTTTATTTTCTGGGCAGCAAATATTAATAGCAATGCTGAAGCTCCCAAAGGCTTGAGCGGAAAAGATACTAACCTCCACAAAGATGCCACAGCTGGTTCATTGGGGTTAACAAACGATAGCGCTATGACAATCAACACAATGACTAAGACTACTCGTCCGACAAAAGTTCCGCTGGGATAGAATCTCTGAAACAGAGAATATACGATAGTGCCAATAAGTAGCCACAGCAGTACCCGGCTTAGCAATAGAAACATAGATTAACTCTCAAATTTTCTGGTGCGGTGAGCCATTGTGGTGAAGCAGCCCCATCTTGGCGGTTCCCGTCGATGGGGGACTGCTGAACCCGAAGGGTAACGGGTTTACCGGCATAAAACAACTGGCGATCTTCTTAAGGTAAGACGCTAGGAGCGTCACCCGTAAGGGTCAGCCTAGGGGTTTTGGGCAGTCGGTTTATTTTATCGTCAAATTGTAATCGCACTGTTACCTGACATAAAATACCTCAAACCTCACACCAAAAGACTACCGTCGTAGTGATTTTAGTGCAATTTTTTCACTATGCGTCTATTATTTGTAATTTTTTGGCTGAGTAATATGGCACCGGTAAATTAAATTAATTGAGTAGTTGTCAACTTCAAAGGAAAAACTATGTCGTCTGGAAAGTCTACCATCTTAGTCACAGGGGGAGCTGGATATATTGGTTCCCATACAGTTCTGGCTCTCAAACAAGCTGGTTATGAGGTGGTAATACTGGATAATCTGGTCTACGGTCATCAGGACTTGGTAGAAAAGGTTTTACAGGTAGAACTTGTAATTGGTGATACAAGCGATCGCGCCCTGCTAGATGAATTATTTAACACCCGTAACATTGGTGCTGTTATGCATTTTTCTGCTTATGCCTACGTAGGAGAATCGGTGACAGACCCTGCTAAATACTACCGCAATAATGTTCTTGGTACGCTAACGCTCTTAGAAGCGATGCTGGCTGCATCTGTTAAAAAATTTGTCTTTTCTTCTACTTGTGCCACCTATGGAGTACCGGAAGTCGTACCTATTCCCGAAAACCATCCCCAAAATCCCATTAATCCCTATGGTGCTACTAAGCTGATGGTGGAGCGGATTCTCTCCGATTTTGATGTAGCTTACGATTTTAAGTCAGTGCGTTTTCGCTACTTTAATGCTGCTGGCGCTCATCCCAATGGCTTACTAGGTGAAGATCACAACCCAGAAACCCATTTAATTCCCTTGGTGCTGCTGACAGCTTTCGGCAAACGAGAATCTATCTCAATTTTTGGCACTGATTATCCGACACCTGATGGTACTTGTATTCGCGATTATATTCATGTTAGTGACTTGGCAGATGCCCATGTTTTGGGATTGGAATATCTATTAAAAGGCGGCGATAGCGAAGTATTTAATTTAGGCAATGGTAGTGGCTTCTCCGTGAGAGAAGTAATTGCAGCTGCCGAGCAAGTGACTGGACTTAATATACCAATTCAAGAGTGCGATCGCCGCCCTGGAGATCCCCCAAGTCTCATTGGCAGTGGGGAGAAAGCCAGAAAAATCTTAGGCTGGCAACCTCAGTACCCAGAAATCAAAGATATTGTTACTCATGCGTGGCAGTGGCATCAACAGCGACATAAGTAAAATTGATGGTTGCTAAGGATTACAAAGCAAATGACTAACGAGATTACTAAAAAATTAAAGCAAGCCTCGGATGGCTTGCTGTTCATGAGTGAATCTGATTATCCCTTTGAGGTTTTTTTCTGGTCTGCTCAAGCCAAAGAAACCCTGACAGACCAGAAACTCCTCCAGCTAACAGGTCATTCCCAAGACGTACTAGTCGAAACAGTTGACCTAGATTACTTGTTTCGTAATAGTGCCCAAGAAAAAGATTGGCACGATCGCCAGCAGAAAGAAACTGTTAAAAAATTTCAGTCACTTGTAGAGACGCTAAAAGCTAACCTTAGCGATATTCAGGTTTATCGTGTGGGCACTATCAACATTGATGTCTATATTGTTGGCAAGACCCCATCCGGTGACTTAGCAGGACTGTCAACAAAAGTTGTCGAGACTTAGCTAGCAGTCAACTTGCAAATCACAAGCCTATCCGCACCTGCGGACAGGTTTTGTAGTTTTGATTGAACTATCGAGTCTTACAAATTATCAATTCTGGACTCAATGACATTTTGAGTAGACGCAGGAACATTGGAAAGGAAATTGTAACCAGTATTAGATTCAATGCTGTCAACAGAAACTCTATATGTTTTCCAGTTGGCATTTCTGATCCCCTGTGAGTTAGGCATATCAACAGCAATAACTCGTGTGTTACTCGTCACACCACTTACCCCAGAACCTGGTGTATTTAAGACAACAATAACCTTCCAAGTTCTTGCCGGGACTTGAATTCTGCCACTAGCAATTGTGTATTTTGTTCCATTCGAGCCAGTGCCACCAACACCATATCCACCCGAAATGATATAGAGTTCTTTACCTTGATTAACAACTAAGTCTCGACTATAGTTTTCCAGATTAGCCCATGGCCCTTGATTGTTATCAGGTGCTTGCGGAATCATATTTGTCATCAGAAAAGTTGCAGAGTTATCTGTAACTGTCCTTGTTCGGTCTGCGGAAGGAGTCATGTGTCCCCGATCGAATCCACTGCCTTGGTAATCAGTTCCTTGAACTCGATACCAAGTAGACGGGAGGGATGTATCAGCACGAAAATCATCTTGACGGGGAGCGCTACCTAACCAGCTATTATTCAGCTGCCAACTCACCCAATTTGGGATTCTAGTCGTGTTGTTGTACGACAGCGCATACTGAGATTTGCTCATCAGATAATTGTTGGGGTACGAAGTGCTGGTTACAGCTCCGGTGGGGTTCCCCATTGTTAAGTGAACGCTTGAGGATTGTGCAGGTGCTTTTTGCGATCGCAACAGGAGTGTAAGTGAAACTACACCCATCAAAGGCAGAAGAAAGTTGAAAAATTTAAATTTCTTCATGGCGCAACTGTATATTTAGTGACGCACCTAGTATTCAAAAGCGAACACTTAAATATCAAGTAATCCTGGATACAAAAACAGAACTATATAAATAATTGAATACAACACATTGCTTTTATCCCATAAAAGAGTGTAGGGGTGTAAGTTTTCAAAACGCTTACACCCCTAGACCTATACACCCTTATACCCAGCCTCAACAGACAACTTTTGTGCGTAAGTGTTGTAGATTAACTCCTCCTCACCGCTTGTACTAGGAAAAATAAAATACCTGTACCAAGAACAATTGCCAGTACTGTAATAGGAAGCCCTAGCCCTGTATTTATTCCCTGTATAGGTACATCATTGACATCTTGCACATTTTGTATGTTTCTTGCCGATCCTGCTACCACGGTAACTTCAAACTTAAATTGAAACGGTTTAAAACTTGCTTGAGTTACTGGTTTACCACTTAGCTTGAGCTGATAAATTCCTGGTTTGGGGAAAACAATATCTGCACCTGGAATACCTTGATATCGCTCGGCTGCCACAGGTTTTAAGGATGGCTCTAGTAGTGCTGGCTCTCCTGCTGTATGGGGTTGGGCATAGACAACCAACCGACAATTGCACTGTGTCAGAGGAATCGCTTTTCCACCTTTGCGGGTAAGTGCAAACCAAGCTTGTGTGGGTTCTCCCGCACGAGGATTATCATTTGGTTCAACGTGGAGAGTAGCACCTACATCTGCTGCTATTTTTGTCTCATGAGCAGAGGCAGTGTAAATATTAGTTATTGATATAACTAAGCTACTCAGAAATAATAAATTCTTTATCCTTCTTAGGCTCTGCCAATACCTCTTTTTTGGACTCATTGAAAGCTCCCAAGTTGAGCTAGGGAACAACCATGGTTTAACACGATTTAGTTGGGGGGACATACAACTTTTCTAGATTTAACTTTGACCAACAACCAGCGCGATGCCTAGCTAGGGCAAGGGCTTCACCCTACGCACCAGCAACACACCGAGGGTGACAATTCCCATCAGCACTGCCGCTAATTTATTCCCCCAAGTTGATTGCAAGGAACCCAAGTAGTGGGAACCAATCAACACAGCATGAATGGCACTCAAAAGCAAAGCTGGCACACTCAATAAATGAATCTGTCGCCAGCGCTTGCCTAACGATTTCTGCAAAGATTCCAAACTTGTGAAAGCAGCGGGGGTTATTAATATTAATGCTACAGCACCCGCAGCCATGCCCCACTGAAAGTCTAGCGGCAAGAAAAAGAAGGCGGCAAAATTCCATTGCAGTGAGTGTTCTATCATGTGAGTAGTGTGAACCACAGACAGCACAAAGGCTCCTACTCCCAAGGCACGACGGTAACGTAGGGGTGAAGCCCACAAGTTGCTAATCGGACGAGCAATCAGCGCCAATATCAAACAAATCAATGCCGCATGTCCGGTGTAATCTACCATTGTGTCACCAGTCCGCAGCAACGTGATAACGCCAATGGTGAGAGTAACCCAACCGCCTAAACGAAACAACTGACTGCGCCTGTCTTTACTCACTAAAGAGGTGGAAATGCCTACTCCTAACATAGTGGGTAGTGTTCCCAAGCCAAAAGCCAGCATCATTGCCGCACCCATCCCTAAATTGCCAGTTTCCGCTGCTTTAATTTGAGCTGCATATAGAAAACCGCAGGGCATCAAACCCCAAGTCATTCCCAAAAGCGTTGGTGTCCACCATTTATTTTGTAAGGAAAGCTTAACCATTCCGGCACTCAAGCGATCGTGTAAGCTGCCTTGTAGGAGAGGGTGTAAAATCGGAATTCGAGGCAGGAAATTGGGCGTTACTTGTCCTAACCCAAACCAAATCAGCATTACCCCAGTAACAATTGCCATGACTCGGCGGAAGTCACTGCCAACACCTGCTAACTGTCCACCTTGCAAAAATACTGAACCTAGTGCCCCTATACCAGCACCAACCAGAGCGTAGCTTAACATCCGCCCTAGGTTCAGCAGGATATGAAATTTTAATTGCTGTTGCCATGTGGAGGACACTTCCAAGGTTAATGTTCCTCCAGAAGAGACTTTTTGTGGAGTGTTCTGCCGTTCGGACAGGGAAAATGCCACTGTTAGAGGGCCACACATCCCAAAACAATGCCCAAAACTGCCCAGGAACCCTAAGATTGCGATCAGCGACAAATCTAGCATAAGTAAATTCCTGAGTCAGAAGTTAGGAGGCAGGGGGAGCAGGGGGAGCAGGGGGAGCAGGGGAGGCAGGGGGAGCAGGGGGAGCAGGGGGAGAAGACATTGGATACTGGTATTGGATGCAGGAATTGAGTAATTTAATTATTGGATGTCCCCAAGGGGGACAAGGGGAACAAGGAAGAAGGCTTCGCTTGGGAAAGGGGAAAGGAAAAGATCCGTCCTTTTCCCTTTAACCTTTTCCCTGCCCAAAGGGTTTTTATTTCCTAACTCCTAACTCAGCACTCAGTAGTCTTCTAGTGCGGAACTTTAGGTGAAGTTACGATCGCTGTCAAAAGACGGGTTGTCAAACTTAGCGATCGCGTTACCCTAAGTCTGGAAGCCAAGGTATAGATTTACATGAAAAAATGGATTTGGCTAGGGCTGTTGGTGTTGGTGGCAGTTGCTGTGGTGAGTAGTAGAGGTACTGCATTCAACGGTTTTTTTGAGCAACGTCCCTCACCTGTAATCGTTGAACGCATTCCAATAGAAACACCTCAACCACCACAGCTCCAGGAAGTGAAGATTACGCCCCAAGTTTCGGCTGACAAGCTATTAACTCATATCCAAAAGTTGAATTTTCAGCGCTACACCACTATAGAGCGATCTCTAACTCGCACTTATATCACTACAGAACTGCAAAAATTGGGCTGGAAACCCCAGCTGGAAAAGTTTGCTGACGGTGTTAATGTCTTTGCAGAACGACAGGGAACTGACAAAACAGCCGGAGCAATTCTCGTAGCAGCACATTACGATACTGTTGCCTTATCCCCTGGTGCTGATGACAACGCCACTGGTATTGCTGTAATACTGGAAGTTGCCCGGCTTCTGGCTTCGCGTCCGATGCCACGGACATTGCAATTAGCTTTTTTTGATAAAGAAGAAGCCGGTCTGTTAGGCAGTCGGGCATTTGTTGCCAAAGCAGCACGCTTAAAAAATCTACGCGGTGTCATAGTTATGGATATGGTGGGATATGCTTGCTATACTCCCGGATGTCAAGCGTATCCCACAGGATTGCCCATTGCCCCACCGAGCAACAAGGGCGACTTTTTAGCAGTAATCGGCGATGCAGAACACTTACCTTTGCTGAATGCCTTTCAAAACTCACAGAGTTTAACCTCAAATACCCTAAATCAGGAAGTATCGAATCTGCCACCAGTCCTGAGACTACCCATTCCTCTGAAAGGTTTGCTGACACCCGACACCTTACGCAGCGACCACGCCCCATTCTGGTATCAGGGAGTTGGTGCTGTGCTGGTCACGGATACGGCAAACTTACGTACTCCCCACTACCACCAACCCAGTGACATTCCAGCGACTATAGAGCGATCGTTTTTCACGGGAGCCGCACAAATTGTAGTAAATGCTACTAATAATTTGGTAGAAAACAACAATATTTTGGAAACTCAACCACCAACTTGACAGCGATCGCAACTTCACCTAAAGTTCCGCACTAGAAGACTACTGAGTTGGCAGTGCTGAGTTCTACTCCTCTGCCCCCTGCTCCTCTGCCCCTCTGCTTCTACTCTGCCATCTCTTCTCGATCAGCCTTTGGCTGAGGAAAGGTCAGCGTCCAGCTCTGTTTATCATTAAGCTGGAAGTAAAACCCTTGAAGAATGAGCCGCAGAGCAATGCGGGTTCTAATGTAGTTTCTCA
Organism: Nostoc minutum NIES-26; assembly: GCA_003326215.1. Classification (GTDB taxonomy): domain Bacteria; phylum Cyanobacteriota; class Cyanobacteriia; order Cyanobacteriales; family Nostocaceae; genus Dendronalium; species Dendronalium minutum. Next base: position 820 of record LXQD01000131.1, on the reverse strand, counting down.
CTAAATGAGTCCCAGCCTCAGCAAAGATGTCATCAAAGTTTTGCCTGTAGCCAAATGGTCTTGAACATTCGCTGATAGCACCCTTGACTGTTAAAATAAAAAATGGAGTTTGCTTGTATTCGTCGGGAACCATAAAAACTCCATACACTTGGTGTTCGCCGAGCCATGGCTGAACAACAACTTTAGTAGCCTGCACTTGGAATTTTTTGGTTTTTGATTTTAGAAAAGCCTCTGAATCACATTCAGAATCATTCACAGGCCACCAAAGCGTAATAACACTCAATGAAAGCAGCAGAATTAAAACATATATAATTTTGCGACGCATATAGTCTAGAAAAAGTCTTGATGCGGCTGTTGCTAATATTTTTGGCGTTGCATAGTTGCGGGATGATTTAGCAACTTCTAAAATTCTCCCCCTGCTTCCCCTGCATCCCCTGCCTCCCCTGCTTACCCCAATTCATCCCACTGTTATGCAACGCCATATTTTTTGGTTCTTACGTTAAAACAAAAAAATAGGTTGATTGATATAGGAATCATATTTGATTTCTGAAAAAAACTGCGAGATAATACGGAGAAATATATCTGTCTAACAGCAAACAATGATAAATCAGCATCTACAAGCTGCGATCGCAGAACTACAAGAATTTATAGATAATCGCCCAGATGCCCGTGAGGTGAGGAAAGCTTTGGCAGTGAAACTGGTTTATCAAGGCTACAAATATGAGGAAATTCAAACAATTTTAGATGTGTCTGTTGGTTCGATAACGAGCTGGAAGCAAGCCTACAAGGAATATGGAATTTTAGGACTGCGCTTAAATCA
>LXQD01000130.1 GCA_003326215.1 Nostoc minutum NIES-26 | reverse complement strand
CCGACAAAAAAAATGCGATTTTTGGGCTAACGTGTTCGAGAACTTGGTCACGTACTGCTGTTTCAATCCCTTCAAAAGTCTCAATCTTTTCTGGTGGGGTGTTTTGATAAAGGATGAGGGCTATCTCTTGGATATGGGCTTCTAGACGTTTTTTATCTTCTGGTGTCATAGTCATCACCTTGCTCCCTTGCTACAATAATTTTCGCACAGTGGAGATGCATCGCCCCATTTTATTCGCGATTATTACTCGCGAATTATTTTGACTATCTTCTTTGTTTCTGCCAAATTGGGATGCTCCCTTCTCTCTGGACTTTGCGAATTTGTATAAATTTTTCACTCAGATGAAAAGGCAGGCGAACTGTGCGAGATTTTTCAGCAATGGCTCGCATGATTGCTTGGCGAATCCACCAATAGGCATAAGTAGAGAATTTGTAGCCGCGATTAGGGTCAAACTTCTCTACTCCCGTTTGTAGCCCAATAGTCCCTTCTTGCACTAAGTCTAGAAAGTCCAGATTGCTCCACTGATATTTTTTGGCAACAGCAACTACCAGGCGTAAGTTAGCTGTAATCATTTTTTGTTTAGCTCGTTTACCAAGCTTTTGGATTTGAACTAATTGTGCTTCTGTTTTGTTGGTGTGTGCAGTAAATTCGGTCTGTGTTGGTTCTCGCTGAAGCTGTTGCCTTAAATCATCTTTGTGGCATTCAACTGCTATAAACTCCTGTACCTGCCTACCATAAACAATCTCTTCTTCTGGTTTGAGCATTGGGAAGCGAGCAATTTCTTGCAGGTAAATGCCAACGGTATCTAAATCGAGTCTGGACATGCAACGCCAACTAGTTTAGTAAGAAAAACATTAACGGAGAACAGGGAAAAGGGAATAGGGAACAAGGACTGCCTGTGATGGGGGATTTAAGCCTCCATCAAAGCTTACTACCTACAGGTGGGGGACTCAGACCCTTCGGGCGGGGAGAGGAAACGAACGGACAAACTGTTAAGCGTTACCTGTTAAGAGTTCCCTCTCCCGAAGGGAGTTGAAACAGAGTATAAAACAATCAGCCAATAATTTAGATTAATTTCTGCTGCGTTACTAATGGCAGTTGAGAATTAAATTTAAAAATTCCGATCGTGGCTAGTGAATTTTGTTTTGATAAAAATTTTAAAAACTCAAAAATTGTTGATAAAGATAAAAATTTCAAAAATTACATGGCACACAAATGGGGGCTAAATGTACCCCAAAAAACTTCCCCAAAATTAGCGACAATTTAACACCTATATGAGGTATACCTAGGAGTTACTTAGGGTATTTTATTTAAATAAGATTTTGTGTACCATTTGACACCCGATACGAGTATGATAAGCTCTTCATGCACGGGGAAAAACAGAGCAACACAGAACCGGAGAAATATTTGTAATTTTCCTCTTATGCACGCTTATTTACTCTTGCCCAATTTCCCTGATTCATTTGAACAGATAAGTTTGTTAATCGAACCGTATTACATTTGAACCCAATGTCTAACGTTCACACCTTACAAAAAATTTTTGCTGCTGGTTTTGATAACGGCTATGGAAGCGTAAAACTTTTAGTCGATGGCTTTGGAGTAGTTCGTGTCCCCAGCTATATTTCCACAATGGACATGGAGGACGTACCAGGAAGAGTAGTTTTCAATGGTAGTGCTTACACAGTAGGAGAATCAGCATTTCGTGCGGGTTATCATTTTGAGCGCAACACAGATGATAACGAAAACAAAGTCAACAATGCGCTGTTGACTTTGTTGGGAGCATTGGCACATCTGCCACACAGAAAAGCTTGGCATTTAAAGTTAGTGGTGAGTTTACATGATGTAACTCTTGCCTCAAAGTTGGAACAAGTACTCAACGGAGAATATCAGCCAATACTTGCAGGCAATCAATCAGAGGTTAAAGTCGAAGTACTCAAGGTGATACCAGAGGGGATGGGAGCATTGTTTGGGCAACAACTCCCGGCAAAGTTAACTGTTCTTGACTTCGGTAACGGAACAACTTTGTATTCTCGTTATTACCAAGGCAAGCGTGAAGTTCATACACCTTACCCTACAGGTGTAGAAATTCTCATAGATGACATTTCTCAAAAGATGAAACATCTCAATGGTGGGAAAATTGGGGATGCATCGAAGATTCGCTTTTGCTTGGAAATGGGACATACCAAGTACAGCCGTGACATAGATATAAGAGATGTTTACCTTGCTTGTTTGAAAGATTGGTACGAAAGATACTTGAAGAAAGTGGTGAATCTGACATTGGATGCAAAACACCAAGGGGATGAGATTTGGGCGATTGGTGGAGGCTGCCTGTTACCTGGATTTCGGAAGCTATTAGAGAAAAACGGTTTCAAAATTCTGGATAATCCGGTAGAGGCTAATGCAAATGGACTTCTGGAAATGGCGAAAGTCATTATGAAAAAGAATCCAGCAAGCACATGAAATAAGTGATATCAATTCACTTAGATTGTGAAACAGATGCAAACCAGCAAACCTTTGCTGTATCTAAATTTTTAAATTGCGAATTGCGCTGATGCGCGAATTGCGAATTGGTACGAGGTGGTAAAAATGGCAGACAAACAAGACTTAGCCCCGGAGAAAGGGGAGCAACGCGATTTTCTGAAGTTAGACTTTAAACGAGCGATCGCTAAACACTAATTTCAGTACATTAGTAAAATAGATACTTATTGACCAGCAAAAATCTCAGCAATACTTAGAGAAATTTATTTTGACGGTGGTGTAATTCTATTAAAGGAACAAAAAAGTGTAGGATGCCCTTTGAGTAATAGTTTTGATGTTTAATATCAAAACAGGGAGTTTGCCGTCACTTCATGAATAAAAATATACATTCAAGTTTAGATTTAAGCAAATCACTGGCAAAGTTTCAAGAAAAAGTTAC
>LXQD01000129.1 GCA_003326215.1 Nostoc minutum NIES-26 | reverse complement strand
GGTTACTTTGAGCAATAGAAGCAGATTTACTGTCTTTGAAAGCAATATAGTTTCTCATGAAAATGATAATCGCTTTTAGGGGGTGAGTTGGCGAGCGGCGCTCGCCAACTCACCCCCTCCCCCTTGAATGATTATCATTATCTATAAAAATATTTGCGTAGATACTCAATATTTAATCCTTAAGTAAGTACTTTTGATAACTTTATTTTCAGTAGTTAACTATTTAGAAGCGAGGTAATACTTTGTACCTCTAAATTACGCATCTAGTGTTTATCCGGTTAGGTGCAAGATATCAGTTATTGAAAATGCTCTGGCAGGTGTAGCTGTAGGTCAGCCCTTTATTGCAAATGAAATAGGAGATTCAACACAAACGAATTTCGAGACTTTTTACAATTTTCCAATTAATGATAATCTCCATATTACACCTGTGCTTCAGGTGATTACAAATTCAGCTAATCAGAGCGTCAATGGCACAATCGTTACAGGCACACTCCGCACCGTCTTCTCGTTCTAATAAATCTCCGTTTAGAAGGATGAGGCGATAAATAGGAATAAAAGCAAGATTGCTTTCACTCCCCAACCGGAAACCGCCGCATCATCTCTTGCAACTCCACAGCTTGACCACCTGGCGTATACACCTTACTATCTGACATCGCCAGCACGATTCGCTGCCGCCGCGCCCACTCGAACCAATCGCTGACATCGGTTGTCACGGTGTTCTTGCCCTTTGCGCCAAAGAGTGCAGGAATTGATGAAACTCAAAAGACTTTGTAGTATTACATTTTTGATTTTTATCCCTTTTCCCCTTTGCTAACAAGAGTTACTGATGCTAAATTTCCAATACTTGCAATACTTCAGGGTAATTTATGAACAAAGGTGAATTAGTAGATGCTGTGGCAGCTAAAGCCAACATGACAAAAAAGCAAGCCGATGAAGTGATATCAGCTTTTTTAGAAGTTGTTACCGAAGCTGTAGCGAACGGGGAGAAGGTAACGCTAGTAGGATTTGGTTCATTCGAGCGACGCGAACGCTCCGAGCGTGAAGGGCGTAACCCAAAAACCAAGGAGACAATCACGATTGGGGCTACTAGAGTGCCCGCATTTTCTGCTGGCAAACAGTTTCGAGAAAAAGTAGCATCTTAGCACTACAGATATATTGACTTTAATAGTAGTCTTAATCCAATCGCTCTTGGCTTGGCAGCGATCGCGTTTGAGCGTTGGTGTAGCTTAAGCCAGCATCAGTCAATGCATAGCTGAAACTGGAGTATTGAATCGCAGATGTTACGACAAGGCGATCGCTGGCACAAACTGGAGGTGCGATCGCTTTGTTCTCTAATACTACAGTGGCTTCAGTTATCGACCCTTCTGTGAGCATCGAAAACCTTCCTGAGATCCGCTACTGGGTTACCACTGGTTGCGTTGGTGGTAGTTAGAGATTGACACAAAATCATGCAGTGGTTTGCTTAAGTCAAACTGAACTCAGCGATGCTAAACGGAAGATTGCTCAACCGTTTCTACCTGTATCAAAGGGTTTTGACAGCTTGTGTTTAAAGTAAAAGTATGTGGTAGTGCAGCAAACCGAACAAACTGGTACTAGTTTTAACTACTTGTAAGTGGTCTAACAAGTAAATCATCATGAATGAATGTCACGCTTGAAAAGATGAAACGTCGCTTTTGGCAGGGTGTAGGGGGTGGCGCAACGGGTGTAGTGGTTTAACACGATTGAATTTTAGTGCCTCAAACAAAACTTTCCTCCAATTTATTCCCTACACCCGCTCATCCTTATAAATACTGAGTTTACCGTTAACAAGCGTGCCATTCCATCATGAATAATATATCAATGTTAAGTTCTCTGGCCAATCACCAATCTCTTCAGATTGAAAAGGAAAGCTTTTGACGTTTAAAGATTTGTTAAGTTGAGAGATATGAGACTGATTAGAAAAATAGAAAAGCCCGTAGAAAGACCGATCTTGAGAAAGACAACAACAGATTTATCCCAACAGATAGAGCCTAAAACTACAACTATTGAGAATCCAAAGTTAGCGGTGCAAGTTAAAGAAAAATTAGAAGAGAGTAATAATAAGCTTGAGTATGTTCCTAACTATTACTCTTGTTCAGTCTTGGATAAGGATGAAGTGAAATCTATAAATCACTCAGGTTTGCAAGCTTCAGATATTTGGCGAGAACTTCGAGTTGATAGTTACTGTGAAGATTGGTAAAACTACTCGATAAGCTAATCGTCATCCATTTTTCTAGGATGAGTCGCTTGTAATAAGGGGTTCAGCCTCGGTTTTATGCAACTTAAATGCTCATTAGCTTAGCAGAACTTAAATAGAAATTAAAAGTCAGAGGTAAAAATGGAGGCATAGCTACTAAGCCTCCATTTTGAGTACAGATATTAGCAAAAGAGACGTTAGAATTAAGTAATGACAACTTATACCAATTCGCAATTCGCAATGACGCTCGCGGACTCGCTAACGCTGCGCTAACGCAATTGAAAAAGCTTTATTTTACAAGGGTTTCTGAGTTTGAATCTGTTGCCGGATTTTGGAGAATTGGTATTAATTAATTAGAGAGTAGATTAAAGAATTCGCAATGAAAGTTGTTTAGATAGAAAAGTTTTTGTAATTGGGTTGATAAAAGACTTGGCTATAGAGGCTGTATGTAGGCAATGCTAGCAAAGAAGCTATAACTGATATCTTGCACCTAACCGGATAAACACTAGATGCGTAATTTAGAGGTACAAAGTATTACCTCGCTTCTAAATAGTTAACTACTGAAAATAAAGTTATCAAAAGTACTTACTTAAGGATTAAATATTGAGTATCTACGCAAATATTTTTATAGATAATGATAATCATTCAAGGGGGAGGGGGTGAGTTGGCGAGCGCCGCTCGCCAACTCACCCCCTAAGAGCGATTATCATTTTCATGAGAAACTATATTGCTTTCAAAGACAGTAAATCTGCTTCTATTGCTCAAAGTAACC
>LXQD01000128.1 GCA_003326215.1 Nostoc minutum NIES-26 | reverse complement strand
TTCAACAAATTGACCATAGAATTGTTGGCTCATTGCTCATTTCTGAATTATGCTTGAGAACCGCCACCACGTAATAGCCTTAGAACTTCTTCTAACCCAGCATTTAAATTCTGAATGTCAGCTTTCATTTCTCTAATATCTGTTTTGACTTCCCGCATATCAGATGCTAGTCCCGTAGCCAAGCTCAAAGTTCGAGCGATCGCTACTTGTGATGTCCCAATAGTCCCTGCTTGTATTTTCAGGGTGGCAACATCTTGAGTTAGTTCATTCAGGCGCAGGTAAATATCATCAAATCTGCTGTCCTCAGTCATTTGCCTACCTTCTTGAATTGGTTGGTCAATCACTTACTGTTTTTTTCGTGTCTACTGAATATTTTAAGCTGCCAAAGATTGCCTTTGGGCATCATTCGTCACGCTGGCGAATAACAATTCCATTCTGCGATGCTCCTGATTTTGTAACTGATGCTGATTGTGGAAAATTCAGGTGTAAGCTAATGTGTACCTAGTTCAGTAGTTGAAGTCGTTTTTATGACATTCCAAGAACTTGAAACGGGTGATTATTTCCGCATTCCAGGCATGAGTACTGGTTATGTTTACAGAAAAACTAGCGTTTCTCATTGCACTTTTCATGTGCCTGCCCTTCTTACGTTAGTGGTGTAAGTAGCCATTGAGTTGCTTGATTTTTAATGCAGAATGGATTAGACTCTTGTATGCATTCAAAAACTTTGCAACTCTCCGGCGAGATTGAGCAGTAAGTAGTACCCTTTTTCACTTATTACAACCACAACCCTTAATATCGTTATGCTTTCTAAGAGCGGCTGATACTTATAAGTCGCTCTTGTTCTTGAGAGGCAGTTGACTGTTGCTCGGTCGAAGCCGCCCTAAGTACCCCTGTAGCTATCATGAACTTCTTTAAACCAATAGCCGCATCCAACGGTCGCTTCGCTCCAATTCAAAATTAAAAATTATAAATTCAAAATTCCAATCCGTAAAAACTTTTACTCGGAATTAATTAGTGTATTGCTTCTATTATTAATTTTGAATTTTGAATTTTGCATTTTGAATTAAGCGAAGGGGTTGACCAATGGGTTAAGTGTTGAAATATCACACCCAGCATTGAATCATTGTTATATACGCGGTATATCTTCGGGGAAGCACCTTTGACATAAACAAGTTTGTACCCAACAAGTGCAATTACCTCTGCATTGGGGTCATCTGGGGGCAAGAGAATTTTATCTGTGGATTCTTCATACAAAAAGTAGGCAGAATCACAACTGTCTGGAGCAGACAGTGTAATATTTATGGTTTGTGCCATGATGACCTCGTTTCTGGTTACAGTTTGAGGCGAGTGCGCTTACCGGGTATACATGCACTCGCCTTTTCATTTGGACTAAACCAACAAAACTACTCTCGCTCAAAGGAACGCGATCGCAATCATTAGCAGCAGTCAAATCGCTGTTATCGAGCAGTACAGGTATTAATAATTACAAATCGAAGTGAGAGTATAGTTGCTCTATTTTGTGGGATGATCCGTATTCGTTATCGATTTAGTTGTAAAGGCGATAGCATTTGTGTTGGATGCAATCGCCTTTCTTACATTCAAGACTCACGCTGCCAATAATACCGAACTATACTTTTAGCACAAGGTATAGGGTGAGCTATTGGGAGTGTGTCAATGCATTTTTGCTTTGAACCGATGAATGCGGCTAACGCAGAAAAACTTACTCGCTGGCATTACGAGCCACCTTACCAGAGGTACAACAGTACGTCTGATGAAACACTGATTGGGTCGTTTGTAGACTCTCAAAACGCTTACTATAGCATTCAGTACAATGGCGAACTGGTTGCCTTTTGCTGTTTTGGTAAGGATGCCCAAGTGCCAGGAGGCGATTATGCAAAGGACGCACTTGACATTGGTTTGGGAGTGCGCCCCGACCTGACAGGGCAGGGAAAGGGACAGATGTATATTGCAGATGTCCTCGATTTTGCGCGTTCAAAGTTCAATCCTAGGGTCTTTCGCGTTACAGTGGCAGCCTTTAACGAACGTGCGCTCAGAGCATGGAAGAAAGCTGGATTTCAACAGGTACAAGCATTTCTAGCACAAGACGATAAGGAACCATTCGTCATACTGGTGCAGCATATTTGAGATGTTGACACTACCAACATCCTTGAAGAACTGTTTGACTCATTTGCCGAGCGGCTCCCTGTTGGATGGATTTGCAGGCGATCGCCGCCCGTTGGTCTGCTGACGACAAGCCGCTTCACGTCTACGCACTTGTGTTGAGAGGCAATAGCTTTACTTTTCACAATTAACTTCTACCATTGGGATGATTGTGCCACCGTATGTATTTACGCCGCAAGTGTTAGACAGTCTCAATCTTTCTACAGAACCAATCAATATGTTTGGTGAATAGGATAGCTGAAGTAACATGCTTTGAATTTGGTGGGCAGTAAGTCCCACCTCCTTTTTATACTTTTAACTTCCAACTTTGAGAAAGCGTATACAAGTTGTGTAAAGAACTTTTGCTTTGAATATAGGTAATTGACTACACAGTTGCGTCTGCCAATACTAATGTATACGAGCAACAAGCAAGAGTATAGTTGCCGTATTTTGTGGCATGATGCGTATTCGTTATCGATTTTGTTTTAGCAGCGATCGCAGTTTTGTTGATATGCGATCGCCCTTTTCCCAGTTCGACTACGCCGCGACCAACTCCCGACTCACTGCTGGCGCTTCACTGTTGACTACAGCAGTTGCTGTTGACAGTGCTTCAATAGCCTCCCTAACACTCCAGTACTGAACCCCGTTCCCACACCGCCAATAGTAAGTTTGTGGCGTATTTTCCCAGATTTCATCTGGATTTCTGACCTTGAAGAGTATGCCAACAAACTTATCACCCTTATATACGTTGTGAGCCGTTTGGATATCGGTTCTGCCCAGATAAGTCAATCGATAGCCGTCTACTGGGGTACACAAATCAATAGCACGAGTCCCACGGTAAGAACA
>LXQD01000127.1 GCA_003326215.1 Nostoc minutum NIES-26 | reverse complement strand
CGAGACTACTGGTGGCGATGGAACGGGAGTACAAACTGAGTTGGAAGCAGCAAAGGTGATGGCGACAAAACTTGTAAATTAAGGTGTATGATTTTCCTAGACTCAACTGTCTGCTTGAATTTTTACCTGAATTTTTCCATTATCAAATAAAGGAAAAACATCAGGATAATCTGTCTCATCTGCCAAATAATTTTCAGGTGCTTCCTCTGTGCCCCCCTGCCACCTAGCAGCCTGCCTTCTCCTGTCGGAGACGCTACGCGAACACGAATAAATTTATTATCCGAAAAGTATTATATGTGATGCTGCCGAACTCGATTTTCTGTCGCTAAGCTAGTAAGACCCCGTTAAAGCAATATCTTGACGAATAAATCTAGCAGCACTACGAGATGCCTCCAAAATTGTGAGTAATCCACTTCCAGGATGAACAGCACCACCAATCCAGTACAACCCGGCAATATTTTCCGAACGAATTGGTGGGCGAAATGGGCCAAGCTGACTCCAGTTGTGGCTGAGATTGAATACAGCACCTAAATGAACTCGATAATCATCCTGCCAAGTTTGTGCGGTGTAACATTTCTGGGTAACAATATGTTTTTCAATATCGTCATATCCCAGTAAAGGTAGGCGTTTAATCACGAAGTCTTGGTAAGTTTTTTGTTTAATATCCCAGTCCACGGCATAAGAAGTGTTTGGAATTGGAACTAGGACAAACAAAGTGCTGTGTCCGGCAGGTGCRTTACTGGGGTCGATAATAGTAGGATTGCAGACATAAAATGGTGGATCGGTTTCATCTAATGCCGAATCATCGATCCAGGGGCGTTCAAGTCGGCGAATATTTTCTGATAAATAGATTTGATGATGGGGTAAATCTTCGTAGCGGCGATTTATCCCCAAATAAAGCATGAAGGTAGAGCATGAAAATTGCATTTGCCCAAGCTTGCGGTCAGTGTAGCGACCTCGTGCTGAAGTTGGTAGTAAGTTACGCATAGCGTAGCCAAAGTCAGCATTGATGACAACTGCATCAAAATTTAGGCGTTCGCCAACAGCYAATTCAAGACCACGAACTTGCCCCTGCTCGATCCAAACTTGATGTACTGGACGATTCAGGTGAATTTTTACACCTAAGTCTTGAGCGGCCTGACCTAATSCCTGTGCTAATGCCCGGAATCCGCCCATAGGATGCCAAACTCCTCGAGCAAATTCTAAAAATGGAATCAGACTGAAAACGCTGGCTGCTACAGTTGGGTGCATCCCTAAATATTTTGAGGGATAACTCAGAGCATAGACTAATCGCTCATCTTGAAAAAATCGCCAAAAGTGTTGATATAAACTTTCCCAGGGTCGAAATGAGAATAGATTCACAATTTCATCCGGGCGCAAATAACCTAACAAAGGGCGTACAGGGCTGCCGAGATAGGGCTTGTAGCCTAATTCATATTTACGGATATGTTCTTTGTACCAGCGTTGGAAGGCTAATGGTAAATYGCTACGCAAGTTTGCCAGTTGTGTTTTAAAGGCATCGAGGTCGGAAGTTAAATCTAATTGTGTGCCATCCCAAAAGAGAAGGCGAGTATAGGGTTCTAATCGTTGAAGTTGAACATAGTCGGCAAAATTTAAGCCAGCTTCCCCAAAAAGCTCTTCATATARATGTGGTAGTTGAAGAATAGTCGGGCCTGTATCAAAGGCGTAGGAATCAACTTCTAAGCCACGCATTCGTCCACCTACGCGTTCAGTCGCTTCAAAGATTTGCACCTGATACCCCATTCCAGCAAGACGGATGGCAGTGGCAAGACCACCAGGGCCGGCTCCGACGATCGCAATTTGTCTAGACATAAATAAACTCYTCATTTACTTGAGCAATCGATACGATCGGGAAACAGTGGTTGAAGATAACCAATCAAAACTTGTTTAGTTTGTTCTACCAGTTGCCGTCGTAAGCTATCGTCTTGAGCGAGCGATAACAACTGAAGCGCCCCTGCAATTTCTACACTGACTAAAGCTACTAAATGCCTTTGTTGTGGACTCATGTGCGGTTGCCGTAAAGCAAAGAAGTTATCCAATTGCTCAACAATCTCACGGTCAACTCGCCCATTGACTGCTTGCAATTCGGCAGAGATTCGCGATCGCAGCATAGTCACCCGACAACCTGGTTGAGTGGTATAAAATTTATCAAAATCTTCAATTGCCTCACTCAATAATATTGCTAAGGGATAATTAATCGTTGATGGATTAAATCTAGCCGCAAATAACTCTCGCATTGCTCCCGCGTATAGCTCTGACAGGGCATGAACAATAGCATCCTTGTCAGGAAAAAAGCGGTAGAGAGAACCAATTGAGATATTTGCCTGCTTGGCAATTAACTCGGTTGAAATCGCTTCATAACCTACTTCTTCTAATAATTGAGCAGCTACATCCAATATTTGATTGACCCGTTGGCGACTGCGGGTTTGTTGCGGTAATCGACGAAGTGTATCGGGATTATGAATCACAGAAGACATGAAATGCTTAGACATAAACACGAGTAAATCTCATGTTATCATCAAAAAACGCGATAAATTTTCATTTTTAGGACATCTAGTTTGAGCCAAGAAACAATTTCGGTCGTTCAGTTCCAAAAAGCTTAGTTGTAGACCGTTTGTCCTTGACGTTGGGTTGGCGCAGCGATCGCCCCCAGCCATCCCCAATCCGATAAAATTCATCAGTAGAACCGAAGTGAAGCGCAGGAAAAGCAATTGAACCCTAGTTCACCCACTCCACCCAGCCGAAAGCTGAAGATAACGATCCTAACAGTAGGTTCSRKGGGCGATGTGGAACCATACTGCGCTTTGGGCATTGGCTTGAAACGTGCTGGGCATGAAGTAACAGTGGCAGCAAACGAAAACTTTGAGTCATTCGTGAGGCAGTTCGATCTGGAGTTTGCACCGATAGCTGGCGACACTCAAAAGCTATTTCAATCAAAAGCAGGCATTCGGGCTATAGGAGGAGAAAAAGTCAAGCTTTTAAGTGATGAGCAATTTCTTCAACAGTTGCAGTCGGCATGGATAGCGTGTACT
>LXQD01000126.1 GCA_003326215.1 Nostoc minutum NIES-26 | reverse complement strand
GTCAGCTCAGTCTGATAAAGACTTCTTGCACAAAATGGAAATTGCTTTGAAAGAGGCACGTGAAACTGAGTATTGGCTAGAAATTTTAATTGAATCTGAGGTTGTTGAGAAACCTAAGTTCGAGCAATTGCTTAAAGAAGCCAATGAAATAGTGAAAATACTCATTGCTTCTACCCGCACAGTTAAAGAGAAATTGAATGGCAGCAAATCCAACGGCAGAAAAATGGAGGCAACAAGCGACAATCAATAATTTAACTCTGAATAGAGAATAAATATATAGATAATTACTTGCGACCTGCAACTTGCGACCTGCGACTTGCGACCTGCGACTTGCGACCTGCGACCTGCAACTTGCGACCTGCGACTTGCGACCTGCGACTTGCGACCTGCGACCTGCGACTTGCGACCTGCGACCTGCGACCTGCGACCTGCGACTTGCAACTTGCGACCTGCGACCTGCAACTTGCGACCTGCGACCTGCAACTTGCGACCTGCGACCTGCAACTTGCGACCTGCGACCTGCAACTTGCGACCTGCGACCTGCAACTTGCGACCTGCGACCTGCAACTTGCGACCTGCGACCTGCGACCTCATCTAATGATTTTGCTCAAGGCACGAGCTATGAAAAAGTAATCAGCTAAAATGACAACAAAATTGAAGATTTTGATACGGAAATGATAGAACAATGGATAAATTAACTGAATACCGCTCTCAAGTAAAGCAACTATTAACTAAATATCTCCAATACAAGCCAAGTTACGGAGATGTAGAAGTTGAACAAATTTTTGATAATGAACATGACTGTTATCAAATTATTAGCATCGGATGGAATAATCAAAAGCGAATTTATGGGCCGATAATGCACCTAGATATTAAAAATAATAAAATTTGGATTCAACAGAATACAACTGAAGTAGATATTGCATTAGAACTAATAGAAATGGGCGTACCTAAGCAAGATATTGTCATCGGGTTTCACACCCCCAAAATGCGTCAATTATCAGGATTCGCTGTAGAATAAATCCTCTAAATAACACTTGCGACTTGTGAAGAGCGACCTCCGACTTCAAACCAATCATGAATAATGCAGATTCTTTACCACCGATTAAATTAATTCCCCTCGAACGTGAAACTCCACATCTTACACAGCGAGGAGAAACTAGAAGACCACCAACCGACATCCGCCTTGTGAAGGTGCTGGAATTTTTACGCAGCAATAACCTTGCACCTAACAGCCGTAAGCTTTATGAGCGCGAACTCAAACGGTTTTTGGGCTGGAGTGAATTACATTATCATGAACTGCGCCCACGGCATTTTGGGCAGTACAAAGAGTATTTAATGTCAGAAGTTCAGACCGATGCAGGTAAACCCTTGTCTAAAAGCAGTATTAATGCAGGAATTGCTGCCCTCAAAAGCTTTTTCAAATGGATGTGCCGCACGTATCCTGACATTGTTGCTATTAATCCCACACTAGGAGTAAAACTAGAAAAAATTCCATTGCCACCCGCCCAAAGTTTAACTACCGAACAAATGGAAAAGGTGTGGGCGGCTTTGGAGTTACTAGGAGAAACAAAACTTAGAGATACAGCACTTGTTCACATTCTCACTCACGGTTTAAGGGCCGGGGAAATTGTGCAGCTAAATGTTGGCTCGTTCGATGGCAAGCTGTTGTTTTTGCCAGACACGAAAACGGATGAACCGCGCTTAGTGCCACTGCGAAAAGAAAGCCGAGAAGTAGTGGCACAGTATTTGCGATCACGTACTGAATTTGGGGAAGAGTTGACCAACCTTAGCCCATTGATGATTTCACACCATGCCTCATATAAAGGCGAACGTTTGAGTTACCACGGCATTTACTTTGCTGTGGAGAAAATTGGAGAAATCGCAGGCATTGAAGATTTACATCCACACTCGTTTCGTCATACCTATGCCACAGACTTATTACTGTTGGGTGTTGACCCAACTCATGCACGGAAACTGACAGGACACACTAGCGAGAGAGCATTTCGACGGTACACGCTCAGGAGCGAACAGCAAGCGGCGATCGCTGCCTACTATCGTGCCATAGGTGAGGAAGAAGTGGAGTAGTCTATGCCGAAGCCACTAGACCCCAAATGTCAGCTATGCTCCAAGTTACCAACTGCAAAAGCAAAGGTACTGCATGGAGCCGAAGGGGATGGATGTTGGAATCCGCACATTTGCCATAATCGTCGCTCATTCTACCGCCGACGTAAGTCAGCTAATACGGGCATTGAAACCATTATAGTAGAACCTCCAGGAACATATTTTGCTGTGCTGTATTTATACAAGGAACTGGGAGATAAACCATTACACGCCTTAGCAGCCGAACTGTGGCTTGGACAACAACCAGTTTGTCGCTTAGAACCGATTCACTGTTTTGGACTGACTGCTGGCAAAATTCGTAGCTATACTGACCAAGTGTTGCAGGCATTTGCATCTCAATATAGTGTCTCACTATATCAGTATAAAGATATGTTTGAGATTAACCCTGCTCATTGCCCAGTGCGTCCCTGTCCGCTGCATCCTCCTTTATAACAATGACTGCATATTGGCAATTAACAATTTGGGACGTATTAGATGAGATTTCAGAAGCACCACCGACTTCTCCACTTGCTCTGGTGTGGGAATGTTTGGACGCAGAATTAGAGAATTTACCAATAGAAGCACAGTTATCAACCGCCGCCACCGCCTTTTATCAAATTGCAGATATTCTCAAATCCCGTGCTGAGTTACTGTTAGAAGATGTACGCGCTCACAACGATACGGATGGGCCAGTTATTAGTACTGATATCTTTGCTGGTTTGGTAAGAACAACCATGCAGCTAGATTTGGATGACTTAATCGAAGAATCCCCACCGCAGACTTTTAGACCGCATGGCCCGCACCAGTTTTTCAGTACTCCCCAAAATAATGATTCAGTGGCAGCACCTGTTGAAAAGGCGAACGTCTTAGCAATGCTAGAAGAAGTGACGACTTTAGAAGATGTTCACAACTTAGCAAGCGATGAAGATGTGCAAAAGTGGAAAGATGCGATCGCACAATATCTGACACAAGTTCAACAGA
>LXQD01000125.1 GCA_003326215.1 Nostoc minutum NIES-26 | reverse complement strand
AATCGAAAAATTTTCTACTAAACACTCAATCACTTCATCAAGAGTTTTTGAGTCTGTTAAAATCGGTTCTTCTGGAGACTCGCTCTTCTTGGCAATTCGGTGAGATGAAACAGTCAATTTCAAGAGCCAATATACGACACACTACTTTGATCATTTCACATTTTGAACTACTGCAAAATATGATAATTATTTTTTATAGTTTACGTATTATTAGATACCTGTTTCTCAGTATTCTTCATTGGTGATATCTGCTGTATCCCTAATGGTTCGCCCTTTTGAGGAAACTTTTTGGTTTACTGGTAATTATTGTTGAGGGCAATTGCGATACTTTTAAGTGCCAGTGTGGAACAGGCGGTTTAGTCTGATACTCAATTATGTGAGTTTCACGATTCTCACAACAAAAGCTGAGGTCAGCTGACAGAGGTTGTATTAGATTCCATAGTTCATTAATTCCGTTAATTCCTATGTCAAGTAACTGTAGATTTGATGATTCCTCTTCAGGAAGCTCGAATGTTAAGGCAAACTGCTTACCTGGAAATTTAAAAAGAAAGTAATCACTCATGTTTCTATCAATATATCCCACACCTAGACTGTCGCTATACTGGCGATCGCTTGCTCAAAATTAGATAGATATGCGTTGAGGTCTTCAATTTCGATTCAACGATCAATTAGATTAAGATGAGGATTTTCCTTTATACGATGTAAGTTCTCTCTTTCAATATTGACTAAATTCTCAGCAACATCCTGAAAAATATTTTTAGGTGGAACACGAATAGAGCCATCTTTTTCGACAATAGTATAATCCCCCGTTTGTTGGTTATAGTACCATCTTTTACCAGCTCCTGGATTTCGTCTTTCTGCAATTTCAATCTGAATAGTTGCTTCTACTGTTCCTGTTTTTCCTGTTACACGTTTATCTATTGCATATTTAATTCCTTGAGTCAAATCACCAAAAAGTTCAATAGGGTATTTAATACTTCTAACATCGACATTCCGTAAAACTTCTCCTGCCTTATTTTCAACTGTTAAATCAAAGGATGGTAGTTTATTTCCTTGTCGATCAAATATTTCATGGAAATCACCTCCTACTCGCACAAATTCTTTATTTTTTAAAGTGCCGGCCAGTCGCTTGGCCTCTTGAAGTTCAGTAAGTATGTCAAGAATTTGCTCGTTACTTTTATTACCTTTTATCATAAATGTTATCCAATCATCAAAATCAGCTATTTTTCCTTTATTTTCTAAAGCAATAATATCAATAGCATTCTTCAAAGCATTTTTTCCACCCGCAGCATAGATTCTCTGTAAACCTTGACCTTTAAGACGTTTGATTAGTTGATATACAGCTTGTTCCCCAAACTCTGTCGTTAAATCTTTAAGGGCAGTTGAATCTAAATTTCGCAGTGCCTTGAGTTCATCTTGATAAATTGAGATACCATCTGTAATTGGTTTATTAGTGGATTCTATCGCACCATTCTCAGTAATGCGAATCCAGCGCTCTTGTCTTTGAGCCGCAACATACCCCACACTTGGACTTTCATCCATACTAGCGAGAATTTGTTTAAATCGAGGTAATTCCGCCTCCAAAAATGCAAGTTCTTGTAAGCCATCAATTCGATCTTGAAGATGTGAAGTATCCACTGCAAGTTTTTGCACTCGCGTGTTAATCATCTGCTCAAACTTTTCAATCTCAAATTTTGCTTCCCAAGCCTTTGTGCCGACTCTCGGTTCCTTATTAGAACCTAGTTGAGAGCGTAGTACCCGTACTCTTCCAGCCAAACCAGTGTAGCGCTGCATCAGTTTAATAGTTGGCACATGTTCTCTAATTTCAGATGCCTTCACTCCAGGAGCTACTTGGATATAAAACTCGCTTACCAGCCCATCAACTTTGAGGTAATGTACTTTGACTATTTGACCAGTGAGGTCGTGGTCTACTTGAATAGGAACAGTATCTCGCAAATCGCTAGGCAAAACGTCTTTAAATCCATTTAATTCGCTGACTTTTGCTGGTGATAATTCCACCCGTGGAAACACAGAACTTGCTTGTGCAAAAACCTTCTCTCCTTCTTCTTTACCCAGTCGCTGTGTTAATTTCTGCTTTAACTGTTCAAGCTCAGGAGGCACTTCGCTTGTCTTCCTTGCGTTAGCTGTACGCAGCGACTTGATAGCTTGCTTAAATTCAGCAATTTCATTCGCCTCTAATAGCGAAAGCACATCGACATCATGCATTTTCATCATGCGCCTTGCTTTGCTGGTAGCTTCAAGTAATGTTGTTCCTCCTTTGACTGCAAACCCTAAATCCACACCAGCTAATAGAACATTCACCCAACTCATGATGAGATTAAAACGGGCTTCTTCTGCATCATTAACTAAGGGTTTACCACCGGCTTCACCTGCTCTAGCAGACGCATACAGGTCATCCGCTTGCTCAAGTTCGTAGACAGCAGTTCCCAAACCAGCTAGTGCTGCTGCAACTCCCAGGAAAATTGCCACTCCGCCTGTGGCAAAAAAAGCCGCTACTCCCAGTCCAATATTTAGTAAAGTGCCGACTAGCTGAATGGTGGCATCTTTTTGTTCTTCACGTTCCAAGTAATCTAAAATTGCTTTGCTTTTTGGGTCTTGGTGGCGGTTTTTGGGGTTAACACCCAGGGAAAACGCATCTTATTTCCTAATAAAAATTAAAGAGGATTTCCAAATGACATAGATAATTGCAAACAATTAGAGAAATATAAATAAAACAAATCAATAAAATTTCCAAACTCGAAATTAGCTTATCTTCATCTAAATCTCTATCTATTAATACTAAAAAACTGATTAAATGGGTATACAAAACTATGTTTGTCTGCAAAATAAGTGAAACTTTCACACAAAATGTGAAATCAAGTTTGTAATAGACTAGCTTAAATTAATGCTAAAACTCTTGCTAAATAGTTGTTATCCATTGCGGCAAGAAACTGCTTGTTTTTTATTCCAACTTTTACCCGCTTTTCTTTACCTAAAAGATTGATTGCAATCTGCCTTAAAATTGTAAAGTTTTGTGGTGCATTATCTTTTCTAATCCGACAGTCATCTTCTCTCAAAGCGACATCCAATA
>LXQD01000124.1 GCA_003326215.1 Nostoc minutum NIES-26 | reverse complement strand
TCTGACTAAATTTGTCCTTGAGAATTTGTACTCGTAATGTCACAGTAGTAATAATTTTGGTTTTGGCTTATTCGTCTCAAACACAGTATTTCACGGACGAGTAAGCTTTTTCTACCTTCAAAAATTTTTGGGGGCAACCATACATCATCTTTCCGGAAGCGTTCGTCTTTAACGTTGCCGTTCGCGGTAGCGTCTCTGAAAGAGAAGGCATCGCCTGGATCATCACATTCCTGCGCTCTCTTACATTAAAAGCTGTATTCCTTATTGTGTATGGCTTATAGCTTTTCTTAGTGCCATTCGAAATTGACCCCTGTGGCGATCGCACAGAAATTGTTGGACAAGATTGATCTGCGGTTGTCGTATGTGGGACGATTGGGGCCGAGAGGGGAGCGGGAGTGCGTTTACCAGTTTGTCCCTCCCAATGATGAGCGGAATGTGATTTTCCAGAAGTGGTTGAATCGGGAGTTGGTGTCAGTCACCAATAATATAGAGTTACAAACTCAAGTTAGTGACACACACAATAATCCCCAAACATCAGATGAGGCTGTTGGAGGCTGGAAGGGGCTGAGACTGAAGCTGCGGCAAGGATTAGAAAGTGCTGGTCAGTTCTACACTGAACTCGTTTCCAAGGTGGGTGAAGCTATTGGGGTTGCTAATGGTGAGCCAATATGGAACGACTATCTGGGGCAGTGGCAGGTGTGGGTGAACTTTGCGGACGGTTGTCGATCAGTGGGGTGCGATTGGTTGGTGGTGGTGTAAGCAATTTTGGGTTAAGACTCTTTGTCTAATTCGTTAAGTACATTTACCAAATCTCTTGCTTCATGAAATATCCGAAGAATCTCGACGGTAGTATCCTGAATACGATAAAAAATCAGATAATCCTGAAAATTTTTGATGCGCCATTGTCGGATTTCACCCAATCTCGATACTACTAACTGCGTTACCTTTCCCATTCCAGGAGTCTTTTGCAACTGAGCAAAGGTCAATTGCACTTAAGAATTTAACTGCTGTATCCGTATTTCCATTGACCAATATATAATTTGCCAAATTTCGCAAATCTTGCGTTGCTCGGTATTTGACAATTAACCGATAGTTCATGTGTCGCCTGAGTTCCCCATGCTGTCCTGTCCTAAAACAGTGGAACGTAAATTCTGCCAATATTCCGGTGTTACTTCCTGCCCTTCTCCATTAATACCTTCAAGCAAAAGTGCTTCTAACTCCTCTTTTGCCTTGCGTTTTTGGTCTTGCTGTACCAAATCTAGAAAATATTCGCCAATGCTGTTATGAGCACCTGCTATCACTTGTGCTTCTACATAAACGCGCACCTCATCAGGTATATCAATACTGATATTCATTGGCTTTTGAGTATGACTACCCTAATTATTTTAGCTGACGAGCGCTCTGGAGTAATGGTGGAGAAGAGGAGAACCAACCGCAGATGTTTGGACAGTTGGTGGCTGCGACTCCCGATTGGGTGGAATGGATGGGGTGAATTTTTGGTTTGCTGAACTAGGCATTTATCAAGGAGCAAGTGCTTTGTCAGAATCGGTACACCATAGATTTATGAATATTATGTAGATGATTTTTAATGATGCCTCCCAGCCGTCAATCGATTGGATGAACATCCGTTGCATAATTTGATTGCTGGATTAAACATCAATATTTATCTGTTCTATCTGTCTGGCCGCTTTTTCCCAAAGCTTGGCAGAATTTTCATCTTGCCAGTGTATTCGCAAATTTTCGGCTTTTTTATGACAAATTCGTTCTAACATTTCTAAAACTGCTGCCAATGTTAATTGGTCAACAACTGACTCTAAAGAATCCATGTATTCTTTGGTCATATTCACCCTCGTCAATCAATTATAATTACGCCCATCAGTTGGAAGTTTGAATTGTCGATTATGCTATTTATTTTTACCTTAGCTTAACCAAAAGCTTTATATATTCTTGCTTTGGGATTCTTTATACAAACAGAAGAGAGTTTTAAAATCATTAGCTCTTTTGTTAATTATTTGATAAATCTCTTCTTTTTTTGCAATAAATTGGAGGAAAGTTTTGTTTGAGGCACTAAAATTCAATCGTGTTAAACCACTACACCCGTTGCGCCACCCCCACTCAGCCTGCCAAAAGCGACGTTTCATCTTTTCAAGCGTGACATTCAGGACAAGAGCAAGAACACCGTCACAGCGCAAGTAGGCACTCCTTAGTGCGATCGCTCTCACAACTAATGCCAACTATCTGCAATTATCGCCTTGTGTAACCTCTAGCGTTTTAATTTTATTTCTCGAAGTTGCTCTTGCCCGAATACTGGAAAATACAGGAATTAAAAGGATAGTTACAGCAGAAAAATCCTACGAGGCTACATCTAATCCCTCAGTTGCTGCTTGTTCTGGAAAAGTCACAGCATCCAATTCCTCAATAAAAGCATCAATTGCCTTGGCTGCTGACTGCTTACCTACTTTGAATTTGGAAAGAACTTTTTCACGTATCAGTTCATAATCTGGTATGACTTGCTGCTCAACACAAACGGCTTCTTGTTCTGGGTTGGCAACTTCACCCAACCGCTCATTAATTAAACCCTTTATTTGAACTATTGCATCTGCTAGTTCCTGTTTAATTACCTGCTTTATCTCTTCATCATCAGATGGAGTTTGCTCAACTTTCGACTGCCCTAGAATACCCTTGAGCAATCTGTCTGCTGTTTTGTTTAATGATTCATTTTCGGAAATTTGCATTGCTGAGAGTGCTTTGATTTCAGCATCGCTCAATACAATTGAAATTGTTGTCTTAGTCATACTTTAACTCCCGTAAATATTTCAGTCTCAATTTCTCTTCTTAGCTACATTTATTTATCTTATATCTTGCACCTGGAAATAAGGATGTCAAATCCACAACTACGTGCAAGAGGAATCATCTGTTTAAGGTAAAGTAAAAAAGAAGACACAACAATTTGTGGAAAGATAAACTCAAGGGCAGTGTGTGCCGCTTGTCCCCAGTCAGGTAAATCTTTAGGGTTGGTAGATAAATAAGCCCAATGTGCCAAGATGAAGGTTAAGAAGGAAAGAACTAACCAACGGTAAATGCCTAACAGGGTTGCTTGACCAAAACGGTGAAGTCCAAAACGGTGCTTTGCGGTTTTGAACCA
>LXQD01000123.1 GCA_003326215.1 Nostoc minutum NIES-26 | reverse complement strand
TGCGGAAATACGTGTAAACTGTCTGCCACGGCGGAAAATCCCCAGGCAACCCTCGCCATCTCACTCCTTCTAGCAGGACATAGAAGATCGCGTTTAGAACTTCCCACATATCGACAGAGCGCTTGCGACCACCGGGTTTTGCTTCTGGAAGCATGTCACTCAGAAATTCATATTGTGCATAGGTCAGATTGCTGGGGTATGCTTTACTCATGTTGCTCTTTTGGTGCTGTCTACTATCTATTCACAGCTTATACCGAGAGAGCTTTTTTACAACCTGACCGACTTTTCAAACATCCTCTAAGCGATCGCCTGAGTCTCTAGCAAAGAATCGTTGTAATTTGTATTTTGTGGCATCATTATGTTGTCCATCAGGAATTTAGTGAAAGGCGTTAGCGAGTCTCTTGCCGGGGATGCACTAACGCCTCTTCAATCATGATTAAAGTGCAAATTATTACTATTCGTCAGTACTTAGCGTTAAGTTTTAATAAAATAACAAAAGTAGATAGTAGGTCTAGTCAGCTATGAATTTGAGAGCCTTGAGAGAACGTGCAAGGCTTACAGTCTTAGACGTAGCGAAAGACTTAGACTGCGCGGAATCTTCAATTCGCAATTGGGAAAAAGGGAGGACAACGCCAAAGCTTGAGGTATGGCAAGTATTCCGCCTGCGGGATTTGTATGAATGTACAGAAGAAGAGTTAGTGCAAGCGGTGAAAGAGTCGATGCAAGCTCAAGAGGCATAGCCTTGATGTCAAAAGTTCGACTTCATTATTGCATTCTATCTATCGTGCGATATTGAATTGCCTCCGCTACATGATTAGCTTTTAGCTCATCATCACCTGCTAAATCTGCAATGGTGCGCGCTACTTTCAGAATGCGATCGCTTGCCCTAGCTGATAAACCTAATTTTCTAATTGCCGCTTCCAATAAATTACGACTAGCATCATCTAACTTGCACCATCTTTGGAGATGACGACTCTGGATTTGGGCATTGCAACGCAGATTTGATTCTCCTTGGAAACGGGTGATGGCGCGATCGCGTGCTTGTTGCACTCGTTCTCTCACTTTCAGAGATGCTTCCCCCATAGGTTGTTGAGTAATTTCCTCTGGTTTCAAACGATTCACCGCCACTTGCAAATCAATCCGATCCATTAACGGCCCGGAAAGTTTAGCCCAATATTGCTCGCGTTGCCTTGGCGAACAAGTACACTGTTGGATGGTATCGCCATAGTAACCGCAAGGACAGGGATTGGTACTCGCTACCAAAGTAAACTGTGCGGGAAACATGACTGATTGTCTAGTACGGGAAATCGTGACATAGCCATCTTCCAAAGGCTGGCGGAGAAATTCTAAAACATCACGTTTAAATTCTGTTAACTCATCCAGAAAAAGTACGCCTCGGTGTGCTAAAGAAATTTCTCCAGGACGAGGGAAGCTACCGCCCCCAACAAGAGACGGCCCGGATGCTGAGTGATGGGGACTGCGAAAAGGGCGATCGCGCACCAATGAACCGCGATTTTTCAATAAACCAGCCACTGAGTGAATGCGAGTCACTTCCAAAGACTCAGCAAATTCCAATGGTGGCAAAATACCTGGTAAACGCCGGGCTAGCATCGTTTTGCCACTACCAGGCGGCCCAACAAAGATTAAATTGTGTCCCCCAGCAGCAGCAATTTCTAAAGCACGGCGAGCATGAGCCTGTCCTTTTACGTCATTCAAATCTGCAAAATGTAGAGACATTGTATTTAACATCTCTACTTTGTCATCTAGCCTCATTGGTTTGTAAAGCCCTGGATTGTTTAAAAAATCAACCACTTCAGAAAGATTTTTACAGCCATAAACAGCCAATCCTTCTACCACTGCTGCTTCTTGGGCATTATCAATAGGCAGAACTAAACCAGCGATTCCCATCTTTTGAGCAGTAGCAGCAATGGGTAGAACACCAGCTATAGGGCGCAAACTGCCATCCAGAGAGACTTCGCCTAAAAAAAGATAATCTCCTAGTAAGTCAGCACTCACTTGTTCCGAAGCTGCCAAAATTCCCACACTAATAGGCAAATCGAAACATGGCCCTTCCTTGCGTAAATCTGCCGGAGTTAAGTTAATCACAATTTTTCGCATAGGAAAGGCAAAACCAGCATTCTTCAATGTAGCTTTCACCCTTTCTTTTGATTCCTGAATCGCTGCATCTGGTAATCCCAAGATCACAATTCCCGGTAATCCCCCTGACACATCGACTTCCACGCCTACTTTGACGGCATCGATGCCCACAATTGATGCACTCCAGACTCTAGCAAGCATTGGTTAAATATTTCTTCTATAGCAGTAAACCTTTAGAATCTCTAGCAGATGAGTAGGTAAATCGGCATGAGTGAAACCACAGAGACGATTTTCAGCAAAATCATTCGTCGAGAAATTCCAGCTAACATAGTCTATGAAGATGATTTAGCTTTAGCATTCAAAGATATCCACCCCCAAGCACCAGTTCACATCCTCGTCATTCCGAAAAAACCCATTGCCAAACTAGATGATGCCGAATCTGAAGATCGAGCTCTTTTGGGGCATCTTTTGTTAACTGCCAAGCGCGTTGCCGAAGAAGCTGGACTAAGCAACGGTTATCGGGTTGTCATAAACACAGATGCTGACGGTGGTCAAACTGTCTATCACTTACATCTACATATTCTGGGAGGACGGCAGATGGACTGGCCACCTGGTTGATAAAACTTTGTGAATCGCGTCTGGTGACGTGATTCATCACAAAAATAAATAGTTGTCATAATAAATACTTAATTAAAATTGCTTTACAAATCTCAATTTTGCTTTTAAGGTAGAGGAGAGGTAAGCAAGTTTACCTACCAATTCATAAAACCAAAGCATTTATAAAACAATGACCACAACCTTACAAAGACGCGAAAGCGCCAACGTATGGGAACGGTTTTGCAACTGGATCACCAGCACCGAAAACCGGATTTATGTCGGTTGGTTCGGCGTATTGATGATTCCAACGTTGCTAGCCGCAACCACTTGCTTCGTAATCGCCTTCATCGCCGCTCCTCCAGTAGACATTGATGGAATCCGCGAACCAGTAGCAGGTTCTTTAATCTACGGAAACAACATCATCTCCGGTGCAGTTGTACCTTCTTCCAACGCCATCGGTTTGCACTTCTACCCCATCTGGGAAGCAGCTTCCTTAGATGAGTGGTTGTACAACGGTGGTCCTTACCAATTGGTAATTTT
>LXQD01000122.1 GCA_003326215.1 Nostoc minutum NIES-26 | reverse complement strand
GGGCTGGTTCAAAACCGCAAAGCACCGTTTTGGACTTCACCGTTTTGGTCAAGCAACCCTGTTAGGCATTTACCGTTGGTTAGTTCTTTCCTTCTTAACCTTCATCTTGGCACATTGGGCTTATTTATCTACCAACCCTAAAGATTTACCTGACTGGGGACAAGCGGCACACACTGCCCTTGAGTTTATCTTTCCACAAATTGTTGTGTCTTCTTTTTTACTTTACCTTAAACAGATGATTCCTCTTGCACGTAGTTGTGGATTTGACATCCTTATTTCCAGGTGCAAGATATAAGTTACTCGGCTGCTACTGAAGAGAATGGATTTCCCTTTGGAGATTACCTGCTAGTGAGTGGATTTTTGGATCAGGCCAAACCAGAACTTGAAAAGGCTGGGGTTTATCTAGGGTTACAACAACCTCTTGTTCTGGTTGCTGCTGAGTCGAACACCTCAACTTCAAAGCAAGCAAAAGTTACTGCGTCTACTTCTCGTCGGGGTCAAAAGAAAACTAATGAGCAACAACAATAATGGCAACGGCAATCACAGCAATCCTTACTCTGAAACTACCGATTTAGTAGAGAGCAGTGAACTGGGTGAGGTGAAGATAGCACTGGGCAGATTATATAGAGAGTTTGACAGTTTTAAGCAATCACAGAAAACTGAACGCGAACGAGATAGGGCAGAGTTACAAGCATGGGCACAGACGAATTTAATTCAGAATCAACTCCTCAGCAAAGCGATGGTGACTATCGAGATGCTGACGGTCGAACTGAAGAATCAGAATCTATCCTGGAACGAGTTCGAGCAGAGCAACGAAACTTTGAGGCAAGAATTAACTCACTTACTCAGTCAGTCACAGAATATAAGCAAATCCTCATCGACATTAGAGAGCTTAGAATTCAAAGGGCTAAAGAGCGAAATTCAAGAGTTCAAGTCGAACTGGAACGACCTGTTGATTCACACCAACAAGTTGACTACGGTTATTCAGGAGTTGAAGAACAGCCCTCCTCCGAAACCCATCACCATAGAAAAAGAGGTTTATCGCTCTGAACCTATAGGGAAGTATGGGATGATGGGTTTTTTTACTGCACTATTTACTTTGTCGGTTTTCCTTGTATTCAATCAATTTATTCCGGTAAAAATCTCAGACGATATCCACAACTATTTACAAGGTATCTGGCGACGTACAGGCTATACCAATGTCAAGTTACAGCGGGTTGAGAAGCGTTTGAGGACAGATCCAAACCAAAGATGAGAGGGCAAGTACAGCCAGAGGGGCAAAAAATATAACGCGATATTTGCCCCTGCGTATAGAAATAATTAATGAGTATTTGCTAAATCGATACATTCATTAACGGCAGCATCAGCTAAAGTGTTCTGCCCTCGTGGTATCCATACTAATTCGTGCTTTATCAAATTGGATAAGTGCGACCGCGCTTGTTCATAAAGCGGTCGCAGATGCAATTTTTTAATCTTCCAAAGGTCAGATACTTGATAGATTACCAATTGGCTGTCACCCATGATTCGAGCTTGCTGTATGCCCAATTCCAGGGCTTTTTCTAGTCCCAGAATCAATCCTTTATACTCCGCTACATTAGAGGTAGCATGAGAAATATAGCGAGTAAAAGTATGCCTCTGCTCTGCAAATTCTATGATTGCAGCACCCGCAGCCGGGCCTGGATTACCACGGGAACCGCCATCAAAGTAAATCAGTGCCGTTTCATCCATTGTTTTTCGCTCGTCATAGGTTTATTGTCTAGGCTGAAAGTCCTCCTTTGTCAGAAGAGCTAGTTGGTTAGCGACCGCTATGGCATCTTCTTCGGTTGTATACCGCGCACAAAAGTAAGAGTAACATTTACCCAAAACAGATATTGTTTTGTGTGGATAACTTTTAGCTATCTCACCCGCTTTTACTGCACCTATGTCGCTTAAATACGTTTTGATTGCAAAACCTTCTACACAATCAAACTCTACGAGCCATCTATATTTTCCGCGTGGTTTCTGAACAATACATATCACTGGGCGATTGTTAGCTCTCACGCGATTGATATAGTCTATGTCACCACCTAGAAGTTGGCTAAACGTACCTTGTTTCCCAAAAAAGACCCATTCTGACAAATTGGTAGGTCGGTAATTTTTTACAGCCATAGTTAATGCACTCGTCAAGAAAAATGGATTAAAAATCAAAGCTAGGGACTAAAGCTAGGGACTGAGTGTGGTGCAACGGGGGTCGAGTGTAGAGAAAATACTCAACCTTTTACTACACCCTATACCCTGTCTTAACAAGTAATCTTTGTACTTTCGTCATGTTATTTATTCGCTCGATTTATCAGAGTTCCATACCTTGAGAGAACCACGCTTAACCAGCTGGCATTTACCACTTTTAAACTCAATTTGTACCTTATTACCTCTGTCCTGCCAGCCGACAATCTCAACACGTTCGCCACAGTAATCGGCATACCTGCCTACACCAATAATCAGTTCTGTGTGTGCGGTTGTGTGTGGTTGTGTAGGTTGGGGTGTAGGGGACAAAACGCTTTGATTGCAAGGAGTGTGTGAGTGTGTAGCACTTTGAGGGGGGTCATCAAATTTAATTGGATCTGAATTAACCGATTTGAAATTTGAGTCGATGACTTCAGGCGATGAATGAGGTTTTGGGTCTACACACTCTACACACCCTATATTTTCCAATGCTTTCGGGTTGTACACACTTTCTACACAGTCCTTACACACAGTTACACACTCTGGCAGATTGGTTGTAGAAATGAGTGGTGGTGGAGTATTAGCTGGTTCAACGCCGACTAAAGCCTCTGGTAAATTAGCTGGCCCAGGTTCGGGTAATGGTGGTGAACCTAAAACTTCGCTGATGCGAAGTGCAGTATCTTCTTTGTCCCTGAGTCTCACCCCGTAAATGCGATACTGGTTATCGCGCTGTCGCGCTTCTCGAACATTTTTCCAACCGAGTTCGCGGCACAGTTCTAAAAGGTGATTCCTAAAGTTATTGGCAGTGAACAAGGATTTAGAATTGTTCTCCTCGCACAACTGAGCATAAGCACCGTAGAGAGTGTAAGCATCACTGTTTTTGTTGCCGATCACAACGTATGATTCCGGGCTGGCTTCTACTAGCCGTTCTTCCATGAACAAAGCCACTGAGTCGTTTTCGGTCTTGTGCAGCCATTGTTGGCGTTTAAAGTCGGGGATCTGTGCTTCGCCTGTTCCTCGAATCAGGTCACTCACCTGCTCGTCTGGTATCGATAGAGCAAAGGCTGTCAGCGCTGGGACTTCCAGTTGCATT
>LXQD01000121.1 GCA_003326215.1 Nostoc minutum NIES-26 | reverse complement strand
TCACTGCCACTGTAGCGATAAAGCAGGGTTTTAAAAGCTGCCAGCAAAGTCATAAACAATGTACAGCCTCGTTGCTGACTGAAGTTTTGCAGTGCAGTTGTCAGTTGTGGAGATATTTGAAAACTATAGTTAGCACCTTGGAAAGTTTGGACTGCGGGTCTTGGGCGGTCAGTGGGTAACTCAAGGACTGCTGGTGCGCCAGCCAGATGTTTTTGCCAGTAAGCAAGCTGAGAATTGAGTACATCTGCTGTTAGCCATTGTGTCTGCCAAGCTGCAAAGTCTGCATACTGAATTGGTAGTTCGGGCAAAGGTGCGGGTTGCTGATTGCAAAAGGCTTGATAAAGTGCAGACAATTCAGATACAAATACACCGATTGACCAACCATCAGAGGCAATGTGGTGGAATGTTAACAACAGCACATGCTCAAGTCGCTCGACTCGCACTAACTTTGCGCGAATCATTGGGTCAGTCTCAAGATTAAAAGGCTGTTGGGCTTCTGTTTGTGCTAATTTTTCAACTTGAGCTTGTTTTTGTTCAACTGGTAATTCACTCAGGTCAATGATTGGAAATGACAGAGTTGTGACTGATGAGATGACTTGTATTACTTGTCCTGCAACTGTCTTGAAGGTTGTTTGCAAGACTTCGTGACGGCGCAGTATTTCGTTGAGGCTTTCGTGTAGTGCCTGTTGGTTGAGTTGCCCCTGCAAACGAATTGCCGCAGGTATGTTGTAGAAAGGATTGTTTGGTTCTAACTGAGCGATGAACCATAGCCGCTGTTGAGCAAAGGAGAGTTGACAGGTATCTACTTTTCTTCTAGGAATTACTTGCGTTTTTTGAGAGTTTATACCTTTTTTCTGGAGTAGCAGTTTAAAAAACTCTTGTTTCTCTGATGAGAAATTACCTGCGTCTGTAGACATACTCATTGTTGAAAGTTATTGACAGTTCTTGGGTTGAGGTGAGTCAAGTATTTATACTTAATTAATTTGTGTTGAAAGGATTATTTCTACCTCCTCCGTGGAGATTTTTTCCACTTCCTGCCAAGTTTGTGCAATCTCTTCAACAACTTGACGATCGCCCCAAATTTTGGCGAGCGCATCAGTCAAACCTGCTACTGTGGGTGATTCAAATAGGTTACGTATAGGTAGCTCTACTTGGAAGGCTTGACGCAATCGGGAAGTTACTTGAGTTACCATTAGCGAATGCCCACCTAATTCAAAGAAGTTATCGTGGATACCTATCTCATTTAAACCAAGAACCTGGCCCCAAATTCCTGCTATCACTTCCTCTGCCGCAGTCTGAGGTGCTATAAAAGTTCCTTCTAATTTGGATTGTTCCAAATTCGGTGCTGGCAATGCTTGTCTGTTCACCTTACCGTTAGGCATCAATGGCAGCGCCTCTAGCATCACAAAAGCCGCTGGCATCATGTAGTTAGGTAGCTGTGTTTTCAAGAAATCCTGGAGTTCATTCGTGAAATTCGTTTGGTCTTTCTGTGGAACAATATAAGCCACCAAACGCTTAGAACCAACCTCATCCTCGCTTGCAATAACCACAACTTCCCGCACCAGTGGATAAGTAGCTAAAACCGCCTCAATTTCTCCCAATTCAATCCGGAAGCCCCGAATCTTCACCTGAAAGTCAATTCGCCCCAAATACTCAATCGTCCCATCTGCGGCATAGCAAGCTCTATCTCCAGTTTTGTAAAGACGAGGGCTACTAGTTGCCATCTCATCCTTAAAAGGATTAGCGATGAACTTCTCGGCTGTCAAATCTTCTCGATGCAAATAACCCTTTGCCAGTGCCACCCCACCAATATGCAACTCACCCGGTACGCCAATTGGCACTGGTTGCAAATATTTATCTAATATATAGATTTGCGTATTGGCGATCGGTCTACCAATCGGCACAATCGCTTGCTGACTATTTGGCTGACAATGCCAACAAGTCACATCAATCGCTGCTTCCGTCGGGCCGTAAAGGTTGTATAACTGTGCATCAACACCAGCAAAAAACCTTTGCTGAAGTTCAAACCCTAAAGCCTCACCACTACAAATCACTCGTTTGAGGCTGTGACAGTTTTCTAATTCTGGTTCGGCAAGGAACACTTGCAGCATTGAAGGTACAAAGTGAACTGTGGTAATTTGCTCATCAGCGATTAGTTCCACCAAGTAGGCACTATCTCTATGACCTGAGGGTTTGGCGAAAACTAAACTTGCTCCTGTCAGTAACGGCCAGAAAAATTCCCAAACTGAGACATCAAAGCTAAAGGGTGTTTTTTGCAAAACTCGGTCTATTGGTTTGAGTTGCAGTGCATCTTGCATCCAGAACAAGCGATTGCATAGGGCTTGATGGATGTTGATTGCGCCTTTGGGTTTGCCTGTGGAGCCAGAGGTATAAATTACATAAACTACATCATCTGGGCTGACGTTTGTGTTGGGGTTTTGTGTCCTTTCTAGTTTTATTTTCTCCCAGTCGCTGTCTAGGCAAATGATTTGTGCTGGATGTTGGCTGAGTTTGTCGACGAGATGTTGTTGTGTTAATAAGACTAGGGAATCGATTTCCTCTATCATCAAAGCCAGTCGTTGTTGGGGGTAGTCTGGGTCAAGTGGGACGTAAGCGCAACCGACTTTGAGGATGCCTAATAGTCCAACTATCATTTCTAAGGAGCGTTCTGCACAGATGCCTACTAGTGTCTGTGGTTTGACTCCTTGTTTTTGCAAGTAGTGGGCTAGTTGATTGGCACGAGTGTTTAATTCTCGATATGTGAGTTTTTGGTTGGCATAGACTACAGCCACCGCATCGGGTGTTCGCTCTACTTGGGTTTCAAATAGTTGATGAATGCAGCTTTTTGGATACTCAATTTCAGTATTATTCCATTCCAATAACTGCACCTTCTCAGAGGATGTTAACAGTGGTAGTTGCCAAAGCGGCTGCCGGGAATTAGCAACTATTCCAGATAACAGTGTTTGCAAATGCCCTACCATCCGCTCAATAGTAGCCACCTCAAACAAGTCAGTATTGTACTCAAAACTTGCCTTTAATCCAGAATTTTCCTCTTCTACAAACAAAGTCAAATCAAACTTAGCTGTACTGCTATCACTTTCTAGAACGCTCCAGTCCAAACCGGGCAACTCTAGCTCTGAGTGTGGTGCATTTTGCAGCACAAACATCACTTGAAATAGAGGTGTATGGCTCAAAGAGCGTTGTGGCTGCAATTGTTCTACCAGCAACTCAAAGGGTAAATCTTGGTGTGCATATGCTTCTAAAGCGACTTCACGCACTTGAGTCAATAACTCCTCAAAAGTAAAATTGCTTTCGAGCTTGGTTCGCAGTACTAAGGTATTGACAAAAAAGCCAATTAACTCTTCTATTTGTGCATGGTTACGATTAGCAATTGGCGAACCGACAACAATATCCTCACTGCCACTGTAGCGATAAAGCAGGGTTTTAAAAGCTGCCAGCAAAGTCATAAA
>LXQD01000120.1 GCA_003326215.1 Nostoc minutum NIES-26 | reverse complement strand
CAGTTACTACCTCAGTAGTCTCAAGACATCTGCTATCAACTTTGCTCATGCTATTCGTGGACACCGGGACATTGAAAACGGACTGCATTGGATCAAAGATGTTGTGTTTGGTGAAGACACTGCACCTTTTTGTGCCTATAATGCTGCTACTAACTGGTCTATTATTCGGACTTTTGTGATTAATCTGCTCCGTGCAAAGGGTTATCGCTCATTGACCAAAGCACAGAGATTTCTGTGTCATGATCTGGAACAACTTTTTTCTCTCCTTACAATGAATTAGCCCTACCTGCTCCCCCTGCCCTCTGCTCCTGATTTCAATTCTCAAAATTAGTTATTTTTTGGGAGCAAAGTGTTTGTTAAATTGTATACAGTGCTAATGTCTCTCTAGCGCATGAAGTTTGACCAGAAAGCTACTACCAATTAAATGTTTACCAAAGCAATGCCGCATAAAACCTTTGCTTGGCATCTGTACTAAAAGCCGTACATTGGTAGCATTTGAACTACAACCCCCGCCATTACTAAGGTTGACGGGGGATGACATTAGAATGTTATAACGTCATTAGGTCTAGATGCAAAATGGGGAACACCGACTAATGATTAATTACTCATGTTCAGGGTTTCAACTTGGCCTCTAGAACAAACCCTGAGCGGACACATCAGCAATGCTAAAGCTAGCACTGCTAAACATTTTTAAGTGGGTGGGTCAAGAGTGATGAATGAAGCTGACACCTCAAACAAAAGGGCTGTGATGGAATTTCTCAATTCTGCTAATTCACTACAATCGGAGCAGGCTAGCTGTCCTTTTTACTCAGTCGTGCCTTCTGAAAATACGGCATCCCAATTGCCACTCCTCAAACCAGCAGAAGATGAACAGCACGAGCCGCCAGCTGTCACATCCCCGACAGATCCAACTCAGCCGGACTGGGTTGCAGAACCGGACAACGAAAAACAAACACTCATCGATGCTGAATTTCAAAAACTGCTGGCATTGAATGAGGAGTTACGTGCTGATAATAATCACTTGTATCAGCAAGTAGAGCATTTCAAAGATGACCTAGCTGAGTCAGCAAAAGCTTTGGAGTGGCAGAAAAGGCGCTCCAGCGTTACTGAGTCGATGCTCAACCAACAAGCTCAAGAACTTGCCGCAGCTCAAGAACAAATCCAGTCTCTATTTCAACAGTTAGAAACCGCTATACAAACTGTTCAACGTCAAGAAATATTTATCGATACTTATAAAGCACAATTACAAATTAGCCAACAGCGCCTTGCTCAGTTAGAACGGGAATGTGCGTTACTACAAACTAACTATAACGAACAATCTCAGCAGGTATTGCAATCAGAAAATGCTTGTCGAGAGTTACGTACTAGGCTGATGCGTCAACAACGCCAGACCCTGCAATTTAAGGCAGCGCTGGAAAAATGTTTAGATACAACTGTTCCCAGCTATGACTCCCTAGACGAAACAGCAAATAATACCGCCCACACAGCCAGTCATCAAACAAGATTCTCTAAAAAAGCTCGGTCTTTGTTTCCCAACGTGCAACCCATCAGACCTTGGTCAGCAGAACCAGAATCCTTTACTAATAAAATCGAGCATCCTTGGAGTAAATCTTCTGCACCATCCTCATATGGAAGCAATTATCCCACTCCTAATCCATCATCTCCTTGGAGCTGGCCGAATAAAGAAAACACGCCTACTCCCTCTCAACCACCCACCTCTTTAGAAACTGATAAACCGACTACACCAGAAACTGTTTCATCTTTTGGGTCATCAAAACTAGATGAGCAACTAGATAGTCTCATCCAAATGTTTTTCACTTCCCAGCCTTCAGCTGCATCATCAGCATCGCCTACTGTTGAAATAAATTTAGACAGCAATCAACCTGATACGCCTGTCTGGGAGACTTGGGCAACAACCCTTGAGGATGACGAAGAAGCAGAAATTTCCCCAAAAGGGCAATTGGCAGCATCTGAAGGAGAAGTCACACCCACAACTACTTATCCTTCGTTAGCGGAAGATTTTACACTTTCACCAGTCAATAACTCATCATTATCCTTCACTTTGCCTCTGACTCAGAAAACTGGTGAAGAACCAGAGAATGATTTGTCTGAAACCTCGCAAGTGAATCAAATGGAATTATCGGAGACTGATTTGCCTGAAGAATCAGATGATAACTCTACCTACGAAAATCAATCGCCTTCACCAGTAGTTTATCCAGAGCGTCCACCTAAGGGACGCACATCATTATCATCAGTGGAATTGCCGAATTTTCGTCCTAATAGTTAGTTGTCAGTTGTCAGTTGTGTTTTGCCACTGACCACTGACTAATATCTAATTGAGAATTCTCGCTTTAGACTTTTGAATTATGGCTTCTGAATTGACTGTTGTTACTTGATTTCGCGATCGCGGTCTACCAGTTGCGATCGCGTAGCGAATAACTAACAGCCGCAACCACAAGCCGGGATAGCGGGGTTCCAGCCAAGGTTTAATTTCGCTCAGGAAGCGCGGGAACCATTTACTCAATAAAGCGCTAACTAAAGCATGACGACCGAAGTTGAAATAATTACCAAGCCAGCGTATTAAATCTTTTGGCCCGGCGAGTTGCCAAATCCATAACAACAAGGCAGGATTTTTGCGAGCAGCTTTGAGTGCTAGGCGGTTGAAGGTAAACCAATCACACCGATCTTTGATGAAATTATCTGCTACTTCTGGGGACTCGTCTGCCAACAGTCCAAAGAAGGTATTGAGCATAGAGTTAATCCGCTGGGGTGGTAAAAATTTCCCCGTCGGTACCATCATGCCTTTGGAAAATAGCCAAGTTACGGAAACGTTGCTTTGGTAAGCGCGAATGCGGTTCAAGTGACGAAAACTCAGCAAGTCATGCTTGAGGGCGGTATCTAATAGCGTTGTTAAGCGTTCTAAGTTGCGAACTAGAGAACCAAAGCCCGTGAAGACAAGAGGTGACTGGAGAGATGCAGCATCACCGATCGCAATCAATCTATCAAAGGCAATTGTGCGATCGCTACTTCCTACACTAAAATGACCCGGAATATACCCAAATGTCGGCTTTTTCCACACCAGCTTGTCCACATCGCAACGGCGATACTCTGGCAAAATCGTGAAAAAATCCTCGTACATCTCCAGCAAGGAACCAGGATTGTCGGGATTGACTTCGTGGTAGTGAAATAAATAAATCGTCATTTCTTCACCCACTCCAGGAAACAGTTCCCAAATCAACTGTCTTCCCCGCGAAATATCTCCGTGACTGTAAAGCACGTCTCCATACTGGGAATCCCAAACTCCAGGCTCAAACCCGCGCTCAATAACCGCTCCCACCGTTGGACAGACACTATCAAAGGCACGACCCCCATTTAATTGCCAAGCAATGGGGGAGGCGGTTCCCATGGCATCTACTAACAGCCGCCCCCTCACTTGTTGCTCTTTTTGACTGGGTAAATGCTTGACTGTAGCAACAACTTGTGATGCATCAATATCCACACAAATAAATTCTGTTTCATCCCAAATTTCTCCGCCTGCTGCCCGCAGCTTTTGACCGCACATTTGCAGCCATTTGTCAGAGTCTAAAGCTACATTCAGGACTGTGGGTGTGTGCAAAACAGGCGATCGCAGTTTAGCTGGATTATTGCCATCAAAAAATTTATTAAATCCATCTTTATACTCTCTAGCAATTACAGTTTCCAGCTCGGCAGATGTCACCAAACCAAGATTAATTAAACTTTGAATTTCATCACGAGAAATATTCCATTCTCGGTTCATGCGCCCAAAAGGCATTCGCTCCACCAGTAGCACTTTATATCCCAATTTGGCCATGACTGCCGCATGGATAGCACCTAATGCACCACCGATGTAGATCAGGTCGTATTGGGGATTAGGAATTAGGGATTGGAGATTGGGATTTTCTTTGTCCCAGTCCCCAGTCCCCAGTCCCCAGTGCCCTTTACCAGAAAACACCACCTGCCGGGGCTGTCGAGGATTACGTACTCCTTCGCGCCATCTTTGCTCCCACCAGTAGGCACGCTTGAGGTCATATTCCCCGTTGGGCATTTGCTGAAAATATTTGACGGTGAGGGGGTAATAAGGCGATAGTGATTCAAAAATTGATTGTCTAGAATCAAGCTTTGGTGGTTCTGGGTAATTATGCGGAAAGCGCTTTCTGATTTCAGCGCTCAGGCGTTGCAGGATTTGCCCTTCTCCAGAAAAGGGTCGATCTGCCCAACGGAAAACTTTCAGATATGTGGTGCGCTGCACTGACCAGACAAATACAGAAAGTTCTGTCGGTAATTTTTCGGAAATGGCAGCACCAGCAGTTGTAGTTTCAGTAGTTATTCTGAGGCGAAAGCCATCTGGAGTCAGCACTTTTTCACCATTTCCTGGTTCAAAATCTGCTTGTAGCCAGCTGCGTACAGCCGACATATCCGGAATCGGAACTTCTAAATAAAGTATTTCTTTCATGTTTTGCTGATATCTCCGATTAATCTACTCACTAAGACAGATTTTAAAAAGGCAGAAATTGCGGTAAACTCCGCCCTAATACTTGAGTAAAGATTCAGTAAAGAATTTTTAATAGTTTGTCTAATTTATTGTTCATTTTGAATTTCTGTAAACCCACGCCATGAATTATCCCATCCCAGACAGTCCTCAAGAAATTTTTGCCTTACAACAAAAGCCGATTGATGAAGAATTAGTTGCCTCAGCGATCGCTGGTGTTATTAAAATTGTTCGCTCTCAAGGTCAATCATTGGAAGAATTAACCGCTCAAGTGCTAGCTGATGACACAGTGCTAGATCAGCAGCAACGACGCTGGCTAAGTAAATTGGTTAGCCAAGCTTGGGAAAGTTTTCCATAAATGCAAAGTAGAAAGTGTCTGGTTATCTGTAGTGTAAGTGTATTAATTTTTAGAAATTTTGGCTCAAATTGCTTAGACGCAAAGCCGTGAGCCAGTCCGGTGGACGGGTTCCCCGGCATAAAGGAACTGGCGTTAGCGTAGCGGTAGCGACGTTAGGAGTGTCACCCGTAGGGTTTGCTATTAGACATCGCTTTTTTCGGTGTGGGAATGACAATAAATATCTGTCTGGGATTGTCAATTGAGCTACTGTTTTGAGATTTCTGGCCGACCAACCAACACTGTCTAGAAAATGGGGAATAGGGAGTTAAGGAGTAGGGGCTAGAAAGGGAGAAAGAGATTTTTTCCCTTGACCTCTAATCCTCCTTAATCTCCCCCATCCTGCTCATCCCCTCTACTCCTCAACTCGAAGCTCTCAACGCCGCTTCAGCTTGGGAATGTAACAATAAACCATATTCCAATCCTTCTACCACTGCTTGATAAGAAGCTGCCAGAATGTTGGTCGAAACCCCTACAGTCGTCCAGCGTTGATAACCATTACCTGATTCTGCTAGCACGCGGGTTTTCGCTGCGGTGCCTGTATGTCCGTCAAGAATTCGCACTTTGTAATCTGTCAACTCAAAAGTAGCGATTTGTGGATAAAAGTTGACCAGAGCTTTGCGTAAAGCTGCATCCAAAGCTGCAACTGGACCATTACCTTCTGCTGCCTCCAAAATATTCTTGCTGCTGACAGCTACTTTAACTGTGGCTAGGGCATTGTTAGTTTCTTTGCCCTCAATCAAGTCACAGTGAACTTGAAAGCCTTTGATTTCAAAGAACTGCTGGCGACCGCCCAAAGCCTCATGCATCAACAAGGCAAAACTTGCCTCTGCGGCTTCAAATTGATATCCTTCACTCTCCAAATCTTTGAGGCGCTGGAGAATTTGCCGGGCTTGGGGCGTTTGTTTATCCAGTTCAATCCCAAAAGTACGGGCTTTCGCTAAAACATTGCTGAGTCCAGACTGTTCGGAAATTACGATGCGTCGGCGATTACCGACTTGTTCTGGTTGAATGTGTTCGTAAGTGAGGGGATTGCGTTCTACTGCTGAGACATGAATACCGCCTTTATGAGCAAAAGCCGAACGTCCGACAAAAGGGGCATGTTCGTCAGGAGCAAGGTTCACCACTTCACTAACGAAACGGCTAGCTTCTGTAAGCTGATTGAGCTGGTGTTCTCCGATACAACTGTAACCTAGCTTCAATTGTAAATTGGGTATTAACGAACAGAGGTTAGCATTACCACAACGTTCGCCGTAACCGTTAATTGTCCCTTGTACCATCCTTGCGCCTGCCATCACAGCAGCTAAAGCATTAGCTACTGCCATATCCGAATCATTATGAGTGTGAATTCCGATTTGAGGAGTCGTCAGTTGTCCGTTGTCAGTAGTCATTTGTTCTTGGCAACTGACTACTGACAAATGACTATTGACTGCCTCAACGATTTGGCTAACTTCGTGGGGTAAGGTACCGCCGTTTGTATCGCAGAGGACTAGCCATTCAGCGCCAGCTTTGAATGCTGCCTCTAATGTCTGTAAAGCATAATCTTGATTCTGCTTGTAACCATCAAACCAGTGTTCTGCATCGTAAATGACGCGACGACCTTGAGAGCAAAAAAACTCGATGGTATCGCGGATCATTGCCAAATTTTCTTCTAAAGTCGTCTTTAGACCTGTGGTGACATGTAAATCCCAAGATTTGCCAAATATTGTTACCCAACGCGTGCCCGCAGCGAGGATGTCTTGCAGCATCGGCTCGTCAGCAGCAATGGTGTTGGGTCGTCGAGTTGAACAAAAAGCAACAATTTCTGCTTGTTTGAGCGGATCTTCTTGTTGTTGCCAGAAAAATTGAACATCCTTTGGATTGGCCCCAGGCCAACCACCTTCAATGAAGGGAATTCCTAGTAGATCGAGTCTTTTAGCAATGCGTAACTTATCTTCTATAGAAACTGATAACCCTTCGCGCTGCGTGCCATCCCGTAACGTGGTGTCATAGAGCCAAATTTGAGGTGTGGGATTTGTGGTCATAAGACAGGGACTTTCGAGACAATTTTTAAGGCAATGTGCCAAGATACTACAACAAGCCAGTTTGGTAATTGAAAAATGCCCAAGATACTAGCTCAAGGTAAAACAATTGAGTGCGTTCGCGGAGCTAACTTACGAAAAATTTTGCTGCAAAATGGCATTGACCTCTACAATGGCGGTGCTAAGGTAATAAACTGTCGAGGAATTGGCAGTTGTGGTACTTGTGCTGTCAAAGTAGAGGGTGAAGTTTCTGTGGTGAATTGGCGCGATCGAGCGCGGCGTTCGCTTCCTCCCCATTCTCCTACAAGAAACCTGCGTTTAGCCTGCCAAACTAAGGTTTTAGGCGATGTGA
The DNA here is from genome assembly GCA_003326215.1 of Nostoc minutum NIES-26. Taxonomy (GTDB): domain Bacteria; phylum Cyanobacteriota; class Cyanobacteriia; order Cyanobacteriales; family Nostocaceae; genus Dendronalium; species Dendronalium minutum. The sequence goes on along the minus strand of LXQD01000120.1, from coordinate 143,390 downwards.
CAGTAACAAAATTTGACGGATTTTGGGGTCAAGGTTCTCAAACAGTATAGAAACTAAAAGGTTAGGTTACAAAGGAGCAAAACAAAATGGGTAGATGGACACCGCTAATTCTAATGGCTGGAGGCTTGGCGATTTTGTTAGGTACATTGCTAGGCATCAACTTTCCCATGGGGCAACAAACTGCCAGTAACACTCCCACTGGCAAAAAATCACAAGTCCTCCCAGCTAATATTAATGTTAATAGCTCTGCTCCCAGCAGGAATAGGAGTAATAATACGTCAACTGAAGGCAGAACTAGTGTTGCCCAGGATGAACTCAGCACTAATGAAGACAGAACGAGTTCTACCCAAGAAAATAACGACTCTACCGAAAACAGGACTAGCGTTGCCCAAAACAACGCTCCCAATGATTCATTCTCATCTCCTGAGAATACACCAGATACCAGCGCTACCGACGTGCAATCAACAGACACGTCAAGTGAAACAAATCAAAACAACGAACCGATTCGAGCTTTGTGGTAGTCGTTACTAGTCGTTAGTTACAAGTTATGAGTTATTAGTTATGAGTTATTAGTTATGTACTAATAAGAAATAGCTAACGATTGACGATCGGTGACTAATGACTAGTGACATTTTAATTATCGGTGGCGGCGTTATTGGCTTGGCGATCGCCATTGAACTCAAACTGCGCGGGGCACATGTCACCGTGCTTTGCCGTGATTTTCAAGCTGCTGCCACTCATGCTGCCGCTGGGATGCTAGCACCAGATGCGGAAAACATCCCAGATGAGGCAATGTATTCTTTATGTTGGCGATCGCGTTCATTATATCCAGACTGGACGCGCAAACTAGAAGATTCGATCGGTTTAAATACTGGTTATCGACCCTGTGGCATTTTAGCACCCATTTATGAAGAAAGCAGAGGAGCAGGGGAGCAGAGGAGCAGAGGAGCAGGGGAAGCAATTTCCTCCTCATCCCCTTTATCTCCCTCATTTCCCTCTCCTCACGCCCGTGAGTCACCTGCTTACTGGTTAGACCGAGCAGCTATTCATCAATATCAGTCAGGATTGGGAGATGAAGTAGTTGGTGGTTGGTGGTATCCAGAAGATGCACAAGTTGATAATCGCGCTTTAGCACATGTACTTTGGACAGCCGCTGAGTCTGTTGGTGTTGAACTCAAAGACGGCATTACAGTAGAAGCATTTTTACAGCAGCAAGGACAAGTGACGGGCGTGCAAACGAATGCCGGAGTAATTCGCGCTGCTCATTATGTCTTAGCCACAGGTGCTTGGTCAAATGAATTATTACCGTTACCCGTGCGCCCTCGCAAAGGGCAAATGCTCAGCTTGCGCGTACCAGAATTTTTACCAGAATTGCCTTTAAAGCGAATTTTATTTGGTCAAGACATTTACATCGTGCCCAGGAGCGAGCGATCGCTCATTATTGGTGCAACTAGCGAAGATGTCGGTTTTACCCCCCACAACACCCCCGCAGGTATTCAAAGCTTACTCCAACGAGCAATTCGCCTATATCCCCAATTACAGGATTATCCTATCCAAGAATTTTGGTGGGGATTTCGCCCAACCACACCCGATGAATTACCTATCCTTGGTGCTAGCCATTGTCCAAATTTAACCTTTGCTACAGGTCATTACCGCAATGGCATTTTGCTTGCGCCCATAACCGCAGTTTTGCTTGCCGATTTAATTTGGGAACAAAAATCAGATCCTCTACTGTCTAATTTTCACTATTCTCGCTTCCATACTCAGCCATCTACTTCCACCTCCATGCTCACTCACTCTGCCAATTTCTCCAACGGACATCGACATCACCCTATTGTATCGTCAGAAAACCCCCCACTTCTCACTCAGGACTCAACACTTGTAATTGCTGGTAAAACTTTCCAATCTCGTTTGATGACGGGAACGGGCAAGTATCGCAGTATTGAGGAAATGCAGCAAAGCATTACCGCTAGTGGTTGCCAGATTGTCACCGTAGCAGTAAGAAGAGTGCAAACCAAAGCACCGGGACACGAAGGTTTAGCCGAAGCACTAGATTGGACAAAAATCTGGATGTTGCCTAATACCGCAGGTTGTCAAACCGCAGACGAGGCGATTCGCGTTGCTCGTTTGGGGCGAGAAATGGCGAAGCTATTGGGACAGGAAGATAATAATTTTGTGAAGTTAGAAGTAATACCCGATCCGAAATATTTACTTCCCGACCCAATTGGGACATTGGAAGCCGCAAAACAACTCGTGAAAGAAGGTTTTGTGGTGTTGCCCTATATCAACGCTGACCCAATGTTAGCTAAGCACTTAGAAGATGTAGGCTGTGCTACAGTCATGCCTCTAGCATCGCCCATTGGTTCGGGACAAGGGCTAAAGACAACCGCCAATATTCAGATCATCATTGAAAATGCTGGCGTGCCAGTGGTGGTAGATGCTGGCATTGGTTCGCCATCAGAAGCTGCACAGGCGATGGAATTAGGGGCAGATGCCTTATTGATTAATAGTGCGATCGCTCTTTCCCAAAATCCAGCAGTTATGGCTCATGCCATGAATTTAGCCACAGTCGCCGGACGTTTGGCATACCTTGCCGGCAGGATGCCTATTAAAGACTATGCAAGTGCTAGTTCACCACTCACCGGCACGATTACTAGTTAGTCAATAGTCAACAGGAGCCAGTTGCGTGCAAAAAGAAGTCGCCATGAGGAGCCGCTTGCGAGGGTTCCCACGGCAGTTCCTACCCTGCGGGTACTCCTTCTCCTAGGGTCGCCGCTAACGCGAACGGAGAACTTGTTCGGCAAAGTCGGTCTCGTTCCCTCGAAGAGGGTTCCCCCAGGGTAGACGCGTCTACAAGTCTGGCTACCGAACGGACTGCCTCCTGATTGTGTAAACTGGCGTGGTTTCCCTCCAAGCGAACTTTGGGGGTTCCCCATTGAGCGAACTGGCATTCAATAGTCAACAGCTAATGCTTAGACTATGGACTGTTGAATCTGGACTTTTGACTAATGTAAAGATTTCGTCCCCTAGTATGAGAGCATAATATATATGTTTCTGTAACATTAAATAAATAAAGGAAATAAGGAACTGGTTCATGCCCTATACAAAGGAAGAAGGCGGTCTTCTAAACAATTTTGCTAAGGAACCAAAAATTTATCAAGCAGAACCTCCTACAGAGGTGCAAAAACGTACCTATATTTACTTAGGAGTCGCCGCCACAGCTTTGGTTGGTGGCTTAATTTTTGTCGCTTTCTCGGTTTCTAATCTTAGTTGAGCAAAAACTTTTTTAATAAAACTTAATTTTGTTAATTTTTCAGGTTCCCATTTTGGTAGGAGCCTGGTTTTTTATTTTTTGTTAAAATTACAATAATATTAAAGTATAATTATATACTTAATTTTTGCATAATCTGAAAAGCTCAATATATCCAGAGTAGAGTAACATCTACTTGATAACAGTCATAGTAAGATTGTTAGCTTATTTGAATGCGCTCTATCATACCAAAATGGCGTAAATAGTATTGTTTAAGATTTGTGGAATAGTCTTGTAATCATGACTTTTAATCCACATCGCGCCACTTCGCCCAAGCCGGGAAACCATACGTGGCTCCAAAATCTGTCTTGAAAAGTTTGCTCAACGGGGGAACCCTCCCTCCGGGTTCGGGGGTGACGCTCGTTCGCGTAGCGTCTCACGCCACTTGCTCCACTTGGGGAAACCCCAAGACCGCAGTGGCTCCCCTTGGGAGAAGACTCGCGCTTCGCTGCGCTATCGCAATCGACGGAAACCCTTACGGGTTCGGCAGTTCCTCCACTTGGGGAAACCCCAAGATCGGACTGCCTCACCGCCAAGACTGCGACCCCCTCACCGCACGCAACGCCAGTTGCTTCAAGCCGGGAAACCCGTCCAAGGCACTGGCTCAACTTTTCGCAAAATCCAAAATTGGTATGAGGGGATGTAAACTTTGTTTTGGCTCTTTAGCCGCCATGAGCGTGAATGATACTGCACACTCCGATAATTTCGCTTGGAACCGCCAAGTTTATCACCGTCTAAAACTTGCCCTTAGTCTCGACTTACGGCGACAAATATTTTTGGCGGTATGTGATGATTTACACTTGAGAAATCAAGTGGCGGCTCGTTTGCATTCCACTTTAGCTTATCCAGTTGGGCAAATTTTATATCAGCCATTAGATGGACAGGCAACTAGCACTCCAGCCTACCCGCGGTTAGTTACTCTACGGCTGAATTTAAGCGAGCCTAATCCCATAGCTCAGATAAATCAATGGCTAGCTAACTATCCACCACCAATTGTTGGTGCATCAAAAGATACGCCTGGGCGACCTTTACCAATACCAACATTTCAGATTGTTGGTGTGGAACAGCTAACTAAGCAGCCTGTAGCAGTACAGCGTTTATTTTTACACAATTTGCGCTTAAGCGAACAGTATTTCTCTAGCCAAGAATCTAGCCGATTTCTTGAGTCTAGCTTACTGTTGTGGGTATCGCGTCCTTGGTTGTCTGCTATTCAGCAGTCGGCTCCACAGTTTTGGCGTTGGCGTACTGGTATATTTGTATTTGCTGGAGAACCTACACCAACGACGCATAATTCAGACTATCCGGAGCGTTTTTCCACTTCTAGAAGTTTGGACTTAGGGAATTTTGAGCAATCTATTTTGGAAGAATCAGCGATTGAAGCAGAACTCAAAGAAGCAGCAGCCACAAATCTCAAGTTTGCAGATGATTTTAATTTGTCGTCAGAAATACCGACAACAGCAGGTAAACAAGAAACTGCACCTGCAAATGAGCCACAGCAGCAGGAATATGTAGCTAATAGAGCAAGTCAGAATAAGAGCTTATCGCTATCGTCGTTGTCTTACGTTAGTAAAGAATTAGCACAGCTAGTAACAGCAACGATTAATCCAAAGGCTGAAGACAGAGAAGATAACTGGCAACCGCAAGAAATTTTGTTGCAAATTGAGGAATTACATTCACAAGAAGCTTCACAAGAAACGCTAGCAGCAGCTTATCATCAGTTGGGAAACTTATATCGCCTTCGCATTGAGCAAGGACAGTCAACCATAGAAAATTTAATGGTGGCAATTCTTGCTTATCAAGAGGCGATCGCTCACGATGAAGCCTCACCACAACTGCCTGATATTTTAAATGATTTAGGTACACTTTACTGGATGCTGTATCGCACACCACACAGTTCCGAAGAGGGACAAACTTACATAGAGCAGGGAATTGAATTTTATCAGTTGGCTTTAAAGCTGATTTCACCTCAGACACACGCCGAAACTTACGCACGGGTGCAAAATAATTTGGGAACAGCTTACGGTGATTTAGCCCGTTTTTCTCACCCAGCCGAGAATTGGCAGCAAGCAGTTTCAGCTTACAGCGAAGCACTGCGTTACCGTACAGCCGAAACTGACTCATTAAAGTATGCTGCTTGTCAGAATAATTTAGGTACTGCTTATTGGCATCTCGCACAATACCATCAACCAATTGTGCATTTGCAGCAAGCGATCGCATCTTACAATGAAGCACTTGCTCACTACAGCCCCGAACAGGAACCGCTGAAGTATGGCATGATTCAAAACAACATCGGCACTGCCTACTGGAACCTGGCCCAATACGAACAACCAGCAGAAAACCTGCGCCTAGCTATCGATGTCTACCGCGAAGCTCTCAAATATCGGACTCCCGTTCATGTTCCCAGTGCCTGCGCTGCCACTCAAAATAATCTTGGTACTGCATACTGGCATCTAGCAAACTTATCCCAAACAACAAAAGATGTGCGGCAAAAGTTACTGCAATTGTGTATCAGCGCTTACGAAGAAGCCATTGCCTTGGCTCACTCACTGAACAGTGCTTCTTTAAGTTTTGACGTGTTTGCTGCTCATAATAATTTAGGATTAGCCCATTATCAGCTAGTAACGGATAATACTTTTAATGGTGACAAAGCGATGCGATCGCAACATTTAGAAGCAGCATTAGACAACCATTTGCAAGCCTTAAATGGACTCAACCAACAACCAGAAGCTTATCAAACAACTTTTGCGTATGTGGTGAAAACAATTCGGGCTTTCCACAGCGAATTAGGCATCCAGGGACAAAATCTCGCCTTATCTAAAGTACCTAGTCAGTTGTTGCCAGAAATTTTAACCAAGTTATAAGTTAACGTAAGTTCGATGCTGTAAATATTAATCAATCGTGTTGGCGATCGCTATCTTAAATGCTAAGATTTCCTTCTGATTTGTAAATATAGAATAATTTTTCTTATCTTGAATTCAGTGAATGTATTGAAGAAGTACAGTGATTTTTCAGGTCACACTTGTCAATGCATAAAGTATTCAATGAGCAATCTCCTTAACGTTTGTCTGCGTTATCGGGTATGTAGACTTTACCACGTACATCACCAAAAAACCCTATTGGGTAACCTTGTTGATTATATTTAGTGAACCCAGTACTGAAGACTATTCCTGTAGCTCCCGCAAATATACCAGTGCTGGCTACCGGATCGACATTATTATACTCAGCAAGCACTCCATCTACTTTTGTACCAAAGTCTCCGGTTCCTGGAAGATTTGCTATGCCGAAGTTTTTCCAAACAACTGTCCCTTTACTGGTTGTGAGAGTTACAATTCCCAATCGCGAGATTGTTGTACCGTCTAAAGGTGGTGCTGGTTGAGCGCTAACAAGCGCTAGGCGATCGCAAATCAAGCACGGTTTATAATCTGTTGTCATCACCTCTTGCTGGCGTTGCATAGTTGCCGGATGATTTAGCAACTTCTAAAATTCTCCCCCTGCTTACCCCAATTCATCCCACTGTTATGCAACGCCCTCTCGCTCCTAGCTTGAACCAATTCACAATTACGAACCCTGCAAAAAATCGTTAATCAAGCTAATATTCTGTTGAATTTCTTTTGCTAGATAAGTTTTGAGTAAATCAAAGTTTTCTAATGGTAAATTTACTAATCCAACTGCAAATGCTAAAGTCACAATTCCAATAAATAAAGCCAATGTTCTACCGAAACAGCCGGGATTAATTTCTAAAAAACCTAATTTAGATTGTCCGATAACAGCAATCGTTAGAAATACAATTCCTGCGATTAATAGTGTGTTGCTTGAAGGAAAAATTGTCATTTTATTATGAAATTATTCGTCATTTTTATTGTAGCTATTATTTAGTTTGAATTTCTACAATGACCATACATAGAAACTATTATTTTAATAATTTTAAACTATTAAGCCTTTACACCAGTTTCAGCCTCAAAAATAACCCAGCCTTTATAAGTACCAAGTAGCCATTATGAACTACGTACACCAGGATGAATAAAAATCTATGTTGCTGACTTATTGACTTTTACTCGGTACTCAGCAGCTTTCAAGTCAACCAATCACGGGAAAATCCCATAACCAAGCATGAAAAAGGAGTATCCTCTACTATTTACTCCCTTTTTCAAACGAGGAAACCTCTGCTAAGTTATGTTCGATAATCCATATCCAGGAAGACCTAACGACAAATAGCAACTGGCTCTACTTTCCGCACAATCTCAAATCGGATCGCTCTAGCACTAGACTTTTGTCTAGTTTTTAGATTAAACTACACTAAGTCGATAGAGTATAAGCTTTTTATGGAAAGCGTCCAAAAAGTGAGTCAAGACTTAAGCTTAGCAAAACAAAAAATCTCTGAGCAGTTAGAACCAACTGTTCCAGAGGAGTTCAAAAAAGACATTTTAACAAAACTCAGAGGTGGATTCTTTCTAGTATTAGGATATCTATTATCGCCACTATGTTGGTGGAACGATCTTTTATTTAATCTGCCAATTGCTTACGGTTTTGGGTATGTATGTAGTTTATTGTCTCCAAAATTACTTGTACCTGGTTCAATCATAGGATACTGGCTGACTAACATTGTGGGTATTCTTTTGATGCAGGTAGGATCTGCTGATATTTTTCAAAAGGAATCAAAAGAGCGTAACCTCAAAAAAGAATTACTCACAGGTCTAGTTTCTTCAACCGTTTTTACCCTCGTGGTTATAGTATTAATGCAGTTGAAGATTCTTGATGCTCCTGCTTTATTCTCCAATAATTAATAAAATATAGCTAAGTACTCATCCAGAAGCGATCGCTACGGTAAAAGATAAGTGGAAATTATACAGATAATATCAATTGTCGTTAGCTTCTAATAATTCAGTCAAATGAAAAAATTTTGGTACATCCTTACCAACTATTAATGGAAGTTTACCATTCCATTTTTCTATTGTTTGCCTTTGGAGTATTTCTGGAGTTAAACCGTCACGTAATAATCTGTTTGCTTCAGCCTCTCCTCTTGCTAAATTCACTTTTGCTTCAGCCTCTTTTGTTGCCTTCAGCGCGATAAATTCTGCCCGTTTTGCTTCTTGTTCAGCAATCTGTTTTGCCTCTACCGCCTCACCAAATCTTTCCGAAAAATGAACGTGAACGAGAGAAATATCATCAACTGCAATGTGATAGTTACCCAGTCGTGTAGTTAATGCATTATCTACTTCTAATTTTACTTCTCCCCGTTTCGTAATAACTTCTTCGGCAGTATATTTGGCAATGACTGCTTTTAGAACTTCTTCAACTGCTGGGTTAATAATCCGACTAATTACGCTTTTTTTATCCCCAATCTGTTGAAAAATAGCATTGACTTCTTCCGGGATAAAATGCCAATTTAGTGCCACATCAGCGAAGACATCTTGTAGATCCTTTGAAGAAGCTTCAGCCGAAATTTCCTGATTTTGCACGCGAACGCTCAGCTTTTCGACAGTATTGACTATGGGAATAATTACATGAATTCCTTCTCCTAAGATTTGGTCTTGCACTTTGCCAAACTGCATTAATACCCCGCGTTCTCCTGCATTGACAATCACAAAAGGCGTGAGGAATATAGTTATCAGACATAAAAGTGCAGTCAGCTTACCGGCACTGTTAAGAGCTTTATTTGTTTTCATCGCTCCTATGAAAAGAGGAGTGGGGAGAGGCACAAGGCCTTACATCCGCATGGTAGTCGGAGTGACCTACTCAAAAAAAACTTCAACTCAGTATCCAACGCATTCAAAAAGATAAATTTTTAACTTTATTTTATGAAAAAGGATAAATACGTTAAGTTGGTAGGAATACAGTGTTTTAGGATTCCTAAATAGCAGTATGTCATAGCTGTGTCTGCCAAACAAGCTTGTTAAAGGTAGATATTTAAATTAGGACTAAAGAGAAGTGCAATACTTCCAAACTATGTATTATATTTAGCTATTCTTAAGGAACTCCAACAAATCGATTACCTTATACCATCGGTTGTTGACTGTCAACAGTTAACACTCATTAGCCGCTTATCTAATTCGATGAGATAATCCCTGCCGTATGCGCCATTTTCTAAGCCTGTGACAAGATGGCTGGGAATGTCTTGACTGATTTCCTCGCTGCATGAACCGGCGGCCAGTGCGATCGCTGCTACTGTATCGACATCACCTGTAAAAGCGATACAATCTTGTAACAGCTTGCTCATACTGTCATTTCGCATCACAGCAGTAATAGCAGCCCTGACACTCATCCAGCCTTGAGACTTGACTGTACCCTGCCAAGGCTTAGACCAATTCCCAGATACATAACCTTCTAGAAACTGTCCTAATTTGCGTTTTGACCCCAGTCGATAAATAAAGTAGTGCGACATCAAAGCAGCTGCTACCGCAGCATCGATCCCATCGGGTGTATTGTGGGTAATAGCCGCTTGAATTGTTGCCGCCTCAATGACTTTTTCTGGCGTGCGATAAATCCCAATTGGTGCTGCACGCATTGCCGCCCCGCTTTTGTCACTATCAGGGTGAATTTTATCTAAAAATTCTTTTCCATCCTGGATTTCTACCAAAAATTGGTAAAAACGGCTGGCGTAACCTTCTCTAGGGTCGCGTTTAAAAGTTTTAACGAAACTGTCAGCTAAAACTTCTGGTGTCCACGGCAATTGAGCCACTACCACTTCTGCAATGGCAATGCTCATCTGCGTGTCGTCTGTATAACTGCCAGGGATGAGTGGATGACGGGGATGTTTGAAGTATTGACTTAAATCGTTATAAGCGCCCATTTCATTGGCGTATTCAAAGCCTGCGCCATAAGCATCCCCAATCGCCAACTCTAGTAACATAATTGTCAGTTGTCAGTTGTAGAGACGCGATTAATCGCGTCTCTGACTAAATTAAAAAAGACCGCGCCAGCAAAAAGCTAGAAATTGATTTAGCATCTACTGGCTCTCCTTCGAGGATAGCTCTTTCGAGTTCTTCGGGAGTTAACAACACAGTTTCAATGTCCTCGTCCTCATCTCCTGCTGGCGGTGTCTCCAGTTTTTGCAAATCTCGTGCGAGAAAAGCATAGATGATTTCGTCAGAATAGCCAGGAGCCAGGAAAAACTCACCTAATTTATCCCATTTTTGGGCACTATAGCCAGTTTCTTCCTCAATTTCACGTTGCACTGTCTCTAAAGGATCTTCATTACGTTCTACAGTGCCGGCAGGAAATTCTAAGATTCGTCCTTGTACTGCAAAACGATATTGTCGTACTAGTACAAGTTTCCCCTCTGCTGTTATGGGTACAGCTAGGGCACCACCAGGGTGACGAATACACTCCCATTCTCCCTCTATTTTATTGGGCAAACGCAAGCGATTCACTTCAAAATCAAACTTACGCCCCTTATAAAGTAAGCGTTGTTTTAGTAACTGTGGTAATTCTCTACCTAATGGCATAATAAAATTTTGTTGTCTTTAAATACACAGGGAAACACTGCTGTTGACTGTCAAATCAGCGTTTTGTGCGTTTATGGGTGGTAATTTTAATTGCCCTTCACAAATGTACATCAGAACAGTCTACCTCTTTTACCAGCTCTTTAATCACTCTTCCGGAAACTGGTTCTACCCAATTTGGGGCAATTTCTACAAGCGGTACTAGGACGAAAGCTCGCTCCCGCATTCGGGGATGGGGAATCTGGAGAGTTGGCGTATCTAGTCTCAAATCATCATATAACAACAAATCTAAATCTAGCGATCGCGGTCCCCAGCGTTGCTGACGCACTCTGCCAAATTCTTGCTCTATTGCTAACAAAGTATCCAACAATAGCTGCGGAGATAATTCTACTTGCAAAATGGCGCAGCCATTCAAGTAATTTGGTTGGGGTGGTCCTACAGCTTTGGTTGTATACCACCTGGATTTTGCTTGTAGCACAATACTGGGTGCGTGGGCTAATCTCTCTATCGCTGCTTCTAAAATTGCATGGGAATCGCCAATATTACTACCAAGAGCAACTGCACATCGTGCCTGCATAGCATTGATCCCACTAGCTTTAAATAAAATATTCTTTGCTGCTTTAGTGCATCCTTAGTCACAGTTTGTCCAAGTATTTTTAATAATTTTATTGGTTTAAACAACTACACAAAACCATAATGTTTTTTCTCAAAAAATAAAAATCCATAAATTTAAAAATACATTGTGTAGCACTGAATTCAGTTAATAATTTATAGGCTATTATACTAACACGAACGTGGTACGCTAACCCGAAGATGATTACATAGTGGTTAGGTGTCAGCTACTTTGAGCGAGGAACTGACGTGGGGAAGTTTACCTCCTAGTTCAAGCAACGAGCAACTAATTTAAGTGACTCTGACAAGGAGGAACCGCGATTGCGGCCTGGTAATCGTTACGAGAGTGAAGAATCCACACGGGAAAGCTTACCCCCTACAAAACCGATGAGGGTAAGGCAGTTGTTGAGCCAGATGAGCGGGATGTCATCTGGGATCGTTAGTAGGTTTACCAGCCGCGATAAACCGTTTTATCGTCGCCTCTGGTTTTGGACAAGCTTGAGTGTAGGTGGTGGGATCGTTGCCTTTATCTATGTTTTAGGGTCAGTAGATCGGACTTTACCGGATAAATCGGAAATGAAAGCCCTTGTCCGAGAGCAAACATTGACTATCAAAGCTAGCGATGGCACTATCCTACAACAACAAGGAGAAGCGACTAGAGAACAGCTAACGCTCAAGCAAATACCTGAGAAGTTAAGAAAAGCTTTCATCGCTTCAGAAGATAGAAGGTTTGAGCAACACAGTGGTGTAGATCCCCAAGGGATTATTCGAGCAGTTTGGAATAATTTGCGATCGCAGGATGTAGTCGAAGGTGGTAGTACCATCACTCAACAACTAGCGCGAATTCTCTTTCTTAAACAAGAGCGGACAATCTGGCGCAAACTCAAGGAAGTCCGTCTCTCACAGAAAATGGAGCAAGAATTGACCAAAGACCAGATTTTAGAGCGTTATCTGAATCTGGTGTATTTGGGATCTGGCGCTTACGGTGTAGCAGATGCGGCATGGGTATACTTCAGTAAACCTGTGGATCGACTTTCTCTAGCGGAAATGGCCACAATTGCCGGATTAGCTCCTGCCCCAAGCTTGTATTCTCCAGAGCAGAATCCAGAAGCAGCTAAACAGCGGCGTAATCTGGTATTGCAACGGATGCAAGACGATGGAATCATTACAGTCGCCGAAAGGCAGGCAGCTGCTCAGCAACCAATTACTCTAAAAAGTAGCTTGCCTAAGCGCCTGCAAGTAGAATCTCCCTACTTTACCAGCTACATCCAAAAAGAATTGCCAAAGTACATTTCTGCTGATGTGTTAGCTGGTGGGGGTTTAACAGTAGAAACTACTTTAAATCCGACTTGGCAGAAGGCAGCAGAAGCAGCAGTTGCCAAAACGTTGCGAAATCAAGGTCGCTGGGAGAACTTTAAGCAAGCGGCTTTGGTAGCCATCGACCCCCGTACTGGTACAATTCAGGCAATGGTTGGGGGAAAAGATTTTGGTAGAAACCAGTTTAATCGCGTTACTCAGGCACAGCGCCAACCAGGATCGACATTTAAAGGATTTGTCTATGCCACAGCTATAGCTAGCGGTAAGAGTCCCTACTACAGCTACTTAGATCAACCATTTGTAGTGGATGGCTACGAACCAAAAAACTATGGTGAAAACTTCCACGGCTCGATGACTATGCGAGATGCCCTTACCCGTTCCATCAATATAATTGCGGTAAAGGTATTAATTGATGTGGGATTTGAGCCAACCATTAAACTAGCTCATGGTATGGGAATTAAATCGGATCTTAAACCCACCTATTCCCTAGCTCTCGGCTCGAACGAAGTCAATCTGCTGGAATTGACTAGCGCTTACGGCAGCTTTGCCACTCAAGGATTGCACGCAGAACCTCATGGCATTCGCCGCGTCCTCAACCGCCAAGGTCAAGTGGTTTGGTCAGATAAGTTGCAAGCTAAGCGATCGCTTGACGCTGATAGTGCCGCCATCATGACCTGGATGCTACGCAACGTAGTAACAGATGGCACTGGTGGTGCTGCTCAATTAGATAATAGACCTGTTGCGGGAAAAACTGGTACTTCCGATGAAGCCCGCGATTTGTGGTTCATTGGCTACATTCCGCAATTGGTAGCGGGTGTTTGGCTGGGTAATGACGACAACCGCCCTACTTGGGGGAGCAGTAGTAGCGCCGCTTACACTTGGCATGAATTTATGGAAAAAGCGGTAGAGGGAATGCCTGTAGAAAAGTTCCCCGCAAGACCCAAGTTAGAGGGTCGCAAAGCCAGCATTAAGGCAAAGCCTGTCAAGCCCAGACGAGTGGTACATCGTTCTATTTCTTCAGACGATGATGACCAGGAAAATACTCGTAATGACGATAGCGGCTCATCTAGAAGAAGTAGAAGACGTTATCAACAAGACGACAGTACATCTTCAGAATCACCTAGAAGACGGCGGCGTTATCGTAGCCAAGCATCAAGTTCTACTGAATCTTCCTCAGAGTCATCTCGTCCCGGAAGGCGATATAGAAGAACCGAATCAGATTCTTCACCACCTACTAGGTCTAGGCGGTCTCCATCCTCCAATAGTAATAGTTCTGGTTCATCAGGTTCAAAGCAACAACCTTCTTGGCGGGAAAGACTGAGACCAAGCTCATCGTCTTCAGAATAAACCTAGCTTGAAAATGGGTGTAGGGGTGTGAAGGTGTAAAGCCAAGACATCTTCATACCCTCGTTGTGGGCTATTTGTCCGTGGGTGTCTAGCTTGAAAAGAGGTGTAAGGGTGTAAGGGCAAGACATTTTCATGACCTAGTTGTGGACTATCTGCCTGTAAGTGTTTAGTATCTGAATCAAAACATTACATTTGGTTATGCAATTACAGATTGCTGAGGTAAACTTGCAAGCAAGGTAATGCTAACTATTACTCAGCTGCTTTTTGGTCTGGGCACCACTCACAATGGAACACTGGCAATTTCTGATTCAGAAACAGGGCGATCGCTCTTGGCATGTCCTGGAATCGCCAAACTTAGAAATTTTAGAAGGTTGGTATAGAGTTTTGGCTCGTTCTAACCTTCCCCATACAGATGTGGAAGTGCGGGTAACTCACTCTTCAACCTGCGAAGTTCCACCAAAGCGGCGAATTCAAAAGCGATCGCGGCGCACTAATTCAGAAGGGTTAATGGCGGTAATTCCCTTCACTCATCTCAAGCCAGGAATTTGGCAGTTGCGATGCTCCGGAGACTTGATGTCGGATATTCTCGGTAAATCCTGGCAATACAGTATTCATTTACAAGTCTTGGCTCAACCAGTAAATGAGGCAGTAGTCGGAAAGTTGGGTACAGACGAGAGTGTATTCAATGTACCTGCTCACCCAGATTTTGTTTCCTATGACAACTTGATATCTGCTGCTGTTACAACAGAACTGATTACCGCGCAAAGTAACTCTGATATCACCGATTTGCTCGCTGACAAAGAAGAAGCTGTTACTGGCAACTTGGAATCTACTGTTGTGACAACGGAAGCGATGTCTGACGACAAGCCCTGCGGGTTCGGCAGTGACGCTCCTTCGTCGCTATCGCTAGCGCTAACGCAACCGACGGAAAACGGAGCTACTCCGGTCTTGGGGTCTCCCCAAGTAGAGGAAGTGGCATCCAGGACTGCGACAGCGTCACCGCAAAGCGTCTACGCTACGCCAAATAACGCTGATACCACCGATTTGCTCGCTGACAAAGAAGAAGCTGTTATTGGCAACTTGGAATCTACTGGTGTGACAACGCAAGCGATGTCTGACGACAAGCCCCAAAGCGTCTACGCTACGCTAAATAACGCTGATACCACCGATTTGCTCGCTGACAAAGAAGAAGCTGTTATTGGCAACTTGGAATCTACTGGTGTGACAACGCAAGCGATGTCTGACGACAAGCCCCAAAGCGTCTACGCTACGCCAAATAACGCTGCTACCACTGATTTGTTCGCTGATAAAGAAGAAGCTGTTATCGATCAGCCTGTTAGCCCAGTCTGGCTCAAAGGGGAAACGACAGAGCAAATTTTACAAAATTTAATAGATTTAGCTTTACCAGTCGCGGAATCTTTGTTAGAGGATGAAAATACTGAGGATTTTCTTGCTATACAACCAGCACCTCCTCTTTTGCTGACTCTAGAACGAGAAAATTATATTGCTCGTTGGGGGCAAACACTCAGTATTAGTGCAAGCGTGGAGCTACAAGACAAAACCAATCTAGAGAGTCATACACCATATCCAGAAAATCTCCATGCACTGGAACTAAAAATTGAACTGCGATCGCCCTTGGGAGCAGAAATTTTAAATCAGGTACGGCAACCCTTACCAGATCGGTTGCTACCCTTTACTATTAACTCTTCAATTAATATTCCTGCTGATTGTGAATCCAAGTTAATTTTGGCAGACATTAGTTTGTTTGGCGCACTTGACAATGTCGGTGAAGTAATGCTGTTAGCTAGCCAATCTTTCACAATTACAGCTGATGTCACAGAATTACTGGCAATCGCAACTACAACAAAATCTAATCAACTAAACTTATTAGATGACGCTAGTACATCGCCAATGTCGGCTGCTACTAGAGAGCCAGCAACATCTATTCGTCTCGATTTGCAACTTTTCAACCTAGTCAAAACCGCAAAAACAACCCAAGTTCAGCCTATCCATTCATTCCCAAATAAGCCTTTACCACTACCCGGTAACCCAGAAGTTCCACAAGAAGCGATTCGGGTATCTAAGCTGAATAAATCGGGAGATTTGCGATCGCCGCAGTTGCCCAAGCTGCCTGAAACGCAAACCACTAAAGCGGTTGCCACGGATGCTGTACTTACGGATGTCGCTGTGACAGAACCTTCTCTACAAGAATCTGTAGAGAAAAAATACATCACAACCCCTATCGCCCCCATCAACTTGGAGCAGCTTGTCATTAGAAATAATCGAGTGTCGATGCTTAGCAACACTTTTCCGTACTTAAAACGTCTCAAAACCTTGCCTGACGACAAGGAAGAAGTGAAAAATCATGCACCAGAAGCATTCGATGCATCGGAATTTCAGGCGACTGAGGATTCACCACAGATGGATACGATGGGAGTGGTGTATGAAAATGCACCTGAATTAGCTTCTGGTGATGGACAGTCTCAAGATGACTCTGTGGCAGAAGTAGCTGTAGTTCCACCAACTTTGGAATTAATAGATGACGCTGTAGCAGAAGTAGCTGTAATTCCACCGAGTTCGGAATTAATAGATAACTCTATGGCAGAAATGACTGTAGTTCCACCAAGTTCGGAAGTCCAATTATCCCCCTTAATCAGAAAGTGGATGCACAGCCAAGGATACACCTTACCTGAATCCGTTTATTTGCAATACCAAGATGATGTTCTAAACTATCAGACAATGCCTGACAAGCAGGCTCCTCTTTCTGATAGCTCTCAAACTTCTGCTGACGATCTCAATTTGTCATTAGACCTAAATCTTGAAACGGAGATTAGGACAGAGACGGACGTGGTGGAAGTAGAAGAAATTGACATACAGGAACATAGCCAGACAGGAACGCCGGAAAGTTTCTCGACTGAGGCGGCGACTGATTTGCCGATTGGCGATCGCATCTTTGTAGAAGAAGACACGGAGAATTCTTTTCCCAACTCATCGCCGCCAGAAGTGCCACCTGCTTCTCATATCAAGACACCAGCTTGGTTAGCACAAGAAATTGTTGTAGATGATACATATAGTGAAATCACAGAGGATACACCTAGAAGTTATCCTTCCCAAGAAAAAGAGCTACCCATATCCGATTTAGCTAGCTCTCTACCTCTGAGCGCGGCGGGCGTTGAACCTTTGTCAATTCCGCAACTACATGTGCCAGATAGTGAACTAATTGCGGGCGAATCTGTGAGAGTACGTGTAGAACTACCTGAGGTTTCCCCGCAAGTTGTCATCAAATTATGGATTGAAGATTGTCAAACTCGCGCTTTACTAGACGGCCCCCATTTATTGAGAGATTTGTTACCCAGTTCTTCGGGAAGCTTGGAAGCAATGACTCAATTGAGCATTCCCTTTGGCTGTTTAGAGATTCGCATCGAGGCGATCGCTTTAGATATGGCTACCCAGCAGGAGAGTCACAAAGTCACAATAGTACGGACTGTGATTCCTCCAGATTTACCCAATTTGCAGCTAGATGAATTACTGGGTATGGATATTTAATTTTGAGTTACGAGCAAAGTAGAGTGATTGGAGATGAGGGAGAAGACCCGTTGCCATTTCCCCTCTGCTCCTCTGCCCCCCTGCCCCTCTGCTTCCGTTTCTTAACAGGCTGTGTTAAAAATCTTTAGAATTTAAAAAATCCAGCAGGATTTGCAGTAAGCTCATCTTGAATTGTAGTGTGATTTAACAGGAAACTTTGCTATGGCAGCTTCATTTTTGCCCTCTATCTTCGTTCCCATAATTGGTTGGGTTTTGCCAATTGTGACATTTTCGTTTCTGTTGATATACATTGAACGCGAGGATATCGCTTAATGTAGTCATTGGTTCATTAGACCTCTTGCAAATTTATCTTTTGAAGAGGTTGTTAAAAAGTCAAAGGGAAAGAGAAAAGGAGGTTGCATTCCTTTTATCCTTCCCCTTGACAAAAATAATTAGTACCGCCTATCTCATAAAGACAGGCGGTTTTTTAATGCTGATTTCTAAACAAATGCTAGAAAGTCCAGACTAAATGATATTTGGCTCAGCCTAATTTTTACATCGAAGAACCGATTCCAGCGTAGGCTCCATAAAAGAAAATACCTACAACAGTGATCACACCTAACCCTGCGACCGTAGCAACAACCCACAGGGGAATTCTCCCACTTCCAATAGACACAGCTTTTTCTCCTCCCTTAACAACAAATCAACACAGGTTAAATAAACAAAGTTTCACAACAGTTCCAGTTAGTTAAAGAAGTAACTGGAAAACAAAATCCCTAGAACAAAAATCAGTAGTAGTCCCAGGTACAGAGAAGTCCGGTTTAGTTCAACCGGCTGATTATTGGGATTGGGCGTTCTTTCCATGAGTTGCTCCTAGCGTTGAATAAACTGCATTGCGGCGATCGCGCCCAAAAAGAATACAGTTGGCACACCTAAAGTGTGAACTGCAAGCCATCTAACCGTAAAAATTGGATAGGTAACTGGTTGATTGATGTTATTACCGCTAGTCATGATTTCAAACTACTTTCCAATAAACTGTTCAACTTGCTTTTTAGCTTCAAAACGGTTCTTCACAATTGGCACTTCCTGCCGTACTTGTGTGTAATACTCATTGGGACGGGGTGTGCCAAAAACATCATACGCCAGCCCGGTGCTGACAAATAACCAACCCGCAATAAACAATGCTGGAATGGTGATGCTGTGAATTACCCAGTAACGAACGCTGGTGATAATGTCCGAAAACGGACGTTCTCCAGTGGTACCTGACATTTAGATCCCTACCTTCACAAAGATTGTTATTGAGTTTATTATCCTACAAAGTTTAGAAAGAGTTACAAGTTGCAACGTCCTTCTCAGAAATCAGGATGAATACTTAAGCTTAGAGTCGCACTAAGCAGCCTCTGATTGAGCAGCTTTTTCAGCATTTGGTTGGTATTTCAGCAAAACACCGCGATCGCCAATAATAAATCCGCGATCGGGTTGCAAAAAGACGATTTTGTACAAATTGGCAGCTACTTCTTCAACTGCGCGGTCTTTTTCCCAAGTTTTGCCGCCGTCGGTACTCCGCAGCAAGTTACCACTACCGCCACCTATCCAAATTTCGTCAGGTGTACGATACGCCAAATCCAGTAAACCCCAGCTTGTAGACAGTTCAGGACTTTGTGCCTCTTGCCACTCATCAGGTTTATTGGGGTCGCTAAATTGAATTTGACCTCCCCGTGCTAACAACCACCGCTGCCCATTCTCAGCAAAGCCCATATTTTCTAGGCGGCGAGAACTATTGCGATTATGAGGTACCCAAGCATTTTGCCCCGGTTCCCAAGTGGAGTAGAAGCTACCTTTAGAGGAGACAGCTACATATTTACCATCAGCAGAACGGTTCAAGCTACGCACCACACCAACAGCTGCTTCTACCTGGGCTTTCCAGTTTTTACCGCCATCTGTGGTTTTGTATATCGCTCCTACATTTGTAGCCATCTCAGCGGCATTTTCTCCTAATGCTTTGATAGCGATCGGACTACCAGGTAGCTTTTCGCTTAAGGGAATGCGCGACCAAGAACGACCTTCATCAGTAGTATGTAGCAGCAATGAAGGCTCTCCGACAATCCAGCCTTCTTTACCAGTAAAACTGACTGAATCAAAGCGAGACTTTGGTTCATCCAGTGCCAGTGTTATTGGTTGCCAAGTATCACCACCGTCATTTGTTTCCAAAAGGGTGGCATTGCTACCAACTAGGAAGCCATGCTCAGGGTTATCAGTAAAACCAATATCCAGAAGTTTTGCATCTGTCGGCACAGAAATGACTTCCCAAGGATTGTAGCTGATAGAAGGGACTTTGCTACAACCTATACACATGAAGACTACCATTAACAAGGCAAATATTCTTTGCCAACTTTTCACAACACCCATGGAATGCATCAGTATTTCTTAGTTATTTCTAAATTTGTGTAGTGGTTCTCTAAATTTTTGACCTTAAAGACAATACGCTGGTCTCCGGACTAGATAAAAAACTTAGCGGGTCTTATTGTAAGCCGTAGAGACTGATAAAAAACAAGAAGGCAAGAGCTAAAGCGCCAAAAATCAGAATATTCTTTTGTGCTGGTGTCAGTTTATTGACACCCAAACCATAACCGAGATTTTCTTTGAAACCCGATGCTGTACCCGCAGGGCCGATGTTGGCAAAAGCAGTCTTCTTCGCAGTACAAACTGGACACCGCCAATCTATAGGCAGTTCTGCAAAGGGTGTGCCTGGGGCAATGTTATGGCTATCGTCTCCCTTCTCAGGTTCATAGACGTAACCGCAGGCGCGACACTCATGGCGGTCTAACACCTGAGTTTCAACAGCTTGTTCGCTCATGGCTAAGGCCTCGCAGAGGGGAAATCTTAAATATACGTTAAAAATTATGACATAACTGTTAGACTTTTCTATCACGAGCAAAAACGAATCAAATACCTGAAATGCGTCTGTTTCCCAGATTTCAGAAAAAGCAAAAAGATATAATGTAAAAGAAAGTAACAGCCTTATTTACACCTTAAGCGGTAGAAATTCATTGTGTTTGTCCTCAGCGGTTACGAATACCTTCTAGGCTTTTTAATCATCTGTAGCCTAGTGCCTGCCCTAGCGCTTTCAGCGTCCAAGCTCCTACGACCCAGTGGTAACAGCCTGGAACGTCGCACCACCTATGAATCTGGCATGGAACCAATTGGCGGAGCCTGGATTCAGTTCAACATCCGATACTACATGTTTGCGCTGGTTTTCGTTGTCTTTGATGTGGAAACTGTATTCTTGTATCCTTGGGCGGTCGCTTTCCACCGTTTAGGGCTATTGGCATTCATTGAAGCCATAATTTTTATTGCAATTCTTGTAGTCGCCCTAGTTTATGCATGGCGCAAAGGAGCTTTGGAATGGTCTTGAATTCTAATTTAACAACCCAGGATAAAGAGCGAATCGTCAACCCCATTGAAGGCCCCAAAGTCACTCAGGACCTCTCAGAGAACGTTATCCTGACTACGGTTGATGACCTTTACAACTGGGCGCGGCTTTCGAGTCTTTGGCCATTGCTGTTTGGTACGGCTTGCTGTTTTATTGAATTTGCAGCTTTAATCGGTTCCCGGTTTGACTTTGACCGCTTTGGGTTGATTCCCCGTTCTAGCCCCCGCCAAGCCGATTTAATTATTACGGCAGGGACAATAACTATGAAGATGGGGCCTCAATTGGTTCGTCTTTACGAGCAAATGCCCGAACCGAAGTATGTAATTGCGATGGGAGCTTGTACCATTACAGGTGGAATGTTCAGTGTGGATTCTCCTACGGCTGTACGTGGAGTAGATAAACTGATTCCTGTGGATGTCTACTTACCTGGTTGTCCTCCCCGTCCAGAAGCAATCATTGACGCAATTATTAAACTGCGGAAAAAGATAGGTAATGATTCAATGCAAGAACGGGGTCTAATTAAGCAAACCCATCGTTTCTACAGCACGACTCATAACCTGAAGCCAACGGAGGAAATTTTAACTGGTAAGTATTTGCAGTCAGAAACACGCTTTACACCCCCGAAAGAGTTAGCAGAAGCAATTGGTCTACCAGTACCGCCTGCGCTGCTGACAGCAAAGACACAAAAGGAGGAACAAAACCGTGGCTGAAGAAGAATCTAAACCAGTACCAGCAGCCCAAGAGTCTTTGGTCAAAGCCGGTCAAGTTTCCCAGTGGTTGACAGAAAATGGCTTTGAACATAAGTTTTTAGAGCCTGACAAGAATGGGGTAGAGATAATTAAAGTGGAGCCAGATTTCTTGCTTCCCATCGCTACAGCCCTGTATGCCTACGGATTTAATTATCTCCAGTTTCAATCTGGTATCGACCTCGGCCCAGGTCAGGATTTAGTCAGCGTGTATCACTTGGTTAAAGTCAGCGATAATGTTGATAAACCTGAAGAAGTGCGGGTGAAGGTATTTTTACCAAGGGAAAATCCCAGAGTGCCTTCGGTGTACTGGATTTGGAAGACCGCTGATTGGCAAGAGCGCGAGTCTTACGATATGTTTGGCATTATCTACGAAGGACACCCTAATCTTAAGCGGATTTTGATGCCAGAAGATTGGGTGGGTTGGCCTTTGCGGAAGGATTACGTTTCGCCTGATTTTTACGAGTTGCAAGACGCTTATTAAAGTGCTGAGTAGAGATGCGATTAATCGCGTCTGTACAAGAGTGAGAATTTTTATGTCTCATCTCTAACCCCTCTCCGGCGGCGGAGGGGGGTAATGTTTTTTAAACGCAGAGGAGCGCAAAGATAAGCGCAGAGGTTCTCGTGGTTGTGGGAAGTCTACTTTGTTAGCTGAATTTAGTAGGCGATCGCAAAACCGTTATTTTGTAGTTTTATTCTCTATTTCAGACACAATTGAAATGTCTGATGTTAACCACATTAATATTTTGTTTGCTATTGCTGTTAATTTAATGTACGAGGCGGAAGCCCGTAGAGTTGAAATTCCTAAGTCTACTAAAGATGCTTTGTATAAATGGTTTGCTAGCCGCACTAAGACAGAAGAAATTAATATTGAGGCTGAAACTTCACTCGGTTTTGATTTGCTGAAGTTGATTAGTAATAAGTTAAAAGCTGATGCGGCTGTACGCTATGAAATTAAGCAAGAGTTTGAAAGAAAAATTTCTGATTTAATTGCTCGGATTAATGAAATCGCGGCTGTAATCCACGTAGCTATTAAAAAAGATGTTTTAGTGATTATTGATGATTTAGATAAATTGGAACTAGAAAGAGTAAATGATATATATAGAGATAATATCAAAGCTTTATGTCAACCAAATTTTAGAATCATTTATACAATTCCTATTGCTGTTTTAAGAGATAAGTTTCTCAGACCGTTGATTGAGACGGAAACTAATGACCAAGTTGTGGTAATGCCTGTCTTAAAATTATTTGAACAGGGGCAAAGTCGTCAGATTGATGCCAAGCCTCGCTTGCAAGCGAAAGATATTTTATGTGAAATTTTACAAAGGCGAATTTCATCTGAACTTATAGAACAGCAAGCGGCAGAAAACATTGTTTTAAATAGCGGTGGTGTGTTGCGAGAGTTAGTGAGGATCGCTAATGAATGCTGCCGTATTTGTCTGCGATTAATTCGGCGTAAACCCGGACAAGCTGTGGTTATTGATGAGCAAATTTTAGATGAGGCAGTTAATAATATCCGCAATGATTTTGCTGTACCTTTGGGTAAGGTTGATTATGCAATCTTGCAAACTACATATCAAAACTTTATGCCTGATGACCCTAAGGAACCTGAGTTTTTAGACTTGCTGCACGGTCTTTATGTTTTGGAATATCGCAATCGGAAGAATTGGTATGATGTTCATCCGATTGTTGTAGAACTATTGAAAGAACAGGGGTTGATAAATGGCAGTTAATGAAATATTTGATGATCAAGAAAATCTGGATGCTTATGATGATTTAATTGTTAGCATTCAAGCGAAGGAACAGGGTTTGAGTTTGCTGATAGCTGTTTGTGATGATTTAAATTTTCGAGAGCAAATTATTGAGCAATATGAAACAGAATTACAGCCAGAAATTAAACCATATCGCGTGACATTGGCACGGGGTGAACCGAGTTTGAGGGCTGCGATCGCTCAACTGGTGGAAAGTGAAGAATATTTGCGGCAACATCACCCAGCAGTAATTACTGTAACGGGTGCAGAACAGCTTCATTTTCTCAAACTGGGGGAAGAACGTTCGGAACAAGAAATATTTTTCGGTTACTTGCAGTGGACTAGGGAAGCGTTAAGGGAATTTCCTTTTGCGATCGTGTTGTGGGTGAGTAATCAGATTTTAGTTAACTTAATTAAGAAAGCTCCTGATTTTTGGAGTTGGCGCAATGGTGTATTTCACTTTATATCTAGAAAGAAAAACACTATTTCTGGTAGAGAATTAGAATCTATTCGTTTTGCTTTCGGTGGCAATGAGTTTTCAGGATTGGATGATGATAATCCCTATTTATTGCCTATAGAAGATTTGCAAAGGTTTATTCAAGATGCAGAACAGCGAGGTGTAAAAGATGCAACTTTAGCGACTTTGTACTTTAGTTTAGGAGATATTTATAGAAAAAGACTTGAACGGGGTGAATTTCAAGATTACAAAAAAGAGCAAGAATTAGGAATTGAGTATTTGAGCAAGGCTGTTGAACTGCAAAAAGAGTTAGGTTTAGAGAAAGACTTGGCTACTTGTCTCAACAACCTGGCGTTACTCTACAACTCTCAAGGCAGATACAGTGAAGCCGAACCCCTTTTAATCCAAGCTTTAGCACTTAAGCGCAAGCTGCTGGGAGAAGAACATCCATCTGTCGCCGCTAGCCTCAACAACCTAGCAGAAATCTACCGTTCCCAAGGCAGATATAGCGAAGCTGAACCCTTGTACATTCAAGCTTTGGCACTATGTCGCAAGCTGCTGGGAGAAGAACATTCAGGTGTCGCTTCTAGTTCTAACAACCTAGCAGAAATCTACTGCTCCCAAGGCAGATATAGTGAAGCCGAACCCCTTTTTATTCAAGCTTTGGCACTATGGCGCAGGCTGCTAGGAGAAGAACATCCTGATGTTGCACTTAGCCTCAACAACCTCGCAGGACTCTACAACTCCCAAGGCAGATACAGCGAAGCCGAACCGTTGTACATCCAAGCTTTAGCACTCTGGCGCAAGCTGCTGGGTGAAGAACATCCAAATGTTGCCACTAGCCTCACCAACCTCGCAGCACTCTACAAATCCCAAAGCAGATACAGTGAAGCCGAACCCTTGTACGTTAAAGCTTTGGCACTCAGGCGCAAGCTGCTAGGAGAAGAACATCCAGATGTCGCCAACAGCCTCAACAACCTCGCGGCACTCTACAGTTCCCAAGGCAGATACAGTGAAGCCGAAGCACTGTATATCCAAGCTTTAGATATTGTAGAGAGACGGTTAGGGTTAAATCACCCAAATACTGTTACTTGTCGTGAAAATTTAGCATATTTGCGCGATCGCCTCTCCTCAGAACAGTAAAAGCGATCGCCTAATCTCGGCTTTTCAGATTCCAAGCAAGAATATTCTTGTTTCGAGCAAGAACGTTCCTATTTTAAGTGAGAATATTTCTATTTCAAGTAAGAAGGTTCTTGTTTCAAGCTGGAAGTTTCGTGTTTTGAAGTGGAATGATGGGGTTATGAAGGCGATCGCTCTACCTTTGAGCTAGAAGTTTGGTGTTTTGAGGTGGAATGATGCTGTTGTGAAGGCGATCGCTTGACCTTTGAACTTGAAGTTTCGTGTTTTGAGGTGAAATGATGGTGTTGTGGAGGCGATCGCTCACTTTTAAACCTTATATTGACTAATTTTCAGGCTTTTGCCCTGTTATATGACTTGGTAAGATTTCATTGCCAATCCTAGACTGAGTTGCTGCACCAACAGGTATTCTCAGATGGGCATACACGCCGCTTAGTTGAATACGTTCTGGGGGTTGGTGTAGAACTGCACAGCCTCTTTGCACTGCGGCTTGGTACTCTCGCCATTGCCTACGGATTGCTCTACTAGCAGCATCATTACCTAAATCTGCAAATCTTAACCCAGCCCTACTTAGCCAAGATTCTACGTCTGTTGTTTCACCATATGCTTCTGGTATGAAATTGATATTTTCCATAAAGTTCATCCATCCTTACCGTTCAAAGTATCTAAATTGCTTAAATGTATTATCAGAGAAATTTTACAAGCGTATTCCAAAGTGCTTATTTTAACCTTAAGAGCAGATAGTAATAACAGCAAATAAGATTTCTTTTCAAAATCATAAAAAAAAATGATTGAAAAACTTTACTAATAACAGCGCAAGATAGCTTTGAAGAGGGAATAAGCCGCGATCGCGCAACTAGTTACACTTCCATAGCACGGGTGCGCCAACCTCTAATTTAGACTCACCTTAATTTTTGAAGTTGTTTAGATTGAGGAAATTCGAGGTTCCTGAACTCATGCCTTGAGCTTGCTAATGTAGCATGAGTGAGGTGAAAATTTCTTTGCAAAGTCCAAATAACTATCCCAAACAAAAGTGAGTGTTGCCGAACTAGTTAATATTTCAACTATTCTCCTACTGCTTGCTACTGCTGTAGCCCTGCTATCTCGTAGATTTCATATCCCTTATGTAACGGGTTTAGTATTGGCAGGATTACCAATCACGGAGCTGTTGTCTCGTCGCATTGGTTTAGATCCTTTACTAGTTTTGAATCTTTTCCTGCCGATTCTCATATTTGAAGCTGGTATTAATACAGATATTAGCCGTCTACGAAGCACGTTTAAACCAATTGCTCTTTTGGCTGGCCCTGGAGCTATATTGTCCTCTGCTATTATTGCCGTTCTCTTAAAATTTGGGCTGGGACTGGCTTGGATACCCGCTTTGTTCGTAGCGGTAATTCTGGCAAACACTGATACGGTTTCCATGATTGCCGTCTTTAAGGAGATACCTGTACCTTCCCGGCTTTCAACCATCGTTGAAGGAGAAACTCTATTCAACGATGCTGCTGCCCTAGTTTCGTTTAACTTGATTTTGCAAGTATATTCGACAGGTTCGCTCACGTTACTAGAGGGAATCCAACAACTGCTATTTATTTCTCTAGGAGGCTGCGTTGTGGGGTTAGTCTTGGGTTACTTGAGCATACCTGTATTTGCCCGTTTAGACGATCCCCTTAGCAGTCTCTTACTGACTGTCGCAGTTGCATTAGGAACTTTTCAAGTTGGACAAATTCTAGGTGTCTCAGGCCCTGTTGCTGTAGTTGTAGCTGGCTTAATTTTCGGTAATTTTGGGCTTTTTCGGAATACTTCCGCTTCTAATCGCATCACCTTATTGAGTTTCTGGGAATATGCCGGTTTTACTGTTAACACTTTTATTTTTCTACTAATTGGTTTACAAATAAATCCAGTCATGCTGTGGAGGACTTTACCAGCAATTCTACTGACAGTTTTAGCTTATCAAGTGGGGCGAATTCTTTCAGTCTATCCGCTGATGGTAGTAGTTCGTTGGATTGACCGCCCCATTCCGCTGCCCTGGCAACATTTACTCTTTTTAGGCAACATCAAAGGTTCACTCTCAATGGCTCTGGCGTTGAGCTTACCTACCACACTACCAGGGCGAGAAGTTCTGATTACTTTGGTCTTTGGTAGTGTACTGATATCATTAGTGGGTCAAGGTTTAAGCTTACCCTGGCTGGTAAAACGCTTAAAATTATCTAAATTTTCAGAGGCTCAACAGCAAGTTGAAGAATTGCAAGCTCAGCTGATGACGGGTAAGGCAGCACAGGATGAATTAGATAGCCTGTTGCGATCGGGGGTATTGCCAAAATCTGTCTATGAAGAGATGCGGTCGGGTTATCAAGTCCGCATTGCTGGGGCGGAAAAGGCACTGCGGGAATTCTATAATCGCCGCCCAGAGGAGTTGAAAGCCAAACATGGTAATCTCAGCAAACTCGAAGCCATCCGCCGCCGCTTACTGCTAGCAGAAAAAGGAGCGCTCAATGAAGCACTGCGTAAGCGAATTCTCTCCGAAGAAATTGTGCGATCGCGGATACAAACTATTGATGAACAATTACTTCAACTTGAGGATGATTGATGCTAATTGCCTTCTGCCTCCTGCTTTCTATTTACACCCTTGGATAAAATCAATAACTTGGTGTAAAGACCCTGGTTTGGTCACCATCAGCACAGTCGAACCTGGTTCCACTACCGTACTACCATTAGGAATCATCAAATCTTCGTGGGGGTGGGGTTGATAGCCAATAATTAAAGAGCCACTGGGAAACGTCGGATTTTGAGCAATTTCGGCAATGCTACGACCAACAACATAGCAATTGTTTGGGATAGAAAGTTTTAGCACCTCAATCTGTCCTTGCTCAAAATGCATCATTGATTCTACTTGAGGGTATTCAATGGCATTCACCATTGTTGAAACTGCTAGCTCGACAGTACTAATGATATGGTTGGCTCCAGCAAGATTCAGCGGTTCGCCAAAATCGGGGTGGCGCATTCGAGCCAGAATGTGGGGTACACCGTAGTGTTTAGCGAGAGTCACCATCGCCAAGTTTAAAGCATCACTGCGGAGGACAGCTGCTAAGGAGTCAGCTTTGCGAATCCCTGCTTCTAACAATACTTCTGTACTTACAGCACTACCTTCAAAAGCCATTGCTCCTACTTGTTCGCGAGCATAGCGGCAAGCGGTAGGGTCAATGTCAATAACAGCAACAGTATGCCCCAGTTCTACCAGTTTTTGTGCCAAACTTAAACCCACTAAGCCTGCTCCACCAATTAATACATACATAGCTGTTCCTGATGCTCTTCGATTTCTGACTTCACTTTACAAGCTAGCAAGGGAATGAAGATTTTATTTTATTGGCTTGTTTGATACTTTATTAATTGTAATTTTTGACTGGATATTTTTTCATTAACTCCTTAACTTGAGCCGCTATCAGAGGATGGGAATCTTTTTGTAATTTGGGTAAGAGTTCTAGCAGAACGCGGCGTGAAACGACATTGAGATATGCGATCGCAGCTTCTCGTACAAAGCCAGTAGGATGGCGCAGTGCTACCAAAATCTCGACACTTGTGAGTCGGATACGGCTAACTTGAGCAACATGAAAGCAGCAAGCTAAGCACCAGTCAGAAAGAAAATTACCCAGTGTCAACATCTTGCGAAGCCTGTCGCTGACTGGCATTTGTTCATATTCTGCAAACTTTGCTTCCACGAGATAATGCAGTTTTTCTTGGTGCGATCGCTTATCTAAAATATTCAACAGTAGAGATTTTGTTGGCAGATTCACCGTATGCTCTAAAATTTCTAATCCTCGCGCTAAGTTTACCGCTGACTGAGAGCGAAGATTGAATGCCGCTGCTTGCATCTTTTCTGGAGAATAAAGTAGCCTCAAGAGTAGCAGTAACCGTTCCTTGACATCCAATTCCAATTCTTGAAGGGCGCGTTGTAGTAACTCACAGACGATCGCAACTCTCTTACATGATTGATGATTTTCTAGTGTCTGTTGTTTTTGCAAGTCTAGATAGGCAGCGTAAATCTCACCTAAAAACTTTAATTCCTGGTCAATTAAACTTTCTACCCGACTGTGCTGGAACCGATCTACTGCACTAGTAATTTCTGGTTGTTTTTGGATTTTCAGTAAGCTGCGGAGAATATGATACCTAGTAGCACCCCAAGATGTTTCCAAGTGCAGCCACAAAGTCTCCATCGCTTCTTGAGTGGAAATTTGAGCAATGGTGCGCCATGCATACATGCGTACTACTTCGGGTTTATAATTATTAGTAGCTAGTTGCAACAGCATCTCTAGAGCTTCATTTTCCAGTCGAATTAAAGCACGCATAGCGGTACTGCGAGTTGACTTATAGTAAAGTGCCCCAAGCAGTGCGGAATAGTATTCCTCCAAATGGGTAGCTGCAATCATTTCCAATACTGCACAGCGCACCCGTAAAGATTCATCTTGCAACAAATTCGGGATGTGAATCCGCAGCGCCTGTAAATAAACTGCTTCTCTTAAAGCTTTGACTCCATTTATTCGTTCTCGTTCTTGCTTATGGGTCAGCATCCGGCGCATAGTTTTGGTCGCTGCTACCTTTTGCATAGGTGTTCCCTGACGCAAGATTAAAGCAGCGGCGGTGGCACGGATCAATGAGTGGTGGCGTGCTTGCAAGTACTCTTCCAATTGACTTAAATTGGGATTAGCTTCAGCCAACCAAACATAACGCAATGCCAGGGCAAAAACTTCCGGATCGACAGTTCCTTGGGGCTGTTCTAACAAAGAACGCACTTGCAGCACATAAGCAGAATTTGCGCCTGCCATGAGCATCACCTCCAAACTTTGACGCTGCAAATCTGGATTTAACTCGATCAGCAGAGGTGCTAAAACTTGGGACACTCCTTGGGGATCGATTTGGGCTAAAAGTTCGATGCAAGAGTGTTTATCTGCCGTGCTGCCCTTTTCTTTTAAAGCTTTGACTACTCCTTGTTTGAAGACACGCAAACCGACATTTGTAGCACTCAGTTCGCCTCGTTCCGCACTCAAAACTAGCAGATCGACATAGCGCGATCGCAGTACCCAAACTACTTTTAAACAGGTGGCTGCTGCTAGTACCGTTTCTATAACTAATACCCATTTTTGTAGTGATATGGGAACAAACCGCTCGCAAAAAAACACTGTCACCAGAATTAATAATCCTGCCAAACCCGTGGCGATCGCTTCGGCTGTCCCGCCAGATAATGCCTGCATCCGGCTGCGAATTCGTTCGGGAATCGGTTGATAAAGCACCGGGCCACTACTAATAACAAAGGTGTAGCGTAGCAATTCATCACAGAATTTCAGACTTACCAGTCCCCAGAAAATGCCTTGCGATTGTAGTCCTGGTAAGAGATTCAGTAATGCGATCGCCCCTGGTACTATAAAGCCTACAGATATTGGTAAGAGGGCGGCAGTGAAAAACACTCCTATACGTTCAATGAGTCGGCTGGAGACAAACCACTGGGTTACCAACTCACACAGCCCCACAATGCCACCAAATAAACCCAAAAAACTAGCAAGTTCTTGCTCGCCTAAATTAGACTTCAGTTCCCGAAGATATTGAAAATCTACTAATAGCGCAATCACTTGCAAAAGACCGACAAAAGCAAATAACTGCCATGTATAGCGCCTGAGCGGGGCTTGGATACGTCGGTGGCGAGAGGCTTGTTCTTGGGTAACTAATCGTTGTGGAGCATCGGGAAAAGCTGCTTGATACTGATGACTTAGATAGGATAGAATCCCTGCCCCCAAAATAATCACTGCACAGGCGATGAGGATGACTTTATTGAGCTTGGCGAATTGCAGTAACCAAGGCAAACTAAAGCCGCTGATGACATCTGCCACCAACAGACCGCTGCTTACCAACGGGTAAGTACGCTTAATTTCTCGAATATTGAATAGTTGGTTAGCGACGATGGATGTATTGAGGTCATTGACGACGTAAAGTGCATCAACCCATAGCCGCATCAGAAATACAACAATTACAGACAAGTATGAAAAATGTATTCCCCAACGCAATACCACCAATAATATTAAGGGCGTGACCATGCAAGGTGCGATCGCCACAATTACCCAGCGCAAAGGGAAAATCTTTTGCAGCCAAGAATATACAAAAACCATTCCCGCACCCATCGCTGCACTGGCAATGTACATCCAAGGCAGCGGTCCCGCCCCGTATTCATCTAAAAATAGTGCTACTGTACTATCCTCTGCCCAGCGCAATCCTACAGATACAGTTGTATAAAAGGCGAACATCAAAAAAGTGCGATCGCTTTCTTCTGGCCGTAGATTCACCCACTGTAACAGTCGTGCCATGCCTCTATTGGCAGCAAACAAGTCATTTTTTAGTTCCATGCAGTTTTACTTTCTGATGTCACCGCATAACGGGAGAGAGCAGGGGAGGCAGTGCGGTCTTGGGGTCTCCCCAATTGGAGCAACTGCCGTGGAGCAGGAAGAGAAGTTGTCAGGAGGAGCCACTGCGTTGGACGGGTTCCCCGGCTTGTTCGCTCTTAGCGTTCCCGCAGGGTAGCAAGTGGCCTGGTTTCCCTCCAAGCAAACTTCGGGGAGGCACGGGAAGCACGGGAAGGTAGGGGGAGATGAGGGAGAAAGAACTAATATCCCAATCCCCAATCCCCAATCCCCATTGCCCCTAATCCCCAGAGGGGGCCCCGAGTTCCCCAATCACCAATCCCCAGACATGGAAAAAGTCCCAAGCAACTGAGTATTATGTTTCCCACTCAGCGCTCAGGACTATCAGTTTTCGACAAATTTCAACGACTCAGAGGTCGTTTTGATATTTTCAGTTGTGGATTATAGTTGGTGTCTAGAAAATCTAGAGGATTACTTTTTGGGCGAAATGAGCATCATCATATTTCTCCCCTCTTTTTTGGGCGCTTGCTGTACTTCACCAAACGGCTCCAGATCGGTTGCCATGCGCTTGAGTAAATCTTCTGCCAAATCACTGTGTTGAATCTCTCGACCCCGGAACATCACAGTCGCTTTGACTTTATCACCATCTTTTAGAAAGCGCTCTGCTTGCTTGACACGTACGTTATAGTCGTGTTCTTCTATTTTGTAGCGCATCTTCACTTCCTTGACATCAGCTGTGTGCTGCTTTTTCCGGGCTTCCCGCGCCTTCTTCTCCTGCTCAAACTTGTATTTCCCATAGTCCATAATCCGACAAACCGGCGGGTCAGCCTTGTCACTCAGCAGCACTAGATCCAGCTCTTTTTCTTCGGCTAGCTGTAGTGCTTCTTGCGGAGTTATGATTCCCAGCTGCGAGCCATCAGTGTCAATGACGCGGATTTTCGGGAAGCGGATGCGTTCGTTAATTTGAGGCAGATCGCGAGTTCTTTTTTTCTCAATCACAGGCATTATGATTAGTGGGAGCTCTTTAGTTAAGTATGTAGTTTGGACTTGATTGACTTGGTTTTGATTGGTTTGCCTCAGAAGCACAGTACTTAGAAATAACTGAGGACTTCAAAAGGAATCTATATTCTAGGGTAGCTAATTCATAGAGTAGTTAGTTGTTGTATTTGTCATTCTACTCACTCTGAGGGAATTTCTCTGCAATAGTTAATCTAAATTACACAACCTGAAAAAGTGTTACATATTGTAATAATTATTTTATTATTAGTCGTAATTTCTCTCGCCTAGCTTCCCCAGATCCCTTTTCCCAATCCCCTATATTGGAATTAGTATTGATGCTAATGAATGGGAGGAAAGTGTGACCACTACGGTACACTGGCAGGAACGGGTTGGTAATCAAAGAGACTGGGTATGGCGCGGCAGGCAAACTCGCTATACTTATATCCGACCTGTTAAAGGCCACCAAGAAACAACACCCTTAATTTTGCTACACGGGTTTGGTGCTTCCATTGGTCATTGGCGACATAATTTAGAGGTGTTAGGCGATCGCCACACAGTCTATGCTTTGGATATGTTGGGTTTTGGTGCTTCTGAAAAAGCCCCAGTGAATTACAGTATAGAACTGTGGGTAGAGCAGGTGTACGACTTTTGGAAAGCCTTTATCCGTCAGCCAGTGGTGTTAGTAGGGAATTCCAATGGTTCACTAATTTCCATGGCTGCTGCCTCCACCCATCCCGATATGGTGCAAGGTATAGTAATGATGAGTCTGCCCGATCCATCACTAGAACAAGAAGCTATCCCGGCTTTACTAAGACCCTTGGTCAAGGCAATCAAAAATGTTGTTGCTTCTCCACTGTTATTGAAACCAGTGTTTCACTTCGTGCGCCGACCCAGTATTCTACGTCGCTGGGCAAGTATTGCTTACGCTAATCCAGAGGCAATTACTGATGAACTCATAGACATTTTAGCCGGTCCTCCCCAAGACCGAGGTTCTGCCCGGGCTTTTAGTGCCTTGTTTAAAGCTGCGATCGCAGTTAATTTTAGCCCTAGTGTCAAAACAGTATTACCAACCTTAACAATTCCAATGCTGTTAATTTGGGGACAAAAAGACCGATTTGTTCCCCCTATACTTGCTAATCGATTTATTCAGTACAACGATAAATTGGAACTACTTCAGTTAGAGGATGTAGGGCATTGTCCTCACGATGAATGCCCAGAACAAGTCAACAAAGCTATTTTGGGTTGGCTTGAGAAATCTTTTGGCAATAACCAGCTTATCAGTGCTGAGTGAGGAGTTGGGAGTTAGGAATTAGAAGTTAGGAGTTATTATTCTACCTCTGCTCCTGTTCCTCTGCCCCTCTGCCCCTCTACCTTCTTCCACTAGCCAATGGTAACTTGGTTAGTGTCAACATCTGTAGCGCCATTCACCGATCTCGCTACAGAAATCATCTTGTTAAGAATCTCTTGGCTGGGAACTTGGCCTTTTAGCACCACAGTACTACCTGTCTGAGCGACCCAGAGGGTATTAATGTCATCAAGTTGCTGGTCTTGATCGAACGCTAACGCTACTCGTTTTGCCATCCCACTTTGGTCGTATTCTCCATTCAATCCTAAACGCTCTGGCGGTATTGATTGAGTAGCGGTAGAGGCAGCTTCGGTACTAGCAGCTTGTGGTACTGGCTGGGGAGCAGGATTCACTTGTGCATTTTGAGGTTTTTCTAATCCAAAAAGTCTTTTTAACCAACCCATAAAAACTTTTCTCCTATCAAAGGTTCATAACATTTGACGATAAGTGTTTTACAGACAATCCACATCTGCCGTTGAAAAGATATGCACTCAGGGAAGATTCTACTTTCAGTAAGATTTCTAGATAACTTCTCTCTAGAGAGTGTAATGAGTGCAAACATTAAGTTTACAATGGAAGATCAGACTTACAATTTAGCAATTTAAAGCAGTACGTGTATGGCAATCATTAGCTAGTGTTTCCATTAGTTAAAATGTTGCCTGACTCTGTGTTGGCGAAGATGAAACATACCCTTTCAGTTTTGGTAGAAGATGAGGCGGGTGTTCTGTCCCGCATTTCTAGTTTATTTGCGCGTCGCGGTTTCAATATAGAAAGCCTTGCTGTTGGTCCAGCTGAGCAAGGAGGAGTTTCCCGTATTACGATGGTTGTACCTGGTGACGATCGCGTTATCGAACAACTCACCAAACAACTATACAAGCTGGTCAACGTCCTCAAGGTACAGGACATTACCGAAACTCCATGCGTAGAGCGAGAATTGATGCTCTTGAAGGTGAACGCTACTAGCAGCAACCGTTCAGAAGTTATCGAACTGGCTCAGATTTTTCGGGCGCGAGTTGTAGATGTGGCAGAAGATTCTCTAACCCTGGAAGTTGTTGGAGATCCTGGTAAGATGGTAGCGATCGTCCAGGTGCTACAAAAATTTGGTCTAAGGGAAATAGCCCGCACTGGCAAAATTGCCCTGACTCGTGAGTCGGGTGTAAATACTGAGTTACTCAAGTCTTTGGAAGCAAAGGTTAGTTAAAAAAACATAGACACCCAGTGGCTTGTCGTTAGACATCGCCTAGTTTTTTATCTATAGCTCAACAAAGCGCAAATTCCACATCTTTGACATAAATAAATTCACCAATGAAATCAAGCAGCATACTTGGTAAAAAATTTGCTAGGTTTGCTGCTATGTAATTTTTAGACATCTCCAAGAAATAATTCATCCACTTGAAGTTACTTACGGTCATCAGCCAACATCTGCTGTTATTACTTAATAGTATCTGTCTTTAGTATTAAATAATTACTATTTTGAATGGTTTTTATGTTTTCAAAAAAAATTGTGGCAAATTGGCGTGACACAACTAAGAAAAAACTGGTACAAGGTTTATGGTTTCATACAACAATAACAACACTATGATTGGTAATAAGCATGTTAGTGTTTATTACTTGACTTTAAGTGTTAGGTTGTGAAAACAATTGGTGTATCGCTTGTGCAGCAAAAGTAAATAATTAGTCAAAATGGTATTTCTCAATCAGAGATTCATGAAATTTTGATGAATAAATTACTTTAACTGCGATCAATTACAAAGGTTATGTTATGAAAGGGTGCTTTTTTTTAAAATTGATGTCTGTTTTTTACATAGAGATAACAGCATCACTTATTAACCAAATAAATCATTGCAAGTCTTACGGGAATATTGATACAAGATTATGTTAGTATCAATGAGTAATTTTTTAATCTATACCTATAAGTATTAAGGTCAAAGGTAATAGTTAAAGAATTACTTCATTAATCTTAGATATCGATAAAAATAGTCCCTACAATAATGTTGTAAACTGCATCTTAAGTAAATCTCGTGGCTAGGATATAAATCCTCTCCAGCGTCAAAAGCCAGAGGGATGTATGTTGGATAGTAGTTGTTTGTCTGTGGCTTTAAACTAATTATTTGCCACATA
This sequence comes from Nostoc minutum NIES-26, assembly GCA_003326215.1. Lineage (GTDB taxonomy): Bacteria > Cyanobacteriota > Cyanobacteriia > Cyanobacteriales > Nostocaceae > Dendronalium > Dendronalium minutum. Next base: position 107,444 of record LXQD01000120.1, on the reverse strand, counting down.
CTGAATATTTTTGGTAATAGGTAATTTTCGCTTTTGAAACATAAGATTACCTATATCTATTTCTAGACTAAGTAAATGTGTATCTTAGGCAATTTGTAGTTGCATCTAAAGTTAATTAATCAAAAAAACGCCTAAAATTGCCTCAATTTCAAGTCTCTAATAAAGTCAATCAGACAGGATAAATACCATCTTTAGCTAATGGATGAGATTTGACAGTCCTTCCCGAAAATGGACTTTATTTACAAATGAGATAATTCTGTAGATTGCCATGGAGGTTTTTACAGTGGTGAATCTCTTATCTTTTATTCCTAATGTAATCAGGAAAAAAATGATTAATAGTTTATTGAGCAAATTGCTAAAACTGAGAAATAGTCATTTATTCATTGTTGATATGATTATTTTCTCAATCACACCTTTATTAGCTTTGCTTCTACGTTTAGATGGCGATCTGGATCTCCAAGCATATATATTAGAATTAGCAATTGCAACAACACTATTTTTAATAGTTAAATTAAGTGTATTTTCCAGTTTTGGTTTTTATAGGCGTTACTGGCGGTATGCCAGTATTGAGGAACTGATATATATAGCTATGTTGATGGTGGGTGCAGTAGTCATCCAAATCATGCTATTTGATATTCTGACAAACATACTAAATCAATTTCCATTTATAGATACACTGCCGCGATCGCTACCATTTATTGATGGGTTATTGTCGTGTATTTTCATTGGGGCACTTCGTTTCAGTGTTCGGGCTGTGGAAAGAGTCAGTCAACGACAACCAGTATTTAACTCACAAGAGAGAGTGCTAATTATCGGTGCTGGTAGTGCCGGAGTTTCTCTCCTCCAAGAAATGCAAAGAAATCCCCAACTGGGACTTTATCCAGTTGCCTTCATTGATGACGATCCTCGAAAATTAAACGCACGTATTCGTGGGATTCCTGTACTAGGCGATCGCTACCAAATTCCTAAATGGGTACAATCTCTGCATATCCAGAAAGCGATCATTGCAATGCCTACAGTGACGGGGAAAGTCATTCGGGAAATTGTAGATATTTGCAAAGCTACTGGAGTGCAAACTAGCACTTTACCTGGAATACATGAAATTCTCAATGGTCGTGTGCGGGTAGACAGTATTCGGGATGTCAGGATAGAGGACTTGCTTAGACGAGAACCAGTACAGACCGATATTGAGCGAGTATCTCAGTTTATCAACGGCAAAACAGTACTCATCACAGGTTCGGGTGGGTCAATTGGTAGCGAACTTTCCCGTCAAATTTTCAAATCTCAGCCTGCCAGAATCATACTTATTGGACATGGAGAAAATTCTGTGTTCAATATCCAACAAGAACTAGAACAACTTATCCAATTACTCAACAAAGATGGCAAAGCGCAAAGCGATACCCCTCATATTTACACCTTTATTGCTGATATTCGCTTTCGTTCTCGATTAAAACATGCTTTTGAGCGATTCCATCCTGATGTAATTTTTCACGCTGCGGCTCATAAACACGTCCCGTTAATGGAATTAAATCCACCAGAAGCAATCACTAACAATGTCATCGGGACAAAAAATTTACTAGAACTAGCACTGGAATACGATGTCAAACATTTTGTGATGATCTCCACAGACAAAGCAGTTAATCCCACCAATGTGATGGGGGCTAGTAAAAGAGTTGCTGAAATGTTGGTGCTACAAGCTGCAAAAGAAAGTGGAAAGCATTATGTCACCGTGCGTTTTGGCAATGTTTTGGGTAGTCGTGGTAGTGTCGTTCCCACTTTTAAAAAACAAATTGCTACAGGTGGCCCAGTAACCGTTACTCATCCTGATATCTGTCGTTATTTCATGACCATTCCGGAAGCTGTACAGCTTGTTTTACAGGCTGGAGTACTTGGTCATAGTGGTGAGGTTTTAATGCTGAATATGGGCGAACCTGTGAAAATTGTTGATTTAGCACAAGAATTAATTCGCCTTTCAGGATATGAAGTCAACAAAGACATTGATATTGTGTTTACAGGTTTACGACCAGGAGAAAAGTTATTTGAAGAACTGTTTATTCAAGGAGAGGAATATGAGCCAACCCAACATGAAAAACTGTTTGTTGTCAAAAATGCTAGTCGCATTATCCCCAAAAATCTAATTGTCGTTGTAGAAGATTTGTGTAAAGCAGCAGCCTACAATGATTCCATGTCTATTCTATTTTTGCTTGAGCAACTAATCACTGGATATACCCCTGATTATTCAACAGTGAATTCTCAAGTCGATGGATTAAAAGGTAACAGTATTCCTAAAAAGTACTTACCAGAAATTGAGACTTCAGTTGTAAATAGATAACCTTAAGTGAGGAAAATTATTATGCAAGGAACAAATTTCATGAAGAAGTTAGTCAAAAAAATTATCAACATAGACTCAGAGTGGTCAATTGCAATTTACACGGGTGAATCTCCTTTAAACTTGGTTTCCCCCAAAAGTATAAAGAATCCGATTTTGACTGCTAAACATGTAACAGATGTGCCAGCAGAATTTGTTGCCGATCCATTCATGCTTCACGAAAATGACACTTGGTATATGTTTTTTGAAGTTCTAAATGCTCGTACTAATAAAGGAGATATCGGATTAGCAACTAGCAAAGATTGTCTTAATTGGAATTATCAAAAAATCGTACTTGAAGAACCATTTCATTTGTCTTATCCATATGTCTTTAAATGGAATCATGAGTACTATATGATTCCAGAAACTGCTCAAGCAAGTTCGGTTCGTTTATACAAAGCAACTAGTTTTCCAACACAATGGACATTCTGTAAAACTTTACTATCTGGAGAAGATTTTGTAGATCCTACAATTTTTCAACATAATGATTTATGGTGGCTGTTTACAGCAACAGCAGCAAAAAGAAATATTCTACGTCTCTACTATTCTCAGCAACCCACTGGCCCTTGGATTGAACATCCTCAGAGTCCTGTTATTAAGGGAAATGCAAAAATAGCTAGACCAGGAGGTCGAACTATAGTATTCAATGAGAAAATTTTTAGATATACCCAGGATTGTGAATATATCTATGGCAAACAAGTTCTGGCATTTGAAATCACAGAGCTAACAACAGCAAATTATCAAGAAAAAGCAGTAAAAAGCAATCCAATTATTAAGGCAAGTGGATATGGTTGGAATAAAGTCGGTATGCACAATATCGATCCTCACCAGATTGATAATAATAAATGGATAGCCTGTGTGGATGGAAGGAGTACTCAATTAGCTTTAAATTCAAATTCAAGACTAGCACTGTGGCTTAAAAAGCTAAAAACTAGTTGTTAAATAAACAATTATCAGATTCATGTTTACCCGTTCAAATTTAAACACTGGTGAATCCATTACGAGCTGTTTAAATTTGATTTAAATCTGAAAGGAAATAAATGTATGCTAATTCTCAAAAGAAAATTGATTTTCTCAGTGGGAGAAGTTTGGTTTGATGAAGAACCAAAAGAATTAAATAATGTAGACGTAATCTATTACAAACAATGGAAATATCCAATTGTCGGCGCTCAATCTAATGAAGTGCAAACAAGATTGATAGATCTAACTAAAAGTCAACAGGAACTCTGGCAAAATATCAGTAGTAATGACAGATACAAAATTAGACGAGCAGAGCAAAAAGATGAAATTGCTTATGAGTATTGGGATAATGTGAACTCTGACCTTCTCAATAGATTTTCTGATTTTTATGATTTATTTGCTACACAAAAAGGGTTGGTTAAGATTGATAGAAGCTGGTTAAGAAAACGCGCAGATGCTGGCTTAATTGACATTTCACATGTGAAGTTAAAAGACGGTAGCCCTCTGGTTTGGCATGTTTACTATGTTCATAAAAATAGAGCTTTTCTTTTGCATTCTGCATCTATTAAAAATAGCGAAAACACGTCTTATCAATCACTTATCGGACGGGCAAATCGTTACCATCACTGGCAGGATATATTGAGATTTAAAAATTCTGGAATCGGGATTTATGATTTTGGAGGCTGGTATACTGGAAATACAGACCGCCAAAAACTAGGTATTAATGAATTTAAAGAGAAATTTGGTGGAGAAGTTGTCAAGAATTTCAATTGCATTAATGGCATTACTATAAAGGGCAAGCTATATTTACACTTGCTGAAGATATATATGAGTTTATCTAAATTACCTTTACCACGCATACCTTGGAGTGGTTAGTCTAACAAGCTGCTTAGATTCAGTGATAGTGAGATTATTAGCAATAACTATCCAGGCTTGGATGCAGGTGTTTTAAAGTAATTTTCTGAACAGCAGTATGGAAATGTGGCATTTGCAAAGCTTAGTTGATTTATGGAAGAAGCTAACAAGTAGCTCTATCAATCGCCAAATTTTTGGCGCAGCTATGATAGTTGGTTTATTGACAGCATTGGTTAAAGTGGCAGCGATGGGTAAAGAATTAGTGGTTGCCCAAAGGTTTGGCACTGGAGACGACGTAGATGCTTATTTAATTGCCTTACTAGTTCCTTCTTTCATCATCAATGTAATCGCTGGTTCTTTTAATAGCGCTCTCATACCCACTTATATGAAGGTACGAGAGCAAGAAGGCAAAAAAGCTGCTCAAAGACTTTTTTCTGGAGCTACAGTCAGTGGGCTAGGACTACTAGGAATCACGACGATATTGATGGTAGTCACTGCACCTATCTACTTACCATATATTGCAACTGGCTTTAGTCCTGAAAAGTTAGAGATGACTTTTCATCTGCTCTATGCGATCGCGCCTCTTGTGCTGCTAAATGGGATTATTATCATCTGGGGTGCTGTATTGAATGCAGGAGAGCGTTTTGCATTAGCAGCTTTGTCGCCAATTCTGACTCCAACTGTTAGCGTCATATTGCTGTTGATGCTTAAGTCTTGGGGCATTTTTGCTTTAGCAGTAGGGCTAGTCTGCGGTGCCGTACTAGAAATAACTCTTTTAGGAATAGCACTACACCGACAAAACATTTCCTGGTGGCCAAAATGGTATGGGTTTGATACTCACCTGCGTCAGGTTGTAGGTCAATATTTCCCCATGATTGCAGGGAGTTTTTTAATGTGTAGTACAACTTTAGTCGATCAATCTATGGCAGCGATGTTGCCGGCTGGTAGCGTAGCGGCACTGAATTACGGTAACAAGGTGATTGCCTTGCCGATAACTCTAGCTACTACAGCATTAAGCACTGCTGTAATTCCCTATTTTTCCAAAATGGTAGCTAGTAACGACTGGACAGGTGTACGTCGGACGCTGAAGCAGTATATGCAGTTGATCTCGATCGCTACCACGATACTGACAGCATTCTTGCTTGTATTTTCTGAGTTGATAGTTCAGGTACTTTTCCAAAGAGGTTCGTTTACAGCTAACGATACCCATTTAGTAGCTCAAATCCAAAATTGTTTTGCCCTACAAATACCTTTTTATATAGCAAGTATTTTGGCAGTACGTTTAATTTCCGCAATGCAAGTTAGCTATATATTGATGTGGGGTTCTGCTTGTAATTTAATCATAAATATATTTTTAAACTATTTATTTATGAACTGGTGGGGTGTTGCAGGTATAGCTTTATCAACAACCTGCGTTTACATTTTTTCCTTCTTATTTTTAACATATAGTGCAAATCAGAAATTAAAAAATCGTCATTTTGCAAAATAAATTTAACTTCCAAATGAGATTAACACTGATTATTTCTTCTCTAACCTATGGTGGTGCTGAACGTGTAATGTCAATCATGGCAAACTACTGGGTAGCGAAAGGATGGCAAATTACTCTATTGACATTTGAGAGTCAAAAAAATAACGAATTTTATCTAGATTCCCGTGTTTCTTATCTGACATTAGGCATGTATAAAGATTCTGCCAATGCAATTATTGGTGTCTGGAATAATTTGAAGCGTATTGGAAGACTACGAGATGCAATTATTAACAGCAAACCAGATGCTGTAATTAGCTTTATGTCTACGACAAACGTGCTAGTTTTACTAGCGACTCGAGGATTGCAAATACCAGTAGTAGTGTCTGAACGTAACGATCCACTAAAAATTTCTATAAGTAGGAGTTGGAAACAACTACGGCAATGGACTTATCCATTTGCAGATCGCATCGTTTTTCAGACTAACAGAGCAAGAGATTATTTTTCGTCTAAAGTTCAAGCTAGTGGTTGTATTATCCCTAACATGGTTTTATTACCGCCCATAGAAAAAGAGTTATCGCGCAACCTCTTAAAAGAGCGATCGCTCATTGCTGTGGGACGTTTAGTCAGAGCAAAAGGTTTTGATTTATTGTTACAAGCTTTTGCACAACTAAAAGATTGTTATCCAGATTGGACATTAACCATTCTAGGAGAAGGATCGTTACGGTCAGACCTGGAATCGTTGCGTAACCAATTGGGATTGAGCGATCGCGTTTATCTTCCTGGAACAGTCAATAATCCCTATGAATTTCTCAAGCAAGCAGACATTTTTATCATGTCCTCTCGTTTTGAGGGTTTTCCTAACGCCCTTTGTGAAGCGATGGCCTGTGGATTACCAGTTATTTCTACAGATTGCCCTAGTGGGCCAAGAGAAATTATTCGTGATGGGATAGATGGCATTTTAGTGCCCAATGAAGATATGTCAGCATTAGCCGTAGCAATCGAACGACTAATATCTGATGAGGAAGAGCGAAAACGTTTAGCTGTCCATGCGCCAGAAGTAACCGAACGATTTAATTTGGAGAAGGTAATGGGGATGTGGGAAGAATTATTGACTCAAGTTATTACTAATGTCCATCAACATAAAATTAGAAAAACTACATAGTCAATTCTAATTACTAAAAGAGAAAACACTCGCCACTCTTATTGAATATAGCTAGGATAATTTATCCCTAGTTTTATTAAACAAAAGCAAAACACTTTTGAAAAGTTTAGGTATTTTTAATAATTTATTCAGCAAAATGAACAAAATTGCTTTTATTATCCGGGATCTTAACTTCGGCGGAGCTCAAAGACAATTAGTGACGCTAGCAAAAGGTTTAGACAAACAAGGTTTTGATGTTAATATCTTATATTTTTACCCTGGTGGGCCATTAGAGAAAGATTTAAAAGATAGTAATATATCAGTCATATGTTTAGAGAAACGGGGACGTTGGCATTTATTTAGTTTCTTTTGGCATCTTGTTCAGCATCTTAAGCAAATACGTCCTAATGTATTGCATGGATATCTTGCAGAATCAAATTTACTTAGTATACTCTTAAAGCCTTTTTTACCTGCGACCAAAATAATTTGGGGAATACGTGAATCCAACGGTAATATTCAATTTAATGATTGGCTGGGAAATCTAATCTTTAAATTAGAGAGCTTTTTATCACACTTTCCTGACCTGATAATTGTCAATTCCTATGCTGGTCAAACCTATTACCTCACTCAGGGGTTTCCTACTGACAAAATGATAGTAATTTCTAATGGTATTGACACCGAGCGTTTTAAGCCTGACCAAGAAGTTGGGGCAAAAGTACGAGCAGAATGGGGAATTTCAAAAAATACGATTTTGATCGGTTTAGTAGGGCGAATAAACCCAATAAAAGACCATCCTACTTTTCTCAAAACAGCAGCTTTATTGGCTGAAGAGAGAACAGATGTGCGTTTTGTCTGTGTGGGTGTTGGTTCGGAAACTTATGCACGAGAACTGTATGAATTAGCAGAAAAACTAAACATCTTTGAAAAAGTTATCTGGACAGGAGGACGTGCAGATATGCCAGCGGTACATAATGCTCTAAATATTGCTGTTTCTTCTTCTGGCTATACCGAAGGATTTTCTAATGTAATTGGAGAGGCGATGGCCTGTGGTGTACCTTGTGTGGTCACAGATGTAGGCGATTCTGCTTGGATTGTTGGTGATACAGGCATAGTTGTACCACCTAGAAATCCAGAAGCATTAAAAAATGCTATGAAGAAATTAATAGAAAATCTTGGCGCTAATAATTTCAATAGAGCGCATATTCGACAGCGAATCGTTGAACAGTTTTCAGTACAACAATTAGTTATTAAAACCGAAGCTGCTTTTCTCAGCTTATTTTGTGATTCCATTTCTAAATCACAAAAATCGATGTAAACACAAAAAATCAGATGTAAAAAGGAATTTATGTTGAGAATAAGATATTCCATGCAACGATTTTATAGAGTGTTAGCACTTGCTTTGTGTATAACAATGTTCTACTTTTGTTTTGCGGTTGCACAACCCAAACAAAAACTCAATAAATTTATTCACTATGGCTGGGATGCACCAAATCCTTCTTTTCTGAATAAAAATATTCAACAAATGGAAAAACGTCCATTTGATGGTGTTATTATTCGTCTAAAAGCAGGAAAGAAAGTTTTCTTACACAAACCTTATAATTCCAAAGATTTTACTCAAGATATAGAAAGTCTTAAAACAACTAAATTTTCTAAGTTTACCGATAATTTCTTGGTAATGTGGGCAACAACAGACAAAGGCTGGGATTGGTTTAGCGAGAGTGATTGGAAAGCATCAGAATATAATCTTCGTCTTTTTGCAAAAACGGCACATAATGGACGATTAGTAGGCATTGCTTTCGATCCAGAAACCTATGAACCTTATGGTGCAAATCCATGGCTCTATCCAAGTCTTCCTCAGGCTAAGGAGAAATCTTTTGAGGAATACAAGCAACAAGTACGTAAGCGAGGCGCACAGTTTATTCAAGCTATCCAACAAGAACTACCAGGCATTAAACTTCTCACCTTATTTCAGTTGAGCCAATTCGTAGAATTAGATCGTGAGAGTCTGCCTGATTTTTCTAAAAACAATTATGGACTTTTTCCAGCATTTGTTAACGGTATGTTGGATGCAGTTAACCCAAAGACGCTAATTATTGATGGTAACGAAGATGCTTATTACAGTGAAAGTAAGAAGGATTTTTTCTGGGGATATAATTTAATCCGAGAATTAGCATTGGCATTGGTAGATCCTAAGAATAAGACAAAATACACCCGTCAAGTTCAGGTAGGTCAAGCTGTCTACATAGACGAATTATTCGCTTTACGCCAACCTCAAAAATCATTTATTAGTTATTACCTGACTCCGCAGCAAAGAGCAAAATGGCTTGAACACAACACATACTATGCGCTAGCGACTTCAGACGAGTATGTTTGGTGTTATAGCGAGCAAACAAATTGGTGGAAGAACAAAATAGCCTCTGGAGTTGAAGAAGCAATTCGCTCAGCTCAAAAAAAGATAAAGAATAAAAAGCCTTTAGGCTTCAGCATTGAAAAGATGATAAAAAGAGCAAAAAATATGAGAGATGAAAAAAATATATAAATAAGAAACTAAGCTGAAACACATTTTCTTTGTATAGTCAATTCTGAGAGTATTTGACAGTCTACATGATTATATATGTAAGTTAAATGTGGAACAGCTTAGTAAAGCTAACTAGGATATACTCAAAACCAATCTGTTGTGATTATTAGCAAGTTTAAATTCACAATTATCAGAGTTTTTTAGCCAAAATCCGGGCTTCAAAATAGAAGTTTATTTATATAGAGTGTTAATTAAGTACTTCAGGTAAAATATGATCGTAAATAATGAAATAAACGATAATCACTCAAATCAATCAGTTTCACTTTGGGAAAGGTTTAGTAAATGTTTAAAATTAGCTCCATTTCCAATATTTTCTCTAGTCGTTTACATGAGTCTCCGTAGTACACAGATCTTCCCAGATGAGGGTGCGATCTTCATCAATAAGTTGTGGCATGAAGCGTTTCTAGGCTGGTACGATCTTTTACTTATATTTTCTATTGGGATTTGTTTTTTGTCAGGTTTAATTTTAATTGACAAGCAAGATTTTCTATTTATACTAACTTTAACATTCATCATCTCATTGAGTTTCTTCGATGCTCTTGAACTGGGCGATCGCTATATCATAGATACTCTAGTTTATCTATTCAGATTTATCCTAGTTTTTTATCTAGCGAAGGGACTTGTTTATCGCCTTGGCGCTCAGACAAGTGAGAGTGTATTAATCGTTTTATTCATTATTTTAGTATTGAGTAGCATATTCGTTGCCCAACAACAATTGGGAGAGTTGAATAGAATTTATGCTGCGGGAATGACTGTAGCAAGTTCCAGTCAAGTAGCAAGTATAGTTTGCTTAATTGCATTGATGAGAAAATATAAGCTAATAATAGTCATTTCTATAATTTATTTATTTTTAACCTTTAGTAGAACATCAGTTTTAGTGAGCCTTATATTATTTTTAATATATTCAAGAAAACTATCATTGGCGAAAAAAATAAAATATTATACTATAATTGCAATTTTGACATCTATTTTTGTTGTTATCTTGCTTAACTATGGTGGAGATTTATATACATCTTTGATTGCTAACCGCACTAATATAGATGAAATTTCTACTCTAAATTCCAGAGAATTTATTTGGGATAACGCTTTGAAGTTATTGCAATCCGAACGCATTCCAATCTTGGGGATTGGATTTAATGCAACACCTTCCCTAATCAAATCTGCAAATATTGTATTTGTCGATAGTTACGGACAGCTTCAATCACCAGAACATTTCCACAATATTTTTATAGAGTATGGTTTTGGACTTGGTATTTTTTCTCTATTTATCTTCTATTACATGTTTAAAAGAGTATGGCAGACATTTAAAAATAACTGTTATCCAGCATTCTTTATTTTTGCTTCTTTTCTAATATGCCAAAGTGCTGATTTTACTTTTTATCAGCCAAAGCAAGTTATTATTTGGTCGCTGATGTTAGGACTTGCAGAAGGACAATGGAGAGTTGAGCATGAGTAGAATTTCGATTGTTTATATTAGTACCGGACTGTCAACTGGTGGCGCTCAAATAATCCTTTATAGAATACTTTCTCAAATCAACCAGGAGAATTTTAGTCCAGTTGTAATCTCTCTCATGGGTAGTGAAAAATTGGGCGAACAGATTGAAGCTTTAGGTATACCTGTTTATAACATTGGCATGAAACCAGGAACGCTACCAACACCAGCTAACATTTGGCGATTGATTCATATAGTTCGTAAACTCAAACCAAATTTAATCCAGGGTTGGATGTATCATGGCAATCTTGCAGCTCAATTAGCTAGTTATTTGAGTTTTACTAAAATACCTGTTTTTTGGAGTATTCATAGTTCAATTTACTCATTAACTCTCCCAAAAAAAATGACGGCATCTGTGATTAAATTATGTGCTGGCATTTCTCAAATTCCCAAGAAGATTATTTATGTTTCTCAAATTGGTAAATCGCAGCATGAAAAAATCGGCTATTATAACCAAAACGGTTGTGTAATTCCTAATGGAACTGATACTTCAGTATTCATTCCATCAGTTGAAGCTAGATTGACTGTTCGCAAAGAGCTAGGTTTATCTGAAAACACCTTTTTGATTGGATTGATTTGTCGTTATCATCCAATGAAAGACCACGCTAATTTTCTCCAAGCTGCTGCAATTTTACTGAAAAACTATCCAGATACAAACTTTCTGCTAATTGGAACGGAGGTTACTCTAGAGAATCAGGTTTTGTATCGATTAATTCAAGAGTTAGGAATTATCGATCGAGTTCACCTGCTTGGAGAACGCACAGACATACCTCGCTTGACCGCAACTTTAGATATTGCTTCTTCTTCTTCTGCCTATGGTGAAGGATGGCCTCTAATTCTAGGAGAGGCAATGTCTTGTGGTGTGCCCTGTGTCGTTACTGACGTGGGAGATTCTGGCTGGATTGTGGGAGATACAGGACGGGTAGTACCTCCAAGAAATTCTGAGGCACTTGCAAATGCATGGCAAGAATTACTGACACTGGACAGCGAGCAACGGCAAAAGCTGGGAATGTCGGCACGCCAGCGGGTGATAGAGAACTTTTCGTTGGAAGCTGTTGTAAATCAATACGAGGCAATCTATTCGGAGATAGTTAAGTGAAAAGTTTTAGGGTCTATCGATGGAATATTTTACGTATTTCCCTAATTTCTATTGGTGTAAGTCTATTAGGGATAGCTAGTTTAGGTCACTGGACATCCCTGGGAAACTACAGAAATACTCCACCTCGCTCTTGGGAATGTTTTGACCCTGATTTGGTAAAAAAAACACCTGATTTGAATAGCCTCTATGCTGAAGCCCAAGCCCGATCGCAACGACCATTAGAGCAATTAAAACGACACGATGCGATGCAAATTCTTTACGAAATAACTGCCTGTCGATTCACCCATGGCGATCGCAACGCGGAGCATACACTATTTAGTAATTGGATTTTATGGAGTATGGGCATCATTAACCCTAACTTCAAAATTCATTACAACGTGGATCATCTGTTGAAGTATGGACACTCAGGCTTTTGCAGTCAAGTATCTTTCGTTCTCATAAAATTAGCTGACAAAGCAAAAATACCTGCTCGCCTAGTCCATTTAAATGGTCATGTAGTCATGGAAGCTTGGTACAAAGATGACTGGCACAAGTATGATGCTGATATGGAAGTTGTGCCCATAAATCACGGACAAACCGTTAGTTTAGAAACATTAAGTAGGGACAAAACTCTCACATTTGAAACTTATAAATTCCGTCCTGAAACCGAGAGGTGGGTGAATACTGTAGTCACAAGAATTGATAATTTTGCAGATCGCGTTGGTCGCATTAACAGTGCATCTTTTTTGCAATTGTTGAAAATTACTGAGTTTTTAAAGTTTTTGCTCCCTCTTTTTTTAGCGATCGGCAGTTTACGGATGTATAGATTTAAGCATTAGTTTATGTGTGGTATTACTGGTTTTTTTGATTCTTCCCGACAAACTTCTGATGACATCATGCAAGCAATAGTCAGGCAGATGTCAGATACACTAATTCATCGCGGCCCAGATGATGGAGGAATTTGGGTAGATGAATCGGCAGGGATTGCCTTGGGACATCGACGACTAGCGATTGTAGACCTTTCACCAGAAGGGCATCAGCCCATGCGATCGGCTAACGATCGCTATGTAATTGTGTTTAACGGCGAGATTTATAATTTTCTAGAACTACGGTCTCAACTTGAATCATTGGGACATCATTTTCGAGGTCATTCTGATACAGAGGTAATGCTGGCTAGCTTTAGCCAGTGGGGAGTAGATGGGGCAATCAAGCGCTACAATGGCATGTTTGCTTTTGCCCTGTGGGATCGTCAAGAGCAGCTTTTGCATTTAGGACGCGATCGCTTAGGTGAAAAGCCTCTTTATTACGGCTGGATTGGTCAAACCTTTTTATTTAGCTCAGAGTTAAAAGCTCTAAAAGCCCATCCTGCTTTTAAAGCAAAAATCAATCGCGATGCTTTAACATTGTTCCTACGGCATGGCTACGTTCCCACACCATATTCTATCTACCAAGACATATATAAATTACCACCAGCTACAGTCCTTACCTGGAATGGTAGCCAAGTTCATCCCAATCCTGTAACCTATTGGTCTATAAAAGAAGTTGCAGAGTTAGGTATTGCAGAACCATTTAACGGTTCAGACTTGGAAGCAGTAGCTCAACTAGAAACCCTGCTATTGGAAGCAGTAGGTCTAAGAATGGTTGCAGATGTACCATTGGGTGCTTTTATATCTGGGGGAGTTGACTCTTCAACAGTAGTAGCCCTGATGCAAGCTCAAAGTAGCCAACCAGTGAAAACATTCTCTATTGGCTTTCATGAAGATGGCTATAACGAAGCACAGTATGCCAAGGCGGTGGCAAAGCATTTAAGTACAGACCATACAGAACTTTATGTCACTCCAGAAGAAGCACTGCAAGTCATCCCCAAGCTACCGATTTTGTACGACGAACCTTTTTCCGACTCATCTCAAGTGCCTACTTTTCTGGTATCTCAGCTTGCTAGACAATATGTGACAGTCAGTCTTTCTGGCGATGGTGGGGATGAACTATTTGCAGGATATAAGCGTTATTTCAAAGCTCGCAACATTTGGCAGACAATCGGTTGGATACCTCCAATGCTACGCAAGAATGCTGCACATGCCCTGACAAGCTTATCATTAGCTAAACTCAAACAATCGACTCTGGGGAATAAATTACAGACAATCGCTGAGATTTTGAAACTTCCTCATGCCGATGCTATCTACACAAAACTGATCTCTCACTGTCAAGAACCAGAAACAGTAGTAGTAGGTGGTTTAGAACCTCCAACAGGCTTCAGCGATCGCCAACATTGGACAGAGTTAACCGACTTTACTCAACGTATGATGTACCTCGATACTGTGAGCTATTTACCTGATGATATCCTTGTGAAAGTCGATCGAGCCAGTATGGGTATGAGTTTAGAAGCTCGCGTACCACTATTGGATCGTCGAGTAGTAGAATTCGCTTGGCGTATACCACTTTCTATGAAAATTCGTAACAACCAAGGCAAGTGGCTATTACGTCAAGTTTTATATAAATACGTGCCTAAACACTTGATTGAGCGTCCCAAAAAGGGGTTTAGCGTCCCGATTGATAGTTGGTTACGCGGCCCTTTACGAGATTGGGCAGAAGCATTACTGGATGAACATCGGCTAAACCAAGAAGGGTTTTTTAATCCACAGCCGATTCGACAAAAGTGGGCAGAGCATATTACAGGTGAAAAAGACTGGCAATACATTCTTTGGAATGTACTGATGTTTCAAGCATGGTTAGAAGAAAAGTATTAATTATTGACAGATGATATTCATCTGTCAATAATCTACTTAAGAATGAATCGGGAAAACCGATCGACCAGGAAGCCTAACCAGCCTTAATTTTACCCAGTTCTGGGAAAATATTAATCTTTTCAAATTCGGATTCAGACACCAAGGAGTAGTCTGAAAAACGTCATATTTTTGGTTTTGCAATTGTTTGTTTAAGTTTTGAGTAGATATTTAATGAATTGAAATTAATATCTAAAACTATTGCCAAAGTGGCATCTATTCCTTGATATTGACTGTTAAATTGTTTAAGTGTTTAACAACAGTAAAAACAATAATGTATGCCAAGTGCCAATATAAAAATACTGTTGTTGATTTGAAAAAATGTTAGTTTGATTAAAGGAAAAATATCGTTTAGAAGCTGATTTTTGTTATTCCTAATATCAGCATAATCAGATTAAATATGTGACAAAATTAATCGATTAGCGTTATCCAATCAGACTTACATTCGTATAGATAGCTCTGGAAGTAGCGACTGCACCCTTCATTTCCACAATACTTTTTAAATTTTAAAGCCCACATCTTTGAGCAAATTGAATTAAGTCAAACATTAATCTCTACTCTGATTACACTTCTAAGATATGAGCGATCGCATTGCAGTTATCGGTTTGGGTTACGTTGGCTTACCTGTAGCCTTAGCATTTGCCAAAAAATTCCCCTACACTGTTGGGTTTGATGTCAACGTCGAGAAAGTTACAAATTTAAGACAAGGCATCGATACTACAGGTGAAATCTCCCAAGAGGAGTTAATAAACACGACTCTGAATATCGTTTCAGAACCATACGACTTAGTAGATAGCAACTTTTTTGTAGTTGCAGTCCCAACCCCTGTTGACCGCAACCATCGACCAGACTTGTCCTACCTGATTAAAGCATCGGAATTAGTCGGTAAAGTATTACAACCTGGAGCGACAGTAGTCTATGAATCTACTGTTTATCCAGGGGTGACAGAAGAAATCTGCGGCCCTACTCTGGCAAAAGTATCAGGCTTACAGCAGGGTGTTGATTTCAAACTTGGTTACTCTCCAGAAAGAATTAATCCGGGTGACAAGGCTCATACTCTAGAAAAGATTGTCAAAGTTGTAGCTGGGGAAGATGCTGAAACCTTAGAAAAGGTGGCGAGAGTTTACGGAAATATTATTGATGCTGGTGTGTATCGCGCTTCCTCCATTAAAGTAGCTGAGGCAGCCAAAGCGATTGAAAATACTCAGCGAGACTTGAATATTGCCTTAATGAACGAGTTAGCATTAATTTGCGATCGCCTCAATATCCGCACTCACGATGTATTAGCAGCAGCAAGAACCAAATGGAACTTTTTGCCATTCACTCCAGGACTTGTCGGCGGTCACTGCATTGGTGTTGACCCCTATTATTTAACTACCAAAGCAGAAGAACTCGGATACCATCCTGAAGTTATGCTTGCTGGTCGTCGGATCAATGACAGTATGGGAATCCACATTGGCCGGCATCTAGTCAAGCTTTTAATCAAGGCTAACCTATCTATCAAAGGAGCGCGCATCGGAATTCTCGGTCTAACCTTTAAGGAAAATGTGTCTGATGTCCGAAACAGTCGCGTTCCCGATATCATTGCAGAGTTGCGTCAATTTGGGATTAATCCCCTCGTACACGATCCGCTAGCTGATAGCCACGAAGCCCAGCGAGAGTATGGTATCCAGCTTACAGACTGGCAAGAATTATCCAATCTAGATGGAATTGTCTTGGCTGTCAGTCATCAAGCTTACCTAGACATGTCTCGCGAACAGTTGCTTGCTTGTCTGCGTCCCGGAGGAGTTTTGTTAGATGTCAAATCTGTTTTTGATTCTCTGACTCTGCCAAGCAACATTCATTATTCAAGTCTATAGGAGAAAATACATGGTTAAAGTTTTAGTCACAGGTGCTGCTGGCTTTATTGGGTTTCATCTCAGTCAACGCCTACTATCCAGAGGTGACGAGGTTGTGGGACTAGATAATCTCAATGACTACTATGATGTCTCCCTCAAAAAAGAACGCTTAGCCCAATTAGAGGACAAATCAGGCTTTAGTTTTCACAAACTAGATTTAGTAGACAATGCAGGCATTGCACAACTGTTTGCAGAACAACGCTTCGATATTGTAGTTAACTTAGCAGCCCAGGCAGGTGTCCGCTACTCAATCAAGAATCCCCATGCATATATAGACAGCAACTTGGTAGGCTTTACTAACATTCTGGAGGGTTGTCGTCACTCAGGCGTTAAGCATCTAGTATTTGCTTCTTCTAGTTCTGTCTACGGTGCTAATACCAAAACGCCTTTTTCGGTTCACGACAATGTAGACCACCCAGTTAGTTTGTATGCTGCTACAAAAAAAGCCAATGAATTGATGGCTCATACATATAGCCATTTGTATGACTTACCTACAACTGGACTGCGCTTCTTTACCGTCTATGGCCCGTGGGGTCGTCCAGATATGGCGCTGTTTTTATTCACTAAAGCAATTTTAGCAAAACAGCCAATTGATGTCTTTAATTACGGTAAAATGCGTCGAGATTTTACTTATATTGACGACATCGTAGAGGGTATTGTCCGGGTGATAGATACAATACCTCAACCAAATACTGCTTGGTCAGGAGATACACCCGACCCAGGAACCAGTAAGGCTCCTTATAAAATTTACAACATAGGTAATAATCAACCCGTCGAATTAATGCATTTTATAGAAGTGCTAGAAAACAGTTTGGGAATAAAAGCAGCAAAAAATTTGCTGCCGCTGCAACTTGGTGATGTTCCCGTTACCTATGCAGATGTCGACGATCTGATTAGGGATGTTGGTTTCAAACCTAGCACTTCAATTGAGGTAGGAATTGAACGTTTTGTGGCTTGGTATTGTTCTTACTACAAAGTGCAAATACCATTGCGATCGCTTTCTTTAGGCGCTCAGGTTAGTTAAGAAAAATTTCCTAAAAATGGCAAAACTTCATGCAATTTTTTCTGTATTTACAGATGTTTAAAATGACATGAATACTGTACCAAAAACTATTTGGCATGTTGGTGGAGAAGATATACGTTTCCGCATTCCTCTGTTGTTAGCACTTAGGGATAGAGGTTTTAATGTTGGAGCTGTTGGGTCTGAAAATGGCGATGCTTTTGCAAACCATCAAATTCCATATTATCGATACACATTAGAACGGGAAATCAACGCACTAGCAGATATACAGACTCGCACCCAACTTTTCAACTTATTTAGTAAATATAAACCAGATGTCGTTCATGGTTTTGATACTAAGCCAGCTATGATAACACCCATTGTAGCAATGAAGGCTAAAATTCCCGGAAGAGTGCGTACAATTAATGGGATGGGCTATATCTTCTCTTCTAATTCTCCATTAGCGCTGACACTCAGACCTATATATCGATATTTGCAAAGAAAAGCTTCTGCGGCAGCAGGAATCACAGTATTTCAAAATCTTGACGATCGCGAATATTTTCGCAAGCATAAAATGGTCAAAGATGGCTGTGATGATTTAGTTTTAGGTTCGGGTATTGATATAGAACAGTTAATAAAAAACCGTCCCAACCCCAAACAACTAGCAGTCATACGCCAAGAATTAGGTTTAGAAGAACAGTTGGTTGTCACCATGATTGCGCGTCTTGTTGTTTCTAAAGGCGTAATGGAATATCTTGATGCAGCTAAAATAGTTTGCCAGCAAATGCAAGGTGTCAAGTTTATTTTAATTGGCCCGTTCTCCTCAGAAGGACGACAAGCAGTGCCAATCGAGGCAGTTCAACAGCAAGCTAAATTTGTTTCTTATCTGGGTATTCGTAATGATATATCTACATTATTGTCTTTGAGCGATCTCTTTGTTTTACCTAGTTATCGTGAGGGTATGTCACGCGTTTTGTTAGAAGCTGGTGCAATGGAACTTCCCTTGATTACAACGAATACACCTGGTTGTAAGGATGTCGTGCAAGATGGTTGGAATGGGTTATTAGTTCCTCCTCGAAATGCAAAAGCTTTAGCTACAGCAATTCTGCAACTTCTCAAGTCTAAAGACCAGAGAATCTTAATGGGTACTCGTAGTGGAATACATGTACGGGAAAATTTCAGTCTGAAAAAGGTGGCTGATTCTTATACAAACATCTACTACCGTGCTTTAGGATTACCGCATTTAGAGCAACATCAATTAAACAAATTTAGAAATGAAGTCAACTATTTATAGAGTTAGGAAAATTTTATGTATAGCGAAGTTGAAGCCATTCGCCAGCGTTATGCTCGATTTAAGCAACTTCCAGAATACTTGTTATATGAGCCTTTGAATCCATATAGTTACATGACTTATGAAGAAAAACGGCGAGCTTTTATTCGCTGGATTCATTGGGCTGGTTTAGCACCTGTTCGAGATAAACGGGTATTAGAGATTGGCTGTGGTTTTGGAGATAATTTACTTCAGTTGATCTCCTTAGGTTTTCAACCAGAAAATTTGATTGGAAATGAACTTTTAGAAGAACGCGCGCTGCGGGCACGATACTTACTCCCAAAAGACTCTCAGGTTTTGCTTGGAGATGCTTCAACACTAAAATTAGAGAAAAATTCATTTGATGTCATTTTACAAGCAACAGTTTTTACTTCAATCTTAGATGATAATTTTCAGCAAAATTTAGCAAATCATATATGGTCATTAATTAAACCAAATGGAGGGATACTTTGGTATGACTTTATTTTCAATAATCCTAGAAATCCCGATGTTAGAGGTGTTCCTATTAAGCGAATTTATAACTTGTTTCCCAAAGGGGAGATTAAAGTATGGCGATTAACATTAGCACCCCCTATTAATCGCCGGATTACTAAGATTCATCCGAATCTTTATTAT
This sequence comes from Nostoc minutum NIES-26, assembly GCA_003326215.1. Taxonomy (GTDB): domain Bacteria; phylum Cyanobacteriota; class Cyanobacteriia; order Cyanobacteriales; family Nostocaceae; genus Dendronalium; species Dendronalium minutum. The sequence goes on along the minus strand of LXQD01000120.1, from coordinate 87,878 downwards.
TTACTAAATATGATGCCATTTCTACGTACTCATGCTTTATGTTGGATTAAAAAATCTTAATTAAAAATTATTTTCAGAAACGTTGTGGAACATAAAAATCTAATTATTATGGAAAAATTTCTACCTTTTGCATTGCCTGATATTGGAGAGGAAGAAATTGCGGAAGTCGTTGACTCTTTAAGGTCTAATTGGCTAACTACAGGAGCAAAAACAAAACGTTTTGAACAAGATTTTGCTGAATTTATTGGGCATGGAGTCGAGGCGATCGCAGTCAATTCTGCCACTTCCGGATTACACTTAGCTTTAGAAGCACTGGGCATTAGTCATGGCGATGAAGTCATCACTACAACGCATACATTTACTGCTACTGCGGAAGTAATTCGCTATCTGGGAGCAAATCCAGTCTTTGTTGACATCGATCCGGTCACTCTCAATATCGATCCCATCAAAATTGCAGCAGCTATTACTCCCTTAACCAAAGCCATCATACCCGTGCATTTTGGCGGACTTGCCTGTAACATGGAGCCAATTCTGGCGATCGCTCGCAAGTATGGATTGAAAGTGATTGAAGATGCTGCCCATGCCATACCAACAACTTACCAAGGTAAATTGATTGGCAGCCTAGATAGCGATGCGACAGTCTACAGTTTTTATGCCACCAAAACTATTACAACTGGTGAAGGAGGAATGCTCGTTACCCGCAATCCGCAAGTTGCCCAACGTTGTCGTGTGATGCGGCTACATGGCATCAGCCGCGATGTGTTCGATCGTTATAGCTCAACTAAACCTTCTTGGTATTACGAGGTGGTTGCCCCTGGTTTTAAATACAACATGACCGATTTGGCGGCTTCTTTGGGTATTCATCAATTAAAGAAAGTTTGGTTATTCCAGCAAAAACGAGTTGCGATCGCTAAGCGATATGACACAGAGTTAGCTGACTTGCCTTTACATCTACCAGCAAAACCTGCCAATGGCGATACTCACTCCTGGCATCTCTACGTGATTCGTTTGGATGAATCTGCAAAAGTGAGCCGCAACACTTTCATTGAGCAGTTGGCTGCTAAAGGCATTGGTTGTAGCGTTCATTATATTCCTTTGCACTTGCATCCCTATTGGCGCGACACATATAACCTGCGTTCAGAAAAATTTCCCTGCGCTTCCCATGCTTACGAACGCATAGTCAGCTTACCAATATATACAAAAATGTCTGAAGTAGACCAAACCCGTGTCATTGAAGTCGTGAAAAAAACTTTGCTTTGAGTAACTCCAAGAAATAATGCAATTTGAAATTTTGGATTGTGAAAAAGTTCATTTATAAGCTTTTATTCACTTCAGTTGTCACAATTATTTTTCAAATTAGTATTATCTCGCTGCAACTTGTCGATCGTTCGTACTCATCAATCATCAGTTAGCAACTAGTAAATGATTATGTCAAAACGAGTTTTTGATTTATTTTTCTCCTTGCTTGGTGTTGCAATCTTGTTGCCTTTATTTTTTTTCATTGCAATATGGATAAAGCTAGATTCTCCAGGAACTATATTTTTTCGGCAAGTTAGAATTGGACGCTTTGGGCGTGAATTTAAAATCTATAAGTTCCGTACTATGATACAGAGTGCCGAGAAAATAGGTAAACAAATTACAATTGCTAACGATAAAAGAATTACCCGAAGTGGTAGATTCTTGCGAAAGTATAAGCTAGACGAATTACCTCAACTATTTAACGTCATTAAAGGAGAAATGAGCTTAGTAGGTCCTCGTCCTGAAGTACCCAAATATGTTGCTTTGTATACTTCTGAGCAGCGTCGAGTTTTAGAGGTACTTCCAGGCATAACCGATCTAGCTTCCATGAAATTCCACAATGAAAGTGAGTTACTAAAAGACATGAATAACTCAGAACATTTTTATATCAATGAAATTATGCCTCGGAAATTAGAGTTAAATATGGAATACATTACTCGATTCAGTCTAGTTTTCGATCTAGTTATTATACTTAAAACTCTGAAACGGGTATTTGCAACATAAAAGTCTTTGTCAATTGTCAGTAGAGACGCGATTAATTGCGTCTCTACAATCGTCATTAGTCAACAAACATAGAAGGTATTTATGAAAACTATCGAATCATCTCAAAACTTTAAACAATATTGGTTAATTATTAAGCGCCGTTGGCTGTCAGCTTCATGTGTTTTTCTATCTGTTTTTGTACTTTTAAGTATTGTTGCAGTTTTCAAAAGGCCTTCTTATTTAGCAGAAGGCAAATTAAAGTTTCAAAGGACAAATACGACTTCTTCTCTAACAGGTGTAGGAACAGAAATAGGTAAGTTAGAGCCATTAGTCCAAGATAAAAGTAATCCTCTCTATACAGAGGCAGAAGTTATCCACTCTGTTCCAGTCGTGAACAAAACTTTAAGCACACTTCATCTGAAAGACGATAAAGGAATGCCCTTAAAATCAAAGATTTTTTTGCAACGACTGACGGTAGAAGAAATTAAGGGAGCTGATGTAATAGATATCTCTTATAAAGATATAAATCCAGAGACAGCCGCAAAAGTTGTGAATACCATAATGGCTATCTATCTAGAACATAATGTGTCTGCTCATAGAGCTCAAGCAGCAGCAGCTCGCAAATTTCTAGAAAAACAAGTGCCAAATGCTGAATTAGTTGTTCGCCGAGCAGAAGCAGAACTTGCAAGGTTTAAAGAAAAGTACCAAGTTGTTTCTCTACAAGAAGAGGTAAATGAGGCAGTAGGAATCATTGCAGAATTACAAAAACAAATTAGTGCAGCTCAATATAACCTAGCCAATGTCGATGCACAGTCTCAATCCATCCGCAAGCAATTGGGTATGAATGCCCAGCAGGCAGTAATAAGGACTTCCCTCAGCCAAACTACAGGGGTGCAAGATATTCTTAAAGAAATCCAACAGCTAGAATCACAATTAGCAGCTAGGCGCACTGTTTTGCAAGATGACCATCCGCAAATCATCGATTTACAGGAAAAATTAAAGTCTTTAAATGATCTGCTGCAACAACGAGTAGCAATGGTTGCAGGAACAACTCAACCACAACAAAATCAAAATTTTCAATTGGGAGCGTTGCAACAACAACTCTCTGCAAAACTTGTGGAATTAGAGTCAACTCGTTTAGGTTTGGCAAGCCAAGCTAATACTTTATTCAGATTACAAACTGCTTACAAGCAAAGACTCAACAATTTGCCAAGATTAGAACAATATCAGCGCCAGTTAGAACGTAAAGTTCAGGCCGCGCAATCTACCTACTCACTTTTGCTCCAAAAGCTGCAAGAGAGTGAGATAGCTGAAAATCAAAATCTAGGTAATGCCAGTCTGATATCTCCAGCTGAAGTTCCAGAAGAGCCAGTAACTTCTCTGAAGATGTTGTACTTAATTGCAGGTCTATTGTCTGGTGTGGCTGCTTTGGCAAGTGTGTATGTTTTAGAAGCAAGAGATAAATCAATTAAAACTGTTGATGAGGCTAAAGAATTACTGGACTTGACTTTATTAGGGATAATTCCTGTTGCTAACAAGCCGAAAAAATCCATTCGCAGCTATGAAGAACTGGAGTTGGATATTCAAAACATTGCTGTCAGAGATATTCCTCGTTCCCCAATGAGTGAAGCTTATCGGATGCTAAGGGCGAATCTGAAATTTATGAGCGCCGATAAAGAGTTAAAAGTTATCGTTGTCACCAGTTCTGTACCCAAAGAAGGTAAGTCAACAGTTGCTACTAATTTGGCTGTAGCGATGGCTCAGACAGAGCGTAAAGTCTTACTGATAGATGGAGATTTACACCGTCCAACTCAGCATAAAATCTGGGGATTGACTAATAGTCAAGGTCTGAGCAATTTGATTGTGGGACAGGCTGAAATCAAAAAAGCGATCAGAAATGTGATGGATAATTTAGATGTCCTCACTTCTGGGGTAGTGCCTCCTAGTCCTGCTTCTCTGTTGGACTCGAAACGGATGGCAGCATTGATGGAAACTTTTGCTGCCAACTACGACTTTGTAATTGTTGATGCTCCCTCTTTAAATATGGCGGCTGATGCTGCTACTCTGGGTCAAATGGCTGATGGTGTTTTATTGGTAGTTCGTCCGGGTGTAGTTGATGCGGTTAATGCAGCTTTCGCTAAAGAACTTTTGGAAAAATCTGGTCAAAATGTCCTAGGACAAGTAGTGAATGGTGTGATTTCTCAAAACGAACCCTACAGCTACTACTACTTCACCAAGGAAGACTATCCGCAACCAAGTATTCGCAAAGAGGAGTCTGGAGCTCTTGTGAAATTTTAGAGTGATATTGTGTTGCAATAGACTGCATTAGCGATCGCATTTAGAGAAAGTTTGCGATCGCTTTCTACTTGTAAGTTAATTAACTGGCAACCGCAATCGGTTTTTTACGATTGGGACGTTTGCGGTTTGATTTTTTCTTCAGTCCAATTGCTTGGGCTTGGTCGCTATCTGACCCATATTGCCCGCGCACAACTTCTTTCATAGCTAATACAGCATTGTGAAATTCCCATTCTGCTAATCGGGCAGCATCGACAGCAGCACGGTATAAAGCTAGTTTCTCGGTTTCAGCTTGTTGCTGCCAACATAGACTGATAAGCTTGCTGTATGTTTGCAACAGAGGCATCAGCGCGAGTTGTATCGTAGGTGCTGACGGTTTGCAAACCATGGAATGAACTAACATCTTGACTAATGACTTTCAAGCGCAAACGACGTGTTGTATCTTGGTTAGGCATATATGCATACGTGTTAAAGTATATATTTGATGTGCCCAATAAAACAATAAAAATAACAGTAAGATTTAGAACAAAGTTAGGTAAAGGGTAGATTAGTTAATGCATACCGATGCATTAACAATGCGGCCGTCGCATTAAGATTGCAGACCAATGTATTCACAATGCGGCCGTCGCATTAAGATTGCAGACCGATGCATTCACAATGCGGCCGTCGCATTAAGATTGCAGACCGATGCATTAACATTGCAGGAGGTTGCATTTAGCGATCGCGTTGGGATGATAAATTACATGAGGAGAGTAGGCGATCGCTCATCGCAATTGCCAGTTTATTGCTCAAAATCACAAAATATTATCAACTAGAACTGTACCATCGGCACAAAAATCTATACTGAGATGATAATCTTCAAGTAGTGCAGTTCCAACAAAGGGACGACGACCCATAGCTAAAACTGCCACATCGCGCTCTACACCATTCCACAAAATAGTTGCCAAATAGACGTTAGTTGCAACATTGGAATTATCAGCAAGATTTGCGTTGATTCGGGCAACATAAGTCAACCCAAGTTCAGTAATGGCATCAGGTGGCAACGTCAAAAAACCTTCAAAGCCTGTATCAACAACACACTTAATTTCTATGTTTGTACCTTCAGACAGACAAATAATTACACCAATTTGAGCTTGAAGCCCAACTACAGTTCCGTGTATCACTATGCCGTCCTAAACAATGTACCACCAACTGCGTACACTGCATTAAATCCAATTCTTTCTGCCCAAAGTGCGGCATCAGCTTGTTTAGCTCGTAACCGTAAACTCGTTACAACCAAATCATCACCAATCTCATATTCACCTGTCTCAACATTTATTGAGATAATTTTGCCAATATTCTCTGGTGTTTCTACTTGAGCGCGAACACTCTTTTCATAGAGTTCTCTGCCGCGTCGGGTAATTTCTTCATCACTAACTTTAGGGTAGGACATATTAACAGTTTCCTCTCTTGAAGTCCGTGGACTTTCATCATTATTGTAAGACAGAAGTTCTGAAAGTATTCTAGACAATCGACATCACGATAATAGGCGATAGCGAAGCGCTGCTGCTTTCAGCAGATCGCAACAATTTAATTGTCTTAACTAAAATAAAAACATAAATGCACATAGTATGGTAGATGATATATATGAATATCTCCTTTACTCCAGAATTAGAGCAATTTATCCAAAGTCAAGTTGCAAGCGGTAAGTATGCCTCGACAGAGGAAGTGATTGTTGCGGGTATTAAACTGCTGGAGGAAAGGGAATGTATTTATCAGGGTAGATTTGAGGAATTGCAACGGGAAATCATGGTTGGGGTCGAGGCTTCAGAACGTGGAGAAGTTATTGACGGGGAAACGGTTTTCCAGCAACTACTAGAACAGAAACTACAGCAGCGTCGTCAGCAGCCTACTGGATGTCTAGTAGATATGCAAAAATATTTATAGTCATTGCGAGCGAAATGAAATGTAGCGAAGCAATCGCAAGGCTTTGAGATTGCTTCATTTCGCTTCGCTCCACTCGCAATGACTAATATATATTTAATTTTGCACAACTACTTAGTGACTATTCTCGCAAACAATTAGCCAAATTTTCACGGATAGCGATCGTGTTGGGATGATTTACCCCTAAGCTTTGTTCAGCAATTGCCAATGCTTTTTGGAACAATGGTTCAGCTTGCTCGTACCGTCCTTGGTCACGATAGACTATAGCCAGGTTTTTATAACTGTTGGCGACATCGGGATGCTCTTCTCCTAGCAAGCGTTGATAAAGTTCCAATGCTTTTTGGCTAAGTGGTTCGGCTTGGTCGTACCGTCCTTGGGAATTATAGAGTAAAGCCAGGTTGTTGTAACTTTGGGCAACATCGGGATGCTCTTCTCCTAACAAGCGTTGCCTTAGCTGCAAAGCTTTTTGGTTAAGTAGTTCGGCTTGGTCGTACCGTCCTTGAGAATAGTGGAGTAAAGCCAGGTTGTTGTAAGTGGTGGCGACAGAGGGATGCTCTTCTCCTAGCAAGCGTTTATCAAGTTCCAATGATTTTTGGAACAATGGTTCAGCTTGCTCGTATCGTCCTTGGGAATAGTAAAATCCTGCAAGGGTGTTGTAACCAGTGGCGACAGAGGGATGCTCTTCTCCTAGCAGGTATTGATAAAGTTCCAATGATTTTTGGAACAATGGTTCAGCTTGCTCGTACCGTCCTTGGAAATAGTAGAGTACAGCTAGGTTGTGGTAAGTGGTGGCAACATCGGGATGCTCTTCTCCCAGCAAGCGTTTATAAAGTTCCAATGATTTTTGAAACAATGGTTCAGCTTGCTCGTACCGTCCTTGGCAACGATAGAGTTCTGCCAAGTTGTGGTAAGAGGCGGCGACATAGGGATGCTCTTCTCCCAGCAGGCGTTGATAAAGTTCCAAAGCTTTTTGGTGAAGTGGTTCGGCTTGCTCGTACCGTCCTTGGTCACGATGGAGTTGTGCCAAGTTGTGGTAGCTGGTGGCAACAAAGGGATGCTCTTTTCCCAGCAGGCGTTGCCTTAGTTTCAAAGCTTTTTGATACAGTGGTTCAGCTTGCTCGTACTGTCCTTGGAAACGATAGAGTTCTGCCAAGCTATTGTAACTGCTGGCAACAAGGGGATGCTCTTCTCCCAGCAGGCGTTGCCTTAGTTTCAAAGCTTTTTGGTGAAGTGGTTCGGCTTCGCTGTATCTTCCTTGGGATTTGTAGAGTTCTGCCAGGTTGTTGTAACTTTCGGCAACAAGGGGATGCTCTTCTCCCAGTAGGCGTTGCCTTAGTTGCAAAGCTTTTTGGTGAAGTGGTTCGGCTTCGCTGTATCTTCCTTGGGATTTGTAGAGAAATGCCAGATTGTTGTAACTGGTGGCAATATGGGGATGCTCCTCTCCCAAACGTTCTTTTAGAACTGATAAACATTGCTCTTCCCAAAGGAAAGCTTGTGCGTAAGCTCCTTGACCCTCATAAAATTGACCCAAGCCAGCAAACGGCCAAATTAAATCTTCATTACTTAACCAATTATTGTAAACAGTGGCAACTTCAGCAAGATGGGGAATAACAGGAGTGAATGTAGTAATTTCTTGCAATGTAGGTGTTTCAGGAATTTTTTTTGCCTCTTCTACCATTGCAGCGCAGTAATTATATTTTTGCTCGTCGCTAGCAACTAAGTTATTTTGCTTGTTTCTAAAAAACTCTCGAATCAGTTGATGTAACTGATAATTATCGTCACCTTGTAGCAAGTGCAAATTTTCTAATTCAACTCTGGCATCTTCTAAATATTCTGGATCTTGCTCAGTAACAGCAATTTCTACCAGTACCCAAGGAATCGGAGCTAAAGCAAATAAACTTAGTAAACAGCCTAACTCTTGAGCTGGCTCACTTAATTCTTCCCAACTCAACTCAAAAGCAGCTGCTACTCCTCGTTTGATATTTAATGTCCAAGTGGGGTCATTTTCATTCACTATTAAAGAAGGATGACCTAGCCCTTTTGACTCTAAACGTCGTAGTAATTCTGTTAAAGATATCCGGCGCTTTTTGACATATTGCCCCACTAATTGCAATGCTAGGGGCAAATATCCTAAACGCTGACAAAGTTCTTGAGCTTTTGCTAATTCTTGGTTTTTCTTTTCTTCTCCAATCAATTGAGCTAGTAATAAGAGTGCATCTGACTCTTGCAAAACTTCTAAAAACAAAGAACTAGCTAAATCTAGTTTTAATCTGGTTGTAATTAGGATTTTAAATTGAGATGGTTGTGGTGGTAGATAGGGTTTTAGATCGCTATAATTCTTCACGTCATCCAGAACCAGGAGCGTATTTTCCTGTTGCCAATGCTGCCAGCACCAACGAACTCGTTCTGGTAACTCCAAATCATCTGGAGGTTGCAAACCTAAATCTGTTCTCGCAAATTGGACGATTTGCAAACCAATGTCTTCTTCTCTTACTCGTAGCCAGCAGATACCACCAGGGTAATTATGCGACTGCAAATGTAACAGTGAATACTGGATTGCTAATTCTGTTTTACCAACTCCCCCCATACCTTCCACAGCAGCAATGACTACTTCGTGATTGCGTTGTAACTGTTGGTGGAGGCGTTCTAATTCCCGCGCGCGTCCGACAAACTTATCTGTGCTACTGTCAGGAATGTTTTGCGGAAAACCTGTTGGTTTAGGAATATTACTCAAATTACTGACGTTTTGGTAAATTTGGGTAATGTTTCCGACTGTAATATTGCCCTCAGCCCTTACATTCTCAAAGATTTTTTGTACAACTTGAGAATCTGGATCTGTAGTCATGGTTTTAAATAAATCTTAAATTTGTAGGGTGTGTTACGGCAGCAGGTGACTAATAGATAGCAACAAGAAATATTTATGCGGTAACGCACCGAAATAAATGGTGCGTTGCGCGAGCGACAACGCACCCTACTAAGCTTCTTGATTTAAGTTGCCTACATCAATATTTTGAGCTTTCACCCCTTTGAGCATTTCCTGCTCAACCGAACCATCGCGCGCGGCTTTCTGGCTGATATCTTGTGCTTTTAAATCGCCAGTTAATTCAATCTCACTCAGAACTACTTGACGTATCCTTTCATCTTGTGCTTGTAATAGATTGACTAATTCTTTAAGTTTCTGAGCAAACGCTTCATCTGCATCGATTTGGGTTTGCAGTTCATCTTGTATCTTTGCTTTATTCGCTTCTGTAGGTTGATTTTGTGCGCGAGTCAGCAACCCTTCTGTTCCCTCTGCCTTAAACTTTTCCCGAATGGTGTTTATTAAAAGAGTAAATGTATCAGCCGCACCTTTACCTAAAGCTTTACCACCTTCTTTGATTGCCTCAGAGAAAAATAAAGAAACAATCACTGCTGCCGTTAGAGGTTCTACCATCAGCTTGCACTTAAATTGAGTAGCAACAGAGTAACATACAAACTTACTGTATAATTTTTCGGATTTTTAAGTGTATTTATAATAAATACGCCAAACAGCGATCGCAGTTTGACGAATGATTATGAGAGAGGAAGCATTCAAAAATCCTAAATGGGTCTACTTCAAATAAATTAGCAAGTTCAATCCTGGAATCGTGCGAGAAAGCGTCCACAAAACCAACGTAATGTAAAGTACGCCCAAACTCCACTGATACCATGCAAGTGTGGCGATGATACCCGGCAAGTGTTCGTCTCGCAGGCGAATGTCGTTAAATCCCAATCTCACTAAGTTATTGAGGCTAAAGTCATAATAATTAAGCCAGTTCCAGCGGCGATCGCACAATAGGGGCATATATCTCTCGCGGAATATCTGATTTCTGGGTATCACTGGCAAACGTCCAATTAACAATCGTAACTGCCGGAAAGTACCATCTTCTGTAAAGTAGGAAATGTCCATCAAATCGTGATAACGACCTTGTTGGTAAAGTTGAATTAATAAAGTCACTGGTAAGGGGACAATAATAATTAAAAGACATCCCAGTGTTAGCCACGGTTGTTCTGCATTGCGAAATATCGCTAATAAACTAAAGAATTCTAAAACGCCAAAACTCACTAATATTGCAACGGTTTCGTAGTATGTGGGAATAATTGCTATGGGAAGCAAGCGGCGGTAACGATCCACTAGCCAAAATAGTAAGCCGAAGTAGGCGATCGCAACTCCCCCAACGCCAAATACTAACCAAAAATCTGTACCGTAGCCACTCAACAGCAACAATACACTCAATGCCAACCAACTACAAGCTTGCAGTAACCACCCACCAATAGAAAGGGGTTCGGCAACGACGAGGCGATCGCTTAGTTGCATATATGTTTCTAAATCTATGCCTGGCAAAGTGAGTAATTCACTGCTGTTATAAAACGGCTTTAGATGACGGCTATTAGCTATCTCTTTAGCCTGAGTTGTAGAAAAACCTAAATGGATTAAACTTGCTAGAGAAGCGCTGTTGATGTTTGTCGCGACTAGACGGTGACCTAACTCCATTAATCGCAGTCTTTGTTTTATGTACTCTAGCTGATTGGCATCGGTAACTTGCTGTTGTTGACGAAAATTCTGCCCCAAATTCCGCAAGACATTTTGATTACCTTGCAAAGTCGGAACCCAAAACATTCTACCAATCTCACCAGGATTACCTAAAATTTTTGCTTGGTTAGAGTTAAAAGTCAGTCCAGGTACGCTTAAATAGGCTGTTTTTGCAAACCTTGTATCGCTAAAATCTGCTTGGTTGAGAATGCTAGTACCTCGAAGATTTACAAGTTGATTAAACTGCACCTCCCGAAAACTTACAGCTTGCTCAAAAGTTGCTTCTGTTAGTAAAAGTAACTGATGAAAATTTGCTTTCGTAAACTGTGCTTGATTGGCAAAGCGCACTTCTGACAAATCTGCATTTCCTTGCCACTGCACATTACTAAATTTAGCCAACTGCTTAAAAGTAGCTTGGTTGAAGTTACCATTGTCTACAAATATGCTGTTGTGGAAATCAGCAGTTTCCTGAAATTGAGTTTGCTTAAAATTAGCTTTGTCAAAAAAAATACTGCCTTGAAAATTACTCAATTGCCGGAAAATAGCATTGTTGAAGCTTAAGGGACGGCTAAATCTAGTTTCAGTCCAGTTAGTGGCTTTGAGAAAGGTTGCGCCTTGGGCATCCACAGATTGCAGAAAGAATGTATTGGGAAATTGCACTTCTCCATTGAAGCGAGTTTGCACCAGTGTCAAAGAACCACGAAAGACATTGATTTCACTAGATGTAGTTGACTCAGTTTGCAACAGCGATCGACAGTCCTTAGAATTGGGCAAGCTAATTCCTAGTGACTGCAAACATACCCAACGCAAGCGTTCTAGTTGTTCTTGTTCGCTTGTGGTAAAAATAGGGGCAATGGCTTGGGCATACAGAGGTGTTCTTAAACCCAAATCACTACCTACAAAATCCCCTTGAATCAAAGAATGGCTGAGGTCTAAACCCAAAGGTTTTGCGCCAGTCTTTTGTAATTCTTTTCGCAGCAGTTGGTAAAAAGCATCGCGGAAAGTTGCATTTTCTGGTCGCAAATCGATCGCCATTTGCCGCAAATCTACAGTCAAGTTACCTTCGCGAAGTATCGGTGTGCGTAGTCGTTCTTGCAACAATTCTAGAGTTAACGGTGTGCGTTCTGGTTGTATTTGGGCTGCCCAAGCAGACAGAGGTAGGAAGAGGACAAAGAGAATTAGTAAAATGCACAGGCACGCAAAGGTTAAACGCAGAGGAACACAAAGGGATTTCTCCGCGATACTCTGCGTTTGACTCTGCGATAATCTGCGTTTCAAAAATAATTTAGGCAAGCTGCTTTTCTATGATTCATTGCTCATCAGCAGAACAATTTTACCTGTAACAGACCCACTTTCAAGTAGTTGGTGCGCCTTGGCTGCTTCTTCTAAAGGAAACTTATGACTAACATGGATTTTCAACTTGCCCTCATCGATCCATTTAGCACATTGTTCGAGAATTTCTGCTTGATGCTGAAGACTTTCGTTTAATCCTAGTAACATCGGTGTCAGCATCAATTCCAAACCAATGCGGAGATTGCGTGTTCTGGCAGTTTTCCAAACAGTCTTGGCGTCTGGTTCGAGAATCGTCACAATATCCCCATATACTCGCACTGCGGGGAAGGTTTTATGAAAAGTTTCACCGCCTACAGTGTCAAAAGCTAAGTCTACGCCTTCGCCGCCAGTCCAATCTAAAGCTGCTTCCACAAAGTCTATTTGTTTATAAAAAATCACATGGTCAGCACCGAGTTGTCTGACAAAATTTGCTTTATCTTCAGAACTCACAGTAGTAGAAACAGTAGCACCTTTGAGTTTTGCCAATTGAATTGCTACATGACCGACACCACCAGCACCCGCATGAATCAAAACTCGTTCCCCAGGTTCTAATCGTCCCCGTTCGTACAAAGCTTCCCAAGCGGTGATTAACACCAAAGGCGCTGCGGCTGCTTCCGCAAAGGAGATAGAAGCGGGTTTACGCGCCACAAATCGTTCATCAACAACGGTATATTCAGCGTAATTGCCTTGATGTATGCCCAAACCGCCGTAGCAAAAATATACTTCGTCTCCTAAACGGAAACGCTGAACGCCAGCACCTACCGCCTCAACGATACCTGCACCATCACATCCTAAAATGGCAGGCATTTGGTCGGGGTAGAAAGTGCCTCGATTGCGAAGTTTAGTATCAATGGGGTTAACACCAGCCGCCACCAAGCGGACTAAAAGTTCAGTATTTCCTAAAGGGACAGCAGGATTTACCACTTCTTGTACTTGCAGAACTTCGGGACTACCTGCTGCTGTCATTAAGACTGCTTTCACGATTGTTTCCTCCTGGCTCAAGCTAGATGCACGTTCATTTGCAACTTTATCGCAATTAGGAGGATAGAAAACTATATCTGAGGATTAAGTCACTATACAACATTATGTACAATGACTATTTGTTTGTTATCATAACAAATTCTTGTCGTCTAAAAAATCTTTCCACTTGATATGCTTTTGTTAGCAAATTTGTTTAATTAGACGAATCGTATTAGATTTCTGGGTTTGAATCTGTTGCCAGATTTTAGTGAATTGGTATCACGCGATCGCTAGCAGTCAACAGTCAATAGAAAATGTGGAACAGCTAACTAAACTTTCCCATAAAAAAATCCCTTAGTTAAGGGGATACCATAAAATCTGTGCCAGTGTTATCAAGTTATTGCCCTAACAGTGCAAAAGCCCGTTCGAGTAACATCTTAGCTTTGTGCAGGTTAAGTAACTTTTTTTGGTCAAACCTATCGGGGTAAGCCATCCTCCTACCTTCCAAGGTTATTTTAATGAGCCCCACTTGCTCATCAGTGGGAGATTCCATTTCCTCTATCATTGTCCCTAAGATTTGAAAGTTTAAAAAGGCGAATAGAATTCGCTACTACACAAACGAAGTCCGCCTACGCGGACTAATGAAAAATCAAGAGTCTTGAACCCACGCAGGTGGGTTTTGTCTGTCTAGCCGCGACTTCCAGTCGCCAAGGCAAATAATAAATTAGACTTTTCAAACAACCTCTTATCTCGACTTTATCCATTTTCCAGCAACGCGATCGCGCTTTGCTTAAACCTATGCGGGGTGGTAGTTTTACTTTTTCGATTTCACCATGAATCAGTGATATGGAAAAAGTTTTTGCCAAAAAGCTAAAGTTTTTGCCCTGTAAGGAGAGCAAGTTCTTAATTTTGGATAAAGTCGAGCTTATACCCTTTCAAAACTTGTTAGTAGCACAACATTATCTGAAGATGAGTTAAAAAGTCAGATTTGGGTGATAAATGAACCTATCCCACTAATAAGATTTTGTTAACCCAGATGTGAATTGTGGCCATATTGTGGGTATTTAGTGGGATAAATTCTCGTTACCTTTATCTTGTGGTTTCCTTTTCTTTTTTGCTACTCTAACTCACATAAGCCGTAATTATTAATTCAGTATCTATTGAGGCAAGCAGAAGAGCTAATTGATTACTTCATTTCCTTTCTTATCAGTACTGTCGTTGCCAGAGACAAGAAACCAGTCCTCACCTTGCAAAGCGTTAAGGGTGTCACCAGCTACGACATCCGCGGTATTGTCTTCAATGATATTGGCAGCATTAAATGCATACAAACTATCAGCGCCTACACCATTCTTCAAGTTACTGATACGCTGGGAGTAAGAGATGGGTTGTAACCAAGCAGCTAACAGAGCAGCGATCGCATTTAGATCTGAGGAATATCTATAACCGCCACCAACCAAGATGTCGTCGCCCTTGTCAGCGTTGATAGTATCTTGACCCAGGCTACCAAATAAAATGTCGTTATCTGTACCACCATAGATCGAATCGTTACCATCACCGCCATCGATAACATTGTAGCCACTACCTCCACGGATTGTATCGTTGCCTGCTTCGCCGTAGATAACAGTGGAAATGGGGTCAACATCGGAATTAATCGTGATGGTATCATTGCCAGCGTTACCGTAGATAATTATCCGACCAATAGTTGAACCATTAGTGGTTCTGGCAAATTCACCTTTGTCAGTGCCGTTGATGAAGACGCGGATCGCGGAAGCAGTACTGCCTCGGCGTATCTCGATGTTATCAGCACTGTTGCCACCGCCGATAAACAATGCCCTTTGAGTAGAATCGGATGGGTCTTGCGAAACGTAAACTTGATTTACAGTGATATCGTTGCTGTTAGTAGTTGTGGGAGAGTTATTTGGCGGGTTGCTGCTAGCACCTCCAGTCAGAGGAATGGCGGTGTTGCGATCGTCTTCAGGAGCGCCTTGGGTATCGCGTTTAGCTTGGGGGTTGCTGCCTTGTGGATCGCGTGGCGAACCATTTTCTCCGGAAGTGGTTAGACCAAGCTCACCATTTGGCTCACTCACGGTTTGATCGGCTCCACTTTCTCTACCTAAATCCAGTAAGAACTGTTGAATTTGAGGAGAAGGCGATCGCACAACAGTTGGGTTCCCAAATTGGCTAAATGGTACCCAGTAGCTGTTGAACTCGCCACGCCAATCAAAGAGGCGATCGCCACCTGTATTAGCAATTAGTACATCCAGCCCGCCGCCACCGAAGGCAAAGTCGCGATCGGCGAATTGGGTAGCATCAGGCTCGTTGTTCAAGCCACCAGCAGTATCGTGATTGTCATCGGCATTCAGCACATCATCGCCCAGACCACCAAATAGACGGTCATTTTCTGTACCACTTACTAACCAGTCGTTGCCCAGATCGCCGAAGATACGGTCTTTACCATCGCTAATCTTGTTACCAGCACCATCGACTGCATCAAAGTTGAGGAAGAAGTTACTAATTTTCTTCAGTGGATTGTTGGCATCGTAAGCAGCTAACTTACGGGTTACTGGGTCATAGCCTAGTGGGTTGGTATTGGTAACTGGATTGCTGTTGTAGAAAGTTGCTTGGGCTTCCGCACCGGAAATACCATCGTCACCCGCGCCACCGTGGAGAAAATCATCACCCAGACCACCATAGATGATGTCACTACTGCCGCTTTCAAAAGCTGCCAAATCGACTGTCTTGTTCAAGCGACCAGTGATGTAAATCCAAGCGCCTGTGAACGGCCCGGGAATACTGATTTCAGTTTGAGCATTAACGGTATTAATGCCGTAGAGGCTTTCAGTTAGTCCATTGCGACTGGTAAATATCTTGCCATCGTCACCCAGAATGCCGTCTTCGCCAGCACCGCCGTAAATGCGATCGCTACCAGTACCACCGTAAATGTCATCGTCTTGACCTTCACCAAAGATGATATCGTTGCCAGTCATACCGTGGATGACATCGTCGCCTGATTCACCGTGGAGGATATCAGCCGTACCGCGATCGCTAGCTGCACCTCCTTGAGTGTAATCCAGTAACTGGATAGTCCGTGGAATTACCTTTAGAGTACTGTAAAAGTCGTAATTGAATTTGAGGAATTGACCGTTGCTACCAACCAGGCGCAGGATATTGCCGTTATCGCCGAGGATGTAGTCAGCATCTTGGGCATGACCATTAGCGGATTGATCGCCTAAATCATTGCGAGCAATATCGGTTCCTGCACCACCGAAGATAGTATCAGCGCCATCGGGTCGCTGAGTTGGTGCAGTCAAGCTAAACAAGTTAGAACTGCCACCAATAATGTCATCTTGACCCAGGTTACCGAAGATGCGATCGCTGCCGCCATTACCTTCGATGTAGTCATCACCGTCAGTGCCAACACCAGCGAAGTCTTCCACGGAGGCGTTAGTCGTGTCAAGAGAAACAGCACCATCACCTTGAATGGTATCGTCGCCAAGCTGACCGAAGATTACATCGTCTTGTGCGCCACCAGCGATCTTGTCATTGCCAAAGGTGTTGGCTGCTGGGGTGTCTGAGTGGTCAAATAGGGTAATGCTACGTTCCTCAACACCAGTGGGATTAGCTTGAGAATTGCCTGTTACTTGGGCAGTACCACTGCTGTCATAGATAGTCTGACCATTGAGAACACGGATACGCGGACTCAAGGCATCACCTCGGCGGAGAATGGCAGCATTGTCACCAGCGATCGCATCGTTACCAGTGCCACCATCTAGTACGTCGTTGCCGTCGTTACCGCCAGCTACATTATGTCCGCCGATGATGTCATCATCGCCAGCTTCACCGTAGACTGTATCATTGCCTTGACCAGCGATCGCAATATCCTTGCCAGCACCAGCATTAATTGTGTCGTTACCACCAAGCTGATTGCCATTGGCATCTGTATTGGCAGTGTCAATAGAAGTGAAGGTGAATGGCTTGTTGAGTGTTGATATTGGCAGCAGGCTAGCGTTAACATCACCTTCGACAATACCGTTGTCACCAAAGATTAGGTCATTGTCATCGCCTGCATTTACTTGGTCATTGCCGACACCACCGAATACAAAGTCATTACCAGAGCCAGCTTCAATCGTATCGTTGCCGCCATCCTTGACATTGGTCGTCTTGATGCGATCGATATCTGCTGGGTCATTGTCAGATTCCACGTAACTGATGTAGCCGTTGTCACCCAGAATAATATCATTGCCTGCGCCCGTAGTCAGGCGATCGCTAGCGAAACCGCCAAGAACAATATCTTGACCGCTGCCTGTAGTAATTGTGTCATTGCCGCCTAAGTTGCTATCCGTGGTTTCTACGCGATGCAGCTTACCTGCAACATTAGTAACTTTGCCACCATCACCGATGACAATGTTGTTGCCGTCGCCAGCATCAATGCTGTCATTGCCAAAGCCACCAAGGACAATATCGCGATCGCCTCCAGTGCTAATTGTGTCGTTTCCGCCTATTGATGGATTGGCGGTTTCAATCTGCGTCACATTGCCAGTGGTTAATATCCTTGATGTTCCAGAGCTTTGGGTAATAATACCGTAGTCGCCAAAGATAATGTTTTCACCGCTGCCTCCATTAATGACATCTTTGCCAACTTCTAGCGAATCGCGGGAAGGATTAACGCTTGCATTAACATTTGGCACTGTCAATTCCCTGGTTGCCACATTCAGGTTAAAGCCAGAATCACCGTAGATGTGGTCAGCACCTGCATTACCGTTGATGTTGTCATTGCCAGAACCACCTGCAATTTGGTCGCCAGCTTGGCTACCTTTGATGGTGTCATTGCCTGAACCACCGTAGATACTTACACTCTGCTGTGAGGCGGAAGCATCGATGGTATCGTTGCCTGGATTGCTGAAGTTGTGGGCAATTCCAGGATTAACCTCGTTTAATGTGCCAGTGTAACGGTTGCCGTCTTGAGTTGTATCGCCAAAGATTGTCAATGGCGCATCCTTACCCCTAGAATCAACACCGCCGCGACCCAGAACAGTAATTGTGTCACTACCACCGCCTCCGTGAACGGCTGTGATGGCTCCGTTTGCTGTTCCCTCGACTGTGAACTGGTCGTTACCTGTACCCAGCAGAACTTCCACAACTTCAAAATTGTTGTAGGTGACTCCCGCTACACCCATTCCCAAACCAGTGATAGTAGTTGCTTTTAAAGTGCCTGGAGTGTTGGCTGTGCTGCCATCGTTGAAGGCGGTAATGACATCTAGGCTTTCATCTTCATTCACGAAGAAATTGGCTGAAAGGTTGCGGATAGCAAACTCGCTGTCACCATCGGGTGTTCCCCAAGTTGGATCGGGCAATGTCGGGTTTTTCAGTGTTAATGTTGCTTGTCCATTGGTATTAGTTACGGCAATAATCTGCCAGAATCGCCGCAATCCATTACCTCGGATAATTTCAACAGTTTTACCAATGAGTTCGTTGAGGGCGCTGACCACCGTGAGTAAATCTGCCGTAGCCACGGTCATTGTGTTATTTGCGGCTGAGTAGGCAATGACATCACCTGTAGATGCTAGTAAATTAGTTTCACCGGGTAGCATTACAGGTTCGCCCAAAGCGGTTGTGCCTTCACCAGAATAGCCATCGATAAATAGTTGACCTTGGATACTGTTAACTTGATGAGAGCCTGCTTGAGCCGCTAATGGGGCATTGCCAGCTACGACTGTGGGAGCATCACCACTCAAGCTGAATTTGTCACTACCCAGTCCACCGAATAATTTGGTGACGACTCCCGTGCTAGTAGACAACACATAGAATTCATCGTCACCTTCAGCACCATCGATAATTATTGTCTCAATGGTGTTGAAGTTAATTGTCCGTCCAGCCCCGTAGACAGCATTAGTTGTTACTACGAACTTATCAGCAAATTCTGTACCGATAATTTTCAGGGTATCGTTGCCGTCGCCACCGTTGACATTAACCAGGGCATTGACGACGTATTGAATCGTGTCTGCACCCTGTCCTGCTGCCACATTGTTATCAAGGGAACCTTCTTCAGCAAAGGCGCGGATTACGAAAAGGTCATCGTCAGCGCCACCGTTGAGATTTACTACTGCTTTATTGCGGAAGACGGTAAATGTATCATTACCTGCGTCACCATCCAAGGTAGTGGTAAAGCTGACACCGTTACTCAGGAAGCCGCGAGTTGTAGCGGTTGTCTCAAACTTATCTTTGGGGGCTAAACCTGCGGCGGTATCACGCGGCGATTGGAAGATTTGACCGACCTGGAATTTGTCATTGCCTGTGCCACCGCGCACTGTGGTTTCTGTCCAGTTATCGTCTAAAGTAACTTGGTCGTCGCCAGCTTGAGTGTCAACAGTCAGGTGTTCTAACTTGCGATCGTAGTTGACGCGCTCAACATCGGTAGTAGGATCGCCGTGGAGTGCGGCGACGAAGGCAACACCATTGGTAATATCGTCGCTGGCACGCAGTAGCAGATTATCATCTGCCTCAGTTCCATTCAGGAATAACTCATCTCTACCAGTATCAGTGCCACCATCGAAGACGTTGATGATGTAGTCGGTGCCAGTGCCTGTGATGTTGACGGTGTAAGTATCGCTACCAGCTTCACCCTTTAAAGTTAGGGTGTTGCGATCGCTTGCTCCTCGTTTCGCCTTATCTAGAGATGGTAAGCGGTCTACAGTAATTTGGTCATTGCCATTACCGCCACGCACCTCAGTATTTCCAACTATTTCTTGGAGGTGCAGGTCAACAATGTCATTATTGGTATCGCCTTGGATTGAGACTGTGGTGGCGCGAATTCGTCCATCCAGGTCAATTGTGGTTCCAACTGGGTCAGCATTACCGTAATCGCCCAGGATAGTAATAGTTTGCTTGGCTGCGATGAGGCTATTGGCGTTAGCTGTGACATTATCGCCAACTCGCAAAGTAACTGAGCCATTATTCGCTGTCACCTGAGCATTACCATCTAGCAGTAAGTTTTCACCACTAACGGTAGTATCTTTCACCGTTAAACGCACATCGCCTTGGGTTGCATCAACACTGTTGATATTCAGTCCGCCAGCAACTTCAGTGATGTAAATGTTGTTAGTGGCTGTTGCCTTGAGTTTGCCAGGGTTGGGTTTGGCGGAATCAATTTCTAAATCGTTAGTAACTTCGCCAACGCTACCAGCTATAGCAGTGAGGTTAACGTTGACTCCCTCAATATTAACTGCATCGGAGTTAGCATCCACAATTGAGCCATTCTTAGCAACTAGGGATACATCCGTTGTCTTGGACTTAATTAAGTCAACTCGCAGATTACCGTTGGTTTCAATCAAGTAAACTGCACCGTTGGCTGTAGCTGTAACAGTTCCCGGTGTCGCATTCGATGAATCAATATCAAAGGCGTTGGCAGCACTACCAATTTCGCTACCAGCAGTCAACTTAATACTGACAGCATTAATTTCGCTGTTGTCATCATTCAGAGAATCAATAATCGAGCCGTCGGCATTAATTGTAACTGTGCCACTTGTAGCGGTAATTGGGTCAATCTTGATATCACCATCCACATCTAAGGTTACGTCGCCAGCAGTAGATGCGATATCTGCAACATTTAGCGAAGCGGCACTATACACGAAGACATCGTTACCAGCCAAGGCGCTAAATTGTCCCTTGCGGATTTCTACATCCAGGTAGTTGCTGTTAGTACCAATATCACCGCCTGCTTGCAGATATACATTACCTGTGGCTGGTGTAGTGACATTGCCAGTAAAGATATTTACTGCGATCGCATCTGCATCATCAAAGGCATCGATAATATCTTCCTCTGCTCGTAAGTCTACAGAATTGCCAGCAAACACTTTGCCAACGGTGATATCGCCTTCTAATGTCTGAATAGCAACACTACCGCCAGCAGTCACTCTGGACACGTACAGGTCAGAAATCTCCTGTGATTCACCATTGAGGGTTGCATCTGTGGCTACTTGCTGTAGTTTTATGTCATTTAAAGCTTCAGCACTGAGTTGGCTGGATGTCGAGATTTGTATCCGTAATGGATTGCTTGCTGCTCCGCTAATTGCTCCGTCGGACTGCAAACTCAAATCGCCAAAGCTAGTAATTGCCGCAGTGGAATCAGTGTAGAGGTCTTCGATCGCACCAGCAGCTTGGAGACGGACATCGCCACCTGCTTTAACGTGGTTAATTTGCAGTTCGCCAGTCGCTTGGACAGCTACACCTCCGGTGGCATCAATTGTGACTGCATTGGCGGCTTCCAAGTCGACATCATCCCGCAGTTGCACAAGCAAGCGATCTACAGTGAACTTGTTCTCAACCAATTGTCCTTTCACCAGAGTCTTGTTCTGGTTGCGGAAGTTACTTTCATAGCGATTTTGGCTGAGGTTTTGGACAAAATTCTCTCCAATCTCAAAGGTTTTATCTACTTGCCAACTGGGATTATTGGCATAGTTGATATCAGCCAGTTTCACGCTGATTGAGCTAGTGCCAACATAGCGGTAGATGGTATTGCCATCTCTAACCCGCGTGACGTTGGGAGTCAGCTTGACAGAATTGCCGTAGGAACTTTCAAATCGGTTTTGGCTGGCATCTTGTGTAAATGTAATGTTTTGCCAATTCGAGTCATTGGCGTAATCAACTGTGGGTAGATTGACACTGGCTGAACTGGAGCCAACATAGCGATAGACTAAATTACCATCCCTGACTACCGTTACATTGGGAGTTACTTGTACTGGTGTGCCGTTATCGTTGGTGGCGTGGTTTGCACTTACTTTTTGCCAACGGCTCAAGTTTTCATAGTCTTGACTTGCCAAATCTAAGGAAGCGGTGGGAGCGAGATACTTGTAAAGACCGTATTCGCTAGCACTGTACTGCACCAAGACAATTTGCCCTTGAGCTACCTGTACAACTTGGGCAGAAGTGCGATCGCTGGCTGTGATAAAGTTGGGAGTCAGCTTCCGCCACAGGCTAGTGTTACTGAAATCTCCTTGGGATACATCTGCACCTGTCTTATTGCTACCAATGTATTCGTAGATTTCGTGAGTGAAGCCAACCACGTCTTCCGCAGCCGCAACTGACAGCAGTTTCTTCTCATCAACTGTCAAACCTGCGTAACCCTGGGATAAATCAATCGACACAGCACTAGAAATCCGTCCCAACTGAGCATCATCACCACCAGCTACCAGCGTCACCTTATTGCCGATGATATTTGTAGTCTCAGTTGAAGATGAGCTTGGTGTTAGTCCCAGGAAGTCTGTATCTGGATACAAGAATTTACGTAAACCAGGGGACATGACATACTGGTTGACTTGACTGTTGTTACTCGGTGAGAAGAGTTCGTAGATACCATCTAAAATCGAACCATTCTTGGTTTCCAGGCGGACATCACCATTCACAGACTCAACTGCTGCGTCTCCATCCCAGGATGTGGCTTCTATCAGTTTCAAATCGCCAGTCGTCTCAGTAATGTAAATGCTACCGTCTGCTTTCGCCGCCAGCCCACCAGAATTAGCAGTATCGCTATCAACTCGAATTGCTTGAGTCGCACTACCTATGACACCACTTGTGGCATTGATTTCAACTTTGTTGCCTTGAATTAAGGAATTTTGATTCTGTGCCGTAATTCCATCAGGTGTATTGATAGTCACATTGCCGTTGGTGGAAGTGATATTACCCACAATCAAGCTGCTGCTTTGATTATCTTCTGAAACAACGGTCAACTCGATATCTCCACCTGCTGTGATATTCAGTGGTTTTTGAGTTCCGCCTTGAATGAGTGCTTTGAAATCACCAGTAACGTTGATATTAGAGATGGCACCGAAAATTGCATTGCCATTAGCTGTTGTCACAGAACCACTTGTAGATCTTAGGTTAATAGTACCGCTATCTGGCGTGTCTATATTCCCCTGCAAATTCATGCCGGGTTTGGAGGTGATAGATATCTGCGGTGCGCTTGAACCCTGAATAAAATCGATATCAATGGCGTTGTCAGCCTTCAAGCTATGGGTGTAAAAGTCCTTAGTTCCAGTGGTAATGGTAGTCAAAGTATGATATGTTTTCTTCCGCAGCCAGCCACCACCAGTCGTCCATTTATCTACATCAACTGAGTAGTTTGCGTAGTCGCTATTGAATTTATTTTGTGCCGGATCTTGTTGGAATGTGGCAGCATCGATAGTGGTTGCAGCCCAGCGAGTCGTATCTGTGTAAGTTTGTGTCGCTAGTTCCAAATCGGCATTCGCACCCACATAGCGGTAGACAACTCCGTTATATTTCACCAAGGAGACATCTTTAAGTAAGTCAACGCTCCTGTCATTCCGTTTTTCGTATCGAATGGTGTAGACTTTACCAGTCGCATAACCGGGTATTGAATTAGTACTATCTGGTAAAAGTGATTCGGACTCCAGCAGGGGTTGCTCGTCGCGGAATTCTACTGTTCGCCACTCATACCCTTCATCCCGCGCCAGCAAATCGGCTAAGTCGTTATCACCAAAGAGATTGAAGGTATTTTGTTCGTATTTTGTTACCTCAACCTCTGTTTTCTCCTGCCCCTCTGTCCACACGTACTGTAGACCAGCTTGTGGTAAATACTTGATGTCATCGGTAAAGCTGTAGGGAGTTGTGCCAGTTTGTGTATAGTTAATAGTCGAAATATTACTGCCGTCGGCTGGAATCAAAGTTCCCTGGAACTTTGTTTCCTTAATGCCATTACCATCAACTCTATATTCCGATTTCTTGAGGGTGTCTGTGTCGATAATTGTAATTTTGCCTTGGCGGTTAGTAGTGTTATCAATGCGGTTGACAATTAACTGATAGTTACTGTTGTTGGTGATATTAACGTTGGCATAACCATTAGCAACCTTCAGTTGTCCATTGCCTGTACTCAGAATTTTACCTGCCAAGGTAATTTGTCCGCCTTGAGGAATAATATCCTCAACAACAATGGCTTGCTTCTGAGCATCAAAGTAACCGTCAACTGGCACTTTATCTGTACCAAAGCTGATGCCAGACAGTACATTGCCGTCATCATCTACAAAGGTGCGAGTAGTAGTACCAGGGTTAAAGGTCGATGCAATATCAAGCGTAACTGTGTTAACACCACTTTGGATTAATCCGTTGACATTCAAGTAGCGAGCGGTAACGGAAATTGCCCCCTGAGCCAAAATTGAAGATTTATTTTGCTTGATAGCCGCGTCTAATCCAGTAACATCTGTGGTGTTATTAAAGGTCTTAGTGGTTGTTGTACCGGCTGTATTAGAGACTTGGCTACGCAGGTTATCGTAATTAATGTATTGGCGAGGATCTTGATTGGTGTGCAACCAATCATCGACGTTGAGGTTAAAGTCTCTAGCCGCTTGAATGGTGACGTTCTCCGCCCGAATTTCCCCAGAAACGTTGATACTGCCTTCTTTGTTGTTAATTAACAAATCGCCCGATTCGTTAATTACGTCGCCAATAATGTACATATCCTGGTCGATGGCTGGCAGTTGCACGCTACCCAAATTATATTGGCTGTTAGCAAAGGCATCTTGCACAATGGAAATTTTCTTATCGCCTGTGTTGCTGCTGGCGTTACCTACCAGAGTGCTATTAAAGTAAACATTTCCGGGTTCAAGAACGGTATATACGCCATCTTTGACGGTGACTCGTTTGTTATCGCGGATAACTGCGTCGTTAACCTTGAGTGTAAATGGTGATTGGTTGAGGACGTTAATCTCTGCACCCGCTCTAGCGATGAGGCGACTACCCACCAAGGATGTAAATGTGTTGGAAGTATTTGTGTCTGCTTCGATGAATATGGAACCAGGAGCCGCGTAAATATCTGGCAGTTCTAAGAATAAGGCATCCAGTTCTTTCTTGATGAGTGTTGCTGTTTGTCCGCTAGAGTTGGTGAGAGTTTCAATTAATCCTAAGTCTTCTAGAGTTTGCTCTATTTGTTCTAACTGTACTTGATAGCGAGCGATCGCCTCGGCATTGCCGCTATGATTCGCTATCCAACTTAGAACTTTCTCGCGCTGTTCTAGTAATAAATTGCCGATGTTGACATAGGACAATTTAGGCGCTGCCAGTTCCACGGGTTTAATCACATAGAATTTATCTTCTAAGGCAGTCTTGAAACCAAGTGTGGCATTACTGTTGTAAACAGTGAGTTCTTCTTGCTGTTCTGCGGTGAGACTGGAACCAAGATTTTCCCAGATATTAGTACTAGAGAAGTTCTGTTTCTCCAAAATTATCGTGTCAGCACCATCAGTTACAGGCTTGTATCTGTAGTAATTACCAACAGTGCCTCCTTGATTAGCCCCTGCAACTACCTTAATTACTGTTCCGGTGGAAATACTAAAGTTGACTTCATCTAAGTTCAGTTGGCCGTATTCGTATTTAATATCAGCAGACAATCCCAGAGCTTGCTTTTCACTAGCGGTGAGTTCAGTTCCTAACTTAGCTGGGGCGAGTTGTTGCACGCCACCCAATGTCAGGGGCTTAATCTGCACCACAGATTTGTTATTAATCCCCGCTTCAATGGTTGCTTGAGTGCCAATATTAACTTTATTAACACTATTGACATTGCTACCATCTGGGACATCAAAGCCGTAGGGAATCAGCGAGAGGTTGAGAATCAAGCCATCAGTTTGAGCGCGTTCATCACCTCCCAATCCTTCTTTCGCCACTAAGTTGACATCTTCTAGGGCTTGGATCTTCGATGTTCCCTTAATGTCGATTTGATTAGTTTCGTTGATATCTGCTTTCAGCACCGGAATACTAATAGCAGGGCCAAAAGATATGGAGGTAATTTCCGTGTTAGCGGAACTATCTAACAGGTTCGGCAGGGCGAAACTATCTCGACCTGTATACAGGTAAACATCGCTACCTTTAATAGTCGCACCATCAACTTGGATTTGATTGGCGGCATTATTAGTTGTTTTGGCATCTGCGGCGGCGACTCCACCATAATAAGAGGCGACGAGGAGATTGGCGCTGGGTCTGAGTCCGGAGTCGGTGCGGGCAGTTACGTAGACATCCCCTGATTTATTCTCCAAGGTTGCGCCATTCAAATTAACACCAGCCTTGGTATTGGCATCAATCTTCGATAAACCTACACCCATACCGTAGCCAGAGACGCTTTCAATTCGTACACTGTCAACGGCGGTAACTTCGTTGAGGGTTTCAATTCTCAGCAGTCCAGGATTTTGGTTACTGCCTTGTACGGTAATGCGAGTACCACTACCGATATTGACCACTGCTTCAAAAGGATTGCTGAATGTACCAATATCCGTGCTGCTTGCCAGAACGCTGACATTACCAAAGGCAGCAGAACCCGATCGCAGATTCGATCTAGCATCAGCATCGGTGAATTTGTCTTTGGACAATCGGTTAATGGCATTGATAATGACATTATCAGCAGCATTGATTACACTGCTAGTGCCGATATCAACGTTAGCTTTACTGGTGATGTTGTTACTTACACCTGCACCGCTACCGGCTAGGAGAGCGAAGGAGAAACTATCGGCTGCCGCATCAACATCTTGTTCATGGATTGAGGTGATGGAGAGGGAGTTAACATCAACTTGGGCATTATTGGCGATTTTCGCTAAGGTGGCTAAGTCGCTGGTGACATTAGATTGAGCGCCTGCAACTGCGATCGCTCCCCCACCAGCTGCTACACTTTCGGCTAGCAGGTCATCATCACTGGTGGCTTGAATCCGCAGGGCTTTGGCTGTAACTTGTGTACCATTACCCAAGGTGGCTACCACTTCATCTACGTTGTTACCTTGACCCAAGTTGACATTAGATACCATTGCACCTACTGCTACCCCACCAAACGCCCCACCGTTAGCGGAAGTTCTAGCTTTGTTATTGGCTGTAGATTTAATCTCAATATCTCCGGTTGATGCCAGCTTTGTTCCTTCCACAAAGGCTTTAACTGCTATTTTAATGCCGGCTTCGGCTTTGTTGCCAGTTATTCCTACAGTAGCACCAGAAACACCTGCGGTTAAGGTTTTATCTATGTTGGCAACTGAATCTGCGTAGACTGTAGTGTTGGCTGAGTTGATGATGGTTGTGAGTGGAGTGGCTGGAGTTGTTGCTGTCCAGGCTTTAGAGGTGTCATCATCAATCCAGGCTTGAATGGAGCTGTTAATTTTGTTTTCAACAATAGCCACGCCTAAAGCAGCACTAATCAGGGATACGGCAACAGTAATGACGGTGGCATCACTGGAAAGGAAAGCGTCTTCACTAGCTAGAACACTAACATTACCACTGTTAGCATTGACAGTCACAGGGCCAGTAATGTAAGCATCAACATCATTATCAACTGTGTTGTATAAACCAACGCCACCACCACTGAAGGCAAAGCCAGTTGTTAAATTGGCATTAACAGCAATCGAAGCGGTAACTGCGGTAACATTACTAACACGAGCGCGAGACACGTCAGCAGAAATTAATACGTTGCCTGTGGTAGCTTGGATAGTTTTAGCGGTGGCACTCTTAACGTAAGCTTGGACGTTATTTTCGATTTTGTTGACTACGTTAGATGCAGCAACAGATACCGCGCCTCCTGCTGCACCAAGGACAGCAGAGATGGCTGCACCGACTGTATGAGCTTTGGTAACTTGGCTATCGGAAATGGCTTTAACTTCTAGATCGACTCCGGCAGTGGCTTGAGTATTTTCTAAGTAAGCATGGACATTGCTGGCCATTTTACTGGTTGATTCTGCGCCCGCACCTGCAACAGCTAATCCACCTGCACCAATGGAGAGTGCGACTGAACCAGCAAAGGATACTGTTTCGATGGTGTCTGTGTTGGTGGCATTAACTTTGATATCTCCGGTGGAGGTGGCGGTGGAATCTTTGATATATGCTAAAACTTCGTTGCCGTAACCGGAAGTATCGGTAATAGAGTCATATCCAATCAGGTTTCTCGCCAGGGAAACACCAATAGCACCGCTTGCTCCGACAAATGTTCCACCAGAACCAGCAACACTAACTGCTCCCGCCAATGCCGAGATGTTGGAGGTACTTTGAGCATCGAGTTTGATGTCTTTATCATTACCGCCTTTAGTTTCGATGATGCTGTTATCAACGAAAGCCTTGACACTGTTGTTAATAATATTGGTTGATTCTGCTCCTGTTCCAGTCAGTGCCAATGACGCTGAAAATGCACTGGGAGATACGGCTATACTGACGGCTACAGCTACGGCATTAGAAGTGATGGTGGATCTTTCAATGGCTTCTAATGTCAGAGAACCATTTCTCGCTTCTACCTTGTTATTAGCATTTTGGATGTAAGCTTGGACTTCATTTTTAATTTCGTTACGAGCCAAGCTGACACCAATCGCTCCGGCAACCGCAGAATTACCGGCAACGGATACGGCTATGGAAGCGGCTCCGACTCTAGCTGTATTAATAGTGGTGTCATCGGCTTTGAGGGCGATACTATTAGCGAAAATTCCGGTTGTACCATCTCCGTCAATAAAGGCTTTCACCTCAGCCGCAACTTTATTTTCAGCTGCCGCACCCGCACCCACAAGGCTCACAGCAAGACCGGAACTGGTGGCGGCGATCGCTAATGCTCCTGCTCCCACATCGGCGGTAATGGTATCTTTGGCGGTGGCTGTCTGGCTTATTGCTCCTCTAGCGTTGATGCTGGAATCTTGAATATAGGCTCTAACTTGAGATGCTGATTTAGTACCACTTGCGTCATAACCAATGTAATTTTTCGCTAAAGAGCCACCAATGGCGGCGGCGATGCCTCCGCCACCTGTGCTGCCACCCACACTGCCGGCGATCGCAACAATATCAGCATCAATCGTATTATCAGACGTGGCAGTTAATGTTAAGTCGCCGACATTGTTAATCACACTGCCTTTAATGTAGGCGTTGGTATCGCTGAGAATAATGTTAGTTGCTGCTGCGCCGCCACCACTGAAACCAGCACCGACACTTTGCCCAGCAGCGATCGCAATCGATACAGCTACACTCTTGGCAGTAATGGTGGCATCGGAGTCAGCGGTAATTTCTAAATTGTTATTAGTGGATGAAGCTTTGGCGTTGTCAATGTAGGCGGAAACTTGGTTGTTAACCGTGTTATTGGCTAAGGCAACACCAATGGCGATCGCTACAGAAGTATTGCCACCAGCCGCAAATGATAAAGATCCACCACCAGCATCGGAGATAATGTCTGAGATATCTGTCGCCGAGATTAATACTTTCTCTTTACCTGTAACTACAGCTTTATCTTTAACTGCGGCTTCGATGATGTTATTAATTTCGTTATCTCCCGAAGCACCTGAGCCAGCTAGAGCAATGGCTGTACTACCAGTAGCCCCAGCCACAGAACCACCGAGAACAAAGTTATCAATGGTGGAGTCAGATGTAGCCTTGACGGTGACTCCACCTGTAGTTGTGTCTACAGTGGTATTCGTGCCTTCAATCAGGGCTTGAATCGTGTTATCGATGTCGTTAACAGCGATCGATAGCCCAATACTACCAGCGACGCTCGTGCCAGCACCCAAGGAGAGGGCGATCGCTACTCCACCCGCATCAGCCGTAATTGTGGAAATATCAATGGCTTCTACCTTGATGTCTCCTGTGGCATCAACATTAGCCCCGTTGCGAATCTTGGCGGTGATGGTATTTTTAATCGTGTTTTCGGAACCCGATCCGGCTCCGGCAAAAGTGCCAGTTGCCCCGCCGGAGGTTAACGCGCCAGAAAAAGCACCACTGAGGCTCAGAGCGTTGACTGTGGCTGTTGATTTCGCAGTTAGTTCAATTTTGCCATTGCTGGTGTTAACGGTGGCTTTGTCGATGGTGGCGTTAATGTTGTTGGTAATGTCGTTGTTAGATATGGCGATGCCAAGTGAACCAGAACCACCTGCTGTACCACGAGCTAGAGCGATCGCGATCGCCCCAGCATCAGCATCTATTAGGCTATCGTCAATGGCGCTCAGGCTGATGTTGCCGCCACTAATCACAGTGGAGTTATTATCAATGCGCGCTTCAATGGTGTTATCGATGGTGTTACCTGTGCCTACACCTGCACCAGTGAAAGCCAAACCAGTAGAGGTGCTGGATGAGCCTACTGCCACTGCCCCAGTCCAGGCTACAGCGTTAATATGTGTGGTGGAGTCGGCTTTGAGGGTGATGTCTCCAGTTGATGTGACTTTGGAGTTGTCAATTTCCGCACGGGTGTCGGCATCAAATTTATTCACAGCCGCCGAGACACCCACAGAAATCGATGTGCCACTGGTTTGTCCCAAAGCTACGGCTACAGCCACCCCACCTGCATCGGCATCAATTTCACTGTCGTTAATGGCAATCAGTTCAATTTTGCTGCCACTATTGATATTTTTGACATCGCTACCATTGAGAATTACAGATTCAATGGTTTGAGTAATCTCATTATTTGAACCAGCACCAGCCGCAGCAAAACTAACGCCACTGCCAAGTGTCGATGAACTACCAGCACCGGCTGCCGATATACTCAAGGCAAAGATTTTAGCGGTGGATTTGCTGTTGAGAGTAATGTCACCAGCCGCAGTCACTTTGGAATCATCAATCTTCGCTTTGGCTTTGGCGGTGATGGTGTTATTGGAGATAGACGCACCAAATCCAATGGCGGCGGATGTTGTTGTACCGCGAGCCGAGGCGATCGCAATTCCCCCAGCGATCGCTAAGATATAACTGTCATCAACTGCACTCAGAGCGACTGCCCCTGTAGTAGTCACCTGACTATCAGATTGAATTAATGCCTCAATCGTGCTATCTATCTTGTTTTGTGAACCTGCACCAGTACCACTAATACTGAAGGCACTACCAGTGAGAGAGGAGGCATCAGAACCCGTACCACCGATAGTCACAGCATAAATCTCGGCGGTGGAGATAGCATTTAAACTCACACCATCTGCTTGGACTATGGCTTTACTTAGATAAGCACGCACGTCGTTATCAATTTCGTTGACAGCCACCGCTAACCCAAAAGCCCCAGAAGCAGCTTTACTCAAGTTGCCACGTACTAAGGAAAGAGTGACTGCCCCAGCTACACCGATAATCTCAGAATTATCTGTAGCAGTCACAGACAGATTGCCACTCGTGAGATTAATGGTGGTATCTTTGCCAAAAGCTTCGACGATATTATCAAACTTACTCCAAGTCACCGAGCCTGTACCAGAGAAGGTAGCCAGCAACCCTTTCGATGCTCCCGGCTCCTCCAGATTTTGCTCTACCCTCGCACCAGCTAAACCAATGGCTACATTGATAATGCGGCTATTTTCTTCGGCGTTTAGGGTGACACTATTATTAGTAGTGACACTTGCACCATTGATAAAGGAACGGGTGTTGTGTTCGATGTTGTTAGTACCAACAGCACCAGCTAACCCTATTTTGGTAGTTTGGTTTTGATATTTAATTAATGATGTCGCCCCAGAACCAGTACCAAAAGCTGTTTCATTTTCACTGTAGAGATCAATTGCTCCCAAAGATGTGCTTGGTGCTGAAACCTGAATATTCCCAGTGGCGTTAATATATGCTTGGGCTTTTTCATCGGCATCTGTCACCGACACACTACCAGCCACCCCTAACCCAAATCCACTGGGGCTGGTGGCAGCATTTGCTCCTGATGTGACATTGTTATTCTCGTCATCGGCTTGTCTGGCTACGTAACCTGCTAAGGTGGCTGAAACTACATATCCACTGTTACGAGCATTCACATCTAGAACTTTGCGGCCTTTGGGATTAAGAATGGCACTATTGCCTGTGATGTCGATATCTAAATTAGCACCAGTGTTATAGTTGTCAATTTCTCCCTTGGTGTTGAAAATTGTCAGAGCTTCTGGAACTTGTAAGTAGGGGAAAAGATCATTAATAGTTTCGACATTAATCGCATCTTTGAGTTGCACTTCATTGCCGATGACTGCCCTGGTATTGCGGATGACTTTGTTCACAGCGACAGTTGCACCGATACCCAAACTGCCTGCTGAGGCTTGATGCGCGCCAAAGTAACTAATCCGGCCGACGTTACTATCGGCATCCAGATAAAGTGGCCCGCCCTCAATGGTGACACCACTGCCGATTTGAGCGATGGTATCGCTGACTTGTAAAGCCCAACCGCCTGTTCCAGTTAAACCAATATTATCGGCTTGCCCTCCAGCTTGGTTCAGGTCGAGGACAAAGACATTTTCCTTGGCTTTCACCTCTAATCCATCACCGAGAGATCCTGTATGCACTTTGGCTGCATCGCCAATTTTAGCAATGGTTTTATTGGTCATCCCTTGGAAGAGTACCGATGCTCCAAAGCCATCTTTGGCACGATTACCGTAGATATTAAATACTTCTTCAAACTGTTTTCTGCCGCCTTTCTCAATCGGCTGTCTGGTGTTACCCTTGCCAGCGACATCAAGGGCTAAATCCAAGTTGATAATTCCTGCCATGTTCAGCAGGGTAATATCAGTAGTGGCATTAACTAATACAGCCTGGGTGTCGTTCTGGATGTT
The DNA here is from genome assembly GCA_003326215.1 of Nostoc minutum NIES-26. GTDB lineage: Bacteria > Cyanobacteriota > Cyanobacteriia > Cyanobacteriales > Nostocaceae > Dendronalium > Dendronalium minutum. The sequence continues at coordinate 55,325 of LXQD01000120.1, read as the reverse complement.
TTGATTAATCCTGGCTCCAGAACCAATGATGGCTCTAGAGTCGTTATCAAATAAGTTAAATGCTGCTGTCAGAGCAATACCAAGGTCTACTGCTTGGGAATTACCTGTGACGGCTTTGGTGTCTTTATTTTTCGTGTATTTGACTTTGCCTTTGTTCTTGGTGGTGACGAAGGTATTAAAGAAGTTATCTAACCCCAATTTGCCACCAAAGAGAAAATCGAAGGCCAAATCTGCCCATTTACCGATCGCTTTTGACCGAGTTTTTTCATCTGTGGAGTTGGTATCTTCTACTAAGGTCTTTAGCGCGAAGGGATAAGTTAAAGTTGAGGTGACATACAGGCTACCTACAGCATCAATGACCGCATTATCGGCAACGATCGCTTGCACATTATTGGTGAATAAGCCTACAGTGATGGCAACGGCAATGTTGGCTTTTCCTTCATCTAAGCTAGTTGAACCTTCAGCTAGGTTTTGGAAAAATTGACTACCTAATGCCTCAATCTTAATGTCTGCACCCGATCTTAACGTCCCGCCTACAGTAGCAGTAACAGTATGGTTAACAAAATTGACACCTGCGGATAATCCCAGAGCAAGTTGATCTTTGGCATCAATTTTCAGATTTTTCTTTAAGGCATCTTTAACCGTGTTGGGATTGAAGGCTGTAGTTAGCCCTGCACCAGCAGCTACCATGATGCCCAAAGGTGCATTTCTAATCAAGTCTCTCCATTTGGGATTAGAACCTAATGCACCTTTCGTGTCAGTGACATCTGTGGCTTTCTTTAAGTCCGCTTTGATGGAAATCCCTACGGGATCGGAGACGGCGGTTAATGTGTGTTTACCGATGACTGCTTCTGCTAGTAAGGCTTGTTCTTTGGTTGCGGCTAGTTTGAAGCTGTCGTTATAGATAAAGGCATGAGTGCCACTACCCAAAGCTGTGAGATCGATGACTGTGGGTGTTGCGGCGATCGCATTAGCATAACTTGTGGCTAATTTAATCGTGTTGGCATCCACCACAATGACATAATACTTGCCTTCATCTTGCAAGCCACCAATGTCTGTGCCACCAGTATTGAGTTTGTAAGTAATACTTTGCCCTGTAGATAATCCATGAGCGGAGAGAGTAATTGTGTTATCAGTCAGGTTAACTATGCTGGCATTTTCGCTGTTAAAGTCTTTACCAATATTGACTACATAGTAATATTCGCCGTCAGTGAGATTACCAATGGATTGATCGAGGACTGTATTTCCTTGATACAGGACTCGATCGCCTGTTTTTAAGCCATGATCGGTGATTGTAAAGGTTTCTTGAGTTTGATTGACAACTTGGGTATTAGTGGGGTCGAAGGTGAGAGAACTAGTACCGTAACTAAAGGTATGAGTGCCAGTACCTAAAGCTGTGATATCTATAACTGTGGGAGTAGCTGCGATCGCTTCTGCAAGTGTTGCGGCTAGTTTAATGGTATTTTGACCGACAACAATGGCAAAATAACCTGTTTTATCAACTAGGGTGCTACTTCCTGTCCCTATTGCTGTGCCACCACTCACGTTATAGGTAATAAAGTCACCAGTAGACAATCCATGATTGGCGATCGTAATGGTGTCGTTACTGGTGTTGATAGTGCTAGGAGTCTTAGTTGTTTTAGCGAATTTCTCATACGCTAATTTATGAGCAGTGCCTGTGGCTATGTTGAGGTCTAAAGCGTTGCCTTGAGCAGCATCATCTAACGTATTCGCCAGTTTAATAGTATTATTATCAACGACGATGACGAAATAATCTTCTTTACTAGTCAGTTCGCCAATGCTGGCTTTTGCTGTGGCATCGCTAGTATAAGTGACAATTTGACCGTTAACTAACCCGTGGTTAGCGATCGTTAAAGTGTCATTGGTGTCATTGACAACTGATGTACTAGAACCATCAAAGGTTAAAAACTTCTCTGGACTCAAGCCATGATTGAAACCAGCAGTTAAGCCAGTCGTACTAATATCAATCGCATCAGCCTTGAACTTAATCGGGTCTGCTAACAAGGCTGCACCATCGGTTTCTGCTAACATGAAGCGGTTGGCATCAATGGCGATCGCATAATAGTAACGACCATCCAAAAGATTTTCAATGGGATTATCGCCTTCGGTTAACTTATCTGTCACCGCAAAACTGTGCGACGCATCCGTTGAACCCACAGTTAAATTCAAATATTGACCATTCTCTGCATTAGCTTCACTCAGAGCTATTTTAATCCGATTAGCATCTTCAACGATTACCCAATAATCTTGACCTGCAACTAAAGAAGTATTTACACCGTTATTGCTATATTGAATGGGAGTTCCAGTTACGCCTAAAAAGTCTACTTGGTAAGTTACTTTATCTCCTGTTTTTAGCCCATGACCTGCCAAATAAATCGTATCATTCGTTAAATCCAAATCAGAAGATACAACTAGGTCAATCGCTACACCATTTTCAGCATCAGCTTCAGTGAGTGCGAGTTTGATATTCTGACTACCATCTTTAATAATGTAGTAGCTATCATTTTTATAAAGTGGTGAATTGAGCGTAAATGAATCTCTGTAAATCGTTGTTGCGGTATTAATCAGAGTTTGTAACTGACTCAGAGTAATTGTATCGCCAACTTGATAACCATGAGCATTTCTGATAATAGTATTATTCGTCAAATTCACAGAACTACTATTATTCGATGTACTAATCAAGTCAATAGCAATACCATTCCTGGCATCCGTTGCATTGCGTGCCAGTTTAAACGAATTATTGTCGTTTGGAATGACATAATACTCATTATTTGTTTCTAGATTCACGTCTAGAAAAGTGGCACTGTAAACAGTTGTCTCTTCGCCACCACTAAATTTCGTTGTTCCTGCACCACTATAGCTGGTGGAATTTGCACCGCTATAACTGGTTGTGGTAGTACCTAATATTGTTGCTAAAGTAGTCAGACTAATTGAGTCGCCAGTTTGATAACCATGATTGTCCTTGGTAATAATATTTGTACTGAGATTAACGTTACTAGATTGTGTGGCTGTAATATCAATGGCAATACCACTAGTAGCATCAGCTTGAGTCAGTGCCAATTTAATAGAATTATCATTGTTGCGAATTACATAATATTGGCTATTTCCATCTAAGGTAATACTGTCAAGTAGAGTTGCTAAAGCATTTTGATTAATTACATCTCCAGTCTGATAACCGTGACTGGTTTTGGTAATAACATTTGTCTTGATATTAACGTTATTTGATTTTGTCCCAGTCAGGTCAAGAGCTATATTATTATTCGCATCAGCTTGAGTCAGTGCTAGTTGAATTGAGTTATCGTCATTGCGAATTATATAGTACTGATTATTCTTGACTAAACCAACATCGAGTAGAACATCTAAATCTATCAGGTTAATTGCGTCACCAGTCTGATAACCATGATTGGTTTTAGTAATAGTATTATTTATCAAATTGACATTACTATTTTCTGTACTGACTAAATCGAGAGCAGCTCCCTGATTTGCATCTCGTAAAGTCTGGGCCAATTTGATAGTATTTGCATCAGTGCGAATCACATAATACTTATCACTGGCATCTAGACTAATCTCCAACAGAGCATTTAAAGCACTCTGATTAATGACATTTCCAGTTTGATAACCATGATTGGCTTTAGTAATAGTATCTGTTGTGGTATTGACATTACTAGAACGGGTAGTGCTGATGTCAATTGCTTTGCCATTATTGGCATCATCTAAAGTCAATGCCAATTTAACGGTATTATCATCACTGCGAATGATGTAATACTGTTGGTTTTTATCTAAAGTCAGACCTAAAGTTAATGGTACTGAGTAGAGAGTATTGGAAGAAACTCCTAAATCAGTTAGTTGTTGAAATGTGATTGTATCTTTAGTGTTGTATGTATTGCTGCCAGCATTAATACTGTTGTTGGTTACATCAATTAAACTGGTCTTATCCTTGGGTTCAAAGGTAAGATAAGTCACGGTTTCTGCGGGGTTAACTACAGATTGATCGACTTCATAGAGGATGCGATCGCCTGTAGTAAAACCGTGATTTGTCACAGTAAAAATATTTTTCTCACTGTCAACTATTGAACTTTGAGGATCAAAGGTAATCGCACCCACTTCATAAGTAAATTTCTGATTACCTGAGCCAACAGCACTTATATTGACAGCAGTTCCCGTGTCTGTGCTGATATCATAATCAATTGCATCTCCATAAGTTGCCGCCAATTTAATGGTATTGTCATCTTTTTTAATCACAAAATAACTATCACCATTGTTAATGGCAACATTAGTGCTACCAGCCGCAACACTAATCGAAGTTCCACCGTTACTGTTGTAGGTGAGTAGTTGACCAGTGTACAAACCATGATTAGCAATAGTAATACTATCATTAGCAGCATTTACTGCTGTAGCACTATCAAACTGTGGAGTTTCCTCTGTTTTTCTGTCGTAGAACGAGAACCGATGTTCTTTGCCCACAGTTACAGTTAAATCAACTGGAGTATTGCTAACAACATCATCTTGATTTTCTGCTAATTTAATCCGATTGTTGTCAACGACAATTACAAAGTATGTACCACCAGTTTGTAAATCACCAACTTCTTCATCTTCCGTGGTAATTGGATCGGCATAGTAAATAACTTTTTGTCCCTGCACTAATCCATGATTATTAATCGTCAATATATCGGTAGCAGCATTAATTACACTGGTACTAGAACCATCAAAAGTCCATGAATCAAGACGACTAAACCCATGCTGAACATCACTATTAACTTGACTATTATCAACATCAATAACACCATCTAAAGCATTTTCTGGAGTTAGTGCAATAGTTTTACTATCTAGGACTAAAACATCATAAACTGCGCCCTTAGTCAGTAAACCTGCTGGATCTAAATCAGCACTGTAGACAAATTTATCACCTGTCTTAAACGTGTGATTGTCTGCGAAACTGATGGTATTATTATTAATCTTGCCTTGATCAAAAGTGGTTTTTTCCTTAACGGTAGTCAATCCACCTGCCGTGATATTACCATTTACCGTAGTTGCAATATCTGTTTGATCTACGTTAACAGCAATACCAATGCCTACCTTACCGTTGAGCCAAATAGTTGTTTTTGCTTTGGCTTGGCTATCAACTGCACCAACAGCATCGACTTTGACGTTACCGCCAGCATTGATGCTGGAATTGCTACCTAGTGTGGCTTTAGATGTGGTGTTAGTTACTGCTCCTGCTGCTGTAAAACCTAGATCGACTGCATCTTCAGGATAGCTAAAACTTTTACCCTTAACTTTTATATCTTTAAGATTATCAACAAGAAGTGCATTGGCATTAGCAAAGATACTGGCTTCAACTTTGGCAGTTGTCTTCACATTAGACTTCACATCAACACTACCACTGGCAGTAATGATGCTGTTACCGTCAATAGAAGTTTCCGCAATACCTTTAGCATTACCACCAGCACCAGCAAATCTGACTTGCTTACCTAATGCTGCTGATAATGCTAATTCAGCTACACTGCCTGTCATACTAATAGCTTCTACTGAACTATCAACCTCTGCATCAGAGGAAATAGTGACATCGCCACTACTATTAATAGTTGAATTATTAACTTTAATATAAGACTCTGAACTGCGAACTTGCACAGCCAGAGGAATGCCTAAGCTTTGCAGTTGATAAAATATTGAATCATCTATATTAAAGAAACCAAAAGCCTCAGTTACAGCTTGAGGAATATCTTTATTGTAAGCAACATCTTTAGCCTCAGATTTAATTTCAATAGTACCACCTTTGAAAGTTGCTTCATCTAAGCTAATTTTTGATAGCTGCGAGGTTGCACCAAAAGCTAAGGCTAGGCGAGTATCTTTATCAAAAGTATTTAATTTAATTTTACCTGCTGTATAACTACTACCACTTTCTACATGAGCCAGTATTTCAGCACCACCATTTGTAGCAGTCGTTGCTGAGTCACCAATAGTAATATTTCTGGCTGTCATGGTGATATCGCCAGATTTACCGATTGAGTTTGCTGTAATATAATTGCCGTTATTAAAATCGGTAGCACTGATTTGGCGAGTCAGTAATGTGGCACTATCGTCGATATTAATGTTCTTGGCTGTAATCGTAATATTGTTTAGCCCAAGTCCACCAATCAAGCCTTTAATTGTGACATCATCTAAATATTCCAGTTTGTCTACCAGTAAATCAGTAGCACCGCTATAGGTTAATTCAATATTTAAACTGTCCGCAGTACCATCATTATTACCAATAATTTTTCTACCAGTTGCCAGGCTAAAATCACCATCAATTTTTAGTGTGACATCTCCACTAATGGTAATGTCACCACCGGAAATTGTTAACCCATCGTTATAGGTTTGATTACTGCTAATAGTGGTATTACTACTAATGGTGTAAAGAACTGAATCAAAGTTGATTAAAGTCGTACTCTGCCAAGGCAAAACAGTTTCAATATCACCAGTATTAACTTCTAAATCCCAATCTCCACCTTGGGATTGACCCCCGGTTAAATCATTAGATGCGGCAATATCTGCCCCTGTAAGATTACTAATATTTTGAATTAAGTTTAAACCCTCATTGGTTGCAGCTACATTACACCCATAAAAGAGAATATCCCCATCCTCGCTTAAGGAATTACCCCATCCTGCTAAATTACTTTGGTAATTCAACAGTGTATCTGCATTCAAATTAGCGGAACCTAATTGCAAACTACTATTACTACCATGAGTAACAATATGAACCGCAGATATTCCTTGTCGCCGTGCTAACTCCTCGGTTATTTGGAATACTCCATTTTGAGCTAGGTCTAGTGTAACTACTTCTATATTGGAATTAATCCCATCTATCAGGTTTTGGTAGTCAGGGATATCAGGTGCAATAAACAGAATTTCTTTAGTATTTAACCCTGCCAAGTAATTATTGTTGTTGCTATCGGCTAGAAAACTGGAATTACTCTCTAAACCTAATGAGGAATTGAGATTATTTGATGAATCGTGAAAGTTACTTTCTAGCATTAAATTTTACCTGGATGTTTGGGTTTGTCTGCTTGAGCGGTTAAGGATAGCTTTATCTTGATTAACAAATGCTCTTGATAATCTTAAAAAAGTCACTTTTCAGAAACTATTGAGCGCAAAACCCCTAAATTCTCTTAAAGAAAAAAGGGGTAATATAGAATTTCTGTCTTTGTATTAAAGGAGAATTTCTCTATGCTATTGAATCTTTATTGCCAAAACCTCTAAGTTTGAGGAATTAAAAGTTTAGGTGTTATTTCTTCTGACTCAGGTGCATCTGCGAGCAGAATTACAGATTGTAGAAACTTGGTGTTGATAATCTCCAGATAGACTTTTAAATCTTCCTGCCAATTATGAGTTAATTGTTGGAGAGACTGTAGCCTTTCCTCTTTACTATTTCCAGCAACGCTATAGCTAAAGTTACCTGAAAACAATACTATTGGAATCGTTTCTTCTTCAGTTACATAGAGTTTACCTTCGTTGATACTTAAGTTAAATTGACGCTGCTCTAAACTGAAAACTAATTGAATTGCAGCTTTTACAGGTGCATTACCAACTTCCTGCCAAGGAGCTGAAGCGAGTAAGGTATTCATATACTTTTGCACCCCTGCTTCTCCACCTAACTGATTTGCAGTAATGTAACCTCTAATATCAATACCTAGTGCTTGGTACTCTACATTCGGTAGTGCTTTTACATAATTGCGAGCGATCGCTGGTATTTGTATTTCACTAATCTCTTTAGTTCCAATCATTTCTACGAAGCTCAAAAGCTCTTGTTGAGCAGCCAGAGTTATACCATTGCGGAAGACAACCTGAGAACCCTGATTACTGATAACAGGCTGTCGTGCAAGTTCCCAATCACTGGGAACAATATCACTATATTTAAGAAAGTCAAATGTAAGAAGAGTAGGGTTGTGATTTTTAGTTGCAATAGCAATAGCTACGTGCTGGATTATTAAGGGTTGGTTCATGTACATCTAACTAAAATTTCTTTAAACTCATCTCGATTTGAGACATAGCTTTCTTGAGATAAAAGCTATGCCTTACAAAAAATTACATTGACAACAAGAAATTTCTCACCATATTAGGACTATGCAGTGATGTTCGCACTACAAATTTGTCCGAATCGGCGTTCTAAAGATTACAAACTAATGCTGCTTAGAATACCATACTTAACAGCGATAAGTTTGTTTTCCATTATACGTTTGCGTGGTGATATTTACTGTCGAGTTTCAAAATAACATGAACCTATATTTCTTAAATACTATTATCAACAAAAACTTTATAATTTGTTACTTTTAAGTTTAAACGTTGAAATTATAAAGGATTTTAATAATGAAAAAGTTTAAGAAAAAATATAAAAGAGATATCATTTAAACTTTGATTAATTTTCACTAGACTTAAATTTTTCTTAACCAAAAAATCTTAAAAGCATAATAAAAATGTGAAGGCATTGTTTAGTAAAGTTTTTGCTAGTTAAACCTCTGCGGAAAATTTTTATGAATACGCGTACACACAGCAAGTTGCTGTTAGATATGGGTTTTGCTAATTAAATCTAACTTAAATCTTGTAGTCTTAATTTTTATTTATAGAGCTATTAAATAGTATTTATCTCACTCTGCTTTACTACCTAGTTTTAATATTGGGGTTATTTTAACAAGCTATATTTGAGTATAAGATGTCTATATTTATGATACTTACCACGCATCAATACAAACTTTCTAAAAAATAAAATGCTTCTTGAGGACTTACAGAGTTTTCTAAATTATTATGTAAAATTTGCCGATATTTTAACCATTCAGTTATTTCAGCATCAGCCATAGGTTGTAAATTTTTAACTAAAACTTGTTGTCCACATAGAAGAGTTAAATATCCATCTATTTCAAAAATACTGGATTTAGGAATTAAATGAGCGATCGCGTGACAAACTCCACTATCTTGATAGAGTTCTACAAGATTTTGTAGAGAACCTAAATCAGTTTCTTCTTGACAATACTTCCAGAAAGGAGTGTCTAACCTCCGATTAAATTTGAAATGCAGAGTTAAAAAATCACAAATTTCATCCCATAGATCGACAACATAACGATTGGTAGCATCGATCAGCTTGGGAGTTGGACAAAGATTACTATCTTGCAAAGCTAAAACTACTCTCCAAATAGTTTCAACAATCATATGCTGACCTGTAGACTCTAGAGGTTCAACAAACCCAGAAGCGTTACCAATGGCAATGACATTATTAACCCAAAACCTTTTATATCGCCCCGATCTAAAAGATATTTTTCTTAAATCTTCGGTTGCGTAGGGAGTAAGACTCAGATATTCTTGAATTGCTTCATCTTGGCTACAGAAGCTAGAAGAATATACATATCCAAAGCTGACTCTATCTCTTAAGTCAATTCGCCAACGCCAACCAGAATTCATAGTTGTTGCTGTTGTAAATGGAAAAATTGGAGATCGACGCTTCCAGTTTCCTACTATTGCGGAGTCACAGAAAAGACGATATCCAAAAGAGATAAATTTTTCTTGAAGTGCCTTTCCCAGAAGTTGAGATTTGAATCCCGAACAATCTATAAATAAATCTGCATTTACTTTTAGATCGTCTGCACAACACAGATGCTGAACGTTGCCATATTCGTCTAACTTAGCATCGAGAACTTCTAAATCTTGAATATCAACCCCTAGAGATAATGCTTTTGCAGTCAAATAATTTATGAATTCATAAACATCTATATGATATCCAAATCCATCACTAAGGATTTTAATATTACCTTTACCATCATGTAATAGCGGTGCATGATGCTTATCCATGAGGATTGAATATCTACTAGCTTGCCTCATATCATGCATACAATAAAATCCGGGAATTTTACTTAGTAATTGAGATTCATATCTAAATTGTCCATCGAATGTATAGTTGAAGTGAGAAATATGGGGAACACCCCATTCAAATCGAATTCCTAATTTCCATACTGGCCAAATTGATTTGTAAAACTCTTCTCTGGAAATATTAAGATGTTCGTGCAGAAATTGAGGAAACCAAGCTGTTGTTGACTCACCTACACCTATGGGGGCATGTTTTTTACTATATAAAAGTAAGATGTGAAGTTTAGGAAAAAAGTATTTTAATGTCACTGCTGACAACAAGCCAGCACTACTCCCACCAACAATGGCAACTTTTTTGATATGAAAATTCATGCTTGATTTTCAAGAAATATAGTAGTTCGTAAACTCTGAAAAGACTCGAAAATATCAGCTACAGCGTTTGGTTTTATCCTAGATTAAGCCCAAGCTGCCTATATATCGAGGAGATGATGATTAATTGAGGCATTATGATAACTTAATGGAATAATACGGGAATGACGGATAGCGCGTCAATTAAATCACCGAATAACAAAAAACGACCTGTGAAAGCGATCGCATATACGTGTTGAGCAATCGTAGTTTTACAGAGGTTATTGTTCAACCGTTTTATCTCAAGTTCTTTAACTTCCACAACTCAGCCTTTAGGCGATCGCCCTCTCTCCCACTTAGGCGGCACAATCTTTACACAGTTAGGACTTACGCATTTACAGGAAAAATGAAATATGAAGTATAGATTTCAGGCATTAAACCTTGATTTATCGACACTTTTTAGGCGATCGCTATTTATTAAAGGATGATTGACAATAGCCTGAAACGACATATTTTCGTTGATTCACAAGATGATAAATTTGTACAGTGCGTAAGTCCTAAAGTTTGAAAATTTGATGATTACATAAACTGAAATCTAAGTTTCGTCAATATTGCAGCAATATGCTTTACCCCTTATACACTTTGGGCACCTGTACGACCATTCTCAACAATAAACGAAGCAAAAGTGTATACAGGCGCATCTGGACGACTCACAGTGGTAACAATACGCAGGTCAGTCTGCCAACGCTCATAGTTAAGGTTGAATCGGAAGTAGCCTCGGCGATCGCCATCAAAGAACTTAATGTGTGGGTTTTCTGGAATTTTTACAGAAACAATTGTACTTTTATTTTGTAAATAAGCTTTTTAGGGAAATGAGGTTATATTAGCCTTATATCATTATAGTAGTTGCAGATTGCTAAGTAAGGTTGGTTTTTGTAAATGACACGAATTTGTCATTACCACTTCAAAATACAAATACCATCTTAAACTACAACAAATTTTCATAACGACAGTAATATGTCACCGATAACAAATAATTAGTCACTGTACAACATAATAAGAAAAAGCCGTGAAATACTTGTTTCACGGCTTTTGATGTGGTGTGAGGAGCTTAACTAAATATCATCATAAAGCAACTAGCTGGTGGCATTAAGCTTGTAACAATTTTGGTAACAGATTTTTTTGGATGTGCGATCGCCCATTGCCATAGCAGTCGAAAGAGTACCCTCAAGGGTGACTTCAGCAAGCGATCGCATTACTTATAATCCTAGAAATATATCCAACTAGTTGTTCATAGCATAAGGGAAAGACTCCCTCAAAAATCGCTATAAAACCCTGAAAAAATGCCCAGAGGAATCGCTCAGGGATGGGCAATTTTGTAATTAAAGAGTAACAAACCAATATGTCAACCAACGAGTATTTCTGGCAAGGTGGGCGCAAAATTCCAATTGAGCAGGCAGAAAGTAACATTACCTTACATGCCTCTGATGTGGAAGCAGCACAAGCAGCAACAGAACAGGCAGGAGTAGGGCTAGAAGCTATTAATCGGGTAGGGCCAGAGTTATTTCGAGCCACTGTATCCAGCGATCGCGATGCTTCGATTGCCCGATTACGCCAATCTGGTAATGTTGTGCATCACATCTATCGCACTCCTGGAGAACCAGATTCTGAATATTTGATTACGGACACCTTCTTTATTAAGTTTAAACCTGGGACAACTGCACAAACCATTCAGCAGTTTTTACAGGATGAGAAAGTGGAGGTGGTTGAAGATTTGGGACAAAACATTCTGCTGGTGCGGGTGACGACAGCGACAGGGCGAAACCCAATCAAAACTGCCAACAAAGCTGCTACGCGGGACGATGTCGAATACGCTGAACCAAATCTGGTGCGTCAACTGCAAAAATTTGCGTTTATTCCAGCAGATGAGTTATTTTCTCAGCAATGGCATCTGCACGCGCCACAGGATGGAACGGATCTGGTAGCAGGCGCAGATATCTTTGCACCCGATGCCTGGGAAATCACCCGTGGTTCGCGGGAAATCGTCATTTGCGTAGCGGATGATGGTTTTGATTTAACCCACCCCGATTTTCAAGGAGTCAATAAGGTAGTTGGACGACTGAACGCTTTTGAGAGCAACGGCAATGTCTTCTTTACAGAGGACGTGATGCCGAAGCCTGGGGACTACCACGGTACACCCTGTGCTGGTGTGGCTATAGCAGAGATTAATGGACAAGGAACTGTAGGGGTTGCCCCAGGATGTGCGTTTTTGCCAGTACGTTTCCCGTTGCAGTTTGATGATGCTGCTATGGCTAAAATGTTCCAACAAATTTCCAGACAGGCAGATGTGGTATCTTGCTCTTGGGGATATGGCCCTGCCGATGCACCACTCAGTCGGGGGTTTTTTGATGTACTGTCCGAATTGGTGCGGACTGGCGGTCGACGCGGTAAGGGTCTGGTGATTTGTGTTGCTGCTGGTAATAATAACTGTCCTGTTAAGGATCTCACTAATACACGCGCTTATCAGTATGCTGATAACTTCGGTCGTACCCGCAGCTACAGTGGTCGAATCGATCGCTGGATTGCTGCTCACCCGGATGTAATTACCGTCAGTGGTTCTACCTCACGCAAAACGCGATCGGCTTATTCATCTTGGGGGCGAGAAATCTGTGTTTGTGCGCCAACCGATAACTGGAATGACCTCACCTTTAATATCTTGCCCGGTCGCGGAGTAACTACCACAGATAATGAGGGGGCTGGTGCTGGCAGCGATTTTACACCAAACTCTCGCTATACTGGGCGGTTTGGCGGTACATCGAGTGCAACTCCCACGGTTGCAGGAGTGTGTGGACTGATTCTCTCCCGCAATCCTAACCTCACTGCGTTGCAAGTGAAGCAAATACTTCAGCAAACGGCTGACAAGGATTTGAAAATTGAATCAGACACACCTGTGAATGAACCAGGTGATTTTGTTGATGGCTTTAGCTTCTGGTTCGGTCATGGCAAAGTCAATGCTGCTAAGGCAGTCAAAGCCGCAGTTCCAAATAGCGAAAGCAGCTTCGAGCAAGTGGTTCAAGCTGACTTGGAGATTCCCGATACTAGCAGTCCTATTTTCAGCAAGCTGGAGGTTGCTCAAGACGGAGTAATTAGTGACATTCGTATTGGGATTGATGTGACTCACACATTCATTGGGGATTTGCGAATTGATGTCATTGCTCCAGATGGCAGTGCCGTAACCCTGCACGATCGCACGGGTAGTTTTACAGACGATATCCGTAAAGTCTACACTATATCCGAGTTGCCCGCATTGCGTGGGCTTATAGGAAAGCATATTCAGGGAACTTGGGGTGTGCGCGTGGTAGACACTTGGAGGATGGATGTGGGACGGCTCAATTCCTGGCGATTGATAGCTAAAGTTACAGCTTCTCCATCTCCTCCATCATAGGGCTGTGGCGTACACACAAGTCGAAAAACCCGCTCCAAATTTAACTTTAATTTGTTAGGGTGCGTTATGGACGGAACGTCTTAACGCACCGTAAATCTCTGATGGTGCGTTAGCCTTGCCACGCTATTACAGAAGATGATTAGTGTCTTAGCGATTAAAAAGTTGATTTTTTAACCACTACAATATAGAGACATGAAGTTGAAAACTCAGAAGCTAATTGCTAAGTGAGTTCCTAACTTTATCTCCAATAACCAAATAAAAACCGTGGTATTTTTGAGGATTCCACGGCTTTTTGGTGTGGTGTGAGGAGACTTAACTAGTCTCATAATAAACCTATATGCCATTAGCAATGTCAGTTGAACAAATTTTGTAACAAAGTTATTTTTTGATGACATAAATATGTTTTTATGCAGTCAATCCGAAATGCAAAAGCAATTGACTTTATACCAACGCGCCACCACAACTGGAACCACATCCAGCTGTACAACCATAGCAATAAGCAGCAGTTTGCACTTCATTAATTAAATCTAAACTGCCAGCTTCTAGCAATTTTGCCACTGTCAAAGTTTCGCCATTGTTAGTTCTCGCAGGCAGATTCATCATTTGGTTAAAATCACAATCATAAACATTGCCTGTGTAGTCAATTGAAAGCTCATCGCGACACATTAAATGTTCAACTGTTCCTGAATTGAAGTGCAACTCTAAAAACTGTAAATAATTAGCGTACAGTTTCTTTCTTTCTAAATGCATTTTAGTTCTGCCAACTGGTAGATTGGTGATGGTGAAGAGATTATTAAAAATAATACTAAAATGTTCTTGTAAAAACATTTTGTAATTTCGTTCCAGGTTACTCTGTTCGGGAGCTAAGGAAAATTTTTGACTTATGGGCAACTGCGGATTATACACCAAGTCTAAAATTAAATCAGACTCTTTCCCATAACCAAGTTTGTTCAGCCATTGCAAAGCTTGAATTGAACTATCAAATACACCATTACCGCGCATTTTATCAACATTATCTGCTAAATAACAAGGCAGGGAAGCAACGACTCTTACATGGTGTTGAGTAAAGTATTCTGGTAAATCACCAAAGCCATCTTCAAAATAAATAGTCAAATTAGACCGGACAATTACCTGTTTATCCATTCTCCTTGCTGCTTCTACTAATGGCTTAAATCCATAGTTCATTTCAGGTGCGCCACCAGTCAAATCCACAATCTTAATTTCAGGAAATCTGTTAATTAACTCAATCAGTTGTTGGCAGATTTCTGGTGAAAGTTCTTCTGTACGTTTTGGCCCAGCTTCGACATGGCAGTGCGTACAAGCAAGGTTGCAGCGCTTACCTAGATTAATTTGTAAAACTGTGATTCCCTTTTTGGTCAAAGGAGAATTTAGTTTGGATTTAAATGGTGTAATTGCTGTATTTAGCATAATTGATGACTGATGACCTTCAGCAGTTAATAATCTACTTGAGTAAATATGTAATTTTATTGGAGTAACAGCTTAATCCATGAATATGGCAAAAATCTACTCAATTTTATCCTTGCAATAATCTATATGTGATTCCACTAATAATGGTGGCAGTAGGTAAGGTAAAAATCCATGAAATGAGAATCTGAGAAAAAATTCCTAAATTTACTTTTTTACCCATTAGTCCCACACCAAAAATAGAACTTACGGAAACTTGAGTGGTAGACACAGGAAGTCCAAACTGGGTAGCTGCGATCGCCAGGATTACAGTTACTATATTGGCAGATAAACCCTGAACATGATTTAAGGAAGTAATTTTTTCACTCATGGTTTCTGCAATTTTTTGGGAGTTGAGTAAACCACCAAGAGCTATTGCCATTGCTACTGTAATCATTCCTCCCTGAATTGAGAAATAATCAATAATTGAAATGAGTGATACAATCTTGGGAGTATCATTTAGACCTCTAACAAAACTGATGATACCAGAACTGATAAAATGACAAGTATCAATCATTTTCTGGTTTGCTTGGAGGTTCCATTTATCACTAATGTACTCAAATAAGCTGTAAATTCCTATTCCTAAAGCTATGGCAACAATCGGACTGAGTAATAGGGGTAAAATAAACAAATTTCCCAAAGCAGCGAAATTGACTTGTAGTCCTTTCGCTACTAATCCAGCACCAAGTATTGCACCTGTTAAACAGTGAGTTGTGGAGATAGGAAATCCTGTGAGGGCGGCAACTAACACAGTCAAACCAGATGCGATCGCCACGGCAATATGGAACTCAGGGGCATTAGCGATCGCATCTGGTAGTATTCCTTTTCCAGAAAAGTTTTTCACTAGGGCGCTCGCAAATATAATTGAAGCTACTGCACCAGCAAAAGTTGTAATAGTTGCCCACAAAATTGCTGTTTGGTAGCTGGTTGTTCGACTACCAAACAGTGTGGCTACCCCTTTAAAGTTGTCGTTTGCTCCATTTGAGTAAGCTAAAAAAAGCGTAGACAGAAATAGACTAATTAAAAACATTTGGGGGTTTATTAAAGGAGAATGCAGAATTCAGAATACCGAATTCAGAATCAAGAGCGTGGGGGATTTAGACCCACCACTAATTAATGACTACTAAATCTAAGATTTAGTGCGGTGTTTCACCACATACTCATCCATAGATTATACAGAATTCATACTGAATTCTGACTCCTGACTTCTGAATTCTCTTCTGTTAAAGTTAACAGCAACCACCGCCACTATAGTGCCAAGTCGAATCAGTAATAATTATTTCCGCTGGCTTCAAAGCTGCAAGTTTAGCAGCAGTTTTATCACAGACTGCTGCCGGAATACCACGCTGAAGCAAATGCCCTGCCGAATCATCAAACAAAGATTCTAGACCAGCATAAATGGCTGTCTTACCAGTGAATATACAAGCACCATCTTCCGGAATAGCAACTTTGAAACAGACAGAATCAAGACTTTCTAGAAGTAAATTTTCTTGAAGATTGTATGTTTGAGCATCTAACAAACGGTAAGGGCGACGGGCGCGAATTTCAATTTGACCAAAGCCAGCATTGATAATGCGTTCAGTATACTCTTCATAGGTGAGTGCGCCTGATAAACACATAGCTCGTAGACGCTCATCCTGTTGCAGATGTTTTGGAATTGGACGAGTGGCAATGGGATCGCTCATCTGCAAACGTCCACCTGGTTTTAATACCCGAAATGCTTCTTTTAAAGCACGAGTTAAATCTTCTGGTTCAAAGATGTTGAAGAGGCAATTCTGTGCCACAATATCGACGGCAGCATCAGCCATGGGCAAGTTAAAAGCATCGCCTTCTTTGATTTCCACAAAGTTAATGTCAAACCAGGGGTTTTCTCTAACGGCAATTTCCAGGTTGCGTGTGGCAGCTTCTCGCATAGCTGCAACTGGTTCAATAGCAATTACACCACCTGTACGGCGGGAAAAATAAGCGAATTGTAGTGCTTCTAAACCACCACCAACACCAACATATAGCACTGTGGGTTGATTTGAGAGTTCAGTGGGGTGAACAGTTGTACCACAACCATAGTTCATTTCCTGCATTGGCAAAGGAATTTGCAGTCCTGGTAGTTGCAGGGGTGTACTTTGAACGCAACAAAGCCCCACTTGTGGCGTTTGGGCAACTTCTTGGTAGAATTGTGCCGCTGTTTCTAGATAAGTCATTACAGGTCTGATTTTACTTATTTTCGTATAGAGTCTACCTTGTGCATCCTAATATAACTAACTGTCAGAGTGTAGAGGTGTAATACTAATTCCCTCTTTCACGGCTATAAATTACTTTCCTCTGCTCCCCTGTTGCTCATTTTTAGCAACCTTAAAGTGAAGTATAGGGGTGTAGGGGAAAATTTATTCCTAGACCCCTATACTCCCATACTCCTACACTTCTAATTTGGTAAATCTGGAAGCCTTACACAAAGTTTAGGGAACTCCAAGAAATCAAAATAATCGCTTGAAGTTCTTTACTCTTCTCAGTCATTAGCAGTCAGTGCGTTGCGAAGGACACTGTGTTGTGCGGGTTAAGAAGCGTTGTAGACGCGCTTTGACCAGCTTCCCGCAGGGTAGCAACTGGCGTTCATCAGTCATCAGTTTACTGTTTTCTTTGTAATTGGACCTGGACTCTGGCTAATAATTCTTCGATGCTGAAGGGTTTAACTACATAATCATTAGCACCAGCGTCTAAGCTTGTAAGGCGATCGCTCGCTTCATCTTTAGCGGTTAATAAAATTATCGGCACTTTATTACCCGTACTTCGCAGGCGGCGGCAAATTTCCAAGCCCGATAAGCCAGGTAACATCCAATCCAAAATGACTAAATCCAGATGCCACTCCCGCGCTGCGGTGAGTGCAGTTAATCCATCGTAGGCGACGCTGACTTGGTAGCCTTGATAACTCAGTTCTAATTCGAGAAATTGTGCCAATTTGACTTCATCTTCTACTAGTAAGATGTGCGTCATGATGATGTTAATGATTTCAGCAAAGTATGGTAAACAATACAGACTGATAACGATCGATACCAAATTGGCATAGTATTGTTTGAGATTGCTGGAATAGCCTTTTAGTAAAAACTTTTAATCCCTTCGGGTTCAGCAGTCGCTCATTTTGGAAACCAAAAAGACCGCGCTGGTTCACCAAAATCCAAGTTGCGCTTCTAGCGCACCAAAGATGCAGCCCAAAATCTAAAATCCAAAATTGGTATTAGAGGGTCACTAGCTACTCAATAGCCAAACATCTAATTAGTTCTACGTTAGCTTAGTATAGATTTGAGTAGGTTACAACCGTAAGTCTGTAATTACCGATACTGCTACATCAACCTATCATCCAATTTTAGCAATAGGCTGTAACATCTTCACCACAATCATCTGCAAGATAACAAAGTGCTTTAAAACGTAGAGTGAGTACTTGCTCATAAAGAGGATTTAATTTACACATTGCAGGAATGTGAAACAGCTGACGACCAAACAGCTTGATGTCTCGTTCAAAAGGACATTGGGCTGGGATAGCTCTGCACAAGAGATGGGCTAGTTTGGAATTATGAATTTCTATTCTTTCTAACCACTCGCGCACTGGGTGCAGTAGGTCGTTGTGTAACTGGACTTGAGTAAAGCTTGTCATGATTGTTCACCTTCAGAATTTCAAACTTGATTAGGTTGATTAGGTTGATTAGGTTTGAACCTCTGTATATAGATACGATTGGGTTCTATGATTTTATGCAGCGATGTTCATTTTTTAATTCTTGATACACCTAGAGTTGGTGTAGTTCTCTCTTTCTAGGAACAGACCTAACTACACATTCCAGACCTTGCATTCCAGATAATTTGTCCAGCTATCGCATAGCTGTTATGCCAAACGCTAGGCTAGATATTGTCAGACTGCAAAGCTGCAATTGCTAGTGGCTATAGTTAACTAACTTCTTGGAGGCGCAGCTACAATCTCCCTAATAGAAGCGTCAAGCTCAGGGGCATCGACTGCGAAAACTAATGACGGATAATTTTCTGAGTAACAAAAAACAACTTTTTGACACCTGGGCACCAAGCTATGATTGGCTCTTTCCCTCAGTAATTTACCGAACTATTCACAAACGGTTGCTAGAATACATCGATTTACCAGAGCGACCAAATGTACTCGATCTAGGCTGTGGTACCGGTCGTCTGCTTGAGCGCCTTGCAACTCAATTTCCCAATTTGCGAGGCATGGGATTAGACCTTTCTCCTAATATGTTGCGCTTGGCAAGACTGAGTAACCACCACCATCCGCGTTTAATTTATCTTGAGGGTAAAGCTGAGTCTCTGCCCTTTGCTGAGGGACAGTTTGATGCTGTTTTCAACACCATCAGCTTCTTGCACTATCTGGAACCTAAACAGGTACTGAGTGAAGTGGCGCGAGTGCTTTCTCCCGGTGGACGCTTTTACTTGGTTGACATGACTACTACAACAGAAGCATTTCCTCAACTACTACAAATTTCCCCTTTTGGAATTAGACTCTACAGCCCCAATCAACGCAAACTTCTCGGTTCTTCTGCTGGGCTATTATGTTTGAGTCACCAGTATTTACTAGGGCCTGTTTTGCTGACAATTTTTGCTAAACCTTTGTCAGATATCTAGTCCCAATGAACTAAGTACAGCCCACCATAAAAATGGTATGGAATTTAATCATTCGTAGGTTGGTAGAACGGAGTGAAACCCAACATCAACCCTCGATATTGCCGAATCCCTTTTACGGTGATGTGTACTAAAAATCTCCTGCATTCTAAATGTCGGGAGTGTCAACTCGATACTTCATAAACACTACAGGAACTCTAATTAGCCTTTTGACTAACTGAGAAAATCCAAATTTACGCTGAAGCGATGGTGGCAAGTCTTCATAAGATATTGGCACAAAACCAAAGCGACTGTAAAACTGCGCCAGTCGTTGACCTAAACATTCCAGATACAGTGGTTGAGTAGCTGTATCAATCAGATGCTGTGTGAGAAAAGTACCTAAACCGCGACCTCTCCAAGCTGATTTAACGACCAAACTGCCAAGTTCTTGTGCTACTGCAAAATTACGTAGTTGTCCGCAAGCTACTAAATCTCCATTGCATTCAATCACCCAAAATTGCTGCCAACGTAATTGAGTTGGCTCAAGTTTAGCTGATAATACCAACAATCTAATTGACCACTTATCCGCAGACGTTGCCCTACGGAGGACACATCCAGATGGTAACGACTTTTGCAACACAATCCTAAATCACGCCTTACTTTTCACTGTCGATTGTAAGAGCCGGATTAAGTATATTCGATTAATTGCTTCTCCGCAATTCTAACCATTACTCAATCTGCTGCATTACCCAATCACAGCAATTTCTTAAGACTCATTGCCACCAAAAATTTTCGATCCTTTAAACTTTCCATGTAATTTATTTATTAATTATGTAATTTTAGCAACCTACAAACGGCATAATTCTGTAGCTAGATATTTGAAAATTAATCTATTTACTTTAGTTATCAGTCTTACATCTGAAAGCTAATTTATATACCGATAGCTCCACATCTTAGATAATTTTACTTTTGGTTCAGTGGTCGCTTTATGGCTTTATAAATAATACTTACGATAGATATAACAATTGGCTAAAACTAGATTTTAGATAGATGAAATTATTCCTGGTGTTTGATTAATATAATATCAAGAGTAAGTGATAGGAGTTTAATAAAGTTATGGCTGAAGAACAAAAAAAGCCTATTAATCAAGAAACCCCCAGTGCTTCCGGTGGTTATCAAACCCCCATTCAGGAAGATATCCGTAAGACTGGTGATGCTGCAAAAAGTGATGCCAAAAAAACTGCTACACCAGAAGCACCAGGAGAAGATGATGTAGCAGGTAGTCCCAACCAAGGAACTGAGTCGCGTTAGTCGATTTAAACTGTCCTAAGTTGCAATAATCTCATTAAGTCTTGTCTGATAGACCTGATTTAGTAATCTAGTAAATTTTGAGTGGATAATTGTGATATTAAGCACAATTATCCATTCTTTAGTAATTTGTAGTTAATAAATCGATACTACTCTGATGTATTCAATTTTTAAATAATAAATATTAGAGAAATATTGAGCGTACTGTTTTATTAAGCTAGCATATATTACCTTTATGATTGGATTTATCGCCTTTTGCAGCTAGTTGCTTAACTTAAAATTGCTCACCTAAAAAGTTAATGGTAATAGCCTCATTTCACCATACATGTTTATTTAATGGCTCAAAATAAATAGACAATATTATATATAAGTAAGATTTTTACAAAATGTGTAGCATTTTAAACGCTGCTCATTCCAATCAATTAGCTCCCGACTTACATAAGTGATGCCTCACTGCCAAAACTTAGTCAGCAACTTGTTCAGAAATATCTGCACTTGCAAGGTGATTTTCCCGCACTTCTATAAGTACTCAAAGCTTAGATTTTTTTGAAATATCTCTGCCATATTCCGTTTTTCCATTGCTCAAGGTCGTGCTTTTAACCTTGCAACTATGGTTTTACGTGAAGCGTGAATATATCGGTAAATATCTAAAGCCCATAACTTATTTGCATGAGCAAAAACCATCTGATATCGCTTCCCTTACGTCCCTTGCCTTTCAGCATTTGGTTACAGCACACAGCAGTTTTCCAGTAGCCAGCTTATGTAGGCCGTTACTCTGGCTACTGAGGTTAACTAAAATATTTCCGAAAAATTATTTAGGCAGGAATGATTTGAGCAACTAGTGAACGTTTATCAAGTGACTGGACTTTTCCTACTTGACCCAGAGCAGTTACAATGCGCTCTAACAGTTCTCCAGCCTGTTCGCGATATTGATGTTCTCGACCTCGTAAACGAATAACAAACTTTACTGAATCACCTTTACTCAACCACCCAACGGCTTGCTCAATGCGTAAGTTGTAATCAGCCACGCCTACGTTCGGACGGAGCCGAACTTCCTTTACCGTAGGTCTAGCACTGTGTCCCTGACGCTTTTTCTTTTGATACTGAAGCTTACCATAGTTGACAATCTTGGCTACTGGAGCATCTTTGCCTTCCGAAACTACAACTAGGTCAAGCTCCATGCTCTGTGCTAGCTGTAGAGCCTCATGTGTATCTATTAGACCACGGTTATTATTTTCATGGTCAATCAAGAAGACTTGAGGTGACTTGATTTGTGAGTTGATTAGTTGCTTTTGGATTACGATAATGATTTCCTCTCAATTGTTCAATATTTTGCAGGTGCAAGTAATGCCATCTTAACATCAGGTCTGAGTGAATGTATTCTAACGTAATCCCTTACTTTTGTGAGGTAGTACTCTCCATCCTAAGGGCAAGTCTAGGTAATATTTTTAACATATAAGTATTCTTGACAATGATTGACCTATCTTTTTCTACCATAATTCGGTCAAATCTTTATAACACCTAGAATTTAGGCGAATTTTGCCCCATTAGCATTAAGAGATTAAGAGAGTTTTTACGTAAGTACTGTAATTAATTTCTGAGTAAATAAAATACTGATGAATTCTCTAATCACGTTTATATTTTTCTTGCTGCCAATCCTGAGTAGTCTTTTGATTGCCCAAGCCTCCAACCCTCTATCTACTTATCAACCTCTTCATGTCATAGACGGCGCAGCTTTATATAAAAAACAACTAACAAACGGCAACGAAGCTTATTTACAAGTTATCGACCTACGAAAAATGCACATCGACCAACTGGTTGGAGAGGTTGATAATATGGGTCTGAGTCAAGGAAAATACTATAAAGGAGAAGGTGGACATTACAGCCCGTTTTTTCAAACTAAGTTGTTTTCAGAAGTATCTGAAGAATACAAAAAACTTTACAGTAGTGACATTTTTTCCATCATTAACTGTTCTTTTTTTGAACAATACCAATCCAGTACACAGTTATCCTTCCCGATTAAACTCAATGGCGTGGTTATCAGTGGTGGCAATAGCCCTTATGGCCCTGTCAGACAACCGAAAGATAATTTTTATAGTACAGTCCGCCTCAAGGCTTTAGTTTGGGATGACAAGCAGGCATACATTACTGATTACAACCCAGTTACTGGTGCGCCTCTGAATCAAAAGGGCGTGAAAAATGCAATCGCCACTTATAAATACAGTGACCATCCAGCAAAAGTACTAGCTCAAAATCAAGCGAATAAGTACCAAGTTATCGGCACTTTGAATAAAGATGGTATTAAAGGCGATGAGCTGTTGTTGATTATGACGGTGAACTCAGCAACGCTGGATCAAGCAGCCGGATTATTACGCAAATTAGGAGTTAAAGGAGATATCATCACTGTTGACGGTGGTCGTTCAACTTATCTATTTAATTCTCAAAGAGGTGATATTATTGCCCCTCAACTGTCAACTCCGCTAGAAAATCCTACTTTCCGACACCTACCCCATTATTTAGGATTCCGTAGGAAAAGCAAAAAGCAGGTTAGCCCACAAATTCTTGTCAATCAGCCTATTGGTAAAGTAGTTCTAGAGAAGGATCAACCTTATTTAATATTGTGGCGAGATAATTTCGATAGCGATGTGGCAATTAAGTTGTACGATAGTGAGAAACTTGTCCAAAATATCTCTGACCGTACCGCTAGCGATGGAATTTATGAGTGGACACCCCGCATACCTCTGAAAAAGGGCTATTCTGTTCGTATCTCCCAGAAAGACGGGAAAATTTTTGGACAGTTGCAATTGCAATAAGGCAGGAGGAGATGAGGAGGTAGTGCGTTGCAGAGCCAGTGGCATGGGCGAGTCTCCCGACTTGAGCTAACTGGCGTGAGGTTCTCTCCGTTGTAGCAACTGCCTTGCAAATGACGAAGATGAGGAAGTAGGATGCAAGAGAAGAATGACTAATGACTCAGCAACGCCACTTGCTACCCTGCGGGAACCTTTCAGCGAACAAGTCGGGAAACCCGCCCACAGCGCTTTCTCCCCAACACACTGGCTCCTCAGCACTCAGCAACTCAGAACTCTTTAGACTCTCAACAAGGTTGATGGTGTTGCAGTGGTCGGAATCGTTATCGTATCTCACAGTAAACAATTAGCGCTTGGTGTGCAGGAACTTGCAGCGCAGATGGTTCAGGGCAATGTCCGCCTCGCTGTTGCCGCAGGCATCGAAGATGCTGACAATCCACTGGGTACAGATCCCATTCAGGTTTATGAGGCGATCGCTTCTGTTTTCAGCGGCGATGGGGTTCTGGTATTAATGGATCTAGGTAGTGCTTTGATGAGTGCGGAAATGGCTTTAGAGTTTCTGAGCGAAGCACAGCGACAGCAAGTGCATCTGTGTGAAGCACCCTTGGTAGAAGGTGCGATCGCTGCTGTAGTTGCAGCCGCTGCTGGTAGAAATATTCAGCAAGTCATCGCGGAAGCTAGAGGTGCATTAGTAGCAAAAGCCATCCAATTAGGTGTTGTTAGTAGTCAGTTGTCAGTTGGCAGTAGCGAAACTACAACTCATACAGAATACCCAACTAGAGAAATTCGGCTGACTGTTAGCAATCGGTTAGGATTACACGCCCGTCCCGCAGCTCAATTTGTGGCAACCGTAACTCGGTTCCAATCCCAAATCAGGGTGCGGAATTTAACTAGAAATACAGAGGCTATTCGGGGCGATAGTATTAACCAAGTAGCGATTTTGGGGGTGCTTCAAGGACACGAACTAGTAATTACTGCGGCTGGTGCTGATGCAGATGAGGCACTGGCTGCATTGCAAGCATTATTTACTACAAACTTTGGTGAAGATAATACTAGTTATGAACCTTTACAAGCGGTTGACCACAAAGTTACCCCAGCAATTGGCGGCGAACTTTTAGGGATTGCTGCTTCTCCAGGAGTAGCGATCGCGCCTGTTGTCCATTATCAACCACCCATTATTACAATTACGGAATACCACGTAGACGACCCAGAACTAGAGTGGCAAAGACTACATAGAGCAATTTGCACTGCTAAACAAGAAATTCAGACGCTGTTTTCACAAGCATCTATTCAAATTGGTGATGCTGAAGCTGCTATTTTTGATGCTCATCTTTTATTTTTGGAAGATCCGGTGTTGCTGGAAGCCGCTCACCAACGCATCTTAGATTGTCACCTGAATGCAGAGGCTGCTTGGCAAGCTGTAGTGAATGAGGTGGCTGCTTCTTACCACACACTAGAAGATTCGTATCTGCAAGAGCGAGTTGACGATGTGGTGGATGTGGGACAAAGAGTGCTACGGCTGCTAGTTGGAAATACCCACAGTGAGTTGCATCTGTCGGAACCAGCAATTGTAGTGGCGAATGATTTGACTCCTTCAGACACTGCTGGACTAGATCCGAAGAAGGTGCTGGGCATTTGCACTACTTCAGGGAGTGCAACTTCCCACAGTGCAATTATCGCACGGACATTAGGCATTCCTGCTGTCTTGGGTGTAGATGCAGAGGTACTGCACTTAGAAGATGGTACGCTCATGGCACTCGACGGCGAGAGTGGTAAAGCTTGGGTACAACCAGAACCAGATATCCTCGATCTATTAGAAGCAAAACGGGAGGCGTGGCAAACTGCTCAACAAGAAGCACGAGCCACAGCACACCAGCCAGCAATTACCCGTGATGGTCGGCAAGTGAGCATTTTCGCTAATATTGGTAGTATAGCTGATGTCCAAGTTGCGGTGGCTAACGGTGCAGAGGGGGTGGGACTGCTACGCACCGAGTTTCTATACTTTGAACGAGCAACCGCTCCCACAGAGGAGGAGCAATTTACAGTTTACCAAGCGATCGCTCAAGTTTTGGCTCGCCGTCCGTTGATTATTCGCACTCTGGATATAGGTGGTGACAAGCCGCTTCCCTATCTCAAATTAGGGATTCCAGAAGCTAACCCATTCTTAGGTTGGCGGGGAATTCGTTTGTGTTTGGATCGTCCAGAATTGTTCAAAACTCAGTTACGGGCAATTTTACGAGCGAGTGCGGGACACAATATCAAAGTCATGTTACCGATGATTGCTACTGTGGCTGAGGTAAGAGCTGCTAAAGAAATTCTCAGTGAAGTGAAGGCTGAACTGCGACAAGCTGCTATTCCCTTTGATCGAGCGATCGCAGTGGGGATTATGATCGAAGTACCTTCAGCAGTTGCGATCGCCGATCGGTTAGCTGCTGAGGTAGACTTTTTCAGTATAGGTACTAATGACCTCAGTCAGTACGTCATGGCAGGCGATCGCACCAATCCGCGAGTAGCAACTTTGGTAGATGCATTACATCCGGCGGTATTGCGGATGGTGCAACAAACTGTCCAAGCGGCTCGTACTGCTGGGATTTGGGTGGGGTTATGTGGTGAATTAGCGGCTGACCCCTTAGCAACACCGATTTTAGTAGGTTTGGGGCTAAATGAATTAAGCGTCAACCCCCAAGCTATACCTTTGCTCAAACAGGCGATCGCTCAGTTAAGTTTAGCTGAGGCTGAGGCGATCGCGGCATCAGTATTACAACAAGATTCTGCAACTGATGTCAGAGCCTTAGTACAGAATTTAATAAGTTCGTAACGAATTAACTTCAGAAAGACTCTGCGTTTAAAAACGCTACGAATTAATGCAAAGCTGTACTTATTGCAACAATCGACTTCATGATTCAGGAGTTTTGACTGAATTTTGAATTTAAGTACTAACCTAAGTATATTTATTTAGCAAATAAAAAACCGGATAACTTGAATGTTACCCGGTTTTATTTATACCAATTATTAAAACTCTCAGTTTTTTGCGAGCATAGCAATGCTGTGCCCTTATTTATTTTTTGGCAAAATTAAACTTTAGCAGTTGCCTTGGTGACAGCGTTGAGTTCGCCCTTAGCATATTTAGCAGCAAAATCTTCCAGAGAAATTTGCTTGATTTTGCTAGCGTTGCCAGCGGTACCAAATTGCTGATAGCGCTCAGCACAAACTTTCTGCATATACTTAATAGAAGGCTTAAGGAAGTGACGGGGGTCAAATTCCTTGGGATTTGCCGCCAAAGCTTCACGTACCGCTGCGGTAATTGCCAAACGGTTATCGGTGTCAATATTCACCTTACGCACACCGCTCTTGATGCCTTTTTGGATTTCTTCTACAGGTACACCGTAGGTTTCGGGAATTGCACCACCATATTGGTTAATTAGCGCAAGTAAATCTTCTGGCACAGAAGAAGAACCATGCATTACCAAGTGGGTGTTTGGCAGACGGCGATGAATTTCTTCAATGCGGCTGATTGCCAAAATTTCGCCAGTTGGCTTGCGGGTAAACTTGTAAGCACCGTGGCTTGTGCCAATGGCAACAGCCAAAGCATCTACTTGTGTTTGCTCTACAAAGTCAACTGCTTGGTCGGGGTCAGTCAACAATTGGGAGTGGTCAAGTGTACCTTCAAACCCATGTCCATCTTCAGCTTCACCCGCACCAGTTTCCAGAGAACCCAAGCAACCGAGTTCGCCTTCGACGCTGACACCCAGAGAATGAGCTACATTCACCACCTCACGGGTGACATTGACGTTGTACTCAAAGCTAGCGGGGGTCTTAGCATCAGCTTCCAGCGAACCATCCATCATCACGCTGGTAAAGTTGTTCTTAATTGCTGAGTAGCAGGTAGAAGGCGCATTACCATGATCTTGGTGCATGACAATGGGAATCTGAGGATAGGTTTCTACCGCAGCCAAAATCAGGTGGCGCAGGAAGTTTTCTCCTGCATAAGCACGAGCGCCACGAGAAGCTTGCAAAATTACGGGGCTATCTGTCTCTACAGCAGCCTTCAGGATCGCCTGAATCTGTTCCAAATTGTTAACGTTGAAAGCTGGGATGCCGTAACCGTTTTCAGCCGCGTGATCCAACAGCAGCCGCAATGGTACAAGCGCCATAGATAGTCCTCCTAATGTGGTTGTCAGCTAGTCGGTGTGAGAGAAGCGCAATTGTTACACTATTGTAATTTTTACGCTAATCTTAATAGTTTTTTCAACTTATAGGAAATTATAACTAGTGTCGGGGTGTTTATGTTGAAAAACTTTACGCCTTTAAGCTCGATTATAAAAGAATGGTGACCGCTAACTGTCAGCTTTAAACAAACAGATTACAGCTTTCTGTCACTTAGGACTCAGCACTCATTACTTTGTATATGGGTCGCCCGGGATTCGAACCCGGAACTAATCGGTTAAAAGCCGAGTACTCTACCGTTGAGTTAGCGACCCTTTCGTTGTTTTTCGCAACTTTGCAATTATAGCATATACATCTGTAGATTTGTAAAGTGGTTAGAAAAAATTTGCTGTGAGGCGAATTATCGCTGAATCACTGCCTCCTGGTTCTAACACAGTCAGCTTTTCACCTGTATTGATGGCGTTGCGGGGGGCACTCCAGGGTTCCAAACAGTAAAAGTCTTTGCCTTTAAGTGTCCAAAACACTAGCGTGGAATAGAGATCGTCGTAATTTAGGGTAAGTTTGAGCTTGCGGCTACGATCTGTAATAGTGGCAGATTGACTGGCTAGCTGCTTGAATGCCACATCAATTTCATCTTGGCTGAAGTCAAAATTCCCGTTAAAGGGATGAATTTGTTTAGTTATCTGATCTTGATATTCTTGGGAAGGAATTTCAAACTCAAGCTGACTCTTATCATCTGTCAGAAAGTAGGGATGGAAACCTGCGGAAAAAGGTAAGGCTGTGGATGACAGATTTTTATACTGCTGCCGAATTTTTAGATTATTGCCTTGCAGCTCGTAGGTGAAAACAACTTGAAAATCAAAAGGATAAACTACCCTTGTTTGTTCGTTGCTATTGAAAACAAGGGTGAGGCTAGCTTTATCTTGAGTCACTTGCTCAGTAACTTCCCAAGGTAAATCACGAGCAAAACCATGTTGTTTAAGAGTGTACTGTTTCCCATTGTGAGTGTAAGTATTATCTGGTAAGTTCCCGCAGATAGGAAACAAAATTGGATTTCCACCTCTGACACTTAAATCAGGATTAGCAAAACGTTGAGTGTCTAGGTAAAAAATTTCTTGTCCTTGGACGCGCCAACGGGTGATGATACCGCCGCGTTCTGGTACTACTTCCAGTTGAGAACCAGCGGTTTCATCAGAAAGGATGTATGTCTTGTATTGTTGTTGTTGCAGGGCAATGGTAAACACAATTTTAGTCCTAAGAGGATTGGGTATTGAATATTGGGGACTGGGTAATTAGGAATAAATAACTCTCTGCCTTTATTTCTTAATCCCCAGTCCCTAGTCCCCAGTCCCTGAATTTACTCGTCTTCTGCAAACACGAAGCGATACAATTCACTGGGGTCTGGTTCAGGACTGCTTTCGGCGAACTTAACTGCATCGTCGATGACATCCTGAATCTTCCGCTCGATAGCTTTCAGTTCGTCCTCACTTGCCAAGTTTTGCTCAAGAAGATAAGCCGCTAGCTTCTTAATTGGGTCACGGGCAAACCAAAATTCTTTTTCAGCTTTGCTTCGCAGTTCATCTGGGTCTGCCAGAGAGTGTCCCCTGAAGCGGTAAGTAAGTGCTTCAATTAATGTTGGGCCTTCACCTGCACGGGCACGGGCGACTGCTTCTTGAGCTACGGCTCGCACTGCTAGCACATCCATGCCATCTACTTCCACGCCCACCATGTTAAACACGCTGGCTTTCTTATAAATCTCTGGCTCAGAAGTTGCTCTTTCGTGAGCCATGCCAATAGCCCACTTATTATTTTCTACCACGAAAAGAATTGGTAGTTTCCATAGAGCTGCCATGTTCAACGTCTCGAAGAACTGACCGTTATTAGCAGCACCGTCGCCAAAAAAGCAAGCTGTTACTTGGTCGGCGTTTTTATCTCCTAAAACTTCGCGGCGGTATTTACTTTGAAAAGCTGCACCAGCTGCGACAGGAATACCTTCGGCGACAAAAGCATAGCCACCTAGCAAGCGGTGTTCCGCAGAGAACATATGCATGGAACCACCACGCCCTTTGCTACAGCCTGTGGCTTTACCAAACAACTCTGCCATGACCTCTCTTGCTGGTACTCCGGCACTGAGAGCATGAACGTGGTCTCGGTAGGTGCTAGAAACAAAATCTTCCCCCGGACGCATCGACTGAATAACACCGGTAGAAACTGCTTCTTGACCGTTGTACAGATGGACAAAACCAAACATTTTGCCCCTGTAGTACATTTCGGCGCATTTATCTTCAAAAAAGCGTCCCAGTGTCATGTCTTCATATAACCGCAACCCCTCTTCTTTAGTAATTTGAGTAGTGGCAGTATTAAATGTAGGTAATGTGCGTTCTTGAACCATTATTTTTTACTATCCCTGTAGTAAAACTAAAATTTACCATCTTTAAAAATAGGTTGTTCGCATAATATATGCTTCTCACAACCTGGGATGTACCGGAGTCAATAACTAAAATTTATGCACCACAAAGGATTGTTGGGAATAGGTGAAGCAGTGCGGTGAGGCACTTACTGTCTTGGCGGTGAGGCAGTCCAGTCTTGGGGTCTCCCCAAGTAGAGGAGCTGCCGTTAGCGCAGTTTTAGCGATAGCGTCGCGTTAGCGAGTCCTCGCCCAAGTAGAGCAAGTGGCGTGCGACGCTAAAAGCGATAGCGCAGCGAAGCGCGAGTCTTCTCCCAAGGGGAGACGCTACGCGAACGAGCGTCACGAGCGTCGGCACGAGCCTCACCCTAAAGGTAGAGAAAATGGGCAAATTTCTGATTTTTCAGACCGTGCTATCCGAGAATATTACCCTAATGGCTACAGCCGTTTTCCAAGTTTTTCCATTTCTCGCTCCAGTTCCTAAGCTATCAAACAGAATAGCTTGGTTTCTGCATATCCATGAACAGTTTAGAAAAAATGGATGCCAAAATCCTTATTATCTAGGTGGCTAGTTGTAATTAAAGTTTGATCGTGCTAGTATTTTGGTCCCTCTGTTATTAAAATCTACCCTTGTCGGTGGTTCACTCACCGTATAACCAGGCAGTCCTCATAACCACAATTAATCTATAGATTTCTGCTAGTAGAATTTCTATACCACTAGCAGCGATCGCTATAATTCTCTAAAGTACCGAAGGCTTATAGCAGTTTTTTAGCATAAAAATGCTAAGAATTAAGACAATGTTTGCGCGCTTCCTAGGCGATCGCAGAATCTTAGTACTAAAATGTGACTCACAATTTTAGGAAGGTACAAAACTAATTGTTGCAACGTACACTTATAGTGTAACTACGTTACGGTATTATTTATCGTTTTATTATGGCACGGTTTTACATGCCTGGAATGCTCTAGGTGAACTATGTTAATCACGGTGCAGGGGAAGTAGGCTGTGCGAATTCCGCTAGATTACTACCGAATTTTAGGACTACCGTTAGCGGCAAGTGATGAACAGTTGCGGCAAGCGTACAGCGATCGCATTGTACAATTGCCGCGACGAGAATATTCTCAGGCAGCAATTTCTTCTCGCAAACAACTCATAGAAGAAGCTTACGTGGTTTTATCAAATCCCAAGGAACGTAGCAGTTACGATCGGCTTTATCTTGCTCACGCCTATGACCCCGATGGCAATGCTACCCCTAGAGTAGCGTTAGAAGACCGTGCCCAAAGCAGCAACGGCGATCCTGATACTCAAAATCTCAGTATTGAAATTGCCCAAGAAGAATTAGTGGGTGCTTTGTTAATTCTGCAAGAGCTAGGGGAATATGAACTAGTACTGAAACTAGGTCACGGTTACTTGGCAAATCAAAACAGTGCAGCAGTTGCTAAAACGGGCAATAATCTTCTAGCAAGTGAAGACTTTCTCGATAGTCCTGAACTTCCAGATATTGTTCTGACTGTTGCTCTTGCCTGCCTAGAACTAGGTCGGGAGCAGTGGCAGCAAGGTCACCACGAAAGTGCTGCCGTATCCCTCGAAACTGGACAAGAAATGCTAGCTCGTGAAGGATTATTTCCCAGCGTCCAAGCAGAAATGCAGTCCGATCTTTACAAATTGCGGCCTTATCGGATTTTGGAATTACTGGCACTGCCTTTAGAAAAAACTGCCGAACGCCGTCAAGGCTTGGAATTATTGCAGAACATTTTAAGCGATCGCGGTGGTATTGATGGTGCTGGCAATGATGAATCGGGTTTAAACATCGATGACTTTCTGCGATTTATTCAGCAATTACGTAACCACCTGACAGTCGCAGAACAGCACAAGCTGTTTGAAGCCGAAAGCAAGCGTCCCTCTGCTGTTGCTACTTACTTGGCAGTTTATGCCCTAGTAGCACGAGGATTTACTCAACGCCAACCAGCTTTAATTCGTCAGGCAAAGCAAATGCTGATACATCTGGGCAAGCGCCAAGATGTACATCTAGAACAGTCGCTATGTGCCCTACTACTGGGACAAACCGAAGAAGCAACCCGTGTTTTAGAACTCAGTCAGGAGTACGAAGTCTTAGTATTTATTCGAGAAAAATCTCAAGACTCTCCAGACTTGCTACCGGGTCTGTGTTTATACGCTGAACAGTGGTTACAAAATGAAGTGTTTCCCCACTTTCGAGATTTGGTTAAGCAGCAAGCTTTGCTGAAAGATTACTTTGCTAACCAGCAGGTGCAAGCTTATTTAGAAGGACTGCCCACGGATGCAGAAACTACTAATGAGTGGGCTGTAATGAATCGTCAGTTTTCCCAACCACAGGCAAATCCTCGTCACCAAAGTCAAACCACTGGCTCTCGACAATTCCATCAAAATGGAATATCTGACCCAGAGTTGCCAGCAACATCAAACACCAGAAGACCTGAGTATTCAAACTTCTCGACAACTAGACCTCAGACATCACCAATTTCGTCAGTTGGGAGTGCAAAACCACAAACACCCATGACACCGCTTTCTACTGCTGAACGTACAGCTACAACTAACCAGAACCTGAATGGTGCAGCTAAGTCCTCTCCACCTCGTCCAACCCAAAAGCGTAAAAGGCGCAAGCCCAGTCAATCTGCTAACCGGGAGCGTTTACCAAATCGCCATCCTCAGCAACGGCGACGAACCTTTGCCAGCACCTTAGAAGGGAAAACACGATTAGTTTGGACTGTGTTTGCTTCTTTGCTAGGTATATTAGTTTTTTGGGTAATAGTCTCCACAACTTTTGGATGGATAAAAAATCTATTTGCGCCTGCGCCCGCTTTGGAAAGCGGACAATTGTTTGTACAAGTTAACGAACCACCAATAGCCATCCCTGACAAAAACAGCAAATTGCAATCACCAGAAGGGTCTCTTACAGAAACAACGGCAGAGGAAGTGATTCAAACTTGGCTATCTACCAAAGCTGCGGCTTTAGGGCCAAACCATGAGGTTGATGGGTTACAGGATATTTTAACTGGTTCAGCTTTATCTCAATGGCGACTAGTTGCTCAGCAAGATAGTGCAGACAACCGCTATCGGAAGTATAACCATAGCGTCAAAGTGGAATATATTAATAAAACTGAGATAAACCCAAATCGGTTAGTAGTAGTAGCTACGGTAAGGGAAGCAACGCAGTTTTATGAAAATGGTCAGAGAAAAAAGTCTTCTGACGAAAGGCTACGCGTCCGGTATGATTTGATTCGCCAGGAAGGTGTGTGGCGTATCCAGAGTATGCTAGTTGTCTATTAAGCAAAAAATTAAAATTTAGCTGACTGATGACGGTTGACTAGTGACTAATAACAGTTGACAGTTAGCTGGTGACTGGTGAGTAATGACTAAGTTAAACTTTTATTATTCATGACAGAAACTCTCTTTCATGCTTATACACCCCTGATTCTGTGGATGAGTCTGGGGTTATTAATATTTAGATTTTTACCACCGTGGTTACCACATTTCTTGGGTCGCGGTCTTTACTGGTTTGGTGTGCCATTAGAACTTGTGGCGTTGGCTCGACAAAGTAATCAAGGTGAATTTAGTGGTTTAGAAAGTTTACCTATACTGGCAGCAATAATTACAGGTGGAGCAATAATAGTAGGTTTAATTGTCACATTGCTGGTTTTGTGGGGATGGAAAAAAATCTTGTCCCAGCAAATCAAGCCAGACTTAGATAAATCCGTTTCTAGCCATTGGCTTGATTCTCCTACTCAAGGCAGTTTTCTACTATCCGCTGTTCTGGGAAATACAGGTTTTGTCGGCTTAGCGATCGCTCCCTTTCTCGTCCACGCTGATGCCCTAAACTGGATTTTACTTTTCAGCATTACCCACAATGTCATCGGCCCCTACGGAGTAGGAGTGCTAATTGCTAGCTACTATAGTCACGAACAATCCTCAAATCGCTGGTGGATACAACTGCGGGATCTGCTGACAGTACCTCCTCTGTGGGCTTTTGTTCTTGGTACTCTCACTCAGCAAGTAGTGTTGCCACAAGCGATCGAATCAGGGCTACAAGCGTCTATTAACATCGTCATTGCCAGTGCCTTTTTGTTGACTGGTATTCGCTTGGCTCAACTTCAGAATTGGCAAAATTTTCAACGGGCTTTTATACCCGCTGTTCTCAGAGTTGTAGCGATACCGCTATTTGTCGGCGTACTCACAACTTTGTTACTGGGATTATCAGGCGATCGCCGCTTAGCAATGGTCTTGATGTCTGGAATGCCTTCAGCTTTTGCTGGTCTAATTTTGGCAGAAGAATACAACCTCGACCGCGATTTAATTGCTAGCAGCATTATCCTCTCAACACTTTTGTTACTTCTTGTTTTGCCTGTGTGGATTGTAGTCTTTGGCTCATCCAAAGTCTAGGGACTGGGGATTGGAAAGACAAGGAAGAAATTTACTTCCCCTGCGACGGACACTTTCACGCCAGTTGCTACCCTACGGGAACGCGCTTGAGCGAACAAGTCGGGAAACCCTTGACGCTCGATGACTCGCTAACGCTGCGCTAACGGCAGTTCTTCCTGGGGGAAACCCCCAAGATCGGACTGCCTCACCGCCAAGACTGCGACCCCCTCACCGCACGGAAGTGTCCTCCCCTCGGCCCGCCTGCTTCCCCTACTCCTCACTTACAAATTGGAAGCCCACACTAATTGCAGTTCTTAGATGCGGGGATCTGAATCCTTCTGCCTTTCTCCCAAATTATCATTATTTGATGACATTATCCGGTTTCACGTGACTACCACAACCATAAATGTCATCTAATCATGACAAAACGATCCCGAAATCACTGATAAATTCGTGAAGCAGTCAAAAAAACGCCTTCAGACCCCTTGATCCCGACATAGGGTTACTTGTTAATATTTATTCATCAACAAGGACTCCTCCGATCCCAAAGAAATGCTTATTTTGGCATCAATAAGGAATTGAAAGGGAGTGACCCTGAATTTAAAAACCGACTAAAAAACTTAAAATCAGTGAGCAGTGAACAGTGAACAATTATCAGACAAATGGCGGGGAATGTCTGACCCATAACCAATTGGGGGCTGATAACTAATAACTCATAACTGATAACTGATAAATGTTAAAAACTGGGCAACACCAGGAGTCAGGAATAAGAAATTCATCTGGGGTGGATGACATTTTGTACAGCATTCTTTAACCCGGGGAAATCATTTACCTTTCAAACTACTGGAGGCCAAATTTATGGCAAAAGAACGCCCACCGCTAGAAGAGATGACATTACGGCAACTACGCAAAGTTGCTAGCGAATGTAGCATCTCTCGCTACAGCCGGATGCGTAAATCTCAACTGCTGGCAGCGATTCAAGAAGTCCAGCGCAGCAAAGTTTCGCTTAGCCCATCTCGTTCACTGGAGGCACAGGAAACCGTGGAAGCAGCAAAATTTGAATTAGGACAAGAAGACCGTAACGGTGGCTCTCTGGCTGATGTTGATGAAGGACTCCCTGATTTGCCACAAGGTTACGGTGAAAGCCGGATTGTACTTTTACCGCGCGATCCTCAGTGGGCTTACACCTACTGGGATGTTCCTAATGAACATAAAGAAGAGCTGCGTCGGCACGGGGGACAGCAGCTGGCACTACGGATATACGATGTCACCGACATTGATATCGACCGCCAAAGCCCTCACAGCATCCAGGAATATCCTGCTGATGAACTAGCGAGAGAATGGTACATACCAGTTCCGGTGAGCGATCGCGATTACGTAATTGATATCGGCTACCGTGCCGTTGATGGCCGTTGGTTGGTATTAGCTCGTTCCGCTCGCGTACACATTCCTCCCGTTTATCCATCTGACTGGATTGAGGATGTCTTCGTCAGTGTCAACTTTGAAGAAGACTTACGTGATAAGACTGTATACGAACTGGTTCCTCCTGCCAAGAAGATTGCAGCGACTGTTAATGGCAACGCTAACGGTAACCCCATTTACGACCAAATCTTTGGTTTAGCCGAATCTGCCGAAGCACAACGCGTTGCTGGTTCTCTGTTCGGTTCCATGCAGCAAGTACCAGGTTCTGCGCGTCCCGAACAAGCTATCAGCTCCTACATTTTCCCATCTGGTGTGGGGATGTGGGCAGTTCCTACCGCGTCTGGTTTAACCATGTCCGGTGTGGGAATGTCAGGTGTTGGCTTCTCGGCCTCCGCCGTGCCAATGCGTCCGCGCCAGTTCTGGTTGATTGCCGATGCTGAGTTGATAGTTTACGGTGCCACTGAACCCGATGCTACTGTCACAATTGGCGGTCGTGAAATTAAGCTGAATCCAGATGGTACATTCCGCTTCCAAATGTCCTTCCAAGACGGTTTAATTGACTATCCAATTGTGGCTGTTGCTGCCGATGGCGAGCAAACACGCTCAATTCAGATGAAGTTTAATCGCGAGACACCATCTCGAAATACCAACACTAAAGAAGAAGCTGTTGTAGAGTGGTTTTCTTAACAGCAGATGATTGTGGATGTTAGATAACCCCAGATTGAAATATTGAATTATTCCCCGCTATAGTCGTTCTATAGCGGTTTTTTTACTTTTTATGAAAATGTCTATCAGAAAAATAGTTTTTTTGGGTGTATTTATAATTACTATAGGCTTATTATCAGGTTGTAAAGAAATTGAGGCGAATTCAGCGCCGAAACTATCTAAAATTTGTCCTGGTGAAGATGCCAAATTCAGTATTGAATTTTTCCAAACTAACAATCGAGGTGAAAAATATGCAAAAGGTATTAACCATACGATTATTTTTAATCCTAAATCGGCAGCATTAGATTTTAAAGTTAATGTTGGTTTATCTCATAAAATTTATGCTAAAGATGCTAGAGGTAATTTTCGTAAAGAATATGTACCAAAGCAATTTCGGGAAATTATCAATGACGAAAATTCTACATTAGTAGGACAAAGACCCCTAGCAGCAATTAATGCAGACTATATAGGTACTGATAATAAGCCACAAGGCTTAAATATTTCTCGTGGTGTAGATTATTCAGGAGCCTTTAAAAATAAGCGTTCTTCTTTTGGTATTTCTGGCGGTAAACCTCAAGAGCGAAAGGCTACTATCCAAGCTGGTAGAAGAGAAGCGAATATTCTCAATTACAATCTGGTAGGAGGTAATGGCAGATTCTATCGTCAAGGTAAATTTAAAGACATTTGTCAAGATTTAGGAGAATTCGCCTGCAAACAAGCGACTAATCGCTCGATGGTAGCTATTACTAATAAAGGTTATGTCATTCTGTTAGTAAATGACTCGAAAGCTTCTAATATTGATTTTTCTCCAGTTAATCAAGAATTACTTCCAGATAAGTTTGATGATGTTTTAGAAGGGATTGCTCGCATTAACTGTTTAGGTAAAATTCAAGAAGGAATGTTGTTTGATGGTGGGATGTCTCCTGGATTATATTACAATCAGATAATGTATGTAGAAAACTTTGGCCCAATTGGTTCAGTATTTTTGATTTACAATAAGTAATGCTAGCTCAAAATTTAAATAATGGTAAAAATAAATAATTAAGAGCAAGAATAAGTAGCTAGCATAATTCAACATACAATAAAATTCTAGTTCGTAGTGAGCGATTTATCGCTTCTTTATGGTTGTCAAGATACTACAAACTTTAATTAAGTTAAGCTGAAATACTTACAATTCTATGGTGATGTGGGATTTAGCGTTACCTAACCATAAAGTTTATCAGTTAAATCTAGGAAACTTTGATTTTTATGAACGTAAGTTAATAATTTTGGGTAAGGGTAATGAAAACTATCGCCACACTTTTTAGTGAAGAACGCAACCAACTCCAGACAGAGATTGACAATATAACTAGCGTTGAGCAGATAGTTAAGCTGGTTCAAAACCGACTTGATAATCTGGAAAGAATTTATATTAGCGAACTAAATCTGACTCAAGTTCGTTTAGCTTCGTTTTTCTTGGATATGCTGCGACAGTCTATCGCTACTCTAACTGCGGCTAATTTGCAAAAAGTTGCTCCAACAGAACAAAAGCAAATTACTAACTTAACTACAAACTTTTCTCCTAACAGGTTAATCCTGAAACTACTCAAGGCACTTATTTATATAGGTATTTTAAGTTGGTTGTTTTATTTAACTCAAACTACCCCAGGTGCTTGGATGGCTATCTTGCTAGCTTCTGTGCTTGTGGGGTTAGAAGTTGTATTGCAACTCGATAAAAACAATTTAACGTCTCCTGAACCATTGGACTTAGATCGAGCTGTCTTACGAGTTGATAGCAAAGTCCTTTTAGACAACATTGCTGATGCCCTCAACACTATCGACTTAGCAGTTGCTAGATTTGAAGAAGTAAACAAACATGAACACGATCGCGGCATTGAAGAACTGCCAGAACTATTGAATTTTCTGCAACGGTTAATTGGCGCATCATTGCTCGATAAACCCCAAATGGTCAGCGAACTAGCAAAACTTCTGCCACAGATTTTAATGTCTCAAGGAATTCGCGCGCAAAATTATCAACCACAAGATCCTCGCAGCGATCGCGAATATTTTAACTTCGAGCCAAGTATCGACTCATCCACCAAAGATTACGTTACTATAACTCCTGCCTTGTTAAAAGGCGATCGCTTGCTCAGGCCTGGTCGCGTCATAGAGCCAGCCTATTCCGAGGCTAGAGAATAACAGATAATAAGAAGATGGAAATTTTAGAAACAATCGGTTTTGATTTGGGACACGGTGAAACATCTGTAGCTAAAGCTGTAGTAGAGAGCATCGAACCTCCTCAGATGCTAGAGATTAATAACAAAAAGAACCAAATCACTGCTCTTGGCTGGCATCCTCAGCTCGGTTATCTTGTCGGAGAGCAAGCATTAATTCAAGCTGGCGTTACCCAGCTAACAATCTCTTTCAAACAAAAACCAAACAACGATCCAAAGTATCGAGAGATAATTAGCACTTTTGTTGCTACCTACTACCGTCTTTTAAAAGAAAGCAGACAAATTGAAGGTAAAGAAAATAGCTATTTTTACGTTGGTTGCCCTTCAGGATGGTCAATTAACGAACGCGAAGAATACCAAAAGTTACTTCAACAAGCTGGCATTTCCCAATTGAATGTTGTACCTGAATCGCGAGCTGCTTTTATGCAAGCTAAGGAAGCCGGCAAGCTAGAGTATGAAAAACTGCTTTCATCAGTGCTAATTGTTGATATTGGTTCTTCAACTACAGATTTTACCCTGGTTAAAAGCTTAGAAGAAATCCCAGTAGATTTTGGCAGTAATGCTTTGGGAGCATCGCTAATTGAAAAAGCTATTTTTGAGCGTACTCTCGCTAAACACGAACAAAAGGCATTACTAGAAAAAGTATTTTTAGAATATCCCCATCACCAAGCTCGTTGCGAACTAGCCTGCCGTAAAACTAAAGAAGATTACTTTTCTAACGAACAGCTATATAACGATCCTCAAACCTTTGCCCGTGGCTTTGAGTCTATTAACGAACAGATTTATTTTATTCCCCAAATTAATAAATTAATTATGGAGGAAATATTGAACCAACCCTTGCCCGAACTAGGGCAAAAAAGTTGGGTTCAATCGTTT
The DNA here is from genome assembly GCA_003326215.1 of Nostoc minutum NIES-26. Classification (GTDB taxonomy): domain Bacteria; phylum Cyanobacteriota; class Cyanobacteriia; order Cyanobacteriales; family Nostocaceae; genus Dendronalium; species Dendronalium minutum. Next base: position 15,297 of record LXQD01000120.1, on the reverse strand, counting down.
CGTTCAGCTTTAAACGAGGCGAAAGAAAATCTGGACAAACTTGGCATCGTTCCGAAACTCGTATTGATGACTGGTGGTGCATCTCGGATGCAGTTTACACACCAAATTTCTCAAGAGATCTTTAGCGAACCAGAAACACTTCTTCGTCCCGATCCCGAACCCGAACGGTGCATTGCATTAGGCTTAGCGCGAGTAGGGCGATGGGATTTGCGTGCCGCTGCTTTTAAACAAGAAGTCAATAAGTTATTGGACTCAAACAAGCTCAAACAATTAATTGAAAGGCATATCCCAGAGTTAATCGAATTATTGACTAAACCACTAGCAGATAGTTTGATTAAAAATGCAGTGAAACCAGGAGTCAAAGATTGGCAAAAGAACCAAATACGGACTTTAGCTGATTTAGAAACATCTATGAAAAGTCGGGCAGAGCAGTGGCTTCAAGGTGATATTGCTCAACAGATAATTAATAATCAATGTATTATTTGGTTTAACAATAAAATCCAACCCGACTTAGCCGCAGAAACCGACCCCATATGCCGAAAGTTTCAAATACCTAGAAGCAGTTTGAGGTTTGAAGATAGTATTGACCCAGCTTTTGTTAACCCAGAGTTACGAATTGGAGATGCTATCCTTGCCGATACAGTAGCATTTATTGTCAATGTATTAATTGGTGGCGGTACTGTCGCTAGTATTATCACTCTAATACTAACTGGACACTTGACTTGGCCGATCGCACTGGTATACGGAGCTTCGGTTATGGCAGCGGGAATGGAGCTAAATCGTAAGAATGTCCAAGAGGTAATTAAAACCAATGTAGATATTCCCGGTTGGATGCGTTCTAGTTTTTTGAGTGACAAGAAAATTGACGATATGTGCGAACAAATCAAGCCGGAGTTAGAAAAGGTGCTGCAAAAACAACTGATAGCAAATCAAGAAGCTTTTGACAAACTAATTGCCAAAGTAGGGCAAGGGCTGCAAAAAGCACTTTCCACCAAGGTGCAAGAGGCAATAATTCTGATTCAATAAGTTAAGAAGGCAGAAGTACGAAGGCAGAGGGCAGAAGGGAATCCTCATAAATAAATTTAGGGGATTTAATAAGGACGCAGTATTTCGAGAGGCGTAGCGTGAGAAATACATATTTCCATCTTTGTTCATAAATGAATTTAGAGCATGTCTGAAAAGTATTCTTGCTAACATCAAAGTCTTAAAAACCTAACCCCCCTAGCCCCCCTTCCCTGCAAGGGAATGGGGGTTTCAAAGCCTCTCTCCGTTTCGGGGAGAGGTTTAGAGAGGGGTTTTTAGTATAATTTTCGACTTCTCAGACATCCTCTTAGGGTCTTCAAACCCTCTTGGCAGAGGGAGGAGCTATTTTCTAGAGCCTTCTGCCCTCTGCCTTTCTTCGGTGATTTGCTAGTCTAATATCTTTCTAATGTGGTACATTTCAACTAATATTTTTACTTAAAACTCATTAGACGAGGAAAGGACTTGATTAGTACAATTCCTCCAATCAACACAAAAATTAAACCTAAGCTGGTAAAAATAACTGGAAGCAACCAAAATTCGTGCCAAGAGTTAATCATGGCAGAGTTTGGCTTCTGAGGATTGTATAGTACTTCTACTTGCTGACCTTTACTAAATGCTGGTGGGTCACTGCCTGCTTTTGATTCAAATACCGTTGGTTCGCCAGAACGGTCGGTAAATTTCACTACTGGATAGTAAACGTAAGACGAGTGATAACCGTTGCTATCAGTTGATGAACGAGGTACTAAATCGATTATTGTTCCTTGTGCTGGTATTGCTGTGGCAACAAAAGAACGAGTATTCAGTCCAATAATTATGCCTGTGACAGCAAATATGCTGCCAATACCTGCAAATATTGAACCAAATATACGCAAGAACTTTGTATCTTCATTCATAGGATGTTGAAAAGTTAAACTGACACTGGGTCAAGATTAGTGCAAATAGGGATTTCCGTAAAATTTGATGGCACAATATTTTATATTGCTCATTCATTCAGGGCTATTTCGGAAAAAAGGTCAGATAAATTTTGCACCTATCTACTAGATTTTTCCGAAAAACAGCTAATTCTATTTGATGTTAATTATTAATATCGTCTTTTACCGACCCTATGCACTTATGAGCCTAGGATTACTATCCTATTCAGCTTTATTGCTTGCTTCTGTCCGCTAGAACCGAGCCGTTTTTATGATTGCGATCGCCTTCTTGGCTTTATTTATCCAAGATGAGTAAATAGAAAATACAGTTAATCGTTGTAAAATTTTTTCAGGTCAGAGTTTATACACTCCGAGTCTCACGTGCATTTTTTATAGGTGATATTGAGGAAAAAAGTGGAATTGCAGAAGTTATTGTATATTTTTACTTTAGTAGAGATTGCTACGTTCGTGAGTGTACCTGTATTTGCTCAAACGCCAAGAAATCCTTCTAGTGTTTCACAGTCGAGTTGTCGTGCAATTAAAGTAGATACTCCAATTTTTAAAGAACCCTCGACATCATCCAAAGCTATCAGAATATTGTCTGCAAAAACAAAGGTTTCTTTAGCATACATACCAGCTAGTGGAGATAAATTTGTCAGAATTCAATCTCCGGCTTCAGGGTTTATTCAAACTGCTGTGCTTAAATTTTGTGAGACGAATAACAACGCTCAAAACCTATGGAATAAACCCACTATTGGCAGTACATGTCGGCAAATTGTGCAACCTGAAATTATCATACGTCGTCAACCAAGTACAAAAGGAACTTATATTACAACACTTTATCCAAACACAATTGTGTTTGTGAACTTGACTACAGGTAATGTAATTAAGTCATACAAATCTGAAAATTACATTTGGGTAGAAATAGACCTTTCTAAAAGTTTCCCTGGCGAATTATCCGGTAATGGTTGGATAGTCAATACTGACTTAGTAAATACTCCTGGACTCAGCAGTTTGGCTTATTGTAATTAGTAGCTCACCCAGATAAAAACTATCAATAATAATTAATTGCTGTGAATTTATTGTAGTTTTTTAACAAGCAAGTACAATTTTTCCTGTAATGTAGGCTTGAGCGATCGCTATTCGCCGTAACTTGCCACTGCTAGTTTTCTCTAGTTGTCCTGGGCGAATGAAGAGTATGTTGTCCACAGGGATTTTAATGCCCATCTGGTTGAGAACAATCTCGCTGACTTGGCGCTGATGGTCGATTGCTTGCTGAAGAATACTGGCTTGTTTGGTTTCTATCAAGACGATGATGCGGTCATCAGCCTGAATTGTCGCAACTTTGCTCGGTTGTACGAATGGCAGCGACTCTATGGCATGTTCAAAATCACTGGCAAAATAACTTTGACCATTAATTTTGAAGCGATCGTTCAGCCGACCTGTGACGAACAACTCACCCTTGCTCATCACACCCAAATCCCCAGTCGGGAAAAAACCATCAGAATTGTAAAAAGAGCGTTCGCCCTTGGCGTTGGCGAAGCCATCGCTTTCAAAATAATTATCGACCAAAGTCCCGCCTCTCAGTTCAATTTCACCAATTTCACCCTCGCGGCATAAATGACCATCTTCAGTCCTTAAACGGATATCAAATGTACTTAATGGTTGACCGACGGAAATAGCTTTGCAGCCATTCGCCAAAGTCACAATCCGGGGAATATCCTCTAACTTACAGCAAGAAATCATTAAGACTGCTTCCGCCATACCATAGCAAGGCTTAATTGCTGTAGGTTGCAATCCATAAGGTGCAAGCACTTCCAAGAACTGATGTAACTTGTCTATATTAATTGGCTCACTACCATTGAAAACCATTCGCAACTGGGTCAAGTTTAAGTTGGCAATTTCTTCTGGATCGGTAATTGCCAACCGACGGAGGCAGTAGCTAATGGCAAAATCTGGAATAACTGCGATCGCAATCTTTTTTTCTGACAGTTCGCTCAACCACCCCACAGGATTCATCAAAAAATGCATTGGGGTACTCAGGTGCAAGTTATGCCTCACGTATAGCGTTGTCAGCAAACCACCTACTAATCCCATATCGTGATAAAGTGGCAGCCAACTTGCAGTTGCATCACTGGGTCTATTTTGAGCGTGGTTAGCGATCGCCTGCATTTGTGTCACAATTTTCCCATGAGTGACTGGAATTCCTTTGGGGAAAGAAGTCGAGCCAGAAGAAAACTGCACAAAAGCAATATCAGTATCTGTAATTGCTGCAAAATTTGCTGATTCTTGGGGCTGAATATCTGTGTCTGGTAACTGTAGACGTTGGAAGCTCAACTCTAAACTTCTAATACTAGGTGCTTCCAAGATAAATTCAGCTTGATATTGGGTTGTAACTTTCGTCAAAAATTCTAGGTAGCTTTCTTTGACAACACCCATACTGTAGGGTTTGACTGACAGTGGAATTGCTCCTAGTCCAACTAAAGCAAAGAATGCAATAATCACACCTTCGGTTGTTTCAAAAGGAAACAGAACTCGCGAGCCAGCTTTCACACCCGCAGCCCGAAAGTACTCCATATAGGCTGCAATCTTCTGGTACATCTCACAATAGGCGAGAAACTTAGACTCAGCAGCACGATCCTGTTTTAAGAATAAGCCCAAGCGTGAGTCAGTATGCTTGAGAGCTTGAATCATTGCGATCGCGGTCATCGGCTCAATTCTAGGTTGTAAGTCTTGCATTGTTTTGACCTCAACCATCTTGTTGCTTATTTTCATCGAGAAAATCCTGGAGAGTTCTAAGCGATCGTTCAATTGAATCAATGAATGCTACTTTCACAAGAGCATCGGCAGCAACCTTTGTAGTTCCGTTTTTGAAAATCTCAACAAATTGGTGAAAAATTACTTGATAATGGTAGTTTTCCTCCATATCTTTGAGTTTCGTAGCTATGTTGACCTCTCCAGGTAATATTTCACGGCTATAGTTGACTTCAATACGAGCAACTACAGGAATAATCCGCCGTCCGCGAAATAAGTTGTGATGTTCGAGCCATGACCATCGCCCTGCTTCTAGATATTCGAGAACAGTGGCATTGTTGACATGACCCAAACTGTCAAGGTCATTTGGGCGTACTTGAAGTTTTAGGTTAACAGCTTCAAAGTTCATAAGTGGGTTGGCGTGAATATTTATTATCAAAGCAAGGCAGAGGGCAGAGGGCAGATGGCAGAAGGGAAGAGGGTTTTAGTTAACTTTACTTTTTGTTACATAGTTCTGTTTATTTACACCTTTCTACTGCCAGTTGCTGCAATCATAGTTGGGGAGAGATAGCTACAACAGTAGACACATAATCCCCACTGTGAGATATGGAAAGGTGAACAGTCCAACCTTGAAGCTGAAAATGCTCTGCCAGTGAGCCGTAAAACTCAAAGTAAGGCGCGTGACGGGAATTATGTCGCACTTCTACGTCTGTCCAATAGAAATTAGGGGGCATTACCAAAGCCTTAAACAAAGCTTCTTTAGCTGAAAAAGTAGCTGCCATACTTTGGAGAGGGTTTTTACTTTGGCTGAAGTAAAGGCACTCAATGTTTGTAAAGAAAATGCCTGGAACTTTCAGAGCTTCAACTGTTGTTAGTTCTGCAATCAGTTGAATATCGTGCCCTAGTCCAATTAACATCCCACCAGATCCAGCCACGTCTGTTCAACTTCAGCCGCAGAGTTTACCTGAATTCCTGTAATTTGTCTCAGCGCAGAAAATATCAGACTTTGTTTGCGCTCAATATTGTCTGGCAGAACCATCTCATACTTGATGGAATCCCACCAGTTGACGTGAGAATCTCGCTGCTCAACCTGTTGGCGGTTACTACCATAAAGTTCGCCTCCTTCTCGCACAAATAAGTGTGCGACAGCAAATGCGCCTTTGGGCGAGTACTCTTTACTATCTACTAAAGCTTTGGCAAAACTGATGAAGTATGTCATATGCTGCGATTCATCAGCAGCAATTTGCTTAAACAGCTTTTTCAACCCAGGGTCTTGAGCAACACTAGCACACCAAGAGTAGTTAACTGTGGCTGTAATCTCTGAAATCGCTAGTAATACCAGTGTTCTGAGCATATCATCGTCGGGAAAAATCTTCCGAAACTCAATCACAGTCTCATCACTCACGGGTTCTAGACTGAGTAGAGTTGATAAGCGATTAAGTGTGGTTTCGTGAAAGCTTTCTTCCTCATTCCAGTAACGGCTCCAAGTACTACAAGCTTGCATAATGCTTGCTAAAACTGGATTGCGTTCTTGCCAACGACGACACTCAGCATCAGCCAATCTAGCCAAGCGATCGGCTCCTGGCTTGGTAGTCAATTCTGCACGTCCAGCATTCCAGAGGTTAGCTTTGTCAAATTCACTCACAGCTTCCAAGTTAATCGCACCAATCATTTCCACTGCACTCCATCGGCGCTTTTCATGGAAATAGTGTTGTTCCCATATCAAATCAACTAAAGAGCTTCGTTGCTCGGCAACAATTGTATATAAGTTACTGACAATATCAGACCTAGAAATTGTATTTACCATAGTGGATATATTTGAATTTAATTTTTAAGAAGGCGACTATAAGTCGCCGCTACACAGGCAAAACCTGCCTACCGGGTTAAAAAGCTAGTTGTAAAACTAAAAACGAAAATTTTTACCACTACCCTTTATTCTCTAGACTCTATTTTCCAAGAAGTTTTGAGATTTAAAATTTATCATTTTTAAGTCAAAGTATTAACTTTCTCAGCTTCATTTAGAAATGCTTCTAATACATCTGAAATAGGGGTATCAAGAGAGAAAGCCGGCAAACGAATTTGGACTCCATATTGCTTTTTCAGCATATTCGCAGTTTTGGCGAAAACCTCCATCAGATCGATGCTGTTATGTAGGCGATCGGAACGAGCAATAATTGCCGATAGCGTCAAGTCATTTTCAAAAATTTCTGCAATAGATAAACCAACATTTTGGGCAAAAATTTCACATATATAGTCTTTCAAGATTTGAAACTCCTTTGTTGCAGTATTACAGGCAGTTAGATATATAAGTTACAAATTTTACTTAAGAGTAATTGAGAATTTGACGTTTATATGCTATTGATTACATACAGTAAGCTCAAATTAGCACAATTAATAAAGTTTTAACTGCGTATTTATACTAAAGATGAGTTCCTCTGTGTCCTGATTTGGATATCTGCATAGCTAAAGTCTACCCGCCAAGGTTTTGACTTTCGACACTCGCGTTGAAGTGACTGCAAGTATCCAAACCCATCTCTAGATTAATCCAAATACGATCGCTCCCTTGACGAACCTAAGTAGACTAAAGAATTACCTAAAACGATGTACTTATGACTTACGCACTATACAAATTGGCTATTATGTGCATAATGATTGGTTGAGAATACAAGTCCGTTGGTTGAGAACACAAGTTCGTTGGTTGAGAACACAAGTTCGTTGGTTGAGAACACAAGTTCGTTGGTTGAGAATACAAGTCCGCTGGTTGAGAACACAAGTTTGTTGGTTGAGAACACAAGTTCGTTGGTTGAGAACACAAGTTCGTTGGTTGAGAATACAAGTCCGTTGGTTGAGAACACAAGTTCGTTGGTTGAGAACACAAGTCTGTAGCGATCGCCTGAGTAAAGCCACCATTAATCGGTTAAAATCGATAATACTGCCTCGACAACCAAATATCCTTATGCACATAATAGACAATTTGTATAGTGCGTAAGTCCTAGTACTCTTTGATTGCTTGCGATCGCTCCTAATGAAAGATAGTGTAATGAGGGCGATCGCCCCTTAATAAAAGATGGTGTAGTGCAGATTTGTAGTTTAGTAAACAAGCTGCGTGCAGCCATTATCAATCATATGAAACCTTGAGATATCAAAAACGAAATCTTCCCAAACGAAACAAGCTTTTGCTGATTAGATAATTCGATGATGTACTGCTAGTTTTAGCTTCAAGAATACCTTGTAGTGGATTTCGGGCTTCGCGATCGCGCTTCTGAGCAAGCCATGTCAATAAACTACAGGCTATTATAAGACCGAGCCAAATAAGTATTACAAAAAATATCACATAGGATATAGTAAAAACTTGCAATAGAGACACAGCAATTAGATATGATACTGCTGGAGACCAGTAAGAAAACGTGAACCACCAAATATCTTCAATGTCAAAAGTCTTATTACGAAAATGACTTATGAATGAAAAAGGTAAGAAAATTGCTGCGATTGGAGTTATAAAAATGCTAATAAGAACAAGACTATAAATAAATATATTTTGGCTACCAAATACTTTTTCATAGCTTGTATTAATTGCATTATCAGCCAAATCTCCAAGCAATTTATTTTGTGTATACAATAAATAAAAACACCCTATTATCGGTATTGATATAATCAATAACAATACATTGCTCCAGCTAAATAGTATTGAATAATGAAAAACAATATTTACCATCATACTTAAGGCAATTATTGATATAGTTGCTAAGAGAGCTATAATTAGGCGATAGTGCCAACTCTTATCAAATTCATATTTTATAGGTCGAAAGATATTGAGCCAGTCGCTATGTGTTGGTAAAGTTTCTGTGCTATTTGCTTTTAGTAAGCAAGGGAGCAAATTACATTTTATATTGGATGTAAGACCAGCCCAAAGGTAACAGTGACGTGAGCTTGCCTTGGTGATTTTAAGAACTTCCTCTACAAACTGCGCTTGCAAATCAGGTGATTTAGGTATCTGAGTGCTTGGCGTAGCCAGTAAAAGGATTACTTCTTGGACTACCTGAATACTATCAATACCTTTCTGAGACTTTATATTTTCAACTAATTGAGGTGCAGAATCACGAAATAGTTCATCTATCATTTTCACCAATTCTGGTGTAGGTTGTTCTTCTATAACTGACAAATTCATTTCCTCCACGAGTTGTATTGAACACAAAGGGATGACAAGTCGTGGATCTAATGCTGGTGGAATCGTAGGAGCTATTTCAATCGGCGCTTTTTCTATCAAATAGGCTATCCTTCCAGCAATCAATGGCACAGCCGAACTTGCAGGCTCATTAAAAGGCTGCCAAATCCAATTGAGCTTATCTGCCCGTCGTTGCTCCTCTGTCAGGGAATAATCTCGCAATCCTTCTTCTACATTGGGTTGATGTAGCAATGCTGCCAAGCACCAAGCTGCTCTAGCTGCAATCCTGTCATCTTGTTGCCACAGCAAGGGTACAAGTGCTTTAGCAGCATCGGGCGTACCAATAGTGAGCAAGTCATCCATCGCTTCTACAGAACCGTTCGCAGCTAAAGACGCAAGTGCTGGCACTGCTAAATCACCCATACGTATTAGCGGTGTACCTATCTCTTGCCGATTAGCGTAGTTGCTTGCAAGCACTTGGGCTGCATTGGGCAGGTTTGTCAGAGATAAGGCATTAGCCGCAGCGATACGACGGGCTGGCTCTTGACTCGTAGCCAATGTTTCTGCTAGAAACTCTAATACTTCCTTACCACGGGGGCGTGAATCCGCTGCAACAGCACCAAAAGCTTCTTCCACAGCAGTTGTGTTGCTAACTGTACCTAGTTGCACTTTAAAATAATTGATGATTTGTTCAGCTAAAGCTTGGTCTACCTTCTGAGCATCTGCTAAGCATTCAAAGGCAGTAATTGGGTCTTCTGTGTATGTTTTCTGGAGCAAAGCTGTACTATCTCCAGCAATTCCGCACCAAAGTTTGATAGTCTCACGCCAAGCATCTTTATCTTTTTGGAAACGATTAAATAGATCGTCGGCTTTGTCTATCAATTCAGCCGCGGCAAAAAATTCTTGTAAGGTCAGATGGGCAAACTGGTATTTATCGCCGCCATCAATTGCTAATAGTAAGCCGCTACGCTCTACTATTTCATTTAATAGTGGTAAAGCATCTTGGTCAGGCTGAAGATTCAATCCTGGTAGTACCTGTCTGACTTGCTCTAACACCGTTGTAAATTTGATGCTGCGGCGGTCTTGCTGTTGATAATTAGCGCTGTCTTGGTTATAAAGCGCTAAGTGCTGGAGTACTAGCCGCTTGTCTCGTGCTTGGTAACGATTGTGTTCTTGATGCCATTGGTCTAGCAGAATATCTGTGGATTTACGATAAAACTCTGCTCTAGAGTGAGGCAGCACAAAACGGGTATCAGTGTATAGATAGGCAACAATAGTTAGCATTAATGGATTGCGCGCTAATGCCATAATTCGCGGTCGGTCGTGCAACGTCTGCATCAGTTGCTCAATCGACTTGTCCGCTGGCATATCTCGCTTCCACGAACCCAAGAAGTGGCGAATTTGTCGATCGCTAAATTCTACAACTTCCAGCGTCCGGTCTACTACCTCGGCAAATTCACCTCTGTAGACGGCTTTACGACAAGTAATAACGACACGGCATTTTGGGCGCTGGTCTAATATATCCTTTATTTGCTGCACAACTCGCCAGCGATCGCTGCTATTGACTTCATCAAGACCATCAAACAGCAACATGAGCGTGCCTTGCTCTAAGCTATGCTCGACAAAGTGTTCGGCATGAGGAAAGTTATCCCGCGCCAAAGCTTCTACCAAAAGCTGCTCTAATGACTTTTGGGCATCGCTAAGTCGGTGGAGTTCTAACAAAACTAGGATGGGTTGTTCTGGTAGGTACAAACGAGCTTCAGCATAGCTAAGGGCAAGATGCTTGAGCAGCATGGATTTTCCAGAGCCAGGATCGCCTGTAACCATGAGTCTGCGATATTCATTTACAGCATGGTAGGCATCGATTTGTTCGGTATTGCTTGCACCTTTGACCTTGAGCGGAACGTACACTTCGCTGACTTTCAGAGGTCGATGCGGTCGAAAAGGAATGTGCAACTCCTGATACTTGTCAATTAGCCCTTGTTGATATTTTCGTAGAGCGATTCCACGAAACAATCTGCTGCCTGCAAACCTGTTATAAATCCCAGTGCCTATGGCATTAAAAAACTTCTTTACCCATTCCGTCACAACGTCTCGGAAGATAAGTACTAGAAACAGGAAACCAGCTGCTACCCATCCCATTTTTGGAAGTAGTTGCTCTTGTAAACTCGATTCCTTTGCTTCCTTCTGCTTGGTATATTCCTCTTCATAAATTTTCGCTATTTCGGGAGCAGTTAGCCCGACTTTGTTATCCCGATACTGGTTGACAACAAACTCTGTTTTCAGGGGGCTGTCATTATCTACATGGCGTTGAGCGTATGCTTTAATTTCTGTAATAACTGCATCACGAGCAGTCGGCTTGGGAGTCTGAGTATAAGTTGGTACTGCTGAGGCAAACAGCACTGTTAAAGTCAGAGTCAGAGCAAATATACTGACAAATAGTCGATTTCTTTGTCGCTGAAATCGTTTTTTCAGATGAAGTCTTTTACCCACGCTGAGTTAACCTCACTTGCTCTGCTAGATTGGTGAAGCTTGCTTAATGCTTATACATGCTTAGATTGTTATTGATGATACTACATTCAATTGCACGCGCAAGGTAAAGCAATATTACAATGAGCGTAATTGCCGATTTCGCACGCGTTCGGGGCTACCAGTAGGAATCGAAGCAATTAACTTTTGCGTGTATTCTTCTTTGGGTTCGAGGTAGATACTTTCGGCTGTGCCTTGTTCGACAATTTGACCGCGATTCATGACTAAAATGCGATCGCTCATAAATTTCACCACGCTTAAATCATGGGAAATGAAGATATAAGTAAGCTGAAAATCATCCTGCAATTCTTTCAGCAAATTCAATACTTGCGCCTGTACCGAGACATCCAGTGCTGAAACCGATTCATCACAGATAATAAATTTGGGATTTAATGCCAAAGAACGGGCTATGCAAACCCGCTGGCGTTGTCCGCCAGAAAACTGATGCGGATAGCGGTTCATGGCATCTGCATTCAACCCCACCCGTTCTAGGAGTTCAGCTGCACGTTCTTGCCGTTGTCGTTTTGTCTTACCAACCGAGTGAATTAACAACGGTTCCATGACTGCTTCCCCAATCTTCATCCGCGGATCGAGGGAACTAAAGGGGTTTTGGAAGACTATTTGCATTTCCCGCCGCAGTTTCTGCAACGGTTCTCCTTTGAGGGTTGTAATATCTTGCCCATCAAAGATTATTTGACCACTCATCGGTTCGATTAATCGCAGCAAAGTTCTGCCGAGAGTGGTTTTGCCGCAACCAGATTCGCCTACTAACCCCAATGTTTCCCCTGGTTTGACATCAAAGGAAACGCCATTCACTGCCATAGTGTAGCGTTTTGTACCACCAAATACGCCTCGCACTGGAAAACCAACCTTGAGGTTCTTGATTTGCAACAGAGGTGGCTTTTCGCTGAGGTTTGCCCATCTTGCGGATATTTCCTCGGTTGTAACTTCCGAAGGTTGTTGAGGTTCTTTCTCTTGAATTACTAGCTGTCCCGCTGCTGTTTCTTCTGCACTCATGTAATCAGAAACGGTGAGTAGTTTGTGGGGACGACGGTTGAGTGTGGGGCGACATGCTACCAAGCCTTTAGTATATGGATGCTGGGGATTGGTAAAGATTTGCTCAGATGCACCGTATTCCACCACTTTGCCTCTGTACATCACCGCTACTTGGTCGGCAATTTCGGAAATCAGTCCCAAGTCGTGGGTGATGAAAATCAATGCCATGTCACGGCTTTGCTGCAATTCCCTCAGCAACTCAATAATTGTTGCCTGTACCGTCACATCTAAGGCTGTGGTTGGTTCGTCAGCAATCAATAGCAATGGGTTGCAGGAAATCGCCATAGCAATCATCACCCGTTGCAACTGACCTCCAGATAGTTGATGGGGGTAACGTTCCAGCATGGCTTCTTTGTGCTGCTTTACCAACTGTGCTAATTTTGGCTCATCTGGTTTAGATGAATTTGGGTCAGTTTGATGCCAGCTTTCGAGATACTGCTGTTGGATCAGTTCATCGCTAGGTAAGAGTTTAACCTCTTGCAGACCTGCGATCGCAATTCGCCGTGCTTCAGCAACTGACACATTTTGATGGCGCATAATCGCTTCAGTTAGCTGAAAGCCGATGGTGTAAACCGGATTGAGCGAACTCATCGGTTCTTGAAAAATCATAGCGATATCGCCGCCTCGGTATAGCTGCATTTGCTCAGGAGGCAGCTCTACCAAATTAATGGGATTGGAATTTGCTTGTGGACGAAACCAGATTTCACCACCGCTAACCCTACCGGGGGTCTGCAATAAACCCATGACAGCTAGTGATGTTACCGATTTACCACTTCCCGATTCTCCTACTATCCCTAGAGTGTCACCTCGATTTAGCTGAAAAGTAATACCATCCACCGCTTTCACGATGTTGCCATCACCGGAAAATTCAACTTGTAGATTGCGAACCTCTAGGATAGTTTCTCTCATAGGAGTTAGGTAGGAATATCACTTAAAATTATTTGGATTTTAACAGTAGTTTTGATGCTACGTAGGTAAATATAGCTTTTTTACCTTTTAGCAATGATTTTTCTCGATTTTTACACTGTGTCCTGCAATTGCGATCGCAATAAGCACAACTGATAACCTATAACTATAAAGGATGTAGACGATGCAGTTACAGTTTTGTTCAAAGAACTCGCTTTCAAAGTGCTGAGTTAAAAGGCAGGAGGCAGGAGAACAGGGGAAACGGTTAAAGGGAAAGGGTGAAAGGTTTAGATATTCCCTTTCCCCTTTACCCCTTACCCTTTTCCCAGCGAAGCCTTCCCCTCTGCTCCCCTGCCCTCTGCTTCCTACTAATCCACAACCAAAACAGCCGTTCCAGTAATTTTGCCACTGCGAAGAGCATTAAGAGCCTCATTTGCTTGAGTTAGCGGGAAAGGATTCACCTCGGTACGGATGGGAACTTTGGGGGCTAGAGTCAGAAACTCTTGTCCATCTTGACGAGTGAGATTAGCCACAGACCGCAATACCCTTTCTTCCCAAAGAATATCGTAGGGAAAAGAGGGAATATCGCTCATGTGAATGCCAGCACAAACTACTACACCGCCTTTGGCAACTGCACGCAAAGCAGCAGGTACTAACTTGCCTGTGGGAGCAAAAATAATCGCCGCATCCAAGGGTTCTGGGGGTAATTTGTCTGAGTCACCCGCCCAAGTTGCACCTAGTTTACGGGCAAACTCTTGTCCTTCAACATCGCCAGAACGGGTAAAAGCAAAGACTTGACGACCTTGATAACGAGCTAATTGAATCAACATGTGAGCCGCTGAACCAAAGCCATAAAAACCGAGTTTTTCGGCATCATCAGTCATTCTGTAAGCGCGATAGCCAATTAAGCCACCACATAATAGAGGTGCAGCTTGCAAATCGGGAAAACTGGGATCTAAGGGAAAGCAAAAGCGATAATCGGCGACGGTGTATTCTGCATAGCCGCCATCCAGGTTGTATCCTGTAAACTCGGCATAATCGCAAAGATTTTCACGACCAGAGAGACAGTAACGACAGCGATCGCCGCAAGTATAACCCAGCCAAGGAACACCAACTCGTTGACCGATATTAAATTTATCAACGCTTTCACCTACAGCCTCGATAGTACCGACAATTTGATGCCCAGGTATCAAAGGTAATTTTGGGTGCGTCAATTCCCCATCAACTATATGTAAATCTGTACGGCAGACAGCGCAAGCATGAACGCGAATCAACACTTGCTCGGGATTGGGTTTTGGCACTGGCAACTCAGCTAACCGTAGAGGTTGACGCGGTGCCTCCAAAATCATTGCACGCATAAGCAATGGGGAATGAGGATACAGATATTTTCATTCTGCATTGTGAACGCAGTTCATGGCTATCTTTTGCAAAAATAGATTTCTCTATTCAAAAAGTTGCAATTCCGGAATTCTCTAAATTCTAACTCCTGAATCAACACAACCCAGGTGTAATTTATAACAAAAATAAGTAATTTTATAGACTGATAACTATTAAAACGCTCGTTTAGGATAATTATCCTTGTAAACTTGGCAAAAACAATTTAATTCCTGTTGGTTTATTCTATTTGCAAACAAAATTATTGTTTGTTTAACTTCTGGACGTTAGACTAAGCATGAAAAAAACCCCCAGCAGGACTGAGTTAATGTAAGACAAGTTGAAAAGAGAAAAGAGTTAGATATTATGCAGATTTTGGTTGTTCTTTCCGGGCTTTAGTTGTAGTTTTTTTGACCACAGGATAGCGAATTCTACGTTGTCGAGGTTGTCCGGTCTTCCAGCCTGGGGACTTTCCGCGGGGTTTGGGTGGACGGGCAGGAGTACCAATAGTCGTTAAAATGCTCTCCATCGCCTGAGCAACCCTTCCTGGAGTCAAATTGTCTAATAACTTTTGCCAAG
>LXQD01000119.1 GCA_003326215.1 Nostoc minutum NIES-26 | reverse complement strand
CCAAGTTAGAGCAAGTACCGTTTGACCAACGCGAGGCTGTAATTACACAAGCAGCAAAAAAATACTTTCAATCCACCCAAGAAACAATTAATGTTAAAAACCCAAGTCCTAGAAATGCGGGTCTTTGGTCAGACATTCTTGCGGATATTATTAATCGAAATCAGATTTATGGACAATCTACATCAACAATTACTCCAGTAGCACCTCCACCAGAGCTTAGAGGATTTGGGGCTGGGCCGCAACCTAATGTGACGAATAATACGGCTCATCCTAGAACGGTTCCAGGGATACCAGAAAGGTTAGAAGGATTTGGGGCTGGGCCGCAATCTAATGTGACAAATAATACGGCTCATCCTCGAACGGTTCTAGGGATACCAGAAAGGCTAGAAGGATTTGGGGCTGGGCCGCAACCTGACATTCCAAGCTATTTGGCCTCTCAGTCTAATGAGGGAATGTCCCGCATAGAATGGAAGCCTTCTATGACTCCGGCTGAAGCGGAAGAATATACTAAAGATAGCTACTATCGAGGGAAAGTATTTTATCATGGTGGTGATACTAGTGGTGCTCAAAGCATTGGCAGTGCTGGTGTAGATCCCAGTAGATTTGATGAATACTCAACATATGGACCAGGTTTCTACGTTGGAGGTAATAGTAATATAGCGAAAGACTATGCACGCCAAGTTACTGCTTCTGGAAGACAAGGAGCAGTATTAGAAATCATGTTGAATGTAAAAAAGCCTAAAGTCTTTCCTTATGGCGTTGCATACACAATCGCTGCCGAGAATTATGTTAAAGAGGCTGGTATATACAGCGACCAGCCAAGTATTGATTATACAGAATATCTTAAATCTCAGGGTTACGACGCTGTAGAAATTCAAGCATTAGAATATGTTGTAGTTTTTACCCCTCAACAAGTAGTAGTTATCAAAACAGAAGTGGTTAGATGATTGAATATAAAGGATGTCAATACTGCTTACACTTTCGTCCAGATGGTACTTGTTCTGCTTTTGATCCAGATCCAATTCCATTGTCTATTGTTTCAGGTCAAATAAAACATATCAAACCTTTACAAAATCAAGGAAATAAAATTGTTTATGAACCAGTAGAAAAATCAATAATATACAGACTGAATGAGTACAGAAGGAAGAATAATTTGATGCGCGAACGAATGGAAATTATAGAGGGAGATATTACACAGCAAAAAGTAGATGCGATAGTTAATGCTGCAAATGAGGCACTAATAGCTGGTGGTGGTGTTAGTGGAGCTATTCACCGTACTGCTGGATTAGGACTAGAGGAAGAGTGTCTAAAACTAGGGGGCTGTGAGGAAGGACAAGCTAAAATTACGAAGGGTTACTATCTTCCGGCAAAGTGGGTTATTCACACTGTTGGCCCAGTCTGGGAAGGTGGTACTTATGAAGAACACAAAATACTAGCTCAGTGCTATCGCAACTGTTTTGCATTTGTAGAACCATACAACATCAAAACCATAGCATTTCCATCAATTAGTACGGGAGCCTATGGTTTTCCAATAGAAAAAGCAGCAAAAATTGCAATTAGCGAAGCTAGGTTGTTTTTGGAGCAAAACACTACGCTTGATAAGGTCATTTTTGTCTGCTACGGAAAGCAAGATTACGAATGTTATACTGCTATTTTTGAGCAACTATTGACTCCATACGCTTAATCTGAACTTCCCCCGTGCAAATGTACTAAACAGCCCTTAAACCCTTACTCTGTAATCAGTCTAGGATTGGACGCACATATTAGTGTACTCATGTAAGCCCTGGAACTATTGGTACAACTAGGGTAAGCTAAAAATTGGGGGTCAATGCCTCAAACTTGCTTCGCAAGACACTTTGACAATTGTACCCAGTAAAGGCGATTCAAAAAACGTTGAAAGTCGCTCTGGATAACAGTTAGCTCTTTTTACTTGGGGGGAAGTTCAGCTTAATACCAAATCAAGCTAAAATTTCGCCCTGTGTAAAGTAATGTTAGGGTAGCTTCTATAAAGTGCCAACTACCCTAAGTGTAAGCTATGCAAAAAAAAATACATTCTTGAAATTGTAAAAAAGCTTAGTTTATAAAGATATAAATATAAATTATGCTTCAATCACAAGCACCTCTCAAAGTTTTGCTTATCGAAGACACCGAGGAACGTCAACAAATATTAACTTCACTTTATCGCTCACATGCATGGGTTTTGGTTAATACTGGAAAACGTGCCATTATACTTTTGGAAGCTTATGATTTTGATATTATATCTATCGATTACAATCTTCGTGGAGAACTAAATGGTGTAGATGTTGCACAATGTCTTAGATATTCTCGTAATCAAAACGCTCGCATTATCATTCACTCAATCCTAAAGGAGTCAAATCTATATTGGCAATCCTCCCTCATGCTATCCCTTATCCCGTATCAAAGATTATTAGTTCTAATAAAAGGTTTAAATATCTTAGAAGTAAAATTAATGAACTAGGCGCTAATTATAATTGGACTTAGTTCATATCTAAATTACAGATGTACTATAGGCAGCTATTAGAAATATTTTACACAGAATCTAGTTCTTATTAAACTGTATCAACTTCTTTTAAATGAAGAATAATATGGATTCAGTTGTCGCTGATAAAATTCGTGGTGTAATTTTTGGTCAAGCAATAGGAGATGCTCTGGGTTTTGGCACAGAATGGATACCAAAATCTCAAGTTCACCAGGAATATCCACAGGGTTTGAGAAGTTACAGTCAAATTGTTCGCTATCTCAATGTCAGTGGTTGGACACCAGGCGATTGGACAGATGATACTGACCAGATGTTGTGTATTCTCGATAGTTTATTAGAAAAAGGGCAAGTTGACGTACTCGATATCGCAGCACGCTTTCATCATTGGGCAGTTACAGATGGCATGGGCATGGGACAAACTGTTTATTCTGTGGTACATTCTCCTGATTTTTTGCACAATCCCCTTGCTACTGCTAAACAAGTTTGGGAAGAATCTGGGCAAAAAGCTGCTGCTAACGGTGGTGTGATGAGAACTTCTGTATTAGGTATTTGGGAATATTTCTTGCCTGACAAAGTTAGACATAATGCTGAATTGGTTTGTCAAATTACGCACTACGATCGCCGTTGCGTTGGTTCCTGTGTAGCAGTAAGTTTGGCAATCAGTGCTTTACTACGCCAAGAAATTGATATCGACTCTTTAATCTCAGCAATAGCGATCGCTGTACAACAATACCATCCCTCTATTCAAGAGTATTTTCAGTAAACCAAAAAGTTTCCTCAAAAGGGCGAACCATTAGGGATACAGCAGATATCACCAATGAAGAATACTGAGAAACAGGTATCTAATAATACGTAAACTATAAAAAATAATTATCATATTTTGCAGTAGTTCAAAATGTGAAATGATCAAAGTAGTGTGTCGTATATTGGCTCTTGAAATTGACTGTTTCATCTCACCGAATTGCCAAGAAGAGCGAGTCTCCAGAAGAACCGATTTTAACAGACTCAAAAACTCTTGATGAAGTGATTGAGTGTTTAGTAGAAAATTTTTCGAT
>LXQD01000118.1 GCA_003326215.1 Nostoc minutum NIES-26 | reverse complement strand
CTGATGGAGTTTGTTGTCAGGCAGGCACTTCAACTAGCTCAAGAATCTTTGCCAGGTCTTTATGATGGCAATCCCAAGCGAAAAACCAATCGCCCTTCTGCCGAGCAAATGCTTAAGGTTTTTTGTAACCTAACTCTTTACTTCCTCCCTGATTCTACGGTCTTCGTTACCCCTCTCAACCACCTCCAAAAACAGATTCTTGACTTGATGAAAATGCCTGAATCTCTTTATGCGCTGGAACTTAACCCCTGTAAGACATAATTCACCCTTACAAGCTCAAAATCAGCGAACGGGCAGTTCTAGCGATTTTATTCATCCTCCCTAGTAGATAACATGGTGAAGAGATTTTATTTGCTGAAGCGGATGTAATTTGAAGCGATCGGCACAGAAGCAGCATAACAACCCCGTTGCACACCAACCGTATCAAGTTGGTTGGTGGAGTCCGAAAGGTTACTAGCGGCAGGTGAATGGGAACGTTGGGCGGCTTTTAGTTGTTGGTAAGGTAGTGAACTCGGCTTGTGCTAACGCTTAGTACCAATGGGATCGACTAACTTTTCAAGAATAAATTCTGCTTGACAATCTCAAATTATATGTATATACATATACTATGAGTGATTCTCTTTTCAACGCTAAACATGCGATCGCAACCCGAGTCCCTGCAACCTGTATGGGGCTGCACATTCGCCGAGCTTCGCGGATTCTGACGCAAGCGTATGACTTGGCACTGCGCCCTACGGGTTTAGTGGTCAATCAATTTACGCTGCTCGTCGCAATTCACCTGTTTGAGCCTGTGTCTATTACCCAGTTGGCTCAGGATTTGTTAGCTGACCAAACGACAGCGACTCGAAACATTAAGTTGCTAGAAAAACAGGGATGGGTTGCGATCGCCCCCGGTGAAGATCGACGAGTCAAGCTAGTATCTTTGACGGTTGAGGGACAAGCGGTTCTGGCCGAGGCACTCCCGTTATGGGAGCAGGTGCAAGCGGAACTCAGGCAACACTTTGGAGAACAGAAATGGCAAGCTTTGCTATCGCTGCTATCGGAGGTAACAAGCTTAAGTTAAAAATTTTTGGAGAAAAACATGTATATACATATAATTATCAGTTCTGGAGGCTGTGATGACTTCGTTGAATGATCGACCCAAGATTCTGGTTACGGGCGCAACCGGGAAGACCGGAAGCGCGGTAGTTGCTCAACTACGTGAAAGAGGCGTACCTGTACGGGCGATCGTGCGCTCCCGTGATGCCCGCAGCCAACGGCTCAATCGTCTCGGTGCAGAAACCGTCGTCGCTGATTTGTTCGATCCCAATCAGATGCTAGACGCGATGGAGGGAACTCGGCGTGCCTACTATTGCCCGCCGTTCCACCCGTACATGATTCAAAGTGCGGCTGCCTTTGTCGCGGCTGCTCGCCAGTCAAAGCTGGAAGCGATCGTGGGGTTGAGCCAATGGCTTGCCAGCCCGAACCATCCCTCACTGCATACGCGCCAGTTGTGGTTAGTGGAACAAATGTTGTCTACGATTCCTGGTATCGCCCATGTAAATCTCAATCCGGGTTACTTTGCCGATAATTATCTACGGCTGCTCGACTTCGCCGCTCTGCTGGGAATCTTCCCCGTGTTGACGGGCAACAGCCGCAATGCTCCACCGTCTAATGAAGATATTGCCCGCGTTGCCGTTGCCCTGTTGATGAATCCCGAACGCCATGCTGGCAAGAGCTATCGCCCTACAGGATCAACGCTGATGTCCGCCTATGACATGGTCAAAGTTATCCAAAGAGTGCTTGGAAGTCCTGTCTTCACGATGAACATACCTCTGTGGATGTTTTTGAGGGTGGCACGCTTGCAGGATGTTTCTGCATTTGAACTGAGTAGCTTTCGCTACTACGTTGAAGACCACAAACAAGGTGCGTTTGAGTTTGGCGCTCCAACAGATGTTGTTCAAAAATTGACCGGGCAACCACCCGAAGATTTTGAAACAACGGTACGGCGCTATGCTGCGCTGCCGTTCGTTCGCAAGACATTTGCCAATCGGTTTCGTGCTTTTGTCAATTTCAATCTCGTCCCATTTATTCCTGGGTACAACCTGGAGCGGCTTGAGCGCGAACATTTCTATCCTATGCCACCTGTACTCCAGTTCGCAATGAGTAATGACCGTTGGCAGGCAGAACACAGTTCACAATCATGACAACCTGATTTTAGGGTGTTAGTTCGAGAGCACTTAATAGATTCAATCTACATCAATAACGATAAACGCAAGTGAGTTAAGCTGACAGGTAATGTTTCATGGAGTTTTGACCATGACACTTGAAAGAAAAATAGCCGCAGCCTTTAAGATGAGCGATGAAGCGTGGCTTTGCCACGCCAATCCTTGGAGCGGCTGGACACGTTTTACCACCGTCTTACCGCTACTTATTTTGGCAATCTGGAGCCGTGTTTGGTTGGGTTGGTGGTCGTTATTGCCTATTACAGGAGCAGTTCTTTGGATGTGGCTCAACCCTCATGTTTTTCCCAAGCCACGCTCAACGAAACATTGGATTTCAAAGGGAGTTCTAGGTGAGAGAGTTTGGTTAAACCGGGATCGAGTTCCTGTGCCTCAACATCATCAGCGTGTTCCTGATTTCCTGAATGGGATCGCAGCGATTGGTGGGGTGTTAGTGGTTTGGGGATTAGCGGTTCTCAGTGTTTGGGGTGTAGTTTTTGGTTATACCTTGGTAACGATTGGTAAGTTGTGGTATCTCGACCGCATGGTGTGGTTGTACGAAGAAATGAAAAACGTGAATTCAGAGTATCGAAGCTGGTTGTACTAAAGTTGGCGCAGTCGAACAATTCGGTTGCAGCAGCGAGCAGAGTTTCTTGGTCTAGCGTTCAGATTCTTTTGCTTGCTGATGAAGCTCTTTTTTTCCAGGTAATCGGAATGCTCCCGACTTATAGGAAAGAGAGGGCGTTAACCGGGTGTGCATCTTTGACAAATACAGAACGCGAAGCAGCGATCGCGGCAAAAGAACAAGAAGAAGATATGAAGCCAAAAACACCAGCTAATATTGTTTGTTTCCAGCCACGTTTACCTAAAACTCGCGCCATTTGCGATCGCGTGACCATCGCTTGAATTGCAGCAGAAACTGTATAACCGAACACCAACGCCCAAAAAGATTTCCATAAAATTCCAGCGCTGGTTAATAAGGCTTGTCCAATTTGATTTAACATTTAAAAATTTGCAGGAGAGTATACAAATGTTTGATTTTATTTTTTACGCAAAGTAACGCTGAGGTTCACGCAGAGGAACGCAAAGGTTTAATGAGCGAAAATAGGATATACAGAATTAAGAATAAAGTTTTCTGCGAGGTACTAAAGTTCAATAAGGTGATGTTTTTCCCTCCTAGAAAATCTGGTATTTAAAACTAATATGTCAAGTTTAAAATTTCTAAGAAGGATATACAGTTTCAGCAACTAAAATAGTTCTGTTACCATACTCAGTTTCTAATTGCTTTTTCACATTCATATCCCAGGTAAAGTTGTAGTCGCGCTCAATATCAGCAACAACAAAAGGACGAACTTCAGAGGATGTTTGAAAAGTTTTGAGGGGTTAAATTTTATGCTAATCGCCTAACCATAATTCGGATCATGGCAAGGTAGATAAACGTCTCGGATGTTTCTGGTAATAACTCATAATCTCGGACTAATCGCCGACACCCCATAAGCCAACCAAAAGTACGCTCGACAACCCAACGTTTTTTGAGTAATATAAAGCCCTTGGTTTGCTGTGGTCGCAGAACCACAAGGACAATCAAACGGCAAAAGTCCATAACCCACTGCATGAACGCCTCGCCATCAAAGCCGCCATCCACCCAAATGGTT
>LXQD01000117.1 GCA_003326215.1 Nostoc minutum NIES-26 | reverse complement strand
GCAGGTAGTCAAAGTATTCCTTTTGATAACGTTCTAAACATTCATCCTTATCAACAAACCTCATCTGAACTCACACGTTTAGGATGTCTACTTGCGGTGTTTCTGCCCTTTGGACTGGCAGCTTGGATGTTACAGCAATTGTGTGGCATTGCAGTGGATGAGGATACGCTTTGGAAATGGGTGCAAGCCGCAGGCAGACGCGCTATTGACCAGTTGAAAATTCAATTACAGCATTTGGAAAATGGACAATTACCCTGCCTAGAATTTTTGGATGCAACACTTGTAGACACACCCTTGATCATTGCAGCGGACGGCGTAACAGTTCCTTTCCGTTCTCAATCACAAACACCTAAAGGCAAGATTGTCTGGCGCGAGGTGAAGATTGCCTTAGTAGCTCGCTTAGGTAAATATAAAAAGCGGTCTGGTGAAATGGTTACTCGTTTACACCAGCGACGGCTAGTCGCTGTCTTGGGTGATATCGATGACTTGCAACCGCGTCTTCAACTTGAAGCTTTTAAACAAGGCATGACTACTGCCGAAACGGTTGTTTGGATTAGTGATGGCGCACGAGGCTTTTGGCGACTCTTTCAGCAATCCTTTGCTCACTGTGCCATTGGCATTTTAGATTTCTATCATGCAGCACAACAGGGCGCGCCTCGACGGTCGGGGATTTTATCAACCAGAATTCAGGAGTCAGAATTCAGTAGTGTGCTAGTTGATGTAAGCGTTCGCATTCCTGTCACTAGGGTAAAAATTCGTTCTTGGTCTGTGCAAAAATAACAGGAATCAGCATCAACTAATCAGAGTGCATATCAAAGATATGAGCCAAACACAACACATCATTCCCACAGTGCGCCCTTGCAGACTCAACAGTGCCACAGCAAGAGAACCAGTGGATTTAGTAGTTGTCATTGATACTAGCCCTTCGATGAAAGATGAAGCTTCCGACCTTAGCAATGCTGCCGCCGCAGCTATTGCTACCGCATCTTCTAGTTGTCCTTGTGATTTGAGAGTGATTTGGCTTGGCATCGAAGGTATTTGGAAAGGCACAAATTTTAATCGCACAGTACGGGATTATCTGTTGACAGAATGCCAAGTTTCTAAGGGAGATTTGCGAGCCAGAAAGCGTGGACAATTACCTGATGCGGGAGCCCAGGAAGATGCAGCTCGAACTGTAGAAGATATCTCAACTCATTTTGATTGGCGACCGGGCGCAGCCAGAGCAATTTTCTATTTGGGAGATGAAGCCCTCGAAGCTGGAGGAGATAGAACCGAAGACAAAGATATCATCGCTGTCAATAAAGCGATCGCAAAAGCTCAACAGGCAGGAGTGAAGGTTCATAGTTATTTGGGCACTACCAAGAGCAAGTTTAAAGATACTTTGGAGCAAGAATACGCCAGATTAGCTAAACAAACAGGCGGGCAAGCTTTTACCGAACACGATTCTATTGGTGGCTTTACAGAGGTTCTTCAAAAGGTAATTTGCAATAGCCGTCCAGTTGGGATGAAGTTGGAAATTCCGCAACCACTTCCGTGTTTTGAGTTAAAGAGCGATCGTCAGCCATTGGCAGCACAGGGGTCACAAACTCTTGCCCTCGTAGCATCTAACTGTTACTCAAATGTCACCTTCAGAAATTTAACAGCTATTGTATCGGCAGTGCTAAAAACCGACGGAACTCCCATTCCTAATTTAGATGATGGAACGCCAGCAGTTACGATTAAACCATCCCCAGAAATAGCCTTTGGTGACTTACTTCCCATTGAGAATAATAACTCTGAATTTACTGGAGAAATATTGAAAGAAATAGTAATACAAACCAATAGTTCTAATAGTGCAGACTATACACTGAAAATTGAATACTCCTATCGCGCAGAGTTTGATTTTCAAGGTAGCGATGACTTTGCATTAGGAGTTAAGCAAAAATAAGTTGGTCAGGCTTGACCTGATAGCATTTCACGAAAAATCTGATACAGATGTAAGCCCTGAAAGCTTTGCTGTATCTAAGTTTTTTAATTGCGAATTGCGAATTGTGAATTGGTATGACCAACTTATTCCTGCGGGTGTGCTTAGGGGTTGAGCAAAAACAAATTGAACAAACTTTTTTGGGTTATCTGTTTTGACTACACTATTAATCGTGAGGTATCGAAGGTTTGTTCAATTTATGAAGAGTAGGGATGCTTAGGAATTTCCTTATCAAACAAGATGAATCTGTAAGGTCGGAATTAGAGTTTAATATCACTTCAAGGATAAAGTTCCAGTTCGTGCCACTTTATCCTTCACAACATCGGCTGTAATTTCAAGTAAAAAATTGAGAAAGTTTGTAGAACTGTTGAAACTCTGCGATCGCTTTCTTCTGGCTGACACTACGCAAACTTTAGCCTTAGCACCTTACTTTGGTATTTAGCTATAGTTTGCTAGCTGAAAATTGAGAAGATTATTTGTTCTTCATAGGTCTTAGTTTTAATGGATACAGTGGCTCGCAGCCATTTAATTGCCAAATTCTAAAGACTAATACAGCAGCTACAGTTAGCCATACACAAGAAAATGATAATATCATTCCTGCATAAAGATTAGTTTGCCAATAAACTGCTGTTACCACTACAGCAGATAACCAGGGGCCTAAAATCACTACAGGAACAGCAGCACCTAATCTGCGTTCTACTGTAAAAATCGTATTCCAAGTATCTCCCAAAGCCAGATGTACTACAAACAAAATTAAAGGCAGTACTAGAAATTGGTGATTCATTTCCTGCCAAACTAATACAGAAGAAATTACTCGCAAAACAGCTATTATCATCCAAACTATGGGAAAAGCTAAGGGTGGAGGTGCCCATTTTGGTCTAATTACTCGATCATAAGTCTGACTGGAACGGGTATTGTCTAATAAAGAAAACATTCTTGAACGAATACTTAATACCGCAAAAAGTAATCCGGTCAAAAATGTGCTAACCCAACTGGGAATAGAAGAATTATTATCAATCAACACCACTATTTTCT
Organism: Nostoc minutum NIES-26; assembly: GCA_003326215.1. GTDB lineage: Bacteria > Cyanobacteriota > Cyanobacteriia > Cyanobacteriales > Nostocaceae > Dendronalium > Dendronalium minutum. The sequence continues at coordinate 858 of LXQD01000117.1, read as the reverse complement.
CTATCCCCAGCAAGACAAAAATCATTGTCACTATTTGTAAGATAGTGCCTAGTTTATAAATTAAAACTGCTTTGATATCTAGTTCTTGCGTAGTAGATGCTGATAGCTGTCTAAGCTGTTGTTGGTTACTATCTTTTACCCCCATCACTGTGTTAACAAGCTTTTCCAGTATTCCATTATTATTAGAGTCACTCATAATTAAGAGATTGCTAGGATGATTTTATTAGTAATAATAAGTCATTATTTAGTTAACACCCGTTAGAGATTTCTTCTTTGAGTGCGCCAATACCAAAGCAAGCTTGTTACTGCGATCGCTTTTCATAGAATTGGATTCCCCATCAACGTAATTTTAGTTTTTTGTCTTTTTTCCATATCGTGAAGCGATGTCTTACGACAAGCTGCTTTGCATCTACGCACCCATCACCTTTCATCCCTCAACCATTCCAACCCAGTCCTCAACGCTGCTTCCGCACTATAGTACAATTTTTGCTCCCCAAATACGCCACCTGTGCGGCTAATGACGCGAAACTGCCAACACTTTCCTGGGGTGTAAAAGACAATTAAGACACTGCCGTTGATACTTTCAACCGTATCAACTTTAATTTGGGACATTGGCTGGTGTGAGGATATGGTATCTGCAATTGTCCACTATTTGTAGGGATACTAACTCATCCAATCAACCCCAAATGCCGATGAAAAGCCTCAACCGCATTTGCCACCCCATCCTCACCTCGAATCTTCTCACCTAACTCCTGGGCTTTCCTTTGCATCACCTCATCACCCAGCACTATTTCAATCGCTGCCGCTAGAGTTTCTTCTGTTAATTTTTTGTAGGGTATTGGTTGGGGGCTAACTCCG
>LXQD01000116.1 GCA_003326215.1 Nostoc minutum NIES-26 | reverse complement strand
AATTTGTGGAGCAACGGATAATATTGAAGTCCACCATGTCCGCAAATTAGCAGATATTCAGCAAAAAGGTTGTAAGGAACGCCCTGAATGGATGCTTAAAATGTCAGCACGTAAACGTAAAACCCTGGTGGTTTGCCGTCAGTGTCATGAGAAAATCCAATACGGACGCTACGACGGTGACGCTCTCAAACGTAAAAATTACTAGAAAGCGAAGTGATACGGAAACGGTCATGCTTCGTTTGGAGGGGGGTGGTTGGAAAAGTGCCAATATTTGGTAACTCGCTGGCTACCTACCCTACCTTACGCACGGTTCTGAAGACGAGCGGGACTCGTGAGAGTTTCGCTTAGTTTAATTATCGATATCTCTACAGCAGCGGCACAATAAAGCACACACAATATATGTTCCGTCCGCTGCCAAGACAAAGAAAGAGCGCAGATTTGCAACTCAATCGGGACAAGGTACTACGCCTTGTTTATGAAGTACCGAGTTTGTACAACCAGCATCTAGCAACGCAGACAGCTACAGCAATTCAGCAGAGTTTGTTTTAATTTTTGGTGACATCTGCTACCGCGTGTCGCGTCCCAAAGCAGCGAACAAGTGCGTCAACTAGCCCCTCAAGGGGTGCATCAGCGGGGGTAAAATCGATAATTCAGTAAGTCATCAATCGGTAAGCGCTTTGTTATTACGTGGTTATAGCCATTGGGTGCAACGCGGTCGAGGCTTCTAAAAAGTTATTTTCTAAGGTTATTGACAGCCTCTAATAACAGGGGCATATCCATAACTCTGAATCAATCTTGGGGGCTAGTCAAATACCTAAGAATGTCCGGACAGTCGGTTGATTTTATACACACTTAAACAAGATTACAGAGGCAATGTGGCAACAAAGAAGTATTTAGCTAAGTATCGTCAGCTCAGACAGATTTATGAGCGAGCGCTAGGCAAGACCATCTCAGACGAGACTTGGTATCGGGTGGTGTCTTTTCTCAAGCAGCGTTTTAGCTTGAGGGTGGAATCAGAGAATGCAGAAACCATAGTTGAGATATTTGCAGGACTGAAACAGCGCTACGGTGCGCTAAGTCCAACCAGAGAGGGATTTGAGGAGCGTTGGCAAGCATTCAAGCATTTTTATGACTCCGAAGGCGGTTACAGCGGTATTGAAGCACTATCTGCACTGGCAAACTATCTAAAAATCAATCTTGACGACGTACCATCAAGCACTCGTTACTACTGGTTTAGTCAAGCTGGTTTGTCTTACAGCGCTCATGGCATCTATCACAGCAAAGATTTAGCGCTTGTTGCGTTCGTCGCTGCTAAGTGGGCAATTAACAAGCGCTCGCAATCAATGAAATCCGCAACTCTCGAAGTTTTAGCAATAGCCAAATAGGAGCAATCATCATGCCTGACAAGTTTACTAATAACGTCCGCGCTCGCTTGTACAAACAGGGTTATCAAGGATTTACCAAAGATGACTACACAACAGCAGCGCTCGCTGTAGAGTGCGATGACCTTAACAATCCCACCAAAGAGCAATTGAGCCAAGCAGTTGAATATCTCAAAGCCAAAGCGACAAGCCAATTATCAGTAGCTGATGAACCCGTTGAAGAAAAATTTCTAAGCCAAGTAGAGTCCCTTCAAGCCGAGACTGAACTTGAAACAGGAGCGCTCGCGGTGGCCCCTCAAGATGTAGGAGAGATGATAACGAATAAAGCTGCTGTTATGGGTGTAATCCTTTCAGAGCAACAAATCAATGACATAGCCGATAGCGTTGACACCTCAGCAAACACCTTTGACGAAATTCTAGAACAGGTAGAGACAGCACTACTGGCTTATGCTGACTTTTCCGCAAATCAGGTTGACGCAAAGATTGACCGGACATTGACAAGGGTACAAGAACGAGTAGTTAATCGTCACGAGCAAAGCAGAGATAAGCTATCACTTGGCTTAACGGGCATTAGTGCGGCTTTGGAGGCTAGCCGTAATCAAACTAAAAGCCAACTCTCAGGCATCCTCGCAAGACTCAACGCGACTCAATAGCGATGAATTGACACTGCTTGAGTGTTTGGTAATTCGTTTTTACAGTCTGAACTACTTCTCAAGAATTGCTGTTAGTTTGGGTGCCCTTGCTGCTGTGCTTTTGCCCTTGCATTACTGGGTATATCTGCCAATAACAGAGCATCACAACTATCAGCAATATCTCAAACGAAGGCAAGCTATTGAGCAATACGTAAGGCGAATGGAGTATCACTGCACTCAAATATTTACCCCATCAAAAGAGTATCGCTGTGAAAAATTCAATCAAGCTCAAAAATCAGGTAACTTCCAAATCACGCAACCTAGAGCGCCAATTAAAAAATAAGTTTAACGCATCTACTAACTTAGTAGTCAGAGCGCTAACAGGGGATAAAACAGCCCTGAAGCTGATAGGACAAATGGGTAATGACGGGGCAAAGATTAGTGAATTCGCCCCACAAGTAAGAGAACAAATGTTAGCTGCTATCAAAGGCACTGAAGACTTAAATATAGTCCTCAGCGACATCTACAAACAAGCTGGTGCTAGCGGTGAACATATTGAAAGAGCAGTGCAATCAGCAATTCTAGCTGATACTCATCTAGCAAATATTTTAGAGGAGATTCAGCTTGATTTCGCTTCATCCCAGGATAAAGAAACGCTACGCCATCAACAAGCGACAGGTCACATCAAACTGAAATCATGGGTGGAGAAACACATGATGCTTGTTGATGGTGAATATAAAATGTTGCAGACTGAATTACAAACCGATATTAGACAACAAACAATTGACCTGCAACATGATAAAGAACTGGGCAAGTATTACCTAGAAATGGGTGATAACGCTCGTGATGATTTCAAGCCGAAAAAACAATATGCTCTGCGTTCGATTGTACAAAAAATCAAGGATGCTCTACTAGGCTTCTGACAGTTCAATCCCGACAGCTAGCGCCTAAAGTTACTGTCGGGCAAGTAAATATCTTGGTGTTAACATGACATACGATATTGAGTCCAACCAAGAAGAAGTAATCAGCGAAATCGCTCCAGATACGCCCTTACCAAAAGACTTAATAGAACACCTGGAGTCACGCAAGCAGCACCGTAAAGATGTTATCAATACAACTGATAAATTGACCCGATTCTTTGTTGGCTGGTCGCTAAATTCTACAGGATTCTTTCTAGCTAAATATCTATTAATAACTGGCGGTGGCGTTAACTTGTGGTTGGCAATTACGCTCTCATTTTCTATATGCAGCGTTGGCTCTCTGGCTGGGTTAACGGGCTTGAGAATTAATTACAACAGTGACGGACTAGAGGTAGATAATATGCAAAATCTTTTTAAAACTGCTGGTGGCTTGGTGTTTGCTGGTATCACAACTTGGCTAGCAGTCAAAGACTATCAATATTTTGAGAATTTGACTAAAGAAACTGTGACCCAAATTAACCAAGACATCCAAACCATTGAAAAACAAAATCCGCAATCAGACCCTTGGGTAAGTATTGCAGTCGCGGTGGCTTTATTCATTGGTTCGATTGCAATCATTTTTAGGAGACGGGAATGAAACAAGGTGTTGTCGAGTTAGCGCTGGCTGGTGTGTGTGGTGTAGCTGCAATTATGGGGCTAGCAACATCGCAAACACGCCAGCCTTACGATTTGACACAGATTCAGTTCTGCCCAAGGTCTGCAAATGATGTAGAGGGTCAAGTAGCGAATGGCACTAAGAAAAGTGAAAACGCTTATCAATTAAGCAGTTTGTAATTGTTTTCGTAATTCATGGCGAGGTTTGGTCATTAAGGGGTAAATTTTGGGGCGACGTTTACGAACTCGTGGTTCACTACGACCTGGGCGTTCTGGAACAGCCTTATGAGCAATAACTTTTAACAAAGTGCGATAAATTCGGAGACGTTTTGTTGAAGTTGCTGCTAATAATTTGGGAATAAAGTTAATTAAATGGTGGCGAGTACCTTGCAACGATAGGCGTAATGGAGGAGTGGTGTAAGTAGTTCC
>LXQD01000115.1 GCA_003326215.1 Nostoc minutum NIES-26 | reverse complement strand
TTATGATTTAAGCGCAGTCCTAAAATTCCATATTCCTTGTAGGCTTGCTTCCAGCTCGTTATCGAACCAACAGACACATCTAAAATTGTTTGAATTTCCTCATATTTGTAGCCTTGATAAACCAGTTTCACTGCCAAAGCTTTCCTCACCTCACGGGCATCTGGGCGATTATCTATAAATTCTTGTAGTTCTGCGATCGCAGCTTGTAGATGCTGATTTATCATTGTTTGCTGTTAGACAGATATATTTCTCCGTATTATCTCGCAGTTTTTTTCAGAAATCAAATATGATTCCTATATTCACAAAGAATTTGCCCAGTCTCTCAATGTAGTTATTTTAGTCAAAACTAATTTTAAAACCAATACGCATAGCCATGTAATTTTATTTTCCAGTCACCTGGATTTGAAGGCTGATAAAATCATTGACTATTATAAGCTACGTTTCCAAATCGAGTTTAATTTTCGGGATGCTAAAGATTTTATGAATCTGAGCCAAACTGCTGTGACTAATGCCGCTAATCTCGCATTCTTTATGGTCAATTTATCCCATCATCTTCTCGCTGATTTCCGTAAACATAATCCTAACTCTGGCATTATTGACCTGAAAGCTTATTACCGTGGTTTTCGATATGTCCATGAAATATTAAAAATGCTTCCCCAACAGCCTGACCCTATTTTGTTAGCTCAAATTTTTGCCAAGCTTACTTCTTTAGGACGGATTCATGCCGTTTACACAGATTTTGACCTCTCGTAAATTGGCTAAGGTATTGTCTTATTAGACAAAAAAGGTTCCATTGCCGCCTCAACTGCTTCTGGTGAAGGCGGAGATATTTTCTTAAACTCCCAATACTTACAATTACGCGATAACAGCAACATTACTGCAACTGCTGGCAATAACGGCAACGGAGGTAACATTAAGATCAATGCAGATATCATACTCGCCTCTGATAACAGCACAATCACAGCCAATGCTTACAAGGGACGAGGCGGGAATATCCTCATCAACACTCGCGGAATGTTTTTTTCCTCCAACAGCGAAATTGCAGCTAGTTCTCAACAAGGTATTGACGGCAAAGTAGAAATCAATGTTCAAGATAGAAATCCTGGGCAATCGAAAATACAACCAGAAGCGATCGCACAAACCCCAGAGATAGCGTCAGTCTGCCAAGGTCGTTCTGGCGGAGTAGCGAGTAAATTTGTGAATGTTGGTACTGGAGGACTGCCAGCTAGCTTTGACAACGAAGTAGATAGCAATTCTAGATGGCAGCGTAATTCTGTTTTGCTTGAGTCTATAAATAATTTCAAGCAAGCAAACTCACTCGTAAATAAAGAACCTATAAGGATTGTAGAAGCACAAGGTTGGATTCTGAATTCTGATGGAGATGTAGTCTTGACAGCACAAGCAGATCCGGGAACTCCCTATGCTTCTGTATCCGAGCGAGCATGTCAGGCACTAACCCCGGCAAAAAAGTCTTATCAGCAGTCGAAATAGTACAAAATAATGATTAGTTTTCGGTATTTGTTCAAATACTTATTATTAGGCATTCTTGGATTGTCTATAGCTTTAATCCAGCCGTCTTTTCTGTTGGCTACTGGAAACAAAGATGCACAACTACATCAAGCAGAACTACTGAACCAAAAGGGTCAAAGACAATTAGACCAAGGTCAAGCAACAGAAGCCTTAGAGACTTGGCAGCAAGCTACAAAACTTTATCAACGGTTGAAAGATACAGAGGGAATCGCAGGAAGCTTAATCAATCAGAACCTCGCATTGCAAGCTTTGGGTCTAAATTTTCGTGCCTGTAACGTGCTTTTGAAGGCTTTGAAATTTAATGCTAGTATTTGTTCTACCTCAGCAGACACGTCTTTTGATTCTACTAAAAGATTACTCAATGCAGAAATTGATAAGCTAAACCCATTGCCCGTACACTTACTAGGATTACAGAATCTCGGAAATGTTTTACGCCGTAATGGCAAGTTATCTTCTTCAGAAATAGTTTTGAAAAAAACCTTATCACTTGCTCAACATCTACCTAATTTTGATATTAGTATAATTCTGCTATCACTTGGGAATACGGAAAAGTCTATGTTTCAGCAGGCACAGGATAAATATTACTGGGTAGAGGAACCAATTTTTCAAAAAGAAGTTGTCAATCTGATTCGGGAAAAAGCGTTGGAGTCACTTGAAATATATCAACGAATAAATAATATTTCAGGTATTTCTAAAGAAATAAGATTGAAAGCTCAACTACAACGCTTAAACTTACTGTTAAACTTTGACAAGTGGTTAACAGCAGAATCTAATTTAGGTAGTAAACAGTTAGCTACAATTCAAAGCCAAATCAATCAACAGATTCGACCTTTAGTAGAGGTGATACTGAAAAACTCTTCTGTATTCTCCGAATTACCTGCTAACCAATCTGTTTATACCAAATTGAACTTCGCCAACAGTCTTAATCTAATTCCAAACGAGCAATTACAGTCACTAGCCCTCGAATACGCGCAATCAGCTTTGAAAACAGCTAAAAGTACTAACGATCAGCGACTAATGTCCAATGCCTTCGGTACACTGGGCAAACTAGAAAAGCAAACACAACGCAAGCAGGCCGATCTCGAACAAGCTATGACTTTGGCACAATCAATTCAAGCATGGGATATTGCCTACGACTGGCAGCATGAATTGGGGGATTTATACAGAAAACAGGGGAAATATCAACAAGCCCTTGAAGCTTACAGTGCTGCAATCAACAATCTAACTCAAGTTCGTGACAATCTAGCAAGTAACGTAGATTTACAGTTCTCTTTTTATGAGAAAGTAGAGCCTGTTTATCGTGAGTATATGCAATTACTGTTGTCATCTCCCAACCCGAATTTAGAGCTAGTAATCCAAACCAACCAACAACTGCAAATAGCAGAATTAGAGAATTTCCTTCGCTGTGGTAAACTTGACCTTGTACCTTTGAATAATCTTCAAAATTTGCCTAGAAACACCGCGACAATTCACATTATTGATTTAGGCAGCAGTATAGAAGTAATTGTCCAATCCCCCGACCGTTCCCTTCACTACAATTCTATTGATGCTAATCTAATTAGAAGCCATGTTGATAATCTGCTAGATATATTGCAATCTCCTAAATTATTTTCTAGAAATAGGTCATTAATTATATCCTCTTATCAAAAGCTATATAGTCTACTTATCGCACCTATCAAAGTATATTTGCCTTCATCAGGAACACTAGTATTTGCTTTAGATACATCTTTTCAAAGTCTGCCAATGGGTTTGCTTAATGATGGAAAAGATTATTTAATAAAGCAATACAGTGTTGCAGAGACGTTGGGTTCTAAAATTCGACCACCATTATCTTTATCTCAAAACCAATTTATAGCTTTAATCGCTGGACTAAGTAAAAAAAGCCCTAGTTTTAACGATATAAACGTTCCAAAAGGTTTGAAACCGCTACCGAAAGTCGTGACAGAAGTCACAGATGTCAAAAAACAAACTAATTCTTCAAAAGTGTTACTAGATGAAAATTTTACCACTTTACAGTTTCAGGAAGAACTGAGTAAAAATAATTTCCCAATTGTTCACATCAGCACTCATGGGCAGTTTAGTTCTAACTCCGAGCAAACTCTATTGTTAGCGTATGACAAAGCAATTAACATTTTAGAATTTAATAGTTTGCTCAAGGGGAAAACTGATACCGATACAAATGCTATTGAGTTATTAGTTTTGAGTGCCTGTCAGACAGCCAAAGGTAATAAGCGCTCAACCTTGGGAATCGCTGGAGTGGCAGCACAAGCTGGCGCACAGAGTGTAATCGCCAGCTTATGGTTGGTAGATGAAGACTCTACAGCTGTACTCATGCAAGAATTCTACAAAGGGTTGAAAAATGGTTTAACTAAAGCAGAGGCACTACGTCACGCGCAATTGAGTTTGTCATCTAATCCTCAATACACTCACCCTTATTTTTGGGCTGGTTTCGTGCTGGTTGGTGGATGGTTGTAAAAATCTATGGTGACAAGCATAAGTCGATCAAAATGATCGACTTATGCTTGTCACCATTAACAATCAACTTATGGTTGTCAAGTCGATCATCTTTTACCCCACATTCCGCAGGTGCGCTCGCAAAATGTTGTATTTTTGAAGCATGAGTGTTTCAGCATCACAAATCAAAGTACAAGATATCGATCACTTGGGCATAGTGGCAGGAATTATTGACGAAATGGGTTTGGTTGAGCAAATTAACCAATTGCTTGGAACTCATCCCCAAGAAATAATCAGTGCAGGTCAAGTGATCAAAGCAATGATTCTCAACGGCTTGGGCTTTGTAAGTGCTCCACTATATCTGTTTGAGAAGTTTTTTGAAGGTATTGCAACCGAACATTTATTGGGAAAAGGG